>NZ_CAUQUN010000019.1:0-38445 GCF_963521425.1 uncultured Granulicatella sp.
GCTACTTTAAAGGATAAGAGTGGACCGGGGGATAGTTTTACTAGAGAAGAGAAAGAATTAATGATTTGGTATCAATATTTCTTTTTAGGTAGAGGAAAGCCAACAACTCATATGCAATTTTTATCATCTATTAGTGATGATGAATTAACAAGAAATCTACCCTCTGTATTTGAAAAAATAGTTAACCGTGCTAAAGAATTACTTGGAGATATTGAACATGGTAAAGAGTGAGGAGGGAGATATCATTTTAGAAGAGACTGCATTAGGAGCCGTCAAAGATGTGACTAACTGTTTAGTCATTGCTGGACCAGGTGCGGGGAAAACTGAATTACTAGTTCAAAAGTTAGACTATCTATTCTCTACAAATAAATGCGTTTCTCCGAAAAAAATTCTAGCATTAAGTTTCAAAATGGATGCTGCATCAAATTTGAAAGAAAGAGTTAAAAAACGCTATGGTGATGAATATGCTTCTCGTTTTACCTCATTAACCTATTCGGCTTTTGAAAAGAGAGTTTTAGACCAATTTAGAGATGTTCTACCTGAGGATATACGACCATCAAGAGATTATTTGATTGAAGATTGGTATACTATAAAAGAACTACTCTCTATGAATGGGATTAATGTTAATGGATGGAGAATGTCAGATATAAGAAAATTTATCGAAAATATTATACTTAATGACGGGAATACTCACAAATTAAAAAAGGATTTACTAAAAGGTACACAAGATAGTAAGCCGGTCCTCTTGTATAGGCAAATAACAAAGTTGAGTACTCAAATAATAGCTACTAACGAATACATCCGTAAAGCACTTCAAATGACATACGATTTTGTATTTCTAGATGAATTTCAGGATACTACATATGCTCAGTATAATTTATTAAAAACTTGTTTTTTAGGTTCGTCTTGCAAATTAACAGCAGTTGGAGATAATAAGCAAGCCATTATGAGATGGGCAGGTGCAAAGCCTGATATTTTTCCAGACTATATTCGAGACTTTAATTCAAATGAATATCAATTGTTGATGAATCACCGCTCTGTACCTAAACTTGTAGAATTCCAAAAAGAGGTTCATCAGATATTAAATAGTAATCACAGTTCTATTCAGACACATAATTATCCAGAATTTCAAGAGGGTGAAATAACATTATTTGAATTTGAAAATGAAAGTTTAGAAGCTAAGTTAATTGCAAAGGATATAGAATCAAAAATTCAAGGAGGTATACGACCATCAGAAATTTGTATCCTAGCAAAACAGAAGGTTGATGATTATAGTTCAAAATTGATAACTACATTAAGCAGTAAAGGAATTAAAGCAAGAATTGAAAATGAATATCAAGAGCTTTTAAAAGACCCTACTTGTAACCTATTATTAGATTTAATATCATGCAGTCAAGGAAAACGAGATCCTTTAATTTGGGAAAATATTAGTAATTTTTATGGAAATATCAATGGAATAGATGAGTTTACTGATGAATTAATTTTAGCAAAATCCTATAAGGAGATTGACAATATAGTTAGTGATATTACTTACCTAATTTCAAATCCTATTCCCGATGAAGACAGGATGCTAAATTTAATTAATTGTATTATCGAAAAAATAGGTGATAAAAGAATTATTTCCAACTTTCCAATGTACAATGGGAAAAATGACTTGTTTATCACCATCAAGAAGTTTTCAAAACTATTATATGAAGAGTATTCTCAATCACAAGGTGCATGGATAGATATAATATCTAATTTCAAAGGTGAAAACTCAATTTCAATCATGACTATACACAAAAGTAAAGGATTAGAATATGAGGCAGTTTATTTTTTAGGGATGGAGGATTCTGCATTCTGGAGTTTTAATGATCAACCAGAAGAAGATAAAAGTGCGTTCTTTGTCGCACTTTCAAGAGCAAAAAGTTACCTAATCTTCACATACTGTAAATTGAGAAATAATAGGTCACAAAACAATAGAAATATTAATGAAATCTATTCATTACTGATTCAATCTAGTTTAGTTGATGTTGTTAATTAATATGTTTGGCTTGAGTGTGAAAATAATGAACATCTTTTAAAATTTTATCAAGATTTTGGATTTAAACAAGTAGAAGGTTATACATCTCCTAATCAATTAAAGGTTATGATTATGAAATTATAAAATCTACTATACCGACCCCAAAAAGTTAGACTAAATATCTAACAGTTGGAGGTCGGTATTTTTGTCATCAGTTATTTTTGAAGTTTTAATAAAATGTACACTACATTTTCAAACTTTTTCAAACAAAATAATTGAATTATAAAAGCTAAAAATAGTATGATAGATAAAACATTCTTTATTAAAAAATGAAGAGTATTTTCAGGAGGAAGTACATGAATCAATATACGAAATATATTTTAAAACGGATTTTCTACATGATTGTTACATTGTTTTTAATTGCGACAATCACGTTTTTCTTAATGAAATTATTACCAGGTTCGCCATATGCGAATGAAGAAAATTTAACAGATGCTCAATTACAAATTATGAATGCAAAATATGGGTTGGATAAACCAGTTTGGATGCAATATTTCATTTATTTAGGTGGTTTAGTTCGATTAGATTTAGGAATGTCTTTCCAATATAATTCAACGGTTTTAAATTTATTATCTAGCCGTGTAGGTCCATCGTTTCAAATTGGTTTACAAGCATTAATTTTCGGTATGGGAATGGGTACATTGCTTGGATTAGTGGCGGCGATGAAACAAAATACGATTGTGGATACTGGAGCAACTTTCTTTGCGATTATTGGACGTTCAGTGCCAAGTTTTGTATTTGCAGTTGTTTTACAATTAGTATTCGGCGTTATTTTTCCGATTTTACCAATTGCATTATGGAATCAAGGGTTTATTTCTTCAATTTTACCGACTTTAGCATTATCCATTTCTCCAGTAGCGGATTCTGCTCGTTTTATTCGTACGGAAATGGTTGAAGTGTTACAGTCTGATTATATGGAATTAGCACGTGCAAAAGGTTTGAGCCGTATGGAAGTGGTTATGAAACATGGCGTACGTAATGCATTGATTCCTTTAGTGACTATTGCTGGTCCAATGTTAGTTGGTTTAATGACAGGTTCAATGGTAATTGAAAATATTTTTGCCATTCCTGGTATTGGGGAGCAATTTGTTAAATCCATTTTAACAAATGATTATCCAACGATTATGGGTGTGACAATGATGTATTCATTTTTACTTGTTGTGACCATTTTAATTGTGGATTTACTATATGGATTTATTGATCCTAGAATTCGTTTAACACAAGGAGGAGAAGCTTCATAATGACAGAAAAAGTAGCATTTAAACGTGTAGCATCATCTTTTGAACAAGTGGAAAATATTTCCCTTCCTCCTCAAAGTTTTTTACAAGATGCATGGAGACGATTGAAAAAAAATAAGGGAGCAGTTGTGTCGTTAGGAATTGTAGTTCTCTTTATCATTCTTGCTTTATTAGCCCCTTTTATTAGTCCGCATGATCCATTGGAACAAAATGTTCAATTTGCGAATTTACCAGCTAAAATTCCTGGTATTTTTAAAGGGATGAGAGCGGGAGTAGATGCCTATGCTCAAGCAGGAGTTCCTGAAGGGACTTATTACTATTTAGGAACAGATGGTTTGGGAAGAGATTTATTATCTCGAATTTTATATGGAACAAGATTATCATTATTAATTGCCTTTGCTGCTGCAATGTTTGATTTAACAGTAGGGGTATTATATGGCTTGATTTCTGGCTGGTTTGGTGGTCGTGTAGACACAGTGATGCAACGTATTTTAGAAATTATGACGGCTATTCCAAACTTAGTTATCTTGGTGTTAATGTTGTTATTTTTACAACCAGGTGTCGGTACGATTATTTTAGCCATTGGGGTTACGAGTTGGTTAACAATGGCTCGTGTTGTTCGTGCGCAAACATTAAAATTAAAAAATTTAGAATATGTCCTAGCGTCTAAATCATTAGGACAAAGTTTTTGGAAAATTGCATTGAAACACCTATTACCAAATATTGCTGGAATTATTATTATTCAAACGATGTTTTCAATCCCTTCAGCAATTTTCTTTGAAGCATTTTTAAGTTTCTTAGGAATTGGAGTTCCAGTACCAAATGCTTCATTAGGTTCGCTCATTAATGATGGGTATAAAACATTTAGATTTTTACCGCATTTAATGTGGTTCCCGGCAATTGTATTATGTATTTTAATGATTAGTTTTAATTTATTAGCAGATGGATTAAGAGATGCCTTTGATCCAAAAATGAAAGAATAGGAGAAATGTATGAGTGAAACAATTTTAAGTGTAAAAAATTTACAAGTATCCTTTCAAACATTTGATGGAAAAGTTCAAGCGGTTCGAGGGATAGATTTTGACTTGAAAAAAGGAGAAACTTTAGCGATAGTTGGTGAGTCTGGTTCTGGGAAATCTGTTACGACTAGATCGATTATGCAATTATTATCTGCCAATGCTTTAGTTGAAAATGGAGAAATTATTTTCGAACAAGAAAATATTTTAGAAAAATCAGAATCGGAAATGCAACAAATTCGTGGGAAGAAAATTGCGATGATTTTCCAAGACCCAATGACGTCTTTAGATCCAACGATGAAAGTTGGCATGCAAGTGGCAGAATCGATGATTAAGCATTTAAAATTATCGAAAAAAGAAGCTTTGCAACAAGCCGTTCAATTATTAGAACAAGTCGGAATTCCAAATTCGGAAAAAAGAGTGAATGATTATCCGCATCAATTTTCTGGTGGACAAAGACAAAGAATTGTTATTGCGATTGCATTAGCATGTAATCCAGATATTTTAATTGCGGATGAACCAACGACTGCATTGGATGTAACGATTCAAGCACAAATTTTAGAATTATTAAAAGAAATTCAACAAAAGAATGGCACTTCTATTATCTTTATTACGCATGATTTAGGAGTTGTAGCGAATGTTGCGGATAGAGTGGCTGTAATGTATGCTGGGAAGATTGTGGAATATGGACTAGTCGATGAAATTTTCTATAATCCAAAACATCCATATACTTGGGGATTATTATGCTCAATGCCTTCTTTAGAAGAGGAAGAATCCTTATATACGATTCCAGGAACACCGCCAGATTTATTAAATCCTCCAAAGGGAGATGCATTTGCGCTAAGAAGCGATTATGCATTAGATATTGATTTTGAAGAAATGCCACCAATGTTTGCTGTATCAAATACACATGCTGCAGCAACATGGTTATTAGATGAACGTGCTCCAAAAGTAGAGCCACCAGAAGAAATTCAAAAACGCTGGGCACAATTTGAAAGTAGGAGAGTGACAAATGAGTAAACGTAAATTAGTCGAAGTTAAAGGCTTAAAGTGTTACTTTGGTTCTTCTTCGAAACAAGTTGTAAAAGCAGTCGATGATATTAGTTTTGAAATTTTTGAAGGCGAGACTTTCGGTCTTGTTGGAGAATCTGGTTCAGGAAAGTCTACAACAGGTCGTTCGATTTTGCGATTGAATGATGCAACAGATGGACAAATTTTATTTGATGGAAAAGAAATTCCAACAAAAACAAAAGATTTAAAAGACTTTAGAAAACAAGCTCAAATGATTTTCCAAGATCCATATGCTTCTTTAAATGGAAGAATGAAAGTTAGAGATATTATTGCTGAAGGAATGGATATCCACGGTATCGTTAAAACTCGCGCAGAAAGAGATGCAAAAGTAAATGAATTATTGAAAATGGTAGGATTGAATCCAGAACATGCAAATCGTTACCCACATGAGTTTTCTGGTGGTCAACGCCAAAGGATAGGGATTGCAAGAGCTCTAGCCGTAAATCCTCGTTTTATCGTCTGTGATGAGCCAATCTCAGCATTAGATGTATCGATTCAAGCACAAATCGTTAATTTATTAAAAAAATTGCAAAAAGAGCAACAATTAACCTATTTATTTATTGCGCATGATTTATCGATGGTAAAATATATTAGTGATCGAATTGCAGTGATGTATCAAGGGAAAATAGTTGAATTAGGAACAGCTGATGCTGTTTATCATCAACCATTCCATCCGTATACGAAGAGTTTATTATCTGCGATTCCTTTACCAGATCCTCAATATGAAAGAAATCGTAAAAGAGTGATTTATCAGACAACCGTTCAAAATGAACCAGAAGAAATGTTTGAAATTACTCCAGGACATTTTGTACTAACTACAAAAGAACAAGCTGAAATTTGGAAAAATAGTTTATCATAGTACTATATAAAATAAAGTGCTTTCAAAAGAAATGATAGACAATAAAGCCAAATTTGAGTAAAATAAGAGTATATCCATTAGGAGTGTAGGGAGAAATCGCTTAGACAAGGAGGAATACAAATGTCAGAGCAAGAAGTATTAGACAAGGTAATTCAATTAATTTCGGAACGTTTTAGTGTCGATGTATTAAAAATTACAAAAGATACAACATTCCAAGAAGACTTAGGTGCTGATTCATTAGATGTTGTTGAATTAGTCATGGAATTAGAAGATGCATTCGGAATTCAGATTTCTGATGAAGATGCTGAACAAATTGTTACAATTGGAGATGCTGTAAACTATATTGTTAGTCAACAAGCATAAGAAAAAAACGAGCTTAAGCTCGTTTTTTTTATGTATAAATTTTCTATAACTATAAAAGGTTATAATTATAACATATAGATATAGGAAGTTCATTAAAAATAGATGAAAAAAACGTTAGAAAATGAAATAAATGTTGAAATGCATTATAAACAGTGTTAGTATCGAAACATTCATTAGTTTTTTTTAACTTAGGAGGGATAATATGAATAACAAGAAATTATATACAGGATTTCTTACTGTTACAGCTGCGTTAGCATTAGCGGCATGTGGTAACAAACAACAATCTTCTTCATCAGTACAAGCTCCTGTTGAAGATGGATTTAAAACAGAAGTGGTAAACGAAGGTACGCCAATTAGTGGTGGGACACTAAACATGGCACAAGTATCTAACTCACCATTCAAAGGATTATTTAATCCAATTCTTTTCATCGATTCAGGTGATGGTTCAGTAGTCAACATGGCTTTCTCAAACTTATTTGACTATGATGCAAACCAAAAAATTGATAACAGCAAAGGAATGGCTGATTACAAGTTAGATATTGAAAACAAAACATTTACAATTCACTTGAAAAAAGGGGATTATAAATGGTCTGATGGTGAACCTTTAACAATCGATGACTATATTTTCACATATGAAGCAATTAGTCGTCCAGATTATGAAGGAGTTCGTTTCTCTGAAGATATTTTAAATGTTGAAGGGGTAAAAGAATTCCATGAAGGAAAAGCATCATCTATTTCTGGTTTAGAAAAAATTGATGATCAAACTGTTAAACTTCACTTAAAAGAAGTTTATCCAGCATTAGAGTATGGTGGAGAAGCAATCAATACTTTAATGATTCCAAAACATATTTATAAAGATATGACTTATCAAGAAATGATTACATCTGATTACTCTCGTACAAAAGTTGTTGGTAGTGGACCATTCGTTATTAAAAATATCGTACCAGGTGAATCTGTAAGCTTTGAGAAAAACCCTTATTACTATAAAGGTCAACCAAAAATTGACGTGAAATTAGATGTTGTAAGTAGTGAACAAATTGTTTCAGAATTAAAAGCAGGTCACTATGATTATGTAAGTGGAATGCCTTCTGATCAATACGAAACTTTCAAAGATTTAGATAACATTTCATTATTAGGATTAATGACAAACTCAATTAGTTATACTGGTTTCAATGTTGGACATTGGGATGCAGCTAAAGGTGAACACGTTGTAGATCCTTCTAAGAAAATGAATGATGTTGCTTTACGTAAAGCAATTGGATATGCAATCGATAACGATACAGTTGGTAAAGATACTTACCATGGTTTATCAGTTCGTGCAAATACATTATTATCTCCATTCTTCAAAGACGTATATGTAGGTAAAGACGTCGTTCCTGGATTTGAATACAATCCTGAAAAAGCAAAAGAAATCTTAAAAGAGGCTGGCTATAAAGACGTTGATGGCGATGGATTTGTAGAAGATAAAGAAGGAAAACCATTAACAATTACATTATTAGCAGCTAAAGGTAGTGAAACTGCTGAAGCGGTATTACAACAATATATCGCTTGGTGGAAAGAAGTTGGATTAAATGTACAATTATTAACTGGTCGTACATTAGATTTCCAAACTTATGCTGAAAAATTACAAAAATATGCTGATGACTTTGATATGTGGACAGGTGGATTCACAATTGGTTATAACCCATCTCCAGATGGATTATATGGACCTAAAGCTGCTTTCAACTTTGGTCACTTTGTAGAACCTAAACATACAGCATTATTAGAACGTATTTCTTCAAATGAAACATTTGATGAAAATGTTAGAAAACAATTATTCTTAGAATGGCAACAATACGTTCAAGAAAACCCATTTGCAATTCCTCGTTTCAATACATTTGAATTAACAGCCGTTAATAAACGTGTTAAGAAAGTTAATATCACTCCAGATAAAGGAACTGGATGGGAAGAAATTGAGTTAGTAGCTGATAAAGGTGTAGCTGCTAAATAATCTTCATCTTGAATGAATTTAATCGTATGTAAAGCAAACATCCCATTTGGGATGTTTGTTTTTTTATAAATTATTATCGTAGCAGCGAATTTTTTCGCTGCTTTTTTCGTATATAAAGAAGGGAGGTATGTTATGGAAGAGTTTGGTAGAATTCAAGTTAAGTTTCAGTCACAAAGAGATTCAGAGTTAGAAAAAATGGGAGAAGTATTGCCTGGATTTAATAAGGAAAAAGGAAAATTTGCTTGCAATCGTTGTGGCAATCAAAATATAGAAGACTTCGCAGTAGGGCCATGCATTATTTGCCAGAAAAATTGTCATTATTGTTTAAAATGCTTGAATATGGGAAAAGTAAAAGAATGTTGTGTACTAGTAGCTGTTGAGGAAAAAACGCCGGCCTTTTTACCACATTCTGTTCAGTTATATTACAAGCATTCGATGTCAAAAGAACAGGAAAAACTTTCGCAAGAATTAGTAGAAGTAATGGATAAGGAGCATTTAGTATGGGCTGTTACTGGAGCAGGAAAAACCGAAATGATTTTTGAACTCATACGAACAGTATTAGAAAAGGGAGGAAGAGTTGGATTAGCAGCTCCAAGAATTGATGTCTGTAATGAATTAGCGCCAAGGATAAAAGAAGCCTTTCCTTTAGAAGAAGTGATTGTTTTACATGGATTAACAAACGGGACTTATAAAAGAACACCTCTCACCATTGCTACGACTCACCAAATGTTACGATTTTATCATGCGTTTGATGTGTTAATTGTAGATGAAGTCGATGCCTTTCCTTATTCCAATAGTGACATGTTGCAATTTGCGGTTCATCGTGCGGTGAAACCAACGGGAAGGCTAGTTTTTATGACAGCTACGCCTTCAAAATTAGAATTGTACAAAATGCAACATCATCAATTGTCCTATTCTTTATTACCGGCAAGATTCCATCGGCATCCTCTTGTTGTTCCTCTGTTTAAGGAATTACGAAATTGGGATAGAGCTTTAGAAAAGAAAAAAATTCCGCAAGAGTTGTATAGTTGGATGAAAAAGCGACTTGATAACAAAACTCCCTTTTTAGTATTTGTGTCAACGATTGGGCAAATTCCAGCAGTGGAAGAAATGATAAGTCGAGCTTTCCCAAAGGCAAGTTTTTCCAGTGTTTCCTCTCAAGAGGAAAAGCGACAAGAAAGAATTCAACAGATGCGAGATGGAAAGTTAGATTTTTTAATTACGACAACGATACTTGAAAGAGGAGTTACTTTTTATGGGATTGATGTGGCTGTAATAGAAGCTCAAGAAGAGATTTTTACAAGGGAAGTATTAGTACAAATTGCAGGAAGAGCAGGTAGAAGTGTGGATCATCCAGAAGGAGAAGTGGTCTATTTCTATGAAGGAATAAGTCGAGCAATGAAACAAGCTAAAAAAGAAATCGAATCATTGAATGAAGAAGCTAGAAAAAGAGGGTTAATAGAAGGTGACTAAAATGCGTTGTGTATGGTGTAGAAATGATGTGGCAGCAGATTTAGGAATTAGTTCTTTATTTCTATGGAATTCAAGACCGATTTGTCGCCAGTGTCAACAGTTGTTTCATTCGTTAGAAAAGGAACTAACTTGTCCGGGATGTGGGCGTTTAATGGAGGAAGCGACACTCTGTTATGACTGTATTCGCTGGAAAGAGGTGGATTCTTATTTTCCAGTGAATCAAGCATTATATGTTTATGACGAACAGGCAAAAGAATTTATGGAACGATATAAATTTGAGGGAGACTGTGCTGTAGCATTTTTAATAAAAGAAGATATAAAAAGAGCATTGAAGAAATATTTGAAACAAGGATATACGATTTGTCCACTACCAATATCCAAACATAGTATAGAAAAAAGAGAATTTGAATCGGTTGAATATCTTTTAGAGCTCTCGAAAATTCCTTATCTACAAATCTTTGATCATATTGGAAAAGGGAAAAAACAATCTGAAAAGACAAGAGCAGAGAGAATGAAACTCCAACAACCCTTTGTATTGAAAGACGAGATACAGTTACCGTATAAAATTTTATTGTTCGATGATATTTATACAACTGGGAAAACAATTCGACTAGCTGCTAAGTTATTACAGGAAAAAGGGATAGAAAACGTCAAATTGTTTACGGTGTTTCGATAATAACTAAAAAAATCAGCAGAAGCAGTTATCTGCTTGAGCTGATTGGTGTGAGTTTGAATAAAATATATTCTTCAGAAATTAAAATCGAGTTGTCACGTAATGATTAAGAGCGATTAGAGCATTGGCTACATCTTCAGCAGTATATTGAACGACCATTTGATGGATTGTTTCGCCATCTTGTGTAGCTAAGCGACCGATTTTTAGTAAATCTTCATATGGGACAGTATCTAATTTTACTTCTTTTAATGTAGTTGGTAAGCCTAATTTTTTGTAGAATGTAATATATTTATCTAATTCTTCTTTAGGACGATTTTCTAATAAAAGTTGTGTTAATGTTCCATAAGCTACTTTTTCACCGTGAGTAAGAGTATGGATATCTCCATGTAATGCTGTAAATCCATTATGGATGGCGTGAGCAGCAGCTAAACCAGCAGATTCAAAACCAATACCACTTAATAATGTGTTCGCTTCAACAACAGCTTCTAAAGCAGGAGTTACTACTTTTGCATTTGCTGCAGCTAATGCTTGAAGACCATTTTCAAATAAAGTAGATTCGCAAGCACGAGCAATAGCTTCTGAAGCGATTGTTGGAGTATCGCCTACCATTGTTTTTCCTTGAGCTTCGATAACTGCACGAGCTTCAACCCAAGTAGCAAGAGCATCTGCAATTCCTGAAACTAGTAAACGAACAGGAGAATGAGCGATAACATTTGTATCAATTAAAACTAATTCTGGATTTTTTGTATAGAAACGATAACGTTCAAATACTCCTTCTGGAGAATAAATAACTGATAAAGCAGAAGTAGGTGCATCTGTAGAAGCAACTGTTGGTAAAATAGCTACAGGATATTGACAGTCATCTGCGATTGCTTTAGCAGTATCAATTGTTTTACCGCCGCCTAAACCAACAATGACTGTTAATTCATGTTCTTTAGCAATTTCAGCTACACGACTAACTTCTTTGTTCGAAGCTTCACCATTGAAACTTTCATGATAAACAGTTGCTCCAGCAGCAACTAAATTTTCTTCTAATTCTTTTCCCACTAAATCATAAACGATTGGGTCACATAGAAGAAGTAGTCGATTTCCTAAAGCTAAAACATGGGAAAGACCTGTTTTAAACACATCTTTTCCTTGAACATAACGAGAAGGACTTGCAAAAACTTTTTCCATAAAACAATACTCCTTTGTGTTATAAGATATCTTTAATGTAATTCTGAAAACGGTTTCTGTCAATAGAAACAATCAGTTTTTTTCTTATTTTGTAATGAATTTATACGAGGATTGAGAAAGAGTTAACAAAATAATCAATGTAAATTTAATGACACTAAAGATTATTTCGATTAATTTTTTTATGTTTTTAAGAATGTACAAATAAATGTTTAGGATTCTTTAAAGATATTTGAAAACGGTTGTAAAAAAATAGTAAAAGGTTTATAATTTAAGCATAGAAAGAAATCAAAAGAAGGGATTCTTAAGAGTGGTCCTTAAGAGATTTCTTCAGTCTGGCAAAGCCAGATGAAAGGGGAGATTATTATGTTCAAATATAATATTCGCGGAGAAAACATTGAAGTTACAGAAGCAATTCGTAATTATGCGGAAAAGAAACTTTCAAAATTAGAAAAATATTTCGGTGATGTTGCAAATGCAACGGTTCATGTTAACTTGAAAGTATATTCTGAAAAAACAGCAAAAGTTGAAGTAACAATTCCTCTTCCTTACTTAGTCTTACGTGCAGAAGAAACTTCTGGAGACCTTTATGGTAGTATTGACTTAGTGATTGATAAACTAGAAAGACAAGTTCGTAAATACAAAACAAAAATTAATCGTAAATCTCGTGAAAAAGGATTTGATATTCCTGTTGCACCAGTTGTACCAGAACCAGTTGACGAAGATGAATCAGTATTAGAAATTGTTCGTACAAAACGAGTAGATTTAAAACCAATGGATAGCGAAGAAGCTGTTTTACAAATGAATATGTTAGGTCACAACTTCTTTATTTATCAAGATGCAGAAACAAATGAAACACATATTGTTTATCGTCGTAAAGATGGTAAATATGGTTTGATTGAAACAAATGCATAAAAACATCTTTTTTGGAGGAAGAGTTGGAAATTTTTTTCCAACTCTTCCTTTTTTTCTTTTCTATTTTGAATAATGGTGGTAAAATGAATAAGATGCAATTGGTATACTCATTTGCAAGATAGATGATTAGGAAAGAATAAAATAAAGGAGTCATAGAATGGCAAATTTTTTAAAGCAATTAGTTGAAAATAACAAACGCGAAGTTCGTAAACTTGAAAAATTAGCGGATAAAGTAATTAGTTTGGAAAGTAAAATGGAAGCATTAAGTGATGCAGATTTTCCAGTAAAAACAGAAGAATTTAAAGCAAGATATGCTTCAGGAGAATCATTAGATAAATTATTACCAGAAGCGTTCGCTTTAGTGCGTGAGGGTGCTAAACGTGTACTAGGTTTATTCCCTTATAAAGTTCAAATTATGGGAGGAATTACTCTACATAATGGGAACATTGCTGAGATGCGTACAGGGGAAGGTAAAACTTTAACAGCAACAATGCCTGTATATTTAAATGCACTTTCTGGTGATGGTGTACACGTAGTAACAGTTAATGAATACTTATCTACACGTGATGCAAAAGAAATGGGTGAATTATATAACTTCTTAGGATTAAGTGTAGGGGTAAACTTAACTGGACAATCACCAGAAGAAAAACGCGCAGCTTATTACGCAGATATCACATATAGTACAAACAGTGAATTAGGATTTGACTATTTACGTGATAACATGGTGGTGTATAAATCGCAAATGGTACAACGTCCATTAAATTATGCGGTAGTTGACGAAACAGATTCAATTTTAATTGATGAAGCTCGTACACCATTGATTATTTCAGGACAAGCTGAAAAATCTACAGTTTTATACCAACGTGCAGATTTCTTTGTTAAAGCATTAAAAGAAGATGAAGATTACACAATTGATTTAACTTCTAAATCTATTTCATTAACAGATGAAGGAATTAATAAAGCGGAACAAACTTTCCGTTTACCAAATTTATATGATGTGGACAATTCAGCATTAGTTCACCACATTGACCAAGCCTTACGTGCAAACTACATTATGATTCGCGATATTGATTATGTAGTAGATGAAGGACAAGTAAAAATCGTAGATGGATTTACAGGTCGTATTATGGAAGGACGTCGTTATTCAGATGGTTTACACCAAGCAATTGAAGCTAAAGAAGGTGTAGAAGTTGAAAATGAATCGAAAACGATGGCGACAATTACTTACCAAAACTTCTTCCGTATGTATCGTAAATTGTCAGGTATGACAGGTACTGCTAAAACTGAAGAAGAAGAATTCCGTGAAATTTATAATATGAATGTTATTACGATTCCTACAAACCGTCCTGTTCAACGTATTGATGCTCATGATGTCATTTATCCATCATTAAAGAGTAAATTTAAGGCTGTTGTCCGTGATATTAAGGAACGTCATGCAAAAGGACAACCAATTCTTGTTGGTACTGTAGCGGTTGAAACAAGTGAATTATTATCACAAATGCTTCATCAAGAAGGGATTCCTCATGAAGTATTAAACGCTAAAAACCACTTTAAAGAAGCAGAAATCGTTATGATGGCTGGACAACGTGGTGCCGTTACAATTGCGACAAACATGGCAGGACGTGGAACGGACATTAAGTTAGGAAAAGGTGTTAAAGAATTAGGTGGATTATGCGTTATCGGAACAGAACGTCATGAAAGTCGTCGTATCGATAATCAGTTACGTGGACGTTCTGGACGTCAAGGAGATCCAGGTGCGACTCAATTCTATCTATCATTAGAAGATGACTTAATGAAACGTTTTGGCGGAGAAAGAATGCAAGCAATTTGGGAAAGATTTAACCTTGATGAAAATGGTGATGATAATTTTATCCAAAGTAAAATGTTATCTCGTCAAGTAGAATCTTCTCAAAAACGTGTAGAAGGAAATAACTATGATACACGTAAAAACGTATTACAATATGATGAAGTAATGCGTGAACAACGTGAAATTATTTATTCACAAAGATTGCAAATTATTAATGAAGAAAATTCATTAGAAAAAGTAACGAAAGCAATGATTCGCAGAACGATTCATCGTATGGTTGAAAATCATACTCTAGGTGAAAAGAAAACTTGGGATTTAGAAAGCTTAGTAGATTTCGCAGCAAATGCGATTTGTCATCCAGATGACATTTCATTATCTGACTTAAAAGGAAAAACTCCTTCAGAAATTGAAGGTCTATTGAATGAAAAAGCAATGGAAATTTACAAAGAAAAACAAGAGCAATTAAATGGGGATTCTCAAATGCTTGAGTTTGAAAAAGTTGTTATTTTACGTGTAGTTGACCGTAAATGGACTGACCATATCGATGATATGGATCAATTACGTGAGGGTGTAGGGTTACGTGGATATGCACAAATTGACCCATTAACAGAATATCAAACAGAAGGTTTCAATCGTTTCCAACAAATGATTGCTGCAATTGACTATGATGTGACTCGTATTTTGATGAAATCTCAAATTCGTCAAAACTTACAACGTGAACAAGTGCAAGGTGCTAGAAGTGTGATTGCACAAGGAAATGATCGTTCAAAAGGAGAACCAGAACAAGCATAATAAGAAGTAGGCTGGGCAAAAGTCCAGCCTACCTTTTTACAATTTAGATAGGAGAATGGTATGGAAGTTAGTGAAATCAGAAATGCATTAGAAAAAATGAGTACTCAAATGACAAGTTATAGGGGGTCTCTTTGACTTAGATCATTTAGAAGAAGATATTGCTTCTTATGAACAACAAATGTCTGAACCTGGATTTTGGGATGATAATGAAAAAGCTCAAATGGTTATTCAAAAAAGTAATGAATTAAAAGCTGTGTATGATACGTTTCATCAATTAGAATTGCAAGTAGAAGAAGTAGAACTTTTATTTGAAATGTATAAGGAAGATCCTGAAGAAGAAATTCATGATGAATTAGTGGAACGTATTCATAGCGTTGAAAAAGAACTAGAAAAATATGAATTAAGTATGTTACTAAGTGGGCCTCATGATAAATGTAGTGCGATCTTAGAAATTCATCCAGGTGCTGGTGGAACAGAATCACAAGACTGGGGAAGTATGTTGTTAAGAATGTATACAAGATGGGCTGAACAGCATGGATACCGTATTGAAACAGTTGATTATCAAGATGGAGAAGAAGCGGGAATTAAGTCTGTGACTTTATCTATTGAAGGATTAAATGCTTATGGTTATTTAAAGAGCGAAAAAGGGGTACATCGTTTAGTGAGAATTTCTCCTTTTGATGCTGCTGGAAAACGTCATACTTCGTTTTGTTCCATTGATATTATGCCTCAATTAGAAGGGGATATTGATATTGAAATTAATCCGGATGATTTGAAAATTGATGTATATCGTGCGAGTGGTGCGGGTGGTCAACATATTAATAAAACTTCATCTGCTGTTCGTATTACGCATATTCCTACAGGAATTGTAACTCAAAGTCAGGCGCAGCGTTCGCAATTTAAAAATAAGGATCAAGCGATGGCGATGTTAAAAACAAAATTATATCAATTAGAAGAAGAAAAGAAAGCAGCTGAGTTAGCTGAAATTCGTGGAGAACAAAAAGATATTGCTTGGGGTTCTCAAATTCGTAATTATGTTTTCCATCCGTATTCATTAGTGAAGGATTTGCGATCTGGTCATGAAACAGGAAATATTGGTGCTGTCATGGATGGTGATTTAGATCCATTTATGGATGCGTACTTAAAATGGACATTATCCGGTGAGACGGAATAAAAATTGACTTTTTAATATAGTAGTAAGAGGACGCCAGCAGCTTCGCAAGCGAATCTCATGAGCCTAAGGTCTTAATGTTTCCTGCGATAGAAACCTCAAGATGTGGTTGCTATCGCTAATACTACTATAAAAAGTCATTTTTATTTAAACGGAAATCGAATGAGAGTACGTATAAAATAGTGACTTTTTAATATAGTATCAGGAGGATGCTAGCAGCTTCGCTAGGCGAATCTCAGAGTTAATGCTACTAAAAACTAAAAGTTAAATGATGAAAATAAAGTTGTTTGGATGCTATATCTAAACAACTTTATTTTTTTCGGAAAAAAGCGAAATAAACTAGAAAAATCATTTGTTTTATGCAGATGAAAGCGGTAAAATAGAATTAGAAAATAAAAGGGGGTTTTGGGAATGAAATATGCTGTTAGTGAACTTCGAGGGTTGCTTGAAACAATGGAATTAATTGAAGAATTTATTCATGCGTATGAGATTATGGATAAAAATCAATTAAATGATCCTGAAAGTAAATTTCCAAGTGATTTTATGGATAAGTATATGAAATCTCAAAGCTCAATGATGATTTATCGATATTTCAATGAACATCTAGATGAATTATCTCATATTGAACAAATGAAAATACAAAAACTTTCTGACTATTATTTGAAAGGTAAATACGCTAATAAGTATTTTAATAAAGATTTTAAAGTGTTACAAAAAGAATTAAAAGAAAAGTGGTTAGAGTCTTTAAATCCTAAATTATTAGAAGTGGCACTTGAGCAGGATTTAGATAATCTTAGACTATTTTATTCATCTTATTATGCCGAAAAGTTTCATCTATTTACTCCAAAATATCAGGAAGTTTTAAGCTGTTTGTATGGGGCTGAGTTTGTACACTCTTGCTGTGAGCAGCTAAAAACACATCATGATAAAATTACTCAACTCTATAAATCATATATTCTTTCTAAAAATCTTCCAACTAATGCAGATGTTTGTGATTTAAGAATTACACAGAAGCAAGCAGGTTATTTCTTTAATTACTTTGTATCCCAGATTCGTAGTTTAACAAAACCTTATAAGTTTAAAGTTGAATTTAAACGAAAATCAAAATGTGTAAACATTAATCATAAATTCTATCTTCAGCTAAATACTTATCATTCTTTTTCAATTTCATTATTTGAGTTTTTAGAGTTATTTGGAGAAGCATATGCTAGAATTGTACAAAGTAGGCTAGAAAGTGAGTTGTCCGAGGAACAAAAGAATTATCGTATATATGCTTGTCGTTATTATGTTACATTAATTCCTCTAATCTCGATTGATTTTTCTAATTTAATTGCGAAATATTTTTGGAATATTGGTTCAGCAGAGGAAGTTCATCATATTTTATTAAATAATTTTTTAGCTATTCGAAGAAATCCAATTTCATTTTCTAATATTAATCTACTTCAACTATTTTTAATAGATATGATTGGATACGAATTGGAAGAAAAGTGGTTTGATGGGGAAATTACCTCGAGAGAATTATTAAATGGTTGGCAATCGATGATTATTGAATATTTTGGACGAACATCTTTTAATGTGTATGAAATTGTATTAAGAATATTTCAAAGACTGATAGAAGGTATAGGAATCCCATTAATAAGAATTGGAATTACATTAACTGCATTTGAACGTGGAATGTTAAATGAACAGTATGATCATCCGTTTAAAATGGTAATAGAGTATTTTAGAAATCAAATGTTAAGTGAATGGTATCCAAATGAAGATTTGTTAATTCCTCATTCTGTAAAAGAGGATGCCTTACAGTATTTTATGCTTTATATTGTACAACTTTATCATAAAATTTTATAAAAAGAGAATGTTTTAACATTGTTAAAATGACATATTTTTGTAATATGCTGTCAATAGATTGTCATCTGAAAAATGGTATAATGGATAAGACATAAACTATGAATAGGGAAAGCTGGTGAGTGAATGATTGAAATGATGAATGTTTCAAAAAAATATGGAAAAGGTATTTTAGCCGTTAATAATTTATCAGTCAGAATTCAAGACGGAGAATTTGTATATGTTGTAGGACCTTCTGGAGCAGGAAAATCAACATTTATTAAAATGATGTATCGTCAAGAAAAAGTAACAAAAGGACGAATTACAGTTGGAAAATATGATTTAACAAAAATGAGAGAACGTGAAATTCCTTATTTAAGACGCTATGTAGGAGTTGTTTTCCAAGATTTCAAATTGTTACCTCGTTTAACCGTATATGAAAATGTTGCTTATGCGATGGAAGTAATTGAAAAATCTCCTAAAGAAATTCAACGTCGAGTAGAAGAAGTGTTAGCTTTAGTAAACTTAACACATCGTATGACAATGTTCCCAGATCAATTATCAGGAGGGGAACAACAACGTGTAGCAATTGCAAGAGCGATTGTTAATACTCCAGCTGTATTGATTGCTGATGAGCCAACAGGAAACTTAGACCCAGAAACTTCTATGGAGATTATGGATATTTTAGAAAGAATTAATCAGCAAGGGACAACTATTGTAATGGCAACTCATAATAGTCAAATTGTAAATGAAAAGAAACATCGTGTTTTGGCCATTGAAATGGGTAGGATTGTCCGTGACCAAGAGGAAGGGGAGTACGGATATGAAGATTAGAACAATGGTGCGTCATATTCGTGATGCGGTTAAAAGCTTATTAAGAAATGGATGGTCTACATTTGGTGCAATTTCTGCAGTATCAATGGTGTTATTACTCGTTGGTATTTTTGTATCATTACTATTTAACATGAATAAAATTGCGACAGATGTAGAGCAAGATGTCAATGTTCGTGTTTATATTGATTTAGCAGCTGATGAAACAAAAACGGAAGAGTTAAAAGCAGCTATTCAAGCATTGGACGCTGTAGATACTGTTAAATTCCGTTCAAAAGATGAAGAATTAGATGATATTACGAAGAGCGTTGCACAAGAATTTGAATTATTTAAAAATGACAGTAACCCTCTTAGAAATGCTTTTGATGTAAGTACAAAAAATCCTAATCAAACAAAAGAAGTAGCTACAACTATTGAAAAGATGGATTATGTAGCTCGTGTTAACTATGGTGGAGCGAGAGCTGATACTTTATTTAAAGTTATTTCAACATCTCGTAATGTTGGGATTGGTGTTATCGCAGTATTACTAATTATTGCTCTATTTTTAATTTCCAATACGATTCGTGCAACGATTCATGCTCGTAGAACAGAAATTGAAATTATGCAATTAGTTGGAGCGACTAAAGCTTATATTCGTTGGCCATTCTTCTTAGAAGGTGGTTTCATTGGCTTAATTGGTTCAATTGTTCCAATTGCTGTATTATGGGGCTTATATTTATGGATTTATAAAGGTGGAAGTGATTTCTTTGCTGGATCTAATTTTAGCTTATTAGCACCAAATCCTTTCTTATATCGTTTATCTTTAGCAATGGCAGGAGTTGGAGTATTAATTGGATCATTTGGTTCGATTTTCTCAATGCGTCGTTTCTTGAAAAAATAAGTAGAATAAATGCAAGGAAAATCATTTGCAAGTATTGTTAAACAATGGTAGACTATACTGCATAGAATAAAAGCATTGCACAAGAGGAGTAATACGAATTTTAGTTGATAGAGAGAGAAGGGTTGGTGAAACTTCTTAACGAATTTGTGTGAAGGTAGCTTGTAAGTTGGCTAGGGGAATCATAGTAACTTAGCTCGGAGTAGACTTCGTTAACAACGTTAAAGGCATCAATGATGATGCGAATATTAGGTGGTACCACGAAATAATCGTCCTATGAAGTGAATCTTCATAGGACTTTTTTATTGTATCAAAACAATTTTATTAAGGAGGAAAAAGAATGGCAAAAGAAATGTCACCAAAGTTTCAACCACAAGAAGTTGAAGCAGGAAAATATCAATGGTGGGTTGAATCAGGAGTCTTCCATCCAAACGAAGATCCAAATGCAGAACCCTATTCAATCGTTATTCCACCACCAAATGTAACAGGTAAATTACACTTAGGACATGCGTGGGACGTTACATTACAAGATATGATTATTCGTCAAAAACGTATGCAAGGGTACGATACACTATGGTTACCAGGAATGGACCATGCCGGAATTGCGACTCAAGCAAAAGTAGAAGAAAAATTACGTGGAGAAGGGTTATCTCGTTATGACCTAGGACGTGAAAAATTCTTAGAACAAACATGGGAATGGAAAGAAGAATATGCAAGCCATATCCGTGAACAATGGGCAAAAATGGGGATTTCAGTTGACTATCGTCGTGAACGTTTCACATTAGACCAAGGCTTATCAGATGCTGTTAAAAAAGTATTCGTAACGTTATATGAAAAAGGCTTAATTTACCGTGGAGAATACATTATTAACTGGGATCCAAAAGCAAAAACTTCATTATCAGATATCGAAGTTATTCATAAAGATGTAGAAGGTGCTTTCTACCATATGAATTATCCATTAGCAGATGGAAGTGGAGTATTAGAAGTTGCGACGACTCGTCCAGAAACGCTACTTGGAGATACTGCTGTTGCAGTTCACCCTGAAGATGAACGTTATCAAGCATTGATTGGGAAAACAGTTATCTTACCATTAGTTGGAAAAGAAATTCCAATTATTGCGGATGAGTATGTTGAGCAAGATTTTGGAACAGGGGTTGTAAAAATTACACCTGCTCATGACCCAAATGACTTTGAGGTTGGTAATCGTCATAATTTACCACGTGTAAATGTCATGAATGATGATGCTACAATGAATGAATTAGCTGGAAAATACGAAGGTATGGATCGTTTTGCAGCTCGTAAAGCCATTGTAAAAGATTTAGAAGAAGCAGGACTTCTTGTGAAAATTGAAAAACATGTTCATAGTGTTGGTCATTCTGAACGTACAGATGTTGTTGTAGAACCTCGTTTATCAAAACAATGGTTTGTTAAAATGGGACCATTAGCAGAACAAGCAATTCAAGCGCAACGTGCTGAAGAAGACAATACGGTTAATTTCTATCCACCACGTTTTAATGATGCTTACTTACGTTGGATGGAAAATATTCACGACTGGGTAATTTCTCGTCAATTATGGTGGGGACATCAAATTCCAGCATGGTATCATAATGAAACAGGTGAAGTATATGTTGGAATGGAAGCTCCAGAAGATGCTGAAAACTGGACACAAGATGTGGACGTATTAGATACATGGTTCTCATCTGCATTATGGCCATTTTCAACAATGGGGTGGCCAGATGTTGAAGCTAGTGACTATAAACGTTACTATCCAACAAGTACACTTGTAACAGGTTATGATATTTTAACATTCTGGGTAAGTCGTATGATGTTCCAAGGATTAGAATTTACTGGCAAACGTCCATTTAAAAATGTATTAATTCACGGGTTAATTCGTGATAGCCAAGGACGTAAAATGAGTAAATCTCTTGGTAATGGTGTAGATCCAATGGAAGTCATCGAACAATATGGAGCAGATGCATTACGTTGGTTCTTAGCAAATGGTTCAGCACCTGGACAAGACGTTCGTTATTCAACTGATAAAATGGATGCTGCATGGAACTTTATCAACAAAATTTGGAATGCAAGTCGTTATGCATTAATGAATATTGGTGATTTAACAGTGGAAGAATTAGATATCACTGGTGAAAAAACATTAGCAGATAAATGGATTTTAACTCGCTTAAATCAAGTCATTGCTAAAGTAACAGAATTATTCAAAAAATTTGAATTTGGTGAAGCGGGTCGTCTATTATATCGTTTCATTTGGGATGATTTCTGCGACTGGTATATTGAAATGTCTAAAGAAACATTAGCAGGAACTGATGAAGCTGCTAAATTAACAACTCGTAGCATTTTAGTATATGTATTAGATCAAACATTACGTTTATTACATCCAATTATGCCATTCGTAACAGAAGAAATTTGGCAATCAGTTCCTCATATTGGAGATTCATTAGTGGTTGCTCAATATCCAGTTGTACAAGAAAGTCAAATGGATGAAGCAGCAGCAGAAAAAATGGAATTTTTAATGGACTTTATTCGTTCAGTTCGTACAAGCAGAAATGAAATGAATACACCATTATCTAAACCAATTGCGATTGTTGCCAAAACTTCAAGTGCAGATATTCAAGCCATTTTATCAGAAAATGAAAGCTATATTGCTCGTTTCTGTAATCCTGAATCATTTGAATATGGTTTAGAAGTAGAAGCCCCAAGCCACGCTGTAACAAGTGTCATTAGTGGAGCTGAAATTTACTTACCATTAGCAGGATTAATAAATATTGATGACGAAATTGCTCGTTTAGAAAAAGAAGCGGCTAAACTGCAAGATGAAGTGAATCGTGTAGAGAAAAAATTATCAAATGAAAAATTTGTTGCGAAAGCACCAGAAGCAGTTGTAGAAGCAGAACGTGCAAAAGGTAAAGAATACGCTGATCAACGTCAAGCAGTTCTAGAACGTATTGCAACCTTAAAAACATTAGCATAAAAGAATACTGAGATAAATCAGGTATTCGATAAATCCTGTTGGTGAGAAATCACTAGCGGGATTTTTTATTCGTTGGGTACGTAGAATCAGGAAAAGTCTTTATATTTCTTGCAAGTTGAAGTGGGAATTTGTATGATGAAAATGAAAGAAGGGGAGTTCATGCAAACAGTTAGAGAGTGGATATTAGATCGAATGAAATATAAACGAAAATACGGATTAGAAAGAATGAAGGTAGTAATGTCGCTTCTAGGAAATCCGCAAGATGATTATCCGATTATTCATGTGACAGGAACGAATGGAAAAGGTTCTACGATTGCGATGTTATCGTCCTTATTTGTTCATCATGGACAAAAGGTAGGAGCATTTGTTTCCCCTCATTTAATTGATTATACGGATCGTTTTTTAATCAATGGCAACGTAATGTCCGAAGAAGACTTTGAAATAGTTGGAGAGCTCGTTCAACAAGCAGAAGCACAATTGATAGATGAGTATGAACCGTTAAGTTTCTTTGAAATCATGACGGCTATGGCTTTAGTCTATTTTTCTAGAAAAAAAGTAGAAGTTGCTTTATTAGAAGTAGGTATTGGTGGATTATTAGATACAACTAATATTGTCCATTCAACGATGAGTGTGATTACATCGGTTGGTTTGGATCATGAAGAAATGTTAGGAAATACGCTTGAACAAATTGCGATCCAAAAAACGGGAATTTTTAAACAAAATCAAGCAGTTGTATTGGGAAATTTACCGATAGAAGCCTTGAAAGTCGCAGAAATAGTAGGAGAAGCTTATAACTGTGACTTACATCAGTTTGAACGAGAGTTTAAAATCGAACCGTATGAAGAGGGACTAGTATTTAATAATTCAGATGTTCAAATTCACATTTCTTATCTGAATTTAAAAGGGAAGTATCAATTAGAAAATGCTGCAGTAGCGTTAGAGTGCTTTTTACGATTTGAGGAGAAATTTCAACTTCCAATTAATCTATCTGCCGTTAAAAAAAGTTTTCAAACGGTCACGTGGCCTGGGAGAATGGAAGTTGTATATCAAAGCCCTAAAATAATACTAGATGGAGCTCATAATGTTCATGCATTAAAACAATTTGTTGAAACGGTAAAACAATACGGAGAAGCTGGAGTTCAACATACGATTTTATTTTCAGCTTTAAAGAGAAAACACTATAAAGAAATGGTCGATTATTTACGAAAAGAATTACCTGAAGCTCGAGTAGTATTAACGACTTTTGATTATGTAGGGGCAATTGAAAAAACGGACTACCCTCATAGTGAGATTGAATTTGTAGAGGATGCTCAACAATTTATCGAAAAATATATCAACAAAACGTCAGACCAAGAAATACTGTGGATTACAGGTTCTCTTTATTTTATTTCTTTCATGAGAAAAATTTTTATAAAATAAATATTTTTTAGCCTTTTTTGCATATATATAAGTTGAAAGAACGATTGCAAAAGGGGGAAATAAAATGGAAATGGATCAACAATTATTAGAATTACCATTAGAATCAATGCCAAGAGAACGATTAGAAAAATTAGGAGCAAAAAGTTTAGAAACTTATGAATTATTAGCGATTTTGCTTCGGACTGGTTCCAGAGAATTAAATGTATTGCAATTAGCGAAAGTAGTGTTAAATACGTTTGAAGATTTATTTACATTGAAAATGGCAACAGTGGAAGAATTAATGGCGATTCATGGAATTGGACGAACAAAAGCTATTGAATTAAAAGCAGCAATGGAGTTGGGAATTCGATTAGGAACAGCGAAGCAAACAAAATTAGGACATATTACAAGCTCGCAAAAAGCGGGAGAATGTATTATGGAAGAATTAAAAGATATGTATCAAGAACATTTAATTGCATTATTTTTAAATTCGAAAAATGAAGTGATTAAGAAAAAAATTATTTTTCGAGGAGGACTGAATCAAGCAGTCGTTCATCCAAGAGAAATTTTTAGAGAAGCCGTTCGTTTCTCTGCAGCAAGAATCATTATCGGGCATAATCATCCAAGTGGAAATGTTACTCCGTCTCAAGCGGATATTGATTTTACAAGACGATTATCGGAATGTGGAGAGATGATGGGCATTGAATTGTTAGATCATTTTATTGTGGGAGATCATACTTATTGTTCTTTAAAGGAAGAGGGGTATTTTTAAGGAAGAGATATTTAATTAGAAATCCTCAATTTCTTAGATTTAAAAGGTTAAAGTTGTATCAAACAAGTCAAAGTAAAATACTTAAAATTTATTACTTACATAAGATGGATTCCATTTATTTATACTATTGTGATAATTTCTATAATACTTCCTACAATAGTTAACAAGTTTGGCTACAATTTACGTGGGAGGATTAGATTATGAAAGTTGAGAGGTATATTAAAGAACTATTAGGTATAGCTAGTGAAGTCCAGAATATTAAGTATTCAAAAACTAATCTTGAAAAACATTTAATTAAAAGAAACCATATAGATGTTTTAAAATATTTTGATAAGGTAGAAGAAATTATAAATAATCCAGATTATGTAGGGATGAATCCTAACGAAAAGTCTGAGAGTATAGAGTATGTAAAGATTTTTGAGGATAATGTTTTAGTAGCATTAAAAATTTATGGTTCTAAGGATTTTTATTATATACCTAGTATGTATACAATATCGGATTATAAATTGCAATCCCGATTATTTAGCGGGAGACTGAAAAAAGTTGACAATAAAAATTATAAGCCGTAAAATAAAGATAACAAATATTATTAATTGAGGGCAGAAAGGGTTCCTGCCGCACCTTATTAAGGTACCTGAGATGCTGGATACACCGACCAGCCAATTAATAATCGTAAATCTGTTAAAGAGTCAAGTTCGCTTGGCTCTTTTTATATATCCAAAATATTTTAGCAAAATGTGAGTACCTTGTCAGTTGATAGTGCATTTGATATACTAGTGTATGAACTATGAAAGAAGTATCTAGATAAGATAGTTCTAGTTGGAGGATTGTTTATGAAAATTATAGTCGTTTATGGAGGCAAAAGTGCTGAACATGATATTTCAATTTTAACGGCTTTTTCAATTATTAAAGAAATCTATTTTGATTATTATGAAGTTCAACCAGTCTATATTAATCAAAAAGGAGAATGGCTTAAAGGTGAACCATTAACAGGGCCTGTAGCTTTTTCTGAAGCATTAAGATTAGAAACAAGTAAAGAAGCTCACTTTGCAACGAGTGAAGGAGAAGTTTCGACAGGTGTACTTGTAACTCCTTATGATTTAAAAGAAGAGGAATGTGTGGTTTTCCCAGTATTACATGGACCTAATGGGGAAGATGGAACCATTCAAGGATTGTTTGAAATGATGGATGTTCCTTATGTTGGATGTGGCGTATTAGCAAGCGCTTGTGGAATGGATAAAATTACAAGCAAACAATTATTCCAACAAGCAGGATTACCACAATTACCATATGTACCGTTTAATAAAACACAATGGAAACAAAATCCTGAAAGTATTTATAATAAAATTGAAGGAACATTAATTTACCCAGTATTTGTTAAACCAGCTAATATGGGGTCAAGTGTAGGAATTTCAAAAGCGGAAAATCGTGAAGAATTAACAACTGCCATTGTTGAGGCACTGAAATATGATCGTAGAATTGTAGTAGAGCAAGGGATTGAAGCAAGAGAAATTGAATGTGCGGTTTTAGGAAATGATGAAGCGAATACTTCTGTTGTAGGTGAAATTGTTAAGACAAGTGGTTTTTATGACTACAATGAAAAATATATTAACAATACCGTTACATTAGAAATTCCAGCGCAAATTTCTGATGAAGTATCTGCAAAAGTAAGAGAATATTCTGCAAAAGCATTCCGTGCCATTGATGGTAGTGGGTTAACAAGATGTGATTTCTTCTTAACAGAAACAAATGATATTTATATTAATGAAGTTAATACTTTACCTGGATTTACTCAATTTAGTATGTATCCACTTCTTTGGGAGAAGACAGGAATTTCATACAAAGATTTAGTTGAAGAATTAATTCAATTAGCTTTAAAACGTTATAAAGATCGACAAAATGGATAAGAAAGGCGCCTCACAGAGGCGCTTTTTGTGAGAGAGGAAGTAAAAACATGGCAATCGGAACAGTTGCACAAATTGTAAAAGCTGTTAAAGCAATTGATTATCAAACAGATTATCGTTTTGATAGTATTGAGTCAGTTTCATTTGATACTAGAAAATTATCTCAAAATAGTTTATTTATTCCATTAAAAGGACAAACAGATGGACATGATTACATTGAACAAGCGATAGAAAAAGGCGCAAAAGCTGTATTTTGGGGAAGACCAGACCAAACTCCACCAGAAGGAATTTGTGTGATTTGGGTGGATGATCCACTAGAAGCTTTCCAAGAGTTAGCAAAATGGTATTTAGAAAAAGTTCAACCAAATGTTATTGGTATTACAGGAAGTTCTGGGAAAACAACGACAAAAGATATGACAGCTGCAGTACTTGCTAGTCGTTATCGTGTCTATAAAACGCAAGGAAATTTTAATAATGATATTGGATTACCTCAAACGATTTTAGATATGCCAGAAGATACAGAACAATTAGTATTAGAAATGGGCATGAGTGATTTTGGTGAAATTGAATTTTTAAGCAAACTAGCAAAACCTTCTATAGCAGTCATTACTCTAATTGGTGAATCCCATATGGAAAATTTAGGAAGTCGCGCAGGAATTGCAAAGGCTAAATTAGAAATCTTAAAAGGATTGCGTGAAAAAGGAAGTATCATTTTCCCAGCAAACGAACCTTTATTAGAACAACAACTAGAAGAAAAGCAGGCAGAAAAACACTTTAAGGTGTTACCGTTCGGAGAAGGTAGTAGCAGTGTGATTCAGGCTGAAAATATTCAATTATTTGAAGACCATACTATTTTTGATTTAGTGAAACCTTCCAAACATTCTGTTCAACTCCCTGTATTAGGAGCTTACAATGTCAATAATGCGCTAGCTGCCCTTCAAGTAGGCTTAGAATGTGGTGTGCCATTAGAACAAGCCATTGAAGCAATTCAACAGTTTGAATTAACAAAAAATCGTACGCAATGGGTAGATGGCATTCGTGGTTCTAAAATTTTAAATGATGCTTATAATGCAAGTCCAATTGCAATGAAATCTGTGATTCAATCCTTTACATCAGTAGCTACTAATGGACGTAAAATTGTCGTATTAGGAGATATTCGTGAATTAGGAGAACAATCGAAAGCATTACATGCTAGTATTTCTGAAGTAATATTCCCAGAGAAAATTCAAGAAGTGTATTTATATGGGGAAGAAATGAGTGCTTTATATGAAGCATTAAAATCTCGTTTTGAAGTATCTCACTTACATTATGTTGAAAGTGATAAAGCTGCATTGATTCAATTATTAAAAGAAGATTTACAATTAAATGACCAAGTGTTAGTGAAATCTAGTAATGGTACTGGATTATTAGCAGTTGTAGAGGCATTAAAAGAAGCATAATTTCTATTTGTTCGTTATTTCATTTGTGAAATCAAAGGGCTTTTCTTTGCAATCTAGCTTTGAACATGCTATAGTACTTGGAGAGTTGAGAAGTTTACACAAATGTAATGATATATATCATGAAGATTGAACAAGTAATATTGTATAATCTCGTAATGTTCAGAAGTCTGGAGCTCAAGATGTTCCAGACTTTTATTGTGAAGGTTAAGATACCTCGTGTGCTTCTCTTCAGCAGTACAAGGAGGAAAATATGAAATTTAATGAATTAGGCTTAGATTCAGCCTTATTAGAATCAATTGAAAAAATGGGATTTGAGGAAGCAACACCAATCCAATCACAAACAATTCCATTAGCTTTAGCAGGTAAAGATGTGATTGGTCAAGCGCAAACAGGTACAGGGAAAACAGCTTCTTTTGGATTACCAATGCTTCAAAAAATTAATCTTCGTAATCGTAAAGTACAAGGATTAGTCATTGCTCCAACACGTGAGTTAGCGATTCAAACGCAAGAAGAATTATATCGCTTAGGAAAAGATAAAAAAATTCATGTACAAGCAGTTTATGGTGGGGCAGACATTGGTCGTCAAATTCGCCAATTAAAAGATCAACCACATATCGTAGTAGGAACACCTGGACGTTTATTAGACCACATTTCTAGAAAAACACTTCGCTTAGACAATATTGAAACATTAGTATTAGATGAAGCAGATGAAATGTTAAACATGGGATTTTTAGAAGATATTGAATCGATTATTAAATTAGTCCCAGAAAGCCGCCAAACGTTATTATTCTCTGCCACGATGCCAGATGATATTAAACGAATTGGAGTTCAGTTTATGAAAGAACCTGAACATGTTCGTATTAAATCAAGTGAAATGACAGCGACATTAATTGATCAATATTTTGTAAAATGTAAAGATTTTGAAAAATTTGACATTATGACTCGTTTATTAGATGTTCAAACACCAGAATTAACGATTGTATTCGGCCGTACAAAACGTCGTGTGGATGAATTAGCACGTGGACTTGAAATGCGTGGTTTTCGTGCAGAAGGAATTCATGGTGATTTAAGTCAACAAAAACGTATGAGCGTTTTACGTGATTTCAAAAATAATCATTTAGATATTTTAGTAGCAACAGACGTAGCAGCACGTGGATTAGATATTTCAGGTGTAACGCATGTTTATAACTATGATATTCCACAAGATCCAGAAAGTTATGTTCACCGTATTGGACGTACAGGACGTGCGGGTCAAGAAGGGATGTCAGTTACTTTTGTAACACCAAATGAAATGGATTATTTACGAGTAATTGAAGATTTAACTCGTAAGAGAATGACGGCATTACGTCCACCAACTCAAATGGAAGCAATAGAAGGACAAATGAAATCTGCTATTGAGCAAATTGATGAAAAGATGAAGTCAGTAGACACACGTCGTTTTAAAGAAGCTATTTCTTATTTATTAGATGAATATGAAGCAGAAGAATTAGCAGCATTATTAGTAAGTGGAATGATTAAAGACCCAACAGAAATTCCTGTTAAAATCACTCCAGAGCGTCCATTACCAAGCCGTAAACGTGGCAATAGCCGTGGAAATTACAATCGCAGTGATCGTAAAGATAACCGAGGCCGTAATGGTAAAGGAAGCTTCAAACGTAAAGAAGACCGCCGTGGTCGTGGGTTAGATGAAGAATATACTCGTGGATATAAGAGTAAAGATTCTCGTCGTAGAAATCATAAAAAGAAATCTGACAAAGGATTTACAATCCGTCAAAAATAATGAATAAGAAGACGACTTCGGTCGTCTTTTTTAGTGGAGAAAATTACTAAAGATTAGTAAAAAATTCTGACAAATGCGATTTCATTTGATACAATAAGAGATACATTATGTTTTTAAAGGGAGAATTGAAATGGCGATTATTGGTGTCGGAATGGATGCTATTGAATTATCAAGAATAGAAAAAATTGTAGTACAAGATTCATCATTCATTCAACGAGTATTAACTCCAAAGGAATTTTCTGTGTACGAAACTTTAGGAATGAAAAGAAAAGTTGAATACTTAGCTGGAAGATTCGCAGCAAAAGAAGCGTACTCTAAAGCATTAGGTACTGGAATAGGGAAAGCTGTGTCTTTTCAAGAGATTGAAATTCTAAATGCTGAGACTGGACAACCAGTATTAACTGCTCCGCACCATTATCAAAAACATATCAGTATCACGCATACAAACAATGATGCGTATGCTGTCGTTATATTAGAAGAGACTCCCAAAATATAGAAGAAGGAAAGTGAAGATATGGTTCCTGCAATTCATAGGAATACACGTGTAATCGTTCATTTAAATGCAATTAAACAAAATATTAAAGCTGTTAAAGATCATTATCCCAATACAGCTATTTTTGCCGTAGTAAAGGCAAATGCTTATGGGCATGGAATGATAGAAGTGGCTAAAGCGGCTCATGAAGAAGGAGTTGCGGGATTTTGTGTCGCATTATTAGATGAAGCGATTCAATTAAGACAAGAAGGTTTCCAAGAACCGATTCTGATATTAGGAATTAGCCGATTAGAAGATGTACCAATCCTCTGTGACTATCGTATATCTACTACAGTGAGTTCTTTAGATTGGTTAGAAAAAGCTCAGACTCTAATTCCAGATGGAAAGCAACTGATTGTACATTTGGCGATTGATACAGGGATGGGAAGAATTGGAGTTCGAACACCAGATCAAGTTCAAGAGATAGAACAATTTCTAAGAGAATATGATGCGCAATTTATTTTTGAAGGTATCTTTACTCATTTTGCGACTGCTGATGAAGCAGATACGAGTCAGTTTGAACACCAATTGATAGCTTTCAACGAATGTGTGGAAGCTTTAGAACAATGTCCAACTTATGTTCATTGTTCAAATTCAGCTGCAGCTATTTGGCATGAAGGATTAACAACAAATGTCATTCGATGGGGGATTGGTTTGTATGGATTAAATCCTTCTAATGGAGGGTTAAGACTTCCTGATACATTACCATTAGAAGAAGCATTAACTTGGGAAGCGGAGATTGTTTATGTAAAACAACTACATGCAGGGGACACAATTAGTTATGGTGCTACCTATACTTGTAGTGAGGATGAATGGATTGCTACATTACCAGTAGGATATGCTGATGGCTATCTTCGTGCATATGCTCCAGGTGAAGTCATTGTTTCAGGTGTAAGATGTCCGATTGTTGGTCGAGTTTGTATGGATCAATGTATGATTCGTCTTCCTTATAAAATGCCAGTAGGAACAAAGGTAACTCTATTAGGAAAAAATGGCAATCAGTGTATTACTGCAGAAGAATTGTCTCATAGAAGCCACACAATTTCATATGAATCACTTTGTTTAATTAGTGATCGTGTGCCAAGAAGTTATAAATGATGATTAGGAGAAAGATAAATGGTAAAAAGAGGAGAAGTATATTTAGCGGACTTATCTCCTGTAGTAGGAAGTGAACAGGGAGGAAAACGTCCCGTTCTAATTGTTCAAAATGATGTTGGGAATCATTTTAGTACGACGGTAATTGTCGCTGCCATTACGGCAAAACATGAAAAAGCCAATTTACCAACCCATATTGAAATTCAAAAAGATCAATTTCAATTTAGTAAGGAATCTACTGTGTTATTAGAACAAGTTCGTACCATTGATAAAGTACGATTAATTGAAAAAATAACAGAAGTTGATGATGCCTTTATGGAAAAAGTGAATGAAGGTCTCAGAATTAGTTTTGGGATTTAAAAGTATAGATGAAAATAACGGGATAAGAAAGTAAAATTCTTATTCCGTATTTTTTTGTCTAAATTTCTCCAATGTCATATTCAGGTCATATTTCTCTTTTATAGTAGAAACATCATTAAAAATAAAGGAGAAATTTATATGAAAATTGCATGGAATGAAATTAAATATCAACCGAAAAAATTTATTTTAATCGAGGTACTAATTGTCATAATGATGTTTATGGTAATCTTTTTATCTGGATTATCAAATGGTTTAGGAAGAATTATTACCGCACAAATTGAAAATTTTGGAGAAGTACATTATATTCTTTCGAAAGATTCGCAAGGGGTTATCCCTTTTTCTAATTTGACAAGTCAAAATTTAACAGAAATTGAAGCGTTAAAATTAGAAGACTCTTTTGGGTTAGTTATTCAACGTTCATCTCTTTCTAAAGAAGATGAAGATAATAATCAAGATGTAACATTTTTTGCAATTGATCAATTAAATTTAGTATCAAGTAAAGTAGAAACGATGGATTATTCATTAGAAAAATTAGGCAATCAAGAAGTCGTATTAGATGAATCTTATAAAGAAAAAGGAATTGCAGTAGGAGATACGATTCAAGATAAAACTTCAAAAGAGAATTTAACAGTAGTAGCTTTTGCAAAAAATGCTAAATATGGTCATAGTTCGATTGCGTTTGTAACAACAGAAACATATGAAGCGATGCGCACAAAAATTGATCCAAATTACACTTGGAAACCACAAACAATTGTAACGAATCAAACAATCAATTCAGAAGATTTATCAAGTCAATTGGTTGTCTACAATTCAAAAGAATTAATTAAAAAAATTCCAGGCTATACTGCGACAAATCTAACTCTAACAATGATTACATGGGTATTATTAGTAGCATCCTCAGCAGTTTTAGGAGTATTCTTTTATATTTTAACACTACAAAAATTACAACAATTTGGGGTGTTAAAAGCAATTGGAATGTCTATGAAACAAATTGCCATGATTCAATTATCTCAAATTAGTATTTTATCTATTATCGGAGTCAGTATTGGGTTAGGGTGTGCTTTAGGTTTAGTTTTTGTTCTGCCAAGTTCAATGCCTTTTTATATGACATTACAAGGAAATGTAACAATTGCATTAAGTTTTATTATGATTTCTATATTATGTGGAACATTATCCATCTTAAAAATTAAGCAAGTAGACCCAATTGAAGTCATTGGTGGAAAGGGTGAATAAAATGTCAGTTATTGAATTAAAAAATATTACAAAATCATTTATGGATGGAATGCAAAAAAGAGAAATTCTTCATGATTTAAATTTAACAGTGAATAAAGGGGAATTTGTTGCGATTGTAGGGCCTTCAGGTTCAGGAAAATCAACGCTTTTATCAATTGCTGGATTATTATTATCTTCTGATTCAGGAGAAATCCGTATAGCAGATCAAAATTTAACGAATGTAACGCAAAGTGAATGGACTAAAAAACGTTTAGAATTATTAGGATTTATTTTCCAAGATCATCAATTATTGTCTTATATGACAGTAGGGGATCAATTAGAAGTAGTTTCTAAATTAAAAGGACAAAAAGATGCTGCTAAACGTAAAGAAGAAATTCAAACATTATTAAAAGAATTAGGGGTAGAGGGCTGTTATCATTTATACCCTAATCAAATTTCTGGTGGGCAAAAACAAAGAGTTGCCATTGCACGAGCATTTATCGGAAATCCGCAATTAATTTTAGCAGATGAACCAACGGCTAGTTTAGACCCAGAAAAAGCACAGGAAATTGCACAATTAATTCAAAGAGAAGTAAAAGAAAAACAAAAGAGTGCTATTATGGTCACTCATGACCGTTCTGTATTAGAATATGTGGACACTGTCTACGAATTAAAAAAAGGAAGTTTAGTTCGCCTGTAAGAAATATGCTATAATGTTCCTAATAAGGAGGAACTATGTTTAGTATATTAGTTTGTGAAGATGATTTTGCGATTAAAACAATGATTTCAACAAAATTAAAGCAAGAAAATTACTCAGTTCATACCGTTCAAAATGGACGAGAAGCTTTAAATTTGATGGAAAAACAGCAGATTGATTTAGTTATTTCAGATATTATGATGCCTGAAATGGATGGATATAAATTCGTTCAAACATTGCGAGAAACGAAGCATACATTGCCTATTTTAATGATAACAGCAAAATCTCAATTAGAATCGCTAGAAGCAGCTTTTAAATTAGGGGTGGATGATTATATGGTGAAGCCTCTACGATTAGAAGAACTCGTTTTAAGAGTGAAAGCATTACTGAGAAGATCTCAACTTGAAGCAGAAAAAGTGCTGACTTTTACTCACACTCGATTAGATTACAATGCCTTAACAATGACGGATTTAACAACAGGAGAACAAGTACAAATTCCCCCAAAAGAATTTTTCTTGTTATATAAATTATTAAGTTATCCAGAAAAAATCTTTACACGATTAGATTTGTTAGATGATATATGGGGAATGGAAGAAGATTATGATGAACGTTTAGTCGATGCTTGTATTAAAAGACTTCGTCAAAAACTTAAAGAGAATGAAGATTTTGATATTGTAACCGTTAGAGGATTAGGCTATAAAGGAAAAATGAAACATGGATAAACAAAAAGAAATTCAATTTTCACTTCGAAAATATTTTGTCCGATTATTTTTTACGATATTGATAGCGATAAGTTTGATTGGAGTAGCAGTTATATTTTCCCTAAAAAATCTTTTAAAAATTGAAACAAGTTTAACAATTTGGTTATTGATTTTTAGTGGAACGATTATTGTTATTGGAAGCTTAGTGATGTGGCAAGGTTCTGTTCACTTAACACGACCTATTTCTGATTTGAATGAATCAGTTAAAGCAATTTCTAAGGGGAATTATAATCATAAAATCCATCGTAGAAAATATCCAAAAGATACTGCAAAATATCATAATGAAATTGACCAATTAGCTCAAAATATCAATCAGATGGCTGAAGATTTAAAGAAGAGTAGTCAACACCGTGCGGATTTTATAGCGAATTTCTCTCATGAATTAAAAACTCCCATTGCAGCATTAGTAGGCGTTAGTGATTTATTAGCGGATGAAAAATTGGATGAAGCTACAAGAAGGGACTTAACGCATATTTTACAATCGGAAAGTATGCGATTGAGCCGTTTATGTGATGATATTGTAACACTTACCAAAATGGAAAAGGACTTTTCGCCGCAGAAAACAAGAGTACAATTGGATGAACAAATTCGACATGCAGTTATTTTGATGACAGAAAAATGGAAAGAGAAAGACATTCACCTAACTTTTTCAAGCAAGCCTGTCTGTTGTCAAACGGATGCAGACTTGATGATGCAAGTTTGGACAAATTTAATTGATAATGCAATTAAATATTCTGGAGATACGGTCGAATTAATCATTACGATTTTTGAAGAAAATAAACAGGTTAAGATTCAGATAGAAGATAAGGGAATCGGACTCTCTCCTGAGGCACAAAGACATATCTTTGAACAATTTTACCAATCGGAGCAGTCGCATGTTCAAGAAGGCAATGGATTAGGACTTGCGATTGTTCAATCCATTGTGCATCGATTAGGAGGAGAAGTTTCAGTAGAAAGCGAACTAGGAAAAGGAAGCATATTTGAAATTTTATTACCGATAGAAGATGAATCATTGTAAAATTGAAACTCAACAAGTTCCATTGGATTGGAGTTCGTTGAGTTTTTTTGTTTAAGATAGACTCGATAAGCAGAATAAGGGATTTTAATTGCTGAAAAGAAGTATTTCGTATATAGTTTGAAGTGTAAGATAATATAAGAAAAAGAGGGATTTAATATGAGTCAATTATATGTACATCGTAATCAAGTAAAACAAGGAAATGAATCATTAGAAGTAGCACTACCAATGGTGAAAGATTATTATTGTTTTGATTCTTATAAAGCATTAGCACATTTTATTTCAGAACATTGCTTCTCAGAAGAAGATGAATGGAAGAGCACATTACCATTTGAAAGAGAATTTGAAATTTGGAAAGAAAGCTATGAAGAAGATCAGTTAGATTTAGACTATGACTTATTTATCGCAAGTTTATCTGAATACGATTATCAAACAATCTGTGAAGAGTATAAGGACGAGTTGCATATTGAGTATCGTGAAAGTGTAGATGGGTTGTAAGATTAAAAGATAGGGGTGGAAACGATAGATTCTGCGAAAGTGAGGAATAGACAGGATGATAGTATCAATATATCTAAGTGAAGAAGAGGAACATCTCTTCCAAAATTATGCTGACTTTACAGGAGTAGATTTGTCCACTTTATTTAAGCGAGCATTATTGGAAAAGATTGAATTAGAGCATGAGTTAAACACAATTGCTGAATATGAAAAAGAAAAAGCAAATGGCACGCTGAAGTTATTTAATGTGGAAGAAGTTATGGATGAATTTTGGGTTTAGAGGTGTTAAGGAAGATTTTTTATCTATCAGTCTAAAGGTAAAAGACGACTTCGTGGGTGTTTATTTTCTATTTGCGTTTTATTTCTTTCTTTGATATAATTTCAATTATACTAAATTCGTGATAGAATAATTGGAATTTTTCAATTTTCTTAAGACGCTTTATGCGTCTTTTTTTTGTAATTTTACCAAATCAGTTAAAAGAATTTTTCGATAGTAATACATACAAAATAGTACATAACCTAAAGTAAGTTTGTATAGAATATCCTTTATAGAATACAAAGATTGCCTTTAAGTGATATAATTAGAGTATAGAAGAGATTGGAGGAATTACTAGTATGGAATTTATTCATAAAGCACCAAGTGTTGAAGCTTATAACAAATTGAGAGTTAACTCAGGGATGAATAGTACTAAACCAAATTCTGAAGTTAAAAAGGCACTTGAGGGGACACTTTTCGCTGTTTCTGTATATGAGGATAATGAACTTATTGGACTAGGAAGAGTCGTAGGTGATGGAGGAATTACCTTTGTCGTGTCTGATATTATGGTGGATAAAAAGTTTCAGAGACGTGGAATTGCTAATAAAATTATGGGAATCATTGATCAATGGTTTGATGAAAATACACATGAGAGTAGTTTTATTACTTTAGTAGCTAAAATCCCGGCTGATAAATTATATCTTAAACATCATTTTTGTTATCTTCCAGAAAATAGAGTTGGGATGATTAGAGATAAAGATTAATGAATTAAGAATATAACTCTAATTTTAAAAAGGAAGGAGATAAGGAACAATGAAAAAACTATCAATGATTGAAAAATGTAAATTAATAGCTACAGTTTTAAAAAGTGATTTAACTCCAGAAGAAAAAGCTGAGAAATTATCTATACTAAAAGACGATTATGGATTTGAGACTTTTGCAAAAATGACTTTTCATGATTTGTACATAGCTATATTAGACCATTTAGGCATTGAAGAATATAAAGGGGATAACGTACGAATCAAACACATAGCTCGTGTATTTTAATACTAAATTTCATCCAAGTACTTAACACTTGTTAAGTGCTTTTTTGCATAAAAAAGCATCTAGTAAAAACTAGATGCCAAAATAAGCAGGACTGTCGGGTCTCCTATATTTCTGGCACATCTCCTATGAGATGTCGCATTGGATTCTGATACTTCTCAACCTCTAAGTTCAAAAATAAAAAACACCTCACTTCAAAAAGCAAGGTGCATTTTTTCATCTTAACCATAGGGGTGTTATTTTCTTTTCTTAATATTGTTATCAAAAATCTCTTTAGACTTTTCTTTAGACACCCATTTACTCAAGTAATTTAAAAATAATTTAAAAATCAAAACTTCCCACATTATAAAATATTGATTTTAAAAGTATTTATTTCGTATCTATTCCATGTTCCAAAAATGTTCCGTGTTCCGTAAATGTTCCGTGAAATCGGCGAAACAAAAAATAGAAAACGTTGATTTAACAACGTTTTACAATCCCAGGAAACACTAGAAAATACAAAAAATGCACCCTACAGGGATTTGGAAAGGACTTTCATATTGAGAGCAATTAAAAATATTGAAA
>NZ_CAUQUN010000020.1:0-36908 GCF_963521425.1 uncultured Granulicatella sp.
TCTCAGTTGTTCCATCTTCGAATGTTGGTTTTACAGTTTCGTCGATTTCTACAGTCTTTTCTTCACCATTTACAGTTACTTTTCCACCTTCAAATGTTGGTGTCCCTGATTGAGTCGCACCTTGAACATTTGTAGTAATTACATCTTTACTTGTTGGTGTTGTTGGTTTAACTACTGGAGTATAATTCGCTGTTACTGGTGTTCCGTTCATATCTACACGTTGAACGCCTACACCTGTTGCTTTTCCAGTAAATTGTGGTTCTGGTTTAAATTCTACCATACCGTTGTTAATTGTGTATGTTCCTTCTCCTGGCACTACCACTGGATCTGTTGTAGGTTTTCCAGTCTTAGGATCGATTAATTCAAGACTCTTAGACTCATCGATTGGTACGATTTCTGTTTTTCCATTTACTGATACACGTCCACCTAAGAATTTTGGTAATCCTTTTTGAGTTTCACCTTGAACATCTTCAGTTATAGCATCTGTTGCTGTCGGTATTGCTGGTTTAACTTCTGGTGTGTATGTTGCTTTAGCTGGTGTTCCGTTCTTATCTTGACGTTGAACTGTTACACCTGTTCCTTTACCAGTGAAGTTTTTCTCTGGAATGAATGTAACTGTTCCGTCTGGATCTACTGTGTAAGTTCCTTCACCTTCGATTGTTACTGAATCAACAGTGTCTCCAGTTTTTGGATCTACTAATTTAGCTGGCACTGTATCGTCCATTTCAACAGTTTTTTCTTCACCGTTTACTGTTACTTTCCCACCTTCAAATGTTGGTTTTCCTGATTGAGTTGCACCTTGAATACCTTCAGTTGTTTTGTCTTTACCTGTTGGTATTACTCCTACGATAGATGGTGTGTAAGTTGTAGAAACTTTTGATCCATTTTTATCTTCAGCTTGAACTTTAGCTGGTTGTACTTGTCCTGTGTAAGATTTGTCTGTTGGTGTGAATGTTACTACACCTGTTGTTGGATCTACAGTGTATTCACCAACTTTTTTACCACTTGGGTCTAGAGCATCTACTGGTCCATTTGCTTCTGTTCCATCTGGATTTAATAATTTTACAGATCCTTCTTTAATAGGTACTTCTGTATTTCCTTCTGTAAATGTTGGTTTACCTGTTTGAGTTTCCCCTTGTACTCCTGTTGAAGTATCTGAAGTTGCAGTTGGTTTAACAGGTGTTACAGTTGGCGTGTATTTTGCTTTAGCTGTTGCTATTGCAGGTTGACCATTTTTATCTTGACCTACTGGTGCTGTTAATGATACGTCAATACCTTTAGCAGTTCCTGTAAATTGTGGTTCTGGAGTAAATGTTACCGCTCCAGTTGCTGGATCGATTGTGTAAGTTCCTTCTCCTGGTACTGTTACTGTTTTTTCATCTGTTGGTTGTCCAGTTGCTGGATCTACTAATTTAGCTGGGTATTGTGCACTTGGTGTTACCGCATCTGGTGCAGTTCCATCACCATCTTTATCTAAATCGATTGAGAATTTAGGTGTTTTTGTTTGTGGTTTACCTTGGATATCTGTTGATTCTTCAGGTGTTCCTTTGATTTCTTTTGGAGTTACTATTGGAATATAACGTCCATCCATAGAACCTTTAACTGTAAGTCCAGCTAATTGAACTTGTTCACTAACTAATTCAAGTTGATCTTTGTTTTCTCCTTCACCACCGATGATTGTACGACCTTCGTTACCCCAACCAGTAGTGTTACCATTTACGTCTGTACGACGAATTGTAATACCATCTGCTGTACCTACGAAGTTTGCTTCTGGAATAAATTCTACATCTACATTTACACCGTTGTCAGTAATTTTATATTTACCTTGCCCTGGTACTACATAATAACCATCTACTAAGTCAGCATCTGTTACTAATGATCCATCAGGTTTAACAATTTGAGATTTAACTGTTGTATCAATAGCATTGTCTTTATCAAAATCATAGTTCTTTTGACCGTATGCATTAAATGCTACAGTAGATGTTTGAGTAGCACCTTGTACATCTGTAGTTTCTTTTTTAGTTCCACGTGGTGGGATAGTTTGTTGAACTTGGAAATCTTCTACTTCCCCAGAGTATGCAATACCAGTTGGCGCTTTAACGTCAGCTTTGTCGTAAGCAATACGTAAACGAGTCGCTAATTTAGTCGCAGTTGTATCTACGTTTTGGTAATTGTTTGTCCAAGTTAGAGTTACTTTTCCATCTTGTGTTACTTCAGTAACTCCTGCAGCTTCACCTTCATCAAATTTACCATTGTTATTAAAGTCAATCCAACCATTAACGTAAGCTTTAGCTTCTCCGTCTAGGTGAGCATCGAAAGTCATTGAGTATGTTCCATCATTAACTTTTTTAAGTTTGAAGTTATCGTTTGGAGCTACTTCATCACCCATTAATTGACGAGCTCCTTCATCCGCATCACCGATACCATTGATATCATCATATACAAAAGCATTTGTTTTGTTAATAGGTGTCGTACGTACGTCAACGTCAGCTGGAACAGATCCTAAGTATGGTTGGTGTTGTCCATCAGATTTAGAGATAGAGTGAGCTACTCTTCCGTATGAAGCTGGAGCATCCCCTTCATCTAAAACCATGAATCCAAGCATTGACCCTTGTTGACCATTAGACATAATGTACATACCGATATTTTTAGCATTACGTGTCATTACTAATGGAGTAGAAAATCCAGAATCACGGTGAGTTGATACCGGTCCAAAAACTTGTGTTCCTAATCCATCTGCATGAATAGTACCATCTTTTGCTGTTGCAGTAATTACAGTGTCTGTTGTAACTTTCGTATTGAAAAATCCTGCACCTTTGTCAGCTAAGAATGGAGCAAAAGCTGGTTTACCACTGCCTTCAAGCGTATAAGAAATACCTAATTGTCCATCTGCTCTATTTTGTCCGTGACCAGCAGTATCAACAGTTCTTCTTTCATATATTTCTCCAATATACGAACGAGCTGTTTCTTTTCCTGGAACATTAGAGTTTGACAACTCAGTTACTAATTCAAAACCATCACCATCTGTTGTATAGATTTCAATTTCAGATGAACCAGCTTCTTCCCCTGTTAAGAACACAACGTTCGAAGGAACTTCTTTGCCGTTTAATGTAGATTTAACCGAGAATTCTACCCCTACGTTAGCTCCATCTACTACAGATTGAATAACTGTTTTACCTTTTGTATCCATACCGTTTGTTTTCGCAACTGAGTAACCTCCTTGAGTTACTACTTTTAATTCAGCTGGTGTATTATCTTTGTAAACGTTTTGTGCATTAGCATCATAACCTGCTCCACCACGTTTTTTATACTCATCTGTTGAGTTAAATGGTGCTAATTTAGTAACTGTTAATGTTACAACATATCCAGGTGAGATTTCTTGTGTGAATTTTGTTCCTACTTTAAGTCGATCACCTTCACCAAGATTTTCTATAGTTGCTTTGCTACTAGCAACATCAAACCATTTAATTTGTTTCGTTAATCGTTCAGTGTTTTTATCTGCATATTGCTTCCAGTGGTTTGCTTGTTCTTCTTCTGAAAGTGGTGGTGCTGTTACTGTATCTGCAACATCCGCACGGAATGCATTTTCTTTATTGATTTCTTTACCATTACGTTCGTCATTTTTACCAGTGTTTGCAATAGAATTCGTTTCAGAAACCGGTTCCGTATTTGCTGCAGATTTCCCTACAGTTGGTTTCCCATTTGTTGTATCTTCTGTTGCTGGTTTTTCTTTCTTTTCTACTGGTTTATTTTTTAATTTTGAGTTAACTGTCATTACTAATTGTTGATAAGCTTTTGTTAACTCTTCTTGTGTTTTTGCACTTGTTAATGTAGCTTGTGCTGATGATAGTTCAGATTTTAAAGTAGCTACACTTTCTTCAGTTTTAGAAGCATATTTTCCTGCTTCGATATTCGAACTAATTTCTTTAATATAGTTCTCTAATTGAGTTTTATTTAATTGAACTGTTTTTTCTTCTTGTTTTGTTTCTTGCTTAGATTCTTGTTTTTCTTCTACTTTTTTAGGAGCAGTTTCTTCTGCTACCTGTTGTGTCGTAGTTTCTGTTTGTGCTGCTACTTCATTTGCAGATGCTACTCCACCTACCATAAAGAACATTCCACTAGCGATCATTACACTCGCTACACCTTGAGTGAATTTACGAATACCAAATTTTTGATATTGTTTAATAGGTTTTTGTTGATTGTTTTTACCCATTTACATTCTCCTTGTACATTAATTTATTAAAACTTTTAAAAGTCGGTGATTTAGATTTTATCCGATTCACAAACTTATGTCAACATTTTTTGTATAAAAAATCATTTTCAAACACATAAAACACAATTCATTCACATTTTCTTCATATTTATTACTACCACTTTAGAATGATTCAAATGTACATATGTGATAGACAAAAAAAAGAATTGTTTTTCCATATATAAAATATTAATAATTAAATCGTATAACTAGTCATAGTTAATAAAAATAATTCAAACTTTTTTATTTATTAATTCACTAAATAGCATCCAATCGCATACGATAAATTTCAATGTTATAAAATAAGCAGATTCACAATTTGTTCATTTTTGCTTCACAATTTTTATATTTGAATAAAAATACCTCTGCGAATTCACTTCACAGAGGTATAGGTTATCGTTTTATTTTCATATGTTGTTCTTGCAATTGTTCTTTCATCGTAATGAGATAAACTGCTATTAGTATGAGTATGATTCCCAAAATATCAATTAATTGGAACACTTCTCCTAATAATATCATCGAAAAGAATACCGAGGAAATTGGTTCTGCTGAAGCCAATAAACTTCCTTGAACAGGTCCAATAAGTGAAACTCCTTCTAAATACAATGTATATGCAAAAATCGTTCCAATTCCAATAATTCCAATAAAAGCTATTAGCGTGTAAGGCTTCCATTGAATTGTATATTGCCAACTTGCGCTTCCAATATAAAATAAAACCCCACCGGATAATAATCCTAATCCAGTTACCATTAAACTTCCCCATTGTTGAATTAATTTTCCTGGTAATAAGGTATATAATGAATAAGCAAATGCGGAAATAATTCCCCAAAACAAACCGGCAGGACTAAGAGATAAGTTAAAAGGATTCCCATGAGTCGCAATAACAAACGTACCTGATAAAGCAAAAACTATCGCAACAAATTCCATTACTGTTGGAACTGTCTTCTCTTTTAAACTCACATAAATGACAATTAAAATCGGACAAGTATACTGCAGAACTGTTGCAGTTCCTGCATTGGACGAGTGGATGGCAATTAAATAAGTCAATTGACATAACATCAATCCAAATATCCCAAAAAATAACATTCTACCCATTACTTTTGGAGACTTCACTACTTCACGAAATTGCTTCGGTTGTTTCCAAAATGCCAAAAACGTTAAAACTAAACCGGCAATCATCATTCGAAGTGCTGTTAAATAGATAGGAGAAACTGCTGAATCATTCATCAAATATTGACCACAAGCTCCAGATAATCCCCACGAAATTGCACCGATTAATGTATAAATTCTACCTTTTACGAATTTATCCAAAACGCTTCCTCCTATTTTTCAGAAATGAAAAACGCTCCTAACGAAGTGGTAGAGAATAATAAAATCATTGGATAAATTTCTAAACGTCCAGCAATCATTCCAAGAGATAATAAAATCGTATTAAAATCAGAATACATAGAGAAATTACTTGTTGGCCCCACTTCTCCTAATCCAGGTCCAATATTGTTAAAGGTCGCTGCAACGCTTGAAAATGCTGTAAGAAAGTCAGGTGCTTCAATAGAGACAGAAATTACTAATACTAAAAAAACTGCCACATACACTAATAAGTAATTTGCAATTCCACTAGACATTTTATCATCGACTACTTTCCCATTAAACTTCGGCATAATCACTCTACGTGGTTGTCCCATTTTCTTAATTTCAGCAATGGCATTTTTAAAATAAATCACTACACGAGAAACTTTAATTCCCCCAGCAGTCGATCCTGCACAGCCACCTACAAACATTAATAGTAATAATACTACTTGTGGAAATACTCCCCACTGACCAAAATCAGCTGTGGAATATCCCGTTGTTGTAATAATCGATGAAACTGTGAAAAATACACTTCTAAACGGAACATCTAACTGAGATTGAACGATACTTAATGAAGCAAAAATAGCTACTGAAGCAAAGGCAATAATTCCAAGATAAGAACGTCCTTCTTCATCCGTTAACACTTCTCGAATCGACCCTAATAATAGGAAATAATATAAGTTAAAGTTCACTCCAAAGAGCATCATTCCAACACCGATAATCCATTCAACCATCTCAGGATTTTGATAAATGGCAAATCCTGCATTATTAATCGAGAATCCACCTGTACCAGCTGTTCCAAATGATAATAATAAGGCATCAAATAACGGTACTTTAACAAGCATTAAAATAATGACCAATATCGCTGTCATTACTAAATAAATCGCATATAAAATACGAGCAGTTTTTGCTAGTTTAGAGACTAATTTCCCAAAAACAGGGCCAGGAACTTCTGCACGCATTAACTGAACGGAATCAGATCCCGTACTTGGTAAAATCGCTAATGCAAATACTAATACTCCCATTCCTCCAACTAAGTGGGTAAAACTACGCCAAAATAAGGAAGAATATCCTAAAATAGATAAGTCACTTAAAATACTGGAACCAGTTGTTGTAAAACCACTAGCAGTTTCGAAAAATGCATCTGCTAAATTTGGAATCTCTCCTGCAAATACAAATGGTAGCCCACCAAAAAATGATAATAATATCCAACTTAACGCTACGGTTACAATCCCATCGCGTGGCATAATTTTCATATTTTTAGGTTTTGCCAGTGTACAAACTGTTCCAATAATAACTACTAAAGCAATCGTTCCAGCATAACTTAGCAGTTGGTGTAAACTTTCTCGATAAATCAAACTAACGAATAATGGTAGAAGTAATAATAAAGCTTCCACTTGTAGGATTTTTCCTACCAAATAACATACTGTTCTTCTTTGCAAAATCATCAACTCCTAATCCAAAATATCGATAATATCATCGAAGTTTTTCTGAGTTGTTACGACGATTACTCTATCATGTGGTTCTAATTGGTCATTTCCATCCGGATAAATTAATTTTTCTCCACGAACGATAAAGGCAATTAATAAATTCGACTTTGTTTTTAATTTAGAAAGTGGAATCCCACAAACACGACTATTTCTTTCAATGCGGAATTGCAATGCTTCTACTTGATTATCCGCTACACGATACAAAGCTTCAACATTTGAACCTTTTGTATTCGCACGAGCACGCACAAATTGAACAATTTCATTTGCAACAATTTGTTTTGGTGTAATGATTGATTGTGGATCAACGTTTTTTAATACTTTTAAAATACCTGTACGACTCATTTTAGTAATAACTTTTCGAACGCCACGGTGTTTTGCATATACAGATAAAATTAAGTTTTCTTCATCAATTCCTGTTAATGAAACGAAAGCATCATAGTTTGTTAACATCTCTTCTTCTAATACATCGTGATCCGTTCCGTCTGCATGAATAATCGTTGCATTTGGGAATTGTTCACTTAAAAATTTCGCACGCTCTTCATTGACTTCAATGACTTTTGGATGGATTTTGGTCGTTTTAAGCATATCTAATAAGTAATATGCAATTTTCCCTCCACCAACTATTAAACTTGAACGGACTTGTTTCGTAATATGATTCGTAATTTTTAAGAAGGTAGAAATATCTTCGTATGCTCCAGTAATATGGATACGGTCACCTTTCTGAATAAAAGAATCCCCACTTGGAATAAACACTTCAGAATCACGTTGAATCGCACATACTAAAATAGTCCCAAATCGATTTCTGAAGTCTTTCAAGCTTAATCCAATTAATGGTGAATGGTCATGAATTTCCAACTCAATTAAACTTACTCGATTGCTGGCAAAACTTTCAACACTTAAAGCAGAAGGATATTTAAAAATTTTAAAAATATCACGTGCTGCTGATAATTCTGGATTAATTAATAAAGAAATCCCTAAACTTTCTCGAACAAAATTCAACTGTTGAGAATACTCTGGATTTCGAACACGAGCTACCGTATATTCTGCTCCAATTTTTTTAGCTAAAATAGCTGCAATAATATTAATTTCATCCATTTCTGATACAGCTAGAAAAATATCTGCATTCGCAACTCCTGCTTCTTGTTGGATATCGTAACTTGCTCCGTTTCCAACAATTCCCATAATATCAAATTTATTCATCATTCTTTCTACAATCACAGGATTTTTATCAATTAAAACAATGTCATTTGCTTCTGAAGTTAGTTCACGGCAAAGTACTTCGCCGACCTTTCCTCCACCAACAATTACTATTTTCACACATTTTCCTCCAGGTCTTTAAAATCTTCCGTCTGTCATTTTACTCTTATAAGAGAAGAACGTCAATGTATTGCAACAATCTCTATTCTTATATTACAATGTAAACATGAAAATATAAGGAATGAATGTAAATGGAAGAATTAGCTTTACAACAATTATGCCAAGAAATTTCAAATAAATACTTTCATAAAGAGTTTCGCCATCAGATTACTTATAATACTCGACTAAAATCAAGTGGTGGACGTTATATTTTAAAAACAGGCAATATTGAACTTAATCCTAAAGTTGAAAATATTCTTGGAAAAGAAGTCTTAATCGGCGTTATTAAACATGAATTATGCCATTATCACTTACATCAAGAAGGAAAAGGATATCGACACCAAGATAGAGAATTTAAAATGCTGTTACAACAAGTTGGAGGTCACCGTTTTGTAGAACGTATGGAACCTTTTCGTTATATTTATTCTTGCAACTCTTGTGGAACAACTTTTCATCGTATGAGAAAAATCGATACAAAAAAATTCCGTTGTGGTCGTTGTCGTGGAAATTTAGTGTTGGATTCTACTTCTGAGTCATAAGAGTCCCGTAATTTTTAACACTTGCATTCTAATGAAAACTTTGATACCATTACATACATTGAGCGGTCGTGGCGGAATGGCAGACGCGCTGTCTTGAGGGGGCAGTGGGTGTATACCTGTGCGGGTTCAAGTCCCGCCGGCCGCATAAAATATAGAAAAGGGATGAAACCATGATTTCATCCCTTTTATTTTGTATTTTGATGATTCTATCAGATGAACGACCCAAGGATTTTCATAATAGCAACAATAAGACCGTAGGGCTACTGCCGTCCTCATTCTACTATAGATAAATCCATTAAAAAATAAATTACTAATGATATACAATCTCAACTTTTATTCTATCAGGATCTTCAAAATATAATGCATAATGATTTTTTCCACCAGCAAATGGAAATTTGTTATCATATAATAATTCTACGTTCTCTTCTATCAATTGTTCTCTAATTTTTGTAATAATCATTTTATCAGAGCAGGAAAACGCCAAATGATTTAATCCTACATGACAACGATGGTAGTTAGTAGATTGATATTTTTCTTTTACTTGAACAAATACAATATAAAAACTTTCTTTTTTATAAGAAAATCCTTCTTCCCACTCTTGAAACAATTCAAATCCTAATTGAACTAAAAATTTAGAATAGAATAATTTTGTCTTCTGTAAATTACTTACATATAATTCAATATGATCCATTCTTATCCTCTCCCAACAATCTATGCTACTATGATATAAATCCATTAACATCCTAAACGTCCCCACATATATAATCGAACTCAAGGAATTTCATAGTAGCAATAGTGATAAAAACTGCAACTGCAGCTTTTATCACAAGAAAAGTTGAGACCCAGGCTCAACTTTTAGCAATGAGACACCGACAGGTGGCTGCTTGCGTCCTTATGCTACTATGTAAAATCCATTAATAAATAAATTTTTTCAGTTCGGATAAATGCCCAATTTGATACGTTGGCTCTACAGACAACAATTCCTCAGGTTCAGTTGGTCTCTCTGGATTTTCCATATACCAACAAGTATCCATTCCAATACGACTTGCCCCATAAATATCCGCCTTAAAACTATCTCCAATCATCAAGGCATTCTCAATCGTCATTCCTTCTGTTTGGTCTACAACAGCCTCAAAAAATTCTTTACTCGGCTTACGGTATCCCACAACTTCAGAAATAAATAATTTTTCAAAGAAATTCTCTAATCCAGCTTTTTTCAAACGTAATAATTGTGTTTCTTCAATTCCATTTGTGGCTGCGACCATAACAAAATCTTTCTTCAATTCATGAATAATATCTAATGCATCTGGCATCATTGTATTTGCTTCTGCTAAATAGTGTCGGAATTTTTTCTCACAAACACTTCCATCTACTTGAATTCCATAATAAGCAAACCAACGAACAAATCTTTCTTCATTTAAAAAAGTTTGAGAAATTTCTCCCTGTTCATATTGTTCCCATAAACCTTTATTCATTGTACGGTAAACTTCTAACACTTCTGGAGTCCATTCTAATCCATCTTCTTGGCTAATACGAGATAAGGCATAATCTTCTGCTCCCCAAAAATCAAAAATCGTATTATCTAAATCAAAAATTAAATATTGGTATTTTTTCACTTTTTTTCCTCCTAAAATCTTATGACAGTTTATCATACACTCTGTAGCTTTATTCTTCAACTAATATTATTTCTATAAAAAAAGGATACCTTTGCCGAAACAAACGTATCCTTATCCTTTAAATTCTCATTATCTCATTGTTACAAATTCTTCTGAAGCTGTTGGGTGAATCGCTACCGTTGCATCAAAATCAGCTTTTGTTGCTCCCATTTTAACAGCAACTGCGAATCCTTGAATCATTTCATCAATACCTTCACCAATTCCGTGTAATCCAATTACTTTTTCTTCTTCACCTAATGTAATTAATTTTAATTTTGTCATTTGACGGTGAACTGTAATCGCTGAATACATTCCTGCAAAAGTTGATTGATATACTTTGATATTTTCAGCACCATATTTTGCTTCCGCTTGTTCTTGTGTTAAACCAATAGAACCAATTGCTGGATGTGAGAATACAACTGTTGGAATTAATTCATAATCCATTTTCGCATCTGTTTTACCATTAAATAAACGTTCTGCCAATGTTCTACCTGCTTTAATCGCTACTGGGGTTAATTCTTTTTCACCAGAAACATCTCCTAATGCATAAATACCAGGTGTTGTTGTATTTTGATATTCATCTACTTGAATAAATCCACGTTCCGTTAATGCAACTCCTGCTGCTTCTAAATTTAATTGGCTGACATTCGCTTTACGTCCTACTGCCCAAATAACTTTTTGGCTTGTATGAGTTGTGCCATCTTCAAAATGAATTTGAATATCTCCATTTTCTAATTGTTCTAATTTTTGAGGAACTTTATGTGTATGTAATGGTTGACCATTTTTCTTCATTTCCTCTACTAACACTTCAACAATACCTTGATCAAATCCTCTTAACGGACCACCTTTACGTACAAACAAATCCGTTTTTACTCCTAGAGCATGTAATACTCCTGCTAATTCAACAGCAATATAGCCTGCTCCAATAATCGATACAGATTCTGGCAACTCTTCCCATGCAAATACATCATCAGAAGTACCTCCAAGTTCACTACCTGGAACATTTGGAATAAAAGCATATGAACCGGATGCAATCACAATATGTTTAGCACGAATATGTTCACCATTTACTTCTACTGTGTTTTTATCCACGAAACGAGCATACCCTTCGATATAGTCTACTCCATTTCGATTAAAGTTGTTTGAAAAAGCTTGGCGTGAACGTTCAATATAAGCCTCACGATTTTTTCTTAAAGTTTTGAAATCAAATGAAGTTTCTCCTATTGTATAACCATAGTCTGCAGCATAATTTTTTAATGTTTCTGAAACTTGAGCACCATACCACATTACCTTTTTAGGAACACATCCAACGTTTACACATGTTCCCCCAATAATATTCCCTTCAATGACAGCTGCTTTAGCTCCATACATAGCTGCACGATTCATCGTTGCACTACCGCCACTTCCTCCACCAATTGCAATAATATCATATTCTCTCATGATTTTTCCCTCTTTCATCTTTATTTAAAATATCTATGCGATTTCATTTACAAATATCATATCATTATCATCAGTTTTTTGTCTTCTATGTTGCTCAAAGCAATGATTTTTATGAGAAACCTTATAATCTCCTTAAAAATCTTCCACATTTCAATGAAAAATGGTAAAATGAGTCAGATATCATACCTTAGAAAGGAATTATTATGAAACTAATGTATATCCTTGATAAAATTAAGCGATTCCCAAATCAAGATTTGGCACTCTATTTAATGATTGTCAGTATTTTCTTGCCGTTTTACTTGTTTTTATCATTGTTCTTGTTTTATTTTATTCTATTAATTTTTACTGGAAAAATGAAACATATTTTAAGACAACTATTGAATTATCCAGTGTTATTAACTTTTATTGCTTATAGCACGATTATTTCAGCAGTAAGTGGTAATTTACTTGGAGTAGCAGCTTCCATTTTATTTTTATGGTTCGCAATATTCTTCGTTTATTACCAGAAACGGATTAATCAAGATTTTTTCCATATTGTCTTACAGACCATTTTACTTGGAAGTATATTTGCGGCTCTATTTGCCTTTTTAGAACATTTTGAAATTGTTCATAAATTTAACTACTCATTTTTGGATCCAAATATGCAAGTCTGGCATCAAAATCGTGCTGAGGTTACATTCTTTAATCCAAATTACTATGGAATCATTTGCTGTTTCTGTATTATGATTGGTTTTTACCTTTTCACAACAACAAAAAATTGGAAATGGAAAGTCATCTGTATTATCGCTTGCTTTATCAATTTATTCGGATTGAACTTTACTCAAAATAGAACAGCTTTCCCTGCTATTATTTGTGGAGCTATTATCTATTTATTTACAACGATTAAAAGTTCTCGAGCATTTTGGCTAAGTGTTGGCGTCTTTATTATTGGACTATTCTTCCTGTTTTCAAATGATATTGGAGTTCGAATGGGAACATTAGATTCGTCCATGGATGAACGTATTTCTATTTGGAATGCAGGATTTACTCTTTTCAAACAAAATCCATTTTTTGGTGAAGGCCCATTAACCTATATGCATAGTTATCAACGAATTGGTGCTATTTATCATGAACATGCACATAGTATTTATATTGATACAATTTTAAGTTATGGATATATCGGTACTTTATTATTAGCGATTGCTAGTATTAAACCTGTTCGTAGTTTAATCGAAATGAGTCGTCAACCACAAAAACGTCCAATTGTTGGATTATATGTTTCATTTTTAGTCGTTGTTGCGGTTCACGGAATTTTCGACTTAGCATTATTCTGGATTCAATCAGCTTTCATTTTCCTAGTCGTAATGTGCAGCATTCCAATGTGGGAAAGAAACGAAACGATTGATATCCCGCATGAATGAATAACAAATATAAAGAAAAAAGCCAGTTAGTACTGGCTTTTTTCTTTATATTCTTTTGTAGGCCTTATCATAAATTCTCCTCAAGTAAAATGATCTTTCTAATAGAAAGTTAAAAATAATTTTTTACGTTACAAGCTACGGAATAAAAGAATTTTCTTCGTAGTAAAAGCAAAAAAAGCCAGATAAATTCTGGCTTTTTTTGTAGGGAAAATTCGAGACCTAGGCTCAAATTTTAGCCATGAGACTCGCAGAGCGAGGCTGCTGGCGTCCTTGCTATTCAAGAAAAGTTCTTTTATTCCGCAGCGCCTTATCGAATAGTTACATCATCCAATGCAACTAAGGCTGTTTGAATACGATCCATTGCTTGTTTAATTTCTTCTTCTTGTAAAGTAGCTTCTTTATTTAAGAAACGAATAGAATAAGCTAGTGATTGATATCCTTCTTGTACATGTTCCCCTTTATAGACATCAAATAAAGTAATCGATTGTACGTATTGACCTGCATTTTCTCTAATAACAGACTCTAATGTTGCATGCGCCATTGTTACAGGAACTAATAACGCAATATCACGTGTCATCGATGGGAATTTTGGTACAGATTGAATCACACGTTCTTGTAATCCTTCTACTAATAAAGGTTCCACTAATAATTCAAATACAAATGTATCCGATAAATCTAATTCCTTTTGAATCACTGGATGAATTTTTCCAATAAATCCAATTAATTCTTCGCCTAAATAAATATAAGCTGTTTGACCTGGATGTAATTGTTGAATCTCATCTGTTGCAACAAAACGAATACGATCACTACAGTTCAATTCTGCAAAATAAGCTTCTAATACTCCTTTTAATGCGAAGAAATCAACAGGTTGTGCTGGTGATTGCCATGAAGCATGACCCCATTCTCCAGTTACAGCAGCTCCGATAACTTCTCTTTCTTGGAAATCTTCAGAACCATTTTTTCCAATGGAGAATACTTTACCTACTTCGAATAAACGAACATTTTGTTGTGAACGAGCGACATTATATTGTAATGCTTCCAATAAACTTGGTAGCATTGACTGTCTTAATTCACTTCTTTCTTCACTCATCGGTAAGTCTAAACGAATACTTGGTCTTTCTTCTACTGTAAACCAATGAGATTTTTCAGGAGTTGTTAATGCATAAGAGTACGCTTGAGATAAGCCTGCTCCTTGCATAAATTGACGAGTCCAACGAACAAAACGTTGTTTCTCAGTTAATCCACCTTGTGTACTTGCAGTTGTTGGTAATGTAGAAGGAATTTTATCATATCCATAAATACGTCCTACTTCTTCCACTAAATCTGCTTCAATCGAAATATCAAATCTCCAAGCAGGAACTGTCACATGGAATACACCTTGTTCTTCTTTTGTAGGATAAGCTAATTGTTTAAATACTTGCAATACTTCTTCAGTTGTAAGACTAGTTCCTAAAACGTGGTTTAAGCGTTCTAATGAAATTGAAACAACTGGTAACTCTAATGTTAGTGATTGAGCAGAAGCTACTCCTTCGACTACTTCACCATCTCCTAATTCAGCAATTAATGCTGCAGCTCTCTTACCAGCTTGTAAAATAGTCGCTTTATTAATTCCTTTTTCAAAACGGCTACTTGATTCACTTCTTAAATTATGTTTTTGAGAAGCTAGACGAATTGCTTTTGGATCAAATAAGGCTGATTCTAACGCAACAGTTGTTGTTGTTTCAATAATTTCTGAATCTAATCCACCCATTACCCCAGCTAAGGCAACTGGTTTTTCTCCATCTGTAATGACAATTTCATTACTTAATGTACGTTCAATACCATCTAATGTGACTAATGTTTCCCCATCTTTAGCACGACGAACATGAATTTGTTTAGCATTTAAACGATCATAGTCAAATGCATGTAGCGGTTGCCCATATTCCATTAAAATATAATTCGTTACGTCTACGATATTATTAATTGGACGAACGCCTGCTGCAATTAATCGATTTTGCATCCATTGAGGACTTGGTTTCACCGTAACATTTTTAATAATTTGTAAGTGATAAGCTGGAGCATCTACTTCATCTTCAATCGATACTGTCATCCATGGATTTAATGAAGATGAACCTCCTTCTAAAAATTCATCTGGTGTTAATGTATTTTCTAAATTATAAATGGCACCAATTTCATGAACAGAACCTCTCATACTTAAAGCATCTGCACGGTTAGCTGTAATATCCAATTCCACAATCGCACTATCTAATGCTAAAGCTTTAACAGCATCCATTCCAACTTCAATAGCATCATCTTCAAATACGTAAATGCCTTGTTCATATTCTTTTGGCACTAATGAAGAAGGAAGTCCTAATTCTTGTAGAGAACAAATCATCCCTTGAGACTCTACTCCTCTTAATTTTCCACGCTTAATTTTATGACCACCAGCAATACGTGCTCCATGAGTCGCTACAATAATTTTTTGCCCTTTAGCAATATTTGGTGCGCCACAGACGATTTGTAAAGATTCTTCCCCAGCAACATCCACTGTAACGACATGTAAATGATCTGAATCTGGATGATCTACTACTTCTAATGCACGACCTACAACTAATCCACTTAGTCCTTCTCCAGGAACGGATACACTATCTACTTCAATTCCAGTACGTGACATTTTTTCCCCTAATTCTTGAGGAGTAATTGAACTTAAATCTAAATATTCATTTAACCATTCATACGATAATTTCATATTCTCTTCTCCTTACTTCGTAAATTGATTTAAGAAACGAACATCATTCGTATAAAGTGAACGAATATCTTCGATTCCATATTTCAACATTGCAATACGGTCTTGTCCTAATCCAAAGGCAAATCCACCATAAACGCTTGAATCTACTCCAGCAGCTTCTAATACATTCGGGTGAACCATTCCAGAACCTAAAATTTCAATCCAACCTGTTCCTTTACAAATCGAACAACCTTGTCCGCCACATTTGAAACAACTAATATCTACTTCTAAAGAAGGCTCCGTAAATGGGAAGTAACTTGGACGTAGTCGAACTTCACGCTCTTTACCAAATAATTCTTTGGCAAATGCAGCTAATGTTCCTTTTAAGTCTGCCATTGTAATATGTTTATCAATTACTAATCCTTCAATTTGATAAAATTGATGAGAGTGAGTCGCATCATCATTATCACGTCTAAATACACGCCCTGGACTAATCATTTTTAATGGACCTTTAGAGAAATCATGTTTTTCCATTGTTCTTGCTTGAACTGGTGAAGTTTGCGTACGTAATAAATACTCAGGTGTAATATAAAATGTATCTTGCATATCACGAGCAGGATGATCTTTTGGTAAGTTCATCATTTCAAAGTTATAGTGGTCTGATTCTACTTCTGGCCCTTCTACTACTTGGTATCCTAATCCAATGAAGAAATCTTCCACTTCATCACTAACGTGACTTAATACGTGTTTTGTACCTACAGTCATTGGACGACCTGGCATTGTAACATCAATAGTTTCTTTACGTAAAGATTCCACTAATGCCTTTGCTTCTAAGTCAGCTTTAATGCTGCCAATTTTTTCTTCAATCACACTACGTAATTCGTTGGCTAAAGCTCCTACTTGTGGACGTTCTTCTGGAACAATATTTTTAATATTTTTTAGAACTTCAGTAATTGGTCCTTTTTTCCCTAATTGTTGCACACGAATTTGTTCAACTTCTTTTAACGTTTGAACAGTTTCTAATGCAGCTAACACATCTTGACGAATCGCATCAAATTGTTGTTTCATTTCTGCTAAATTCATTTTGTTTCCTCCTATAAATCATTTTAATAAACAAAAAGTCCCTTACAATTCCTAAAAATTGTAAGGGACGAACTTTATCGCGGTACCACCCTCATTCCTGCATTGCAGGCACTCGGCGTTATTAACGGTAACGAACCGATCCATTATTCATCTTATCGAATCCCAATGGCAACTTCGGAAGTGAAAAGTTGTAGATTTTCATGAAAGGCTTTCAGTCGCTGACCTTTCTCCCTAATAATGAAATTTTCTATAACCCTTTTCCATCAATGTCTTTAAATATATGTGTTATTTTATCAAAGCTCTTATAAATTGTCTAGCCTTAAATCATGTTCTAAATTAGAATCTAATATTTCCATCATTTTATAAGAAGATTTGAACTCCGATTGCTACAATAATCAGTACAATCATCGCAATCATCCAAATCGTTAAAAAGCGATTATATCTTTCTAAAAAAGGCTTTTTAGGAACTGGTGAATCATTCCATTCAATCTCTTCACTATTTTGAGACCTTCTTTGCTCTACAACATGTTCTCTCAAAGCTTTTCGTGTTAATAATGGTTCTTTTGACATATTTTCTCCTATTGATGCAATGCTGCATATTGAACAGCAATAATCGTTTTTGCATCAGTAATTTCTCCGTTATGAATTTTCTGAATCACTTCTTCCACTGGAAGCCACTCAATTGAAACAAATTCATCTTCATCTAAAGGTGCAGCATTCGTTAAGTGTTGAATTCCTTTTGCTTCATACAAATGAATCTTTTCATTACAATATCCAGGAGTTGGTACTAAATCAACTACTTTTTTCCATTCATTTGCACTTAATTGTGCTTCTTCTTCTAACTCTCTTTTGGCTGCTTCTAATGGGCTTTCTCCATCATGATCTAATTTTCCTGCAGGAATTTCTAATGTATGAGCTTCAATAGCTTTACGATATTGACGAACTAATAAAATTTTCCCTTCGTGAACAACAAGAACTGCTACTGCTCCATTATGTAAAACAATATCTCTTGTTGATTGTTTACCATTTGGAAGAGATACTAAATGGTGTTCAACTGTAAATATACCACCTTGGTATTTCACTTCTTTTTGTACGGTTACTTCTGTAAAATCATTCATAAACACTCCTCCTTAATTGTATTATAGCTTATCACTTTCATTTATCAATAAAAAAGGCTTTTGATAAATCAAAAGTCCTTTTTTATACTTTATTGTCCCTGTCTTCTTACTGGAGCAACAGGAACACTATCATTTTGTTGTTGTCTTGCAGTTGCTGATTGAGTATTTTGTTGTCCCTGAACATTTCCAGCTTGCGAAGTATTTTGTTGTGCTTGCCCATTAGGTGTTGAAGATGTAGATGAAGGACTTTCTTTATGGAAGTATGCATCATACACTTGCTTCGTAATACCTGCTGCAAAATCTATTGGAATTCCATTTGAAAAATAAGGAGCTACAACTGATACAACAATTTCTGGATTGTCCGAAGGAGCAAAAGAAGCAAATGTTGAATTTTCTACTTCCTTTTGATTATATTGTGGTAATGGTCCTCCATAAAATGCTTCTACTGTACCCGTTTTACCAGAAACAGAAGGTGTGTAATTTCTAAACGTATAAGCTGAAGTTCCGTTTGGACCATGTGTTACACGATATAATCCTTCTTTAATATGATCAATTAAACTAGGTTCTACTTGAATAGAATTCATAATTTTTGTTGGAACTACCGTTTCTAAATCACCAATTCCACCATCTTTACCTGTTGAATGAATTTCTTTTACTAAACGAGGTGCAATACGTGTTCCCCCATTAGCAATGGTAGCCATATACTGAGCTAATTGTAATGGCGTATATAAGTCAAACTGACCAAACGCAAAGTCCAGTGCAGAGAAGGCAGCACCTGTACCTCCATTATATCCTTTCCCTTCATTTGGTAAATCAATACCAGTACGAACCCCTAACCCAAATTGTGCATAATACTCACGCAATTTATCAAATACGTTAAGATTGATATTTAATTTTCCACCTTTTTTATATTCATATTGTCCGCCCATTCTCATGGCTAACTTAATCATATAAACGTTGGAAGAACGTTCAAGAGCATCTAAGTCTGTTAATGGAATACTACCATTTCGGTTAAATACAGAACTTTTAGGTTCAGAAGCCTCAAATTCAATTGGTTCATCAATAATAGTATTATCATCTTTTGTAATAACGCCATCCATATATCCAGAAAGTACTGTTGCTGCCTTTACGGCTGATCCCATCCCAAAAGCACCATTAATAGCGCCTAGGGCATCATCTTCAATTCCAGTTACTTGGAAACTTTCATTGTATTTTTTCTTTTTACCAGTAATTCCTAAAATATCACCCGATTTTGGATTCATTGCTACTACATATACTCGGTCAGCTGTAGGATCCGATAAACCTTCAACAGATTTAGTAACAATATCTTCTAATTTTTTTTGAAAATCTGTATCAATTGTCATTACTAAATTCGAACCTGCTTTTCCACCATAGCGTTCTTCGTGGTTAACAACTTCTCCACGATTATTTGTCTGACTTTGAACAACAGTTTTGGTCCCACTTAAAACAGCTTCATACTGTTCTTCTAAATAACTTGTTCCTACACGATCATTTAATGAATAACCTTGTGTTAATAAAGAACGTACTCTATCTGAAGGTAAACCGGTTGTCTCAGAAGATACCGAACCTAAAATGGTCTTTAACATATCTCCCATTGGATATTCTCGATCCCAATCTGAATCAATGTCAATTCCTTTTAATTCTCCTAGACGTTCACTAATACGAGCAACTTCTTGTTCTGTTACAGAATCATTTTTTATAGTAACAGTCGACAAAGCATATGCACTATTCATTTTTGTAAAAATAGCAATCTCTTGTTTTTCTCTATCAGAATATTGAATTTGGTCTTCAGTAATATGTTCTAACTGTAATTCATAAGTTTTACTAGTTGATAATCCTTCTTTGGTTGCTTTCTTTTTTTCTTCTGAAGTTAGTAATTTACTTGCTTCATCTGGGTGAGTTGCGAACCAATAATCTTTTAAATCTCTATCTCTTAATTTACTTGTATCTACTGTAATAAAGTCTGTTAACTTTTTAGCTGTTTCCAACATACTACTTGTAGTTGCATCTGAGGAACGAGTATAATTAATAGCTAATTTTGGTTTATTTCCTACTAATATCTTTCCTTTACTATCATAAATAGAACCTCTTGGAACTGCTTTTTTTGCTGTAGAAGTTTCTGTACGTTTCACTAAGGCGATGAAGTCATCTCCTTTGACTAATTGAACATACGCTAATCGTCCGATTAATGCCATAAATGAAAAAAACACGATAAAAAATAATAAATTTAATCGAAATGGAATATGTGATTTTTTCTTTAAGGGTCGATTCTTTCTTTTGTTAATCATGTATTCACATCCATCTTTTAATATTCACTGCTCCATTATAGCATAATTTAGATTTGGATTAATAATAAATCTATCAGAATTTAAAATTATTTAAACTTAATTAGATACAACTGTAAAAGGAAACACTCTTCCTAATTTAAATTTTAATCCCTTTCAAATTTAAATTCTCCTACATTTATTTTTATGTTATACTTTTCTCAAAAAGATTATTGGAGGATTTTTATGAAAAAGTTACCTTTAGCATTTTCCGGTTGCCTTCTTGGGTTAGCTGGCGCTGGAAATCTTATCTCAAACAACTTGCCTGAATTATCTCATGTTTTTAGTAGCATAGGATTAGGATTATGGATTATCTTCTTAATCTCACATTTATTAGATTGGAAAGAAGGCAAGCAAGAATTAAAGAAACCGCCCGTTTTATCCGGAATGGCTACTTTCCCTATGGCAGGAATGATTTTATCAACATATTTATTACGTATACTGCCAAGTGTCCCTTACTTAGCACAATTCATTTGGTGGTTTTCATTCCTTTTAGATATTGGATTAATCACTTATTTTACGATTCAATTATTGACTTCAAAAGAAAGAATTTATGCTACTCCTAGTTGGACAGTTCTTTATGTTGGAATTGCTGTTGCCGCTCTAACTTATCCAGTTGTAGGAATAATACAAATAGCCTACTCAACAATTATTTTTGGTTTTATCCTTACTTTTTATTTATACCCACGTATTTATACAGACTTAAAGAAAAAACCACTTCCTACTTCGTTATTAGGTCAAGAAGGAATCTATTGTGCACCATTTTCATTATTACTTGCTTCATTAGTGCGAGTGTGGGTAATTTATCTACCACTTTGGGTATACGTTTTGATGATTATTGCCTCTCAATTATTTTTCTTTTTAGTATTAAGTCGCCTACCACAAATTTTAAAACAAGGATTTCACCCCTCATTTTCAGCTTTAACATTCCCAACTATTGTTACAGCAACTTCACTGAAAATGACTCAAGGAATTTTACAAATTCCTCTATTGAATCTATTTGTTACTATCGAAATACTCATTAGTTTAACGATTTTAATTTTTGTCTTATTTAGTTATTTAATCTGGATGAAACAATCTTCAATCTAAAACAAGAAAAGAGGTAAACACTATTTTAAGTGTTTACCTCTTATTTTTATAGATTAACGTAACGCTCCAATTGTACGAGCAATTTCTTCAAAGCTACTATTTGGTTGGATTTCAAATGAACCTGCCAAAATATTTTCAGCAATATTATTTTCTAATAAATAATCTACAAATGCTTTAGAATCAGTGATAAGTCCTGCTTCTTTTAATTTACGAGCTACATCACTAGATACTTCTCCACTTTCAACTGTAATTGTTACAGGTTTATCTGCAACTTTAGCCGTTGTTTTTGTAGTGGTTTCAGTTGTTTCAGCTTTCTGAGCACTTTGTGTTGTTGCTGCAGCTGTAGTTGTTTCTTCAGTTTTTTTAACAGTATCCGTTACTAATGGTAAGTGAACGCTATCTAATTTAGTTTTCAATGTTTCAGGAACAAATGGCCATGCCACTGTTACCAAAGCTAAGAAAATTGCTGATAAAAGGAATCCTACACCTAAAGAGCGAAATTTTGTTTTACTCATAATACCCCTCCTTAATGTGAATCTGATTCAAAATAGCTATCAATAACTAATTGAACAGTTGAAACTGGTACATTTAATTGTTCAGCAATTTCTTCATAAGAACCACCATGACTAAATAAAGTCAAAATATGTTTACGAGTAATACTGTGTAACTCTTCTTCTTGTTCTGATTGAGAACTAGATGATTCAGTAAATGTTGGTTTTGGTTCAAAAACTGGTTGAACTTCTTCTTTTTCTTCAAATCTTGGAGTGAAAGTTGGTTCTGGCTCAACTACTGGTTGTGGAATAAATGTAAATTCTGGTTCAGGTTGAGGAGTATGCTCAACAGGAGCACGATAAATTGGTGTTCCTTCCAACTCTTGAATTTTTTTCTTTAAAGAATACACTTCTCGATTTAATTCTAATAAGCCTTCACTTAATTCATCTAATTCATCTTCATATTGATTGTCTTTTAAGAACAATGAAATGAATAAGAAAAATACTGCTAAAGCTAATAATGCTACTACTACGATCCAAACGTGCATTTTCTCACCTCATTAAAAAATTTATTTATCTCTATTGTAAATAATGTTTGAAAAAATCGCAAGTTTATTTTATTACAAGCAGATTACAACTTTACTACTGAATCGTAATTTAAACTTGTAACTCTATCTAGCATTCCATTCTATTAATCTTGATGAATTTGTTTTTCTTTATGACTTAACACTAATAATTTTTGTCTTAAATCTTCTTCCATATTTGTTAATTCAACTTCCGCTTTTCTTCTTCTTGCTCTACCTTCTTGTTGAATCTTCAATGTTTCTTCTAATGTTTCAATTAAATCTTTTTGAGTTTTTTGTAATGTTTCTAAATCAATAATGCCTCGTTCATTTTCACGAGCAGTTTCAATTGTAGAAATTTTCAACATTTCTGAATTTTTTTGAATTAATTGATTCGTTGTTTCTGACACTTGTCTTTGTGCTGTTACTGCATCTTTTTGACGTAATAATGTCATCGCAATCGCTATTTGGTTTTTCCATAATGGAATTGTAGTTGTAATGGATGATTGAATTTTTTCAGCTAATGCTTGGTTTGTATTTTGAATTAAACGAATTTGTGGTGCTTGTTGAATCGTCATTTGTCTCGTTAATTTCAAGTCATGATTTCTTTTTTCTAGACGGTCTAGGAATTGTTCTAAGTCATTCACGACTTGTACATCCATTTGGTCTCCTGTTACACGTGCTTTTTCTAAAGCTTCAGGAATTAATGTTTCTTGTAATTCAACTAATTTTAGTTCTCCAGCTGCAATATAAATATTTAAAGCATCAAAGAAATCTTTATTACGTTGATATAATTGTTCTAAAGATAAATTGTCATTTAATAAACCATTTTTCTCGTGGTCTAAACGAATCGCAATTTTATCGACTTGTGAGCCCACTTCTTGGTACTTCGCTTGCATTTCATAAATACTCTTCTTAATTTTTCCAAAGAATTTTTGGAAGAAGCCTTGATTTTCAGCTACTAAATCATTTGGATCTGTTTCATTTAAACGCTCCATTAATTCGTTTAAAATATCCCCAATTTCTCCAGTATCTTTTGCTTGTACATGAGAAAGCATTTGATGAGAAAATTCTCCTAATTGTTTTTGCGCTGCAGCTCCATAACTAATAATTGCTTGTAAATTTTTTTCATCAATTTGCTTCGCTAATGCACGAGCTTGTTCTTGATGTTGTTCATCCAATGTATCGATTAATTTCTTCGGACTTGCTTCAGTTTGTGTTGCTGGAAAATCATGAGACACTTCTGATAATGGTGTTACGCTTACTTGTTCTCCAAATGGATTTTGAATTAAATCTTCTACTGTTGTTTGTTTTTCTGTCATGTATATTTCCTCCTAAAAATCTTCAAACTCTTCTTTTTGAGATTGTTTTTGAATATATTCCTTTTCTAAATATAAATCATTAAAATCTTGTGCTTGGAATTTTTGATAGTCTGCTTCAATCTGTAGACAACAGTCATCTATGAAATTCATTGTTTGATCCAACATTTGGTAAGTTTCCTGTGTTTTAGAGATATGTTTTTCAATTTCAATATATTTTCCCATCATTTCTTCTAAACCTGGTAAATACGTATTTAAAAACTTATCAACGGCATGTAATCGTTCGGGATGTTGAACAATTTCCTTGAAATAATCTTTTAAAACGGTGACGATTTGATAACGATTCGCAATCGCTTCTAGTTTATTATTTTGTTTTATATAAGCTTCGATTTGTTGAATTTGAGTTTTTGCTCGATTCATTTTTTCTCTAAAAAAGGCTACATCGCTTTCTGTTAGACCTGCCTTATTATAAATCTCTTGTTGTTTTTCTGACGGGCCTTGTAATTCTTTTTCCTTATGTAGGTATGTTTTCCAATTTGGTGGATTCATTTCTTTACGGAATAGAACATAGAAAAATATTCCATAACAAAGTAAAGCGAATAAAAATACTTCTGCTGTATTATCCATTTCTTCATAAACAGCTGCACTAACGGCTACAAAGAAAAATAGTTTAATAACTTGAATCATATGTTTCTTCATAAGACTTCTCCTTTATCAACTCTCTTAGGAAAATTATAGCATATTCTCGTCCTACTACAATGGGACAAAAGTATGATTTCACGTTTTCTTAAAAAAACAAAATATTAAAGGAGTTGGTTTTAATGTGTAAGATTAAGTCTTTGACGAAAGATGAAAAATTGTTTTCAATCCTTCTTATTTGTTTTTCGCTATTTGATTATTTTATTAGTGGAAATTCCTTACTTTGGATTCTCTATGAATTTTTCGTAGCAACAGGAGCTTACTATTTAGTATCTAAATCTCCTTTAAGTAATAAATTTTCTACTCTAACAAAGTACATAATTGCTGTTTGCTTAATGATTCTTTTAATCGCTCCTCCATTATTTGTTTTTAAAAATAACTCTTGGATTTACCGAACAACAGAATATGTGCAAGCCACACGTCATTTTGTAGAGCTTGATAATTCAAGAATTCAAGAAGATATGAAGAATCTAAAGAGACAGCTTCGTTTTGTATATGTTGGACGTGAAACTTGTCCGTATTGTAGGGAATTTGCTCCAAAATTAAAACAGGCTTCAAGAACTACTAATACTAGAATTTATTATATTGATACGGAAAATAAGACAGATGAATTAGCGAAGTTTGCAGAACAGTATCATATTGATTCTATTCCTACTTTACTAGTCTTTAAAGACGGTCAATTACAAGATACTTTATCAAACAGTAGTGATATCAGCCTAAACGACCTCGAAGAATTTTTAAAGAACCATAAGTAAATATTAAAAAAAATTTTGTAGCTTGCAAAGAACGTTAGTAGCATCTCACAGGTCTCATGGTGTCCTTTGCTACATATATAAATCCTCATCATAATATCCTTCATAAATTAACCGTACAACTTCCTACTACTCCTATCATTTATTCGTTATAGTGAAAAAGGATAATCTCGGTTTTTTTCCCAAAAAAACTATTTATAAACCGCTTTCATTTTCTAGAAATACTGCTATACTTTAATTATAAAATAGTAAAGGGTGTGGGTGTAATGTCTAAAGTTAAATATTTAACAAAAGGGGATTGTATATTCTTAATTTTTCTTTTAGGTTATATGATATTTAATTATTTCGTTAGTGAATTTTCATTACTATGGATTTTTTTACAATTTCTTGTAGCATCTGGATATTATTTTATATTCCTAAAAGATCACTTCTTTAAAACTTGGAGTCCACGAAAAAAATTGATTGCATCCTATATTGGTGTTGTTATAATGTTATGTTTCGTTAATCCTCGTATTCTTGTTTCAAATGACAACACTTTGGTTTATCGTTCCAGTGAATATGTTCAAGCAACACGTCATTTTGTAGAGCTAGATAATACAAGGATTCAAGAAGAAATGAAGGATCTAAAGAGACAACTTCGTTTTGTATATGTTGGACGTGAAACTTGTCCGTATTGTAGGGAGTTTGCTCCAAAATTAAGAAAGGCTGCTAGAAGTATTAATGCTACAATTTATTATATTGATACGGAAAATAAGACGGATGAATTAGCAAAGTTTGCAGAACAGTATCATATTGATTCTATTCCTACTTTACTTGTCTTTAAAGATGGTCAATTACAAGAAACTTTATCAAACAGTAGCGATATCAGCCTAAATGACCTCAAAGAATTTTTTAAGAACCATAAGTAAATATTAAAGAAAAACATTTTGTAACTTGCAAAGGACGCCAGCAGCTTCGCAAAGCGAATCTCATGGCTAAAATTTGAGCCTTGGTCTCAAATTTTCCTCTAATAAAATCTGTTAAAACAGATTTTATTACTGCTAGTACAAGATGTTTTTCTTTAATATTTTTTCTCGTTACTAAACTATTTTTAGCCCAAAAAAACTATACTTGAAAAAGACTCCTATCAGTTAACTAGCTAACCAATAGAAGTCTTATTCTAAAAACTATATCCATTTCTTATAAATCAATCCAAAGAATACAATAAGTGATACGATAGAAATCCCTACTCCTGCAAACCATCCTTCTGGAATGAAACTTAATTCAATTGTATGTTCTCCATTCGTAATCGCAAAACCTAGTAAACTATTCCAAATTTTTCTTGTTTCAATAACTTTTCCATCAACTTTTACAATCCAGCCTTTATCGTATGGAATCGAAGTAAACATCACACTACTATCATCTGTAATCGTAACTGTTCCATGAATATGAGAGTTATCCCAATGGGTTAACTGTATTGCTTGATTTTGACGTTCTTGAATAAATTGATTTGCAACTGAACGATAAGTTTTTGCTAATCTAACGCCAGTAAAAGTATACTCTTCATCTGTATTCACTTCAATCTTAAATTCAATAGACTTTCCTTGTGACTGTGAAGCAATATTTACTAATTGAGTCGCTTGATAATTATTTAAGAAATGATATTCCTCTCCATTGAGATACATCTTAATATTATTTTTATCATTTCTTGAAAAACGTGTTGGTAAAGTGATCCAATACTCTTCATCTGTTTGAGGAGTAAAACGGTATATTACGCTAGCTGGTTTTGAAGAATCAATCCTTTGATATGTCTCGGCTCTTTCAACTGCTAAAAAATTATCAGTTATAATTTCATTTGCTGCTAACATCTCTAAATATTTAACGTCTTCTCCTAATTGAGCTGCTGCAATTTTATTATAGTTTTGAATGGGTTGATTCATTCTTAATTCTAATGAAGCCAATTTTTCATTTACTCCAAATGCTATTGGCAGAGTTTGTGGAATTTGAAATACTTCTGTTCTCTCCTCTTCATAAACTACTGGAGTATTTTCTGTAATATCTAAACGAGTTGCATATTTTCCAAATACATACATTTTACTTGTATCTGGATAATCCTTCGTATAGACCGGTTTAGGAGTCATCCAATATTTTAAACTAAATAATGCATCACTTAATGGTGTTCCATAATAATAAGTGGTCGCATTAATGCCGGTATTTCCTAATTGTTCAAATAAATCTCTTGTTGAATTTTCCAAATTAGAACTAAACACTGACATTCCTGGATAATCTGCCATAAATGGATCATTTTTACTTAAATGGAAGCTTCCATGAATACGATAAAATTCCTTATCATTTGGGCGAATTGGAGCTACTGCTGTTTGTAATTGTTTTACAGCATCTTGATATTTATACGCATCCGTATACCCAACTCTCGATTGAACAATCGTTGCATTCATCATTAATTCAATTGCAGTTACTGCTGCCAAAAATGCCCATCTTTTATGAATTTTCGGCCACACTAAAATAGACAATATTACAAAAATTAATGCTAATGTCGCAATTTTTTGTGGAACAATTAAGAAAGAATATTCTCTTGTCATCACTAATATGAAAATCAAAATCATGACTCCAGCAACTACTAATGACTTTTTCCAATTTAATTGCTCGACTTCTCTTAAGGATAAATAAGCTAAATAAACTAAGAAAAATGCCATAATCCAAGAAAATCGATAGAAGAATCCTGCCGGATTTTGTCCCATATGCCATAATTTACTTGTAAATTCATGAACACAAGATAGGATAAAAACAATTAAGACACCTAAAGAAGCAATTTTTTCTCTTTTTTGAATGTTAGAACTTAAGAAATAATAAACTGTTCCTATCATTCCTAGCGTTCCCACATAAATATTTGGTAAATTTGGACCTGCTGGCCAAGAAGAATTATCAAATGCTCCTAAAAATAATTTAGAAAAAATATCAAAAGGATCAATTTGTAATTTCCATTCAAATAATAACTTACTTTCAAGTCCACCTTTCGTAGAAACTAAGCTCATCAAAATTGGAACAATAATAAAGGCTACTAAACCAACTGCTAAAATGGAATAAAAGCCCAGTTGAAGTAATTGAAGAAATCCTTGTTTAAACGTTCTATCTTTTGATTTGAATAAATAAAACAATGCATAGATAACTACAAAAATACAAATCATATATCCCATGTAAAAATGCAGTAATAAAGCTAAAGCTAACAATAGGACATAGCGTTTGGCACCTGTTCTATCCAACACTTCTTCTACACCCATTAATACAAGTGGTAACATAATCATCCCATCATAAAAAATAGGATTCATTTGATAACTAACATTAAATCCATTCAAAGCATATAAACTTCCAAAAAGGGGTAGAAATTCAGGATTTTTTTCTAACCCATCATATCTCTTTACAAAAAAATGTGTCCAAGTAAGTCCCATCACTCCATAGCGAAGACCAATGGTTAACATAACTGCCCATTGAAAATTTTGTTCTGAAAAGAAGAAATACAATAGATTAAACGGACTGATTAAATTAAATCCCCAAATCCCCAGCATTCCTCCCCCAATGGATTTTGAAAAAGAATAGAAAAAGCTATTCCAATCTCCATTAAAAAAGAGATGTTTCAAATATGCATATAAACCAATATATTGCGCATTAAAATCTACTGCCATCAATGATTTTGCACCAAATGGAAAAAATCCATTAATGATCCACGAAACAAGCATAATGCCAATTGGTAGGAAGAAACTCGTTAAGTAAACTACTTTCTTTTTACTCATCTTTTTCCTCCTCAAAATTCGTTTTATCCACTAAATAGTGAGGACGTTTTTTGACTTCATAATAAATTTTCCCGATATATTCTCCTAACACTCCAATTGAAATTAACTGAATTCCCCCTAGTAATACAACTGCAAAAATCGTTGTGAAATAGCCACTCACTAAGGAATTTGGATCAATCATATATTTAATAAACATCCACACAATATATAACATAGATAATAATAAACAACCGAGACCTAAATTAATACATGCACGTAATGGTTTATCATTAAACGATAAAATTCCTTGAATCGCATAATTCCATGAAAATTTTAAAGAATATTTTGTTTCTCCAATTTCACGAACATGGTTCTCATATTCAATTACTTTTTCCTTGAACCCAATCCATGAGAAAAGTCCTTTTGAAAAACGATTATATTCATTCAATGATAAAATCGCTCGTACAGCTTTTCGACTAAATAAACGAAACTCAGAAATTCCATCCGTTACAGGAGTATCCATTAGTCGATTCGCTAATTTATAAAAACGATTTGCTAAAAATGTACGAAACTGGCTTTCCCCCGTTCTTGTTCTACGACCGCTGACGACATCATATCCTTCCCTATAAGCTTCAATCATTTGTGGAACGAGTGCAGGTGGATGTTGTAAATCCCCATCCATTAAAATAACAGCTTCACCCGTTGCATATTGTAATCCTGCAATTGTTCCAGCTTCTTTCCCGAAATTACGACTAAAGCTCAAATAGCGAACTCTCTCGTCATTTTTAGCAATTTCTAATATTTTTTCAAAAGTTTTATCTTTACTTCCATCGTCAATTAAAATAATTTCAAATTCTTCTTTTGTTTGTTGATTTAGTACATGAACTAATTCACTGTACATTTTTTCAATCATTCTTTCCTCATTATAAAAAGGAATTACTACAGATATTTTCATACTTTCTCCCTCGGTCATTATTCTCTCCTCGTTATCATACCATGTTTTAATTTTTTTGAGTATTAAAACAACAAAAAACTATCAATCGTCCTAAGTTTTCCTCTTACGATTGATAGTTTATACAGTATATTTTTAAATTAAACGTGTTCTTGTTTTCGGATCCATCTCCGTATCCCCATAATCCCAAAGACAAGCCATAGAAATACGATTAAAAAGCAAATCATAAAAAATTCTTCTGGCAATACTTCGATAATTGGATCTAATCGTGGATCAAAAATCCATGCTGAATTATGGAAAAATAATTCATGGAATTTTACAAAAATAACATCGAAAAAGCTAACTAAACATACGACAAATAACAGTGTAGCATATAATATTCCTTTTAACGGAGTAAGTAATAGGAATAATTTTCTTTCTTTTTTCAACCTTCTTATCAAAACAAGTGAAACAATCGTAGAGATCACTGCAATGACAAAATTAATCATAAATAAACGTTTTACTTCTTCAAAGTGAAATAATCCTTGAGGAGAACTTGGAAAATCTGGCATGACTAATTCCTTAATCCAAGGTCTTGTTAAATAAGAAATTAACACATGATAATTCTCCATTAATTTTGCTGTAGAAATTCCACTATGCTGTTCTAAGCCAAATAATAAAATGACACCTCGAAATAGTGGCTCAAAAAAGATGACAAAGGTAATTGCTGTACTCAATAAGAACAATGCTAAGACAATCGAAAAACTCCATCTTTTAATGCTTGTAGACATCCTTATACCTTCCACTCACTTAAATTATTCACTAGATGCGTAGGTTGTGCTACTCCTTCTAAATCTTCTCTTGTAGAGAATCCTGTTAAAACCATTAAAGTATCCATTCCATACTGAATCCCCGCTTGAATATCTGTATTATAATTATCTCCAACCATTGCAATATCTTCTTTTGTAAAATGTTGCTCTGGATATTGTTGATTTAAATAGTTCAAAGCTGACTCCATAATAATACTACTTGGTTTTCCCATCACAATCGGCTCTTGTTGTGTAGACATTTTTAAAAATGCTGTAATAGAACCCGAACCTGGAATAAATCCTTTTTCACTTGGAAGATTAGAGTCGATATTTGTTACAACAAATTTTGCCCCCGCACGAATCGCTAAAGTGGCAGCTTCTAATTCAGCATAAGTTGTATCACGATTTAGTGACTGTAAAACAACATCTGGATTTTCCTCTACAAGTTCATAGCCTCTTTCTACTGCTTGAGTTTTTAATGCTTCTTCTCCGACAATCATTAATTTTTTGCCAAAGTTTTGACTTTCTAAAAAGTCCATAGCAGCTACTCCACTTGTATACACTTCATTTTTAGTCACTTCTACTCCATAATTTTCTCTCAAATTGTCAGCGACTTGTTGAGGAGTTTTAGTAGCATTATTCGTTACAAATAAAAATGGAATATTGGCTTGTTGCAGACGACGAATGAACTCTTCTGCTGTTGGAATACGTTCTTTTCCTTTATACATTGTTCCATCTAGATCAATAAAATACGCTTTGTACATGCTTATTTCCCTCTTTTTTGTGGTTTTTCTCGAATATCAAATCTCTTATTAGGATGATTATTTTTTTGTTTCATTGGTGTATTTTTTTGATATTTTGTTTGTTCCACTTCTTTCATTGAGAAATTACGTCCTTGACGTTTATTTTTCAATGGTTGTGGTGAAGATTGCTTATTATCCATATGCAAACTTTCTTTATGCGTCATTTCTTTCAGACCAAAATCTTGTTTGGATGTTTCTTTCATATCAAAATTACGTTTTTTAGATGTAAAACGATTATTTTTTTGTGAATTTCCTTTAAAGTTTTTGTCTTCTACTCTTTCATTATTCAATCGTCTGTTATTTCGTTTTTGTTGTTTACTTTTTGGTCGTTTTTGAATTCCTTCTTCTTCTATAATGACAGGTTTTACATTTGGATCTCTCTTTAATACAAAATAACGACAACCAAAATTACAAAACTCATATAAATAATCTTGTAAATATGCAATATTCTTATCTGGAGTTGCTAGTCTATTTTTTGATTCATAAAACCCTTTTAGACGTAATTTTTCATGTCCCCAATCACCAACAATATACTCATATTTTTCAAAAATATCTTGATAACGTGCATTAAAGGCATCTAATTCAAAACCTTCACGATAATCTTCAACAATTTCGTAATGTACTTCTTTAATTTTTACATGCGTTTCGTCTACCCAAAATACGACACGTTCAACTTCCTCTTCTTGCGGTGCGACGATGTCTTCTAAAACTTCATTTAATTCCGTTACAGTTGTTTCTTCTTTTACTTCGCTCATAAAAAATCCTTTCTTATTAATTTTCTAAATTATCAAACCATTCTGCTCTAGTTAGCTGTTGTAAATCTTGTGGTGTTAATTCTATTTGTATTCCTCTCTTACCTGCTGAAACTCGAATCGTCTCTTGTTCTTTAGCACGTAAGTCAATATAAGTTGGAAAACTTTTCTTCATACCGACAGGTGAACATCCCCCTCGAATATATCCTGTTAAACTTTCTAATTGAGATACTGGGATTAGCTCTACTTTTTTATTTTTAGATGCTTTTGCTAGAGCTTTTAAATTTAATTCATGGTCTGCTGCAACACAAGCTACTAAATAACCTGTTTTATCTCCATGTAATACAATTGTTTTATATACTTGATCTACTGAAATGCCCATTTGTTCACTCACATGAACGGCATCTAAATGTTCTTCGTCCCATTCATATTCGAAAATTTGATACTGAACTTTTTGACGTTCTACCATACGAATGGCATTTGTTTTAATATTTGCTTTCTTTTTCATAATCTCCAACTCCTACTGCATTAGTGTATCATATTTTCGCTTGAAAATCAGTTAGATTCCCCTAAACTTATGAAAGATACTTAACATTAGTTATACGAAAGAAAACCGTAGAGAAAGTTCTTCCTCTACGGTAAATTTCATTAAAATAATGATTTTAATTCAATCGATGGATGTTTGTCTTTAAACCAATTTAACGCAAATTGATTTTCAAATAGGAATACTGGTTGGTCAAATCTGTCTCGACATAATAAGTTACGACTTGAAGACATATTTGGATCTAAGTCTGCTTCATCAATCCAACGAGCAATTTTGCTTCCGATTGGAGTCATCACAACTTCCGCATTATATTCATTCATTAAACGATATTGGAATACTTCAAATTGTAATTGACCAACAGCTCCAAGAATATATTCACCAGTATGGTAAGTTTTATATAATTGGATGGATCCTTCTTGCACTAATTGCTCAATTCCTTTATGGAATGATTTTTGCTTCATCACATTTTTTGCAGCCACTTTATTGAATAATTCCGGTGTAAATTGTGGAAGTGGTTCAAATTGAATTGCTTGTTTACCACTATAAATCGTATCTCCAATTTGGAAATTTCCTGTATCGTATAAACCAATAATATCCCCAGCAACCGCTGCTTTTACAGTTTCACGAGAATCTGCCATAAATTGCGTTGTATGAGATAATTTCATTTTCTTTTGAGAACGATTTACAGTAATATCCATACCTGGAGTAAATTCTCCGGAACAAATTCGTACAAACGCAATACGGTCCCGGTGAGCCGGATTCATATTTGCTTGAATTTTGAAAATAAATCCACTAAATTGTTCTTCTAATGGTTCAACTTTTTCTCCAGATTCTGTTTTCTTAGCAGATGGACTTGGCGCAAAATCCACAAAGGCATCTAAAAATGTTTGTACTCCAAAACCTGTTAAGGCTGAACCGAAGAATACTGGCGTTAATTTTCCGTTCGCAATCGCTTCTTCGCTGAATTCGTTACCTGCTTCTAATAATAATTGAGCATCTTCAATGGCTTGTTCATATAAAGTTGATTGTTTGAACGCATAATCCCCTTCAACTTCTCCATCTTCATTTAATGGTAAAAAGTCATTATCCCCATTTTCTTCAGGATGCATTAATTCTACACGCTTGTTATAAATATCATATAGCCCTAAAAATGTTTTTCCCATCCCCATTGGCCAGTTCATTGGATAAGCATCAATACCTAATACTTCTTCTAATTCGGCAATCAACTCTAATGGTTCACGTCCATCACGGTCTAATTTATTAATAAATGTAAAAATAGGAATGCCACGCATACTACAAACTTCGAATAATTTCTTTGTTTGTGGCTCAATCCCTTTTGCACTGTCAATGACCATGACTGCACTATCTACCGCCATTAATGTACGATATGTATCTTCAGAGAAATCTTCGTGCCCTGGTGTATCTACGATATTAATATGATTCCCATCATATTCCACTTGCATCACAGAACTCGTTACAGAAATCCCACGTTGTTTTTCAATTTCCATCCAGTCTGATTTTGCGAATTTACCGGTCTTTTTCCCTTTAACGGTCCCCGCTTGACGAATCGCTCCACCATATAATAGTAATTGTTCAGTAATCGTTGTTTTACCCGCATCCGGATGAGAAATAATGGCAAAAGTCTTACGTGAAGAAACTTCTGCAGCTAATTGATTTGACATGTATATATCTCCACTTCTATATTTTTTCTTAAACGTTTCTTTAGTATTATAGCCGATTTTACAGTTTTTGAAAAGCAAGGTCTCGTGCATTTAACAATTCAAGAAATAAAAATTCTTTATCATTCCATCCTAGAGTCCATTGGTTTTATCATTTTTTTATGCTATGATACTTACATCAAGGAGGGATCATATGAATCAATCATTAACCATTGCTTATATTAGCTTAACAGGCAATACTCATAGTTTTGTCACAAAATTAGTCGAGTATTTTAAATTTCAACAATCCTCTTTACAAATCCAATTAATCAATGTTAAAGACATTATTCGGGATCATACAGAATTTTTTGAATTAGAGCATCCTACCATTGCTTTTCTTCCAACCTATTTAGAAGGTGGAAATGGCGTAGACACAGGTTATACTGAAATTCTAACGAATCCTCTTGGAGACTTTCTTTCTTACAATGACAATTACAAAAAATGTTTTGGCATTGTCGGTAGCGGAAATCGAAACTTTAACAAGCAATTTTGTTTAACCGCTCGCCAATATTCTGAGCGATTCCACTTCCCTGTATTAGATGAATTTGAATTACGTGGTACGCAAAGAGATATTGAACGAATTGGCCAAATGATACTTGATAAATTAAATACTATATAAAAAACGAGACAATTAAATCGTCTCGTTTTTTTACTCTTTATGAAATCGTCCATGTCCCCATTTTTTTAGTGCTAGATTTTAAAGCATTAGCAATTGAAGCCTCCACTTCTAAACTCTCTAATTCTTTTGGAATCACAATTTTTTCTAAGAAAACAGCTGATTCTTTTACAAATCCTTCTTTTGTAAATCTGTCATCTTTTAAAACATACTTTGTAGCAATTCGACTAGATGAAGAAACTGTATCCCGTATTTCTAGTAAATCTTTCGATATTTTATAAGAATCATTCCCGATTTGAACATAAATAAAATTTCTATCCTTTCCTAGATAAACGACTTCTTCTTGTAGTTGAGTCTTTTGATACAATTGTTCAGGATATTGATTGGGATTATTTTTCCCACGATAACTTTTCTGTTCAAAAGCAGAATAATGTTCCTTGGAAAATGGCTTTCGTACATACTCACGCACCGCTGGGGTTAGTTGGCTCATCCATTGAATGGTTGAATGATACTGTACAAAATTTCTCTCCAAATATATTCCAGTTGGAATGATTAAAATCATTGCAAATAGAAGACTAATTATCTTTTGCTTTTTATTCGCATACAAAATCATCACCAACAAAAAGAATAACGTTAGAGCTACTCCAATAACTCCTAACCAAAACTTGTCATAGTAAAATTTTTCAGCATCTACAAATGTTTGATACATGTCTACTTCATTCATAAACTTCTCCCCTTTAGTACCATTCATTATACGCTTCTAAGCCAGGATTGAAAAGAAACCTAATCAAAAAGTTGTTCAACAAAAAAAGACTTTGCATAATAGCTTTAGCAATGAGCCTCATATCAAGAAGGCTGCTGGCGCCGTAACTACTATTAGCAAAGTCAACTTATATTCGTGCTCTGATAATAATACGTTCAAAATAGAAACAACTTTGCATAGTAGCTTTAGTGATAAAATCCATTGATGGATTTTATCACCGGAAAATTTGAGACCTTAGGCTCAAATTTTAGCAATGAGACTCGCAAAAGCGAGGCTGCTGGCGCCGTTGCTACTATAAAGCAAAGTCAGTTTCTATTCTTACGTTCTATATTAATTATTTTCAGCTTCTGCTTGTTTTTTACGTTTATTTGCTTTTTCACGCTCACCTTTGTTTAAGATTTGTTTTCTTAAACGAATTGTTTCTGGTGTGATTTCGCAATATTCATCATCTGACAAGAATTCTAATGATTCTTCTAATGATAATTTCTTCGGTGTTTTAATAACAGAAGTTTGGTCTTTCGTTGCTGAACGAATATTTGTTTGTTGTTTTGCTTTCGTAA
>NZ_CAUQUN010000021.1:0-35708 GCF_963521425.1 uncultured Granulicatella sp.
AACTCACCTCTTCAACTTCTAATTTGTTTCACTCAATATTCCCATGATATTATAGTATATTCTTACCAAGTTTTATAGGTCTAACTCTTATTTTTCATCTGTGTTAGTTTTCTGTTTTCATACGGCAAAACTAGGTTCAAAATAACCCCTGCTAATGCACATAATGCTGTACCTGATAATGTCACAGGACCTAATTCTAAAATTGCTCCACCTAATCCTAAAACTAACATCGAGCTAGCAATAATCAAATTGCGCACTTCTCTAAAATCTACTTGCTTTTCAATTAACACTTTCAATCCATTACTAGCAATAACTCCATATAATAAGATAGCCATTCCACCAAGCACTGCATTTGGAATAGTTGAAATTAACGCTGTAAATTTCCCAAGGAAACTCAACCCAATCGCAAATAATGCTGCATTACGAATAACTGAAACACTTGCAATTCTTGTCATCCCTACAACCCCAGTATTCTCACCATAAGTTGTATTCGCCGGTCCACCCATAAACGCTGAAACTGCAGTCGCAACTCCATCTCCAATTAATGTACGATGTAAACCTGGTGTTTTCAAAAATTGTCTTCCACAAATCTGACTTAAAACTGTATGATCTCCAATATGTTCTGCAATTGTTACAACAGCTACTGGTAAGATTGCCCAAGTTTCAGGCCCAAAATACCAATGATATTCTTTGAAAAATCCATTTGTTGAAAATGGTAAATATAATTGCGGAATCGCAATCCAATCTGCTTCTAACACCGGAGTGAAATCAACTAATCCAAATAGTACAGCTGCAATATATCCTCCAATAATTCCGAATAAGAATGGAATAATTTTTAAAAATCCTTTAGCTTTTGTATTAATAAATGCTGTAATCAAGAAAGTCACAATCGCTACTGTTATTTGTTGTACTGTACCATCTTTAATAAATCCTGCATTTGTCACTGCAGAATTGGCTAATCCTAAACCAATAACCATAATCATCGGTCCAATAACAATCGGTGGTAATAATCGATCAATCCATTTTGTTCCAATTAATTTAACGAGTAATGCTACTACTACATAAACAAGACCGACAAGAACAACCCCTGACTGTGCTGCTGAAACATCTCCATTCATTTGCTTCATCGCAAATGCCATCGCTGAAATAAAGGCAAATGAAGAACCTAAGTACACTGGTACTTTAAATTGAGTTGCTACCATGTAAATCAGAGTTCCTAAACCTGATGCAAATAATGCTACAGAAACAGGCATTCCTAAAATTAATGGCACTAAAATCGTTGCTCCAAACATCGCAAACACATGTTGCAAGCTTAGTAATAAGCCTTTGGCAAAAGGTGGATTTTGATTCACATCGAGTAATAAGTTGACTTTTGAAGTTTGTAACTCCATCATTCCCTCTTTTCCGGGCCTTTTTGTGCATACAAAAAAGCAACCCTATCAAATTTTGTTTGCAAAAGGGCTGCTTTCATATAGAAGAATTCTCTCTATGCATAAAAAATTCTCCTAGAAATATAAACTTGAACTATGATCGCCTTTTTCACCTCACGGGATGAATTTAAAAGCCCTCGCTAAGCGAAAGTATACTAGACTTTTCATAAAATAACAAGTGAATTTTTTAATTTATTTGAAAATTTGTCAAATTTCACACCACGAGTATACCTGTCTCTTAGATTTAATATTCATTGTGTTTTTCATAAAAATTAATTATAATACAAGCGTAAAAGAAAGCGGTCTCTCGACAGCTCCTTCTGTAAACTGTTCTAATCTAAGAAATACAATAGTAAGTGTTAAAGATAAAAATATTGAATAAGGGGGTGAATATATGAAAAAGAGATTATTGACTAGCTTAATAACCGTCTTAGGAGTAGCCTTATTTTCTTTTCTAAAAAATTATATGAATGTATCACTAGTAATGAGCGCAGTAATTTCTTCTGTTTTTATAATTTTAGGTGTATTAATGATAGAATTTCGTTATACAAATAATTCTTAAAAATTTATATCTCAGCCCTAAATGAGAAAGTTATATAGTGAGCTTCTCTTGGCTCTACAATCAAGAAAGTTATTAGTATTTTTTGTTACTTAAAGTGCATATATAACAACAGGGACAAAATACTTGCCCCTGTTTTTTTATCTTTCTATACCTTCTAATTCAAAAATTTTCTGTTGTCCATAAATGCTATTATTTCCATTCACGACAAATGCAACAATACAAACAATCGCTGCATATGGCATCATACTATATCCAAATACTTCACCAATTATAAAAATAGGAGCTAGCCACGTGTTTGTTGCACTTCCAAAAACCGCTCCGTAACCCAATGCCGCTGCTACCACTGGAGAAATTTCTAACCACGAACTCATTACGATTCCTAATGAAGAACCAATTGAAAAGAGCGGTGTTACTTCCCCACCTAAAAATCCCGCACTAAGCGAGAATACTGTTAATCCTAATTTTAACAGCCAATCTTGTATATAAATCGTCTCACTATAAAAACTAGCATGAATTAAATTCGTCCCTAATCCTGCATAACGACCACTGTCAAAGGCTGCAATTAAAATACTGACAACAATACCTAATAAAAATATTCTTAGAGTTTGACTTGGAATTTTAGTACTCAAATATTTTTTCAAATACGCTAAACTCACACTAAATAGTCTTCCTGTTAATCCAAAAGCAATTCCTAACACTACCATCTTGACTAAAGTCTCATCGAACTGAATTTCTACAGGAATCCCCACCATAAATTTCTCTAAGCCTAAACTTTGGGCGATATTCATTGAAATAAAACTAGACATTAATGCATAAAATAATGCGTCAATTTGTAATTGACCTACAATCATTACTTCAATCGCAAAGAAAGTCGCTGCTAGAGGAGTTCCAAATAATCCAGCAAAACCACTTGCCATCCCAATCATTAATAAAATTTGACGATTTCTCTTAGAAGAAAACCATTGTTGAAACTGATTCGCAACCGTTGCTCCTAATTGAACCGCAACTCCTTCACGACCGACACTTGCTCCAAATAAATGAGCTAGCCATGTTCCAATCATCATAAAAGGAATTAACCATTTTGAAATGCGATTGCCCTCTCCTTGCCCAATTCGAAAGACAATATTCATTCCTTCAACCGCATTTTTCCCATATTTTAAATAAACTTTATGAAATAAAAATCCTACTACTGCTAAAAACGGAATGAAATACCAAAAATACTCTACTCGTAATTCGGATACTTTTAATAATACTTGTCCAAAAAAGGACGTTAAAACTCCGGTAATCACTCCAACAATGACACTGACTATTCCTAGTAAAACTTTTTCCTTTATTTTACACGAATTCACCAAATAACCTCCTCAAATAAAAAAGACTGGAGAAATTTCTCCAGCCTCCGATTTAACCTTCAAATTTTAATCTAAAATTGTGAACTTTTCAATAAATAATGGACTTACTGAACGGTTTTCATGAATACGTTTGATAGCTTCCGCCATTAATTGATCCACACTGACTTGAACAATTTTTCCACCTGTTTTTTCTTCAGGAACTTGAATTGAGTCAGTTACTACAACTTCTTTAATAACAGATGCATTTAAACGATCTAATGCTGGACCTGATAATACAGGGTGAGTACAACATGCATAAACTTCCAATGCACCCGCATCTTGTATAGCTTGAGCTGCTAATGTAATAGTTCCAGCAGTATCAATCATATCGTCGATTAATACGGCAACTTTTCCTTTAACATCTCCAATGATATTCATCACTTCTGCAACATTTGCTTTTGGACGACGTTTATCAATAATTGCAATTGGAGCATGTAGGAATTCTGCTAATTTACGTGCACGAGTTACTCCACCATGGTCTGGTGATACAACTACGATATCTTTATCTTTAAAATTATTTTCTAAGAAATAGTTGGCTAATAATGGAGCTCCTAATAAGTGATCCACTGGAATATCAAAGAATCCTTGAATTTGAGCAGCATGTAAGTCTAATGTTAACACACGGTCTGCACCTGCTTGTGTAATCATATTTGCCACTAATTTTGCTGTAATTGGTTCACGTGATTGAGCTTTACGATCTTGACGTGCATATCCATAGTACGGTAAAACAACGTTAATTGTTTTCGCACTTGCACGACGCAATGCATCAATCATGATTAATAACTCCATTAAGTTATCATTTACTGGATACGATGTTGATTGAACGATATAAACATGGTCTCCACGAATACTTTCATCAATGTTAATTTTAATCTCTCCATCACTAAAATGAGTAACGGATACTTTTCCTAATTCTACCCCGACTTGATCTGCAATTTTTTGAGCTAATGGACGATTTGAGCTTAGTGCAAAAATCTTTAAATTTGGATCGGAATAATGTTCCACAATGATAACCCCCGAAGAATTTTATTTTTTTTTCACTACTATAATAATAAACGTTTTTCGTTCGTTTTTAAAGAACTAAATGTATTTTTCTATGATTTTTTTTGAGCTGAAGGTAATTTTTCAGCATAGTTTTCTTTATTTTCTTGACGAGAACGAGCAATTGCCAACGCTCCATTTGGGACGTCTCTTGTAATTGTAGAACCAGCTGCAATAAAGACATCATCTCCAATTGTAACAGGTGCTACTAAATTCGCATTACATCCCACAAACACACGGTCACCTACAGTGGCTCTATGTTTATTTTTACCGTCATAGTTTACGAAGATTGTTCCACAACCAACATTAATATCTCTTCCTAAATCAGCATCTCCAACATAGGTTAAGTGACCAACTTTTGTACCTTTTCCTAATGTTGCATTTTTCACTTCTACGAAGTTTCCAATATGAACAGAATTTCCGATAACAGATTTTGGACGAAGATGTGCAAATGGACCAGCATTACTATAAGCTTTCATTAATGACTCTTCAATATTTGAACTAGTCACTGTTACATAATCTTCTAATACAGAATCACGAATCACACTACCTGAAGTAATATGGCAATGTTGCCCAATCATTGTATCTCCTTTTAAATAAACTCCTGGTTCAATGACTGTGTCTGAACCAATCACTACTTCTGAATCAATATACGTTTGTTCAGGGTCAATTAATGTGACACCATTTCTCATATGTTGTTCATTAATACGTTGGCGCATTGCTTTTTCTGCTTTGGATAAAGCAACTCGGTCATTAACGCCCATTCCTTCATCCACATTTGGCATTTGATACGCAGAAATAATTTCTCCACGTTTTTTCAAAATTTCTAATACGTCCGGTAAGTAATATTCCCCTTGGGCATTATCATTTCCCACTTCGCTTAATGCGCTGAATAAAGATTGATTATCAAAGCAATAAGTTCCAGTATTAATTTCTTGAATCGCTGCTTCTTCAGGTGTAGCATCTTTATGTTCTACATTTTTTAAAACTGTTCCATCTTCCTCACGAACTACATGTCCATATCCAGTTGGGTCGTCTACCCAAGCTGTTAGAATAGTCGCTTTTGCTTTTGTATCTTCATGAACTTTCATTAATTGTTCAAAAGTTTCTGCAGTTAATAGCGGTGTATCTCCACAAACAACTAAAGTAGTCCCTTCTTTATCTTTCAACAATTCTTCTGCTTGTAAAACAGCATGACCTGTTCCTAATTGTTCTGCTTGTAAAGCATAAGAAACACGTTCTCCTAATTGTTGTTGTACCATTTCTGCACCATGTCCAACAATGGCTACAATCGTTTCTGCTCCCGCACGTTCTACTTGATCTACCACATGCTCTACCATTGGTTTTCCACAAACTGGATGCATCACTTTATAAAGTTCAGATTTCATTCGTGTGCCTTTTCCAGCTGCTAAAATAATTCCGTATTTTTGATTCATATTATCCCTCGCAAGTTCTATTTTTACTTCTTTATAATAGTAAACTATGATGTTTTTTGCAAGAAAGTGTCTTGAATATGGGTGAATTTGCTTTTATTTTTTTCATTCTTTTAAGTATGCTATACTGTAATCGAGAAAATCATAAAGGAGCCGACATCATGCAACCTATCTTTTTAAAGCCAGTCCTACAAGAAAAAATATGGGGCGGTAAAAAATTACAAACAGAATTCAACTTAACCTTGCCAAATGATAAAGTTGGTGAATCTTGGTCGATTAGCGCTCATCCGAATGGACAATCGACTGTTCTTTCCCCTTCTGAATTTCAAGGAATGACATTATCAAAACTTTATACTGAACATGCAGAATTATTTCATCAACAAACATTACCAACCTTCCCTCTATTAATTAAAATTTTAGATGCAAGTGATGACTTATCTATTCAAGTACATCCAGATGATGCTTATAGTTTAGAGCATGAACATGAATTAGGGAAAAACGAATGTTGGTATGTTATTTCTGCTGAACCGGGTGCTAAAATTATTTATGGACATACTGCACAAACAAAAGAAGAATTTGTTCAATTAATCCAAGAAGAAAAATGGAACGAATTGTTTACAGAAATTCCTGTCAAAACAGGAGATTTCTTCAATGTTCCAAGTGGAACAATCCACGCTATTGGAAAAGGGATTGTCATTTTAGAAACACAACAAAACTCTGACACTACTTACCGTGTCTATGATTATGACCGAAAAGATGACGCTGGAAATTCTCGTCCATTACATATTCCACAAACGATTGATGTCACTACAATTCCACATCAATTACCAAGTTTTGAACAAATAATTGAAAAAGTAGATGATACAACCATTACTCATTTCATCACCAATCATTATTTTTCTGTTTGGAAATGGGAAATTGATGGAACTTACCATACAACACTAGATGATAACTACTACTTAGCAACTGTTATCAAGGGGGAAGGAACACTAGAAGTAAATAGCGAATCATTCGCTCTCAAAAAAGCAGATTCATTTATTTTACCTACACCTATTCATGATGTAACTATAAAAGGAAATCTAACACTAATCGTTTCTCGTTCAGAAGAATAAAAAATAAAAACAGCATTCCGGTTATGGAATGCTGTTTTTAACAAATTTCAATTACTCTAAAATATTAAATCCTAAACTTGTACTGTCTCTTAAAAACATTTGAACAGTCTCTAAAGAATATTGTGTCAAATCTTTATCTTTTAACGATAATTTCTTTATCAAATCAGAAGTACATGTAATGATATCCACTCCTAGCTCATTTGCTTGATAAATATTAAATGTTTCTCTAGGACTTGCCCATAATAATTCAGCCAATTCTCTCTTACGACAAATTTCTAAAGCTTCTTTCATAATCGGCATTGGATCTACACCTGTATCTGCAATTCTTCCCGCAAAAACGGAAACAATGGATGGAGTATTATTTTTTAGCACTGCTACAACTTCTTCCACTTGTTTTATTGTAAAAATTGCAGTTACATTAACTTTAATACCATCTGCAGTTAAACGATCAATCAATGGTACAGTACTCTCTCCTTTTGAATTAGTAATAGGAATTTTTACATATACATTTTCCGCTAACGTTGCAATTCTACGTGCCTCTTTTTCCATCTGGTCGATTTCATCTGCAAATACTTCAAAAGAAACAGGGTAAGTTTTAATCTCTTTTAATACTTCCTTAGCAAATCCAATATAACTTGTAATACCAGCTTTTTTCATTAAACTAGGATTAGTAGTAAACCCCGTTACAATACCAGACTTCAAATCATTTAACATATTATCTAAATTTGCTCCATCAGAAAACACTTTAACTGTTAATTCTTTAACCATATGATTTACTCCTCTTCTTCAACAATATTATTCAAAGCTTCTTTTGATTTTGTAAGAACTGAAGGTAAAACTAATACGACAGCTAAAACAGCGGCAATAATATAAATACCTATAGCTCCTGCTGATTCACCAGTACGTCCCAATAGAATACCAATTAAACCAAAATCAAAATCACCAAATGTTGTATTAGCAAATCCTAATTTCCCTAAAACTGGAAGTAATGTAGCTGGTAAAAACGCTAAGAATAATCCATTTACAAATGATCCTAAAATCGCTCCTTTTCTACCCCCTGTTGCATTACCAAAAATTCCGGCTGTAGCCCCGCAGAAGAAATGCGGTACCATACCAGGAATGATTAACACTCCGCCCAATGCGCCGAGTACAAACATACCTACAAGTCCACCTAAAAAACTAAATGCAAAACCAATAATTACAGCAGTTGGAGCATACGGGAAGAATACAGCACAGTCTACCGCAGGTACTGCGTTTGGAATTAATTTAGTAGCAATACCTTGGAAAGCAGGAATTAAATCTGCTAAAATCATACGAACCCCTGCATAAACTACTGATACACCTACAGCAAATGTCAAACCACTAATAATGGCAAAAATCAAAGGATTCTTACCGTTAGCTAATTCTTCTACAGCTTGAGGATTTCTAATCAAACAAGCTACAACACCAATAATATAGAATATTACCATTACAATTCCTGTTGAAATTGTTGTGTTTCTTAAAAAACTCCATTTATCAGAAATTTGTAATTCTTCCGTGCTTCGGCTATCTTTACCAACCTTAGTACCTATCCAAGCTGCTAAATAATAACCTAAACTTCCAAAGTGACCCATAGCAATTTCATCACCATCTGTTACTTTCAAAGTATATTTTTGACCAATTGCTGGTGAGATAGCTGACCATGCACCTAAGAAAAATCCTCCTAATAGAACTAATGCAACTCCTTCAAATCCAATTGCTCCTAAGACCGCTGAAAGTAAGCATGCCATGAAGAAACTATGATGCCCTGTTAAGAAAATATATTTAAAACGAGTAAATCTAGCAAAAAACAAATTCAATAACAATCCTACAATTAAAATTGACATTGTTTCTACACCTAAAATCTTTTGTGCTACACTTGTAACAGCCTCATTATTTGGAACTACTCCAGTAATACCAAATCCTTGTTCAATTAATGTTGCTAGAGGAGCTAAATTAGCTTGAATAACACCTGCTCCTGCAGCTAACATTAAATATCCTAAAATAGGACCTAATGTTCCAGTCAACACCTTATGTCCTGGTGTTTTTAAAGCAAGTAAGCCGACAAATGCAATTAATCCCATTAAAAATGCTGGCTCACTTAAAATATTTTGAAAAAATATTAATACTCCATTCATGTTACTTCCTCCTTATTTATCACATTAATTATTATTCATTTCTTGTAAAACTGGTGCTAATACTGGTTCAATTTTCTTTCTATTTGTATAACTTTCTACAATACAAACATTTGCTGTTTCTGGGAAAATATCTTTAAACTCTTTCACAGTTACATATAAATCAGCATTTTTTCCAACTGCTGCATTAGAATCACATGATTCTGCTTCAACTTCAATTCCTAAGTCTTTAGCTATAGCTTCTACTTTTAATCTCAATAACAAGCTACTACCAATTCCATTTCCACAAACTGTTACTACTTTAATCATCCCACTCACCTCCTTCTTCAATTACTTTCTCAATTAAACCTAAAATTTCTTCCGGCATTTCAGCTTTAATCAAATTTTCTATAACTTCATCATCATCTAAAATTAATGCCAACTGTTGTAAAGCTTTTAAATGTGCAGTTGAATCAACTGTTGCTAATACAAATATCAACTGTACATTTTTATCTTCATCATCTTCTAAACCAAAATTAACAGGTTTCTTTAATTGCAACAAACTAATTCCTAAGCGATGAACACCAGCATCTGGTGATGCGTGAGGAACTGCTACTTTTGGTGCTAACACTATATAAGGTCCAATTTCATTAACACTTGAAATAATAGCTTCAACATAACTTTCTTCAATATAACCTTGTTCTAATAATGGTTTAGATGCAATTCTGACTGCAGTTTGCCAATCGTTTACTTTATCTAATTGTTGAATCAATTCTTTTTTGACTAAATCTTTCAAGGAATCACCTCCTAACACTACTTCTTTATTAGCAAACAAATATTTTGTTAAATCTTTTTTCAACTCCTTTTCATTTTTTATTAATACATGCTTAGCAATAATATTAAGTATTTCATCAACTGAAATAAATTCTTCTTTCTTCAAATGGAAAGTTTCAAAAACTTTTTTCTTTAATAGTATCTTTTCAGTAGAATTCATAATTGTTTTAACAATAAATAGCGGTTTATCTACCTCGATATTCATTGTAGAAAAAATCATATCAACTTGTTGAATGCCAATATTCTTTTTATAATCATTAAAAGACATTGTATAAAATTCTATCGTAGGAAATATCTGTTTCAATTCAGCTCGTAAAATTAATGAAGAGCTAATTCCATTTGGACATATAACCATAGCAATAATTTTTTCAGTTATACTTTCTTTCTGAATATTTTCTAAATATCCACCAAAATGAATAGTAAAATAGGCAATTTCATCATTAGATATCTTTTTACTTGTTGCTTCTTCTAAAGGCTTAAGGCTTCTTTTAATTAAAGCAAACAAATAGTTATATTCTTCAATAATTTGACTTGTAAGAGGATTTTTTAAAGAAACATCAAACATTTGTCTATAAAATGCAGGATATAAATGTGCATATAAATTTTTTCTAAATTGAAATGTTTCAGGAAATTCTAAACCTGTATTTACTTTTACTTGTAAAATAATTTCGTCCATTATTTTTATAATTTCAGGTTCAGGATTAATATTTAAATCTCCCTGAACACATCCAGCTAATCTTGATAAAATAAAATCTCTTTCCTTAGATAAATTTGGAAATTGTTCTTCGATATCCATCAGCAGTCTTAACAATGGTGTTTCAATTATTTTTTCAAAATTCTCCCTACTTTTGATATATGGTTCTTTCAAACTATATTCATTAAATACTGCCATCAAAATGGCTACTGTATCAATTTTCTCGGCAATAAATATTAATTGATATTTATCACTAACTATCTTTAACGAATTTAAAAATATTTCTTCTTCATAGATTAAATTACATTCATTAAAAATATAACTTAAAATATTTCTTCCACACACTAAAGTAATTAAATTTCCAATTGTTATTTCAAGTAATTCTCTGATTTTATTACTATCTCCATCTATATAATATCCTTTATCACGAGAGTAGATTAACTGAAGTTCATATTTCTTTAAAACAGATCTAACTTCTTTCAAATCTGCTAATATTGAATTTTTACTCATTCTTAAAAAATCTTGCAAATGTGAATTAGAAATATAGTCTGAATATATAATTATATAGAAAATCAACATATCAATACGTTCTTCTTGAAACACATAATTTTTTGATGCTATATCAACATATTTCAACAAATTAGTTATAGAGATTTCTGGTGCAATGATAAAATCATTTTGAACTGTAATAGTAGGTAATTCTAAACTTATTAACATTTCATTAACTTTCTGTATATCTATCATTACTGTTCTCTTATTACATTGAAGTACACCCTCCATTTCTTCAATAGAAGTATGATTATAATTAAGAAAAAATTGATATTTTTTTATGAGCTCATTTGTTAACACTTTCTTCCTCCTATAACTAAATTATATAAAGCGCTATCATTTATAACAATCCTATTTGAGCACAACTTTATGTTCGTTATCTCTACATAAATTGTGCCCAAATGTACTTTACCCTAACAAATACAAAATCACTGCGACAATAGTACTTGTCAAACCTACTAATGCTTCGTAAGGAATTAATTTCATACGATCTTCAATACTCATAAAGACTGAGCCTCCTGTAGCATGGAAGAATGAGCCATGAGGAAGAGAATCTAACACTGTTGCCCCAGCATGAATCATTGCTGCGGCTGCCACTGCAGGAACTCCAGAAGAAACTAAAGGAGCTGCAAACGTTTGAGAAGCAATCGTAGAACCAGCTGTTGTAGAAGCTGTAGCTGCACCCATTAAAATACCTGATAATGGTGCTAAAACAAAGGATGGCATGTTTAAAGCTTCCAATACATGAATCATATCCACTTGTAGAGAAGAAGCTTTAATAATTCCCGCAATCGTTCCTGTTCCAATTAATAAAATCGATACACCGATTACTTTACTCAATCCAAATTCTGTATATTCTACGGTATGTTTTGAATGTCCTGTTACTAAAATGGTTACTAATCCACCAATTGGTAACGCAATTAAAGGATCCACGCTTACTCCGATTAATGAACGTAAAGCTAATAACGCAATGACTACAACCGGTCCAAGAATCGCTTGGAAAAATGGTACAGAAGTGTGATGTTCTGTTTCTTCTTCCATATCGTCAAAAGCATGATCGACTTTCTTTGCTAGAAATCCTGCTAATAAAATGCTAACAACTAATGCTACTAATGCTGGAATAATATTTTTAGCCATTAAAGCTGTTAAATCTAATTGAAATGCTTCTGAAGCAGCAATCGTATTTGGATTTGGAGAAATAATATTTCCTGCTTTTCCTCCACCAATCATTGCTAATAAAATACCTGCTTTTGATAAATTTGCTTTTTTTGCAATTGCAATCGCAATCGGTGCTACTGTAATAACAGCAATATCAATAAATACTCCCACTGCACAAATAATCATTGTAGCAATCGAGATCGCTGCAATGGCTCTTTTTTCCCCTAACTTCTTCACAATTGTTTCGGCAATCGTTTCAGCAGAACCTGTTTTAATTAAAGCTCCTGCTAAAATACCGGAAGTCATAATTCTTAATACTGGAGACATCATTCCTTGTGCACCAGTTACCATTGCACTAACGGAACCTGCTAACCCTGCTCCACCAATTACTCCTCCTACTAAAGCTCCTAAAATTAAACTATAAGCTGGATGAACTTTTTTAATAATTAGTATAATTGCAAGAATTAATCCAACTAAAGCTCCTAATGTACTAATTTGACTAACCATTTTAATTTCCTTCTTTCATCATTTCTACTACTCTAAAAACTTGTTCTACGGTATCCACCATATTTTGATGAGCAACTTCTTTATTCATCGCTTCTTTAAGTGTTACAACTCCTCTTAAAATTGGGAAAAATGCATCAATGCCATGTTGATTACATTCTTTTGCATCTGGTGTAACAGCTCCTGCAAAAGCTAACACTTTCTTTTGATGCTTTTTAGCTAAGGCTGCTACTCCTATTGGAGCTTTGCCTAATGCCGTTTGACCGTCAAGTCTTCCCTCACCTGTTACAACAAAATCAGCAGTTGCTATTAATTCTTCTAATTTCGTCTCTTTTAATACAATTTGAATACCAGAATCTAATATGGCATTAGTATAAGTTAAAAAAGCAAATCCCATACCACCAGCTGCCCCTGTTCCAGGATAAAATCGATCTGCATGAGAATTAATGCTCTTAGACAATTCAGCATAGTGTAATAATAATTGATCCAATTCTTGAACCATTTCAGGAGTTGCTCCTTTTTGTGGACCAAAAATAGCACTGGAACCATTTTCTCCACATAATGGATTCGTTACATCACAAGCTACTTTGAAGGTACATTCTTTTAATATTGGATGTACATTGCTCTCTTCAATACACGCTAATTCTCTGAGTCCATTTCCTCCATAAGAGATAGTCTTTCCTTCTCGTGTTAGGAAATCATATCCTAATGCTTGTAACATCCCAACTCCACCATCATTTGTCGCACTTCCACCAATTCCAACAATAAAATGTCGACAACCTCTTTCGATGGCATCCAGAATTAATTCACCAACTCCATAAGTAGTCGTATTCATCGGATTACGGCTTTCTTCAGGAATTAATGTAATTCCTGCTGCTGCTGACATTTCAATAATGGCAGTTTTACTTAAATCATCCTTCGATTCAATAATTCCGTAGATTGCTTCTACTTTTTCTCCTAATGGTCCAGTTACTTCTTTAGTAACAAAGATTCCTCCCATTCCTTCGACTAATGCTTCAACGGTTCCTTCTCCACCATCTGCTAACGGACGAACTACTACCTCTGCATTTTGATAAACACGTTTTACGCCTTCTGCTATCTCTTGACCAGCCTCCATAGACGACAGACTCCCTTTAAACGAGTCAATGGCAACAACAACTTTCATATTGAAACCTCCCTTTTCATAGTTTGATACATTATTATAGCAAACGCTTACATGTTTTCATAGTACTTTTAGAATATTTCTTAAAAATTCTCCTAAATTTCTTTTTAAAAACAAAAAAAGACGACCGAAGTCGTCTAAACATGAAAAAAATCTACATAGTAGATGTGATAAGAAAATAAACTTGAAAGGAAAAGTAAAAAACTTATCACGCTCGTATAGTATCACTAAGCTCTATCAATTTCAAGCACAAAAAAACCACCAGGAGATTAGGTGGTTTTCAGATATTCTTCATATCTATCTTTTTTCGGAGATAGCTCTATGAAAAAATAAAATAAAAAAAAAAATAAAAAAAAAAAAAAGAAATAAGTGATAAGAAAATGAAAAAACTTATCACACTGGAATAATAACATAGATTACTTTAAATTTCAACAAAAAAAGGATGAGGTTAATCATCCTTCATTAAATTTCATTTTATTATTTGTTTGCTAATAAATCACGGATTTCACGTAAGTAATCTTCAGCTTTTGGTTCTGCAGCAACTTCTGCAACTTCTTCTTTTCCAGATTTAGCTAAACCTTGAACAGCGTTCATACCTTTAACTACCATGAAAAGAACAAAACCTACGATTACAAAGTTAATGATTGCAGCAGCAAAAGCACCTACACCTAATGTAGCTGAACCGATTTTAACTGATACGCCAGCGATTGAATCTGCTTTAAATACCATTGCAATAATTGGTTCGAAAATGTCTTTTACTAATGAATCAACGATAGCTTTGAAAGCTGCCCCGATGATTACCGCAACTGCTAAATCAACAACATTTCCACGCATTAAGAACTCTTTAAATTCTTTTAACATTATAATTCCTCCTAAATTTATAATATTTACCATAGACATCATACAAGATTTTTTATTTCAATGCAACAAATATGATTTCTGTTATATTAGTTTTTGGATATAATTTTTAGGATGATAAGAATCAACGTCAAATAAAGGTGTATCACCAACTGACAACTGTGCTAATAATGTACCAATCCATACTCCTGAAGTTAAGCCTGAAGATCCTAGACCACTAGCAACAAATATCGAGTTTTCTTCTGGAATACTACCGAAAAATGGTAAGAAGTCAGAAGTGTATGCTCTTGTTCCAATTCGACTCCCTACCCATTTAGCTTGTTTTAATGGTGGAAATACGTCACATGCTTCCTCATACATTTTCTGTTGTAACTCTTGGCTATCTCTTAAATCAAACCCTTGGTCATTTTCATGGGTTGCACCTACAATAATTTTCCCATCTGCAAATGGTAAGATATCAATCTCCCCGTGTAACATACAAACGGGCCATTTCCCAGTTTCTTCCGTAGTCTCTAATTCTAATTCAATTAATTGTCCCTTTTGTGGACGAACATCTACATAATACCCTAGTGGTTCGATTAATTCTTTTACCCAAGCTCCACTTGCTACTATAATTTTGTCAAACTGTTCTAAACCGCTATTTGTCTTTACGACTACCTTTCCTTCTTCATCTCGTACTAAACTCACTTTTTCTTGTTGAACTCTAGCCCCATTTTGTTTAGCTAAAAACAATTGCTGTTCGACTAATAGTTTCCCATCAACTCTTCCTCCACCTGAACAATGAATTGCTCCATGTGTTCCATCCCATCCTGGAACATAAGAAGAGATATTTTCTGCTTCAATTTTTGTTAAAGTCCCAATTCTATCCTCTTCTTTTCTTCTTTCAGCAGCAATTTTTTCTAACTTTTCTAGTAATTCAGGAGTCTTTTTAAATACTAGCGCTCCTACCTGTTCATACGGTAATTGCGATACACCATCTTTTTGTAACTGTTCCATCAATTCTGGATAATAAGATGCTCCTCTTGCGGTCAATCGATACCAATCTTTATTTCGTCTTTGTGATAACCAGGGGCAAATAATTCCTGCAGCAGCTTTCGTAGCTTGCCCAACTCCATCATCATAGACAACTAATTCTACTTCTTTATTTTTTGATAATTGATAAGCAGCCGTTGCTCCCACAATCCCTGCTCCGATAATTGCAATTTTCATCCTAACTCCTCCTTAATCTTTTTGATTCCATTGATGTTCTTGTTCAAAAATCTCTGCAATTTGTAATAATAAATCTTCTCGTCCTTTTGCCGCCATCACTTGTACTCCAACTGGTAATCCTTCTTGTGTGCAATAAATTGGAAGGTTAATCGCTGGTTGTCCAGTAATGTTAGCTAATTGAGTAAAAGGTGTTAACTCCAATGTTTTCTCAAACATTTTCCAAATAATTTCTTGTTGCTCCTTTACTGAAAATTGTTCGATAGATTCTAGTGCTACTCGAATAGATTCTTTCATTGGATACTGATTATGTTTTGGAGCGACATCATTCACACATGGCGTTAGAATCATATCATATTCTTCATGACACTCTTGCATTTTTTTGGTCCAATAATCCCACTGGTTCAATGCAGCACTATAATCTTTTGCTAATATATGTTGTCCAGATTGATAAATTCCCCATGTCATTAGTTCCATATCTTCTTTTGTAAGTGGACGTTTTATCATTTTTTCAATTCCATCCATCATCGCAGCAGTTTCCACACTATTCATCACATAGTAATTTTTCATGACTTCGATGCCATCTACTGGCCATTGAATTTTTTCAATAGAATATTCTTTTTCTTGTAAAAATTTTACTGCTCGTTTCAAAGCATTCTTTGCGGAATTCTCTACTTTATTTCCAATGGGTGAATCTTCTATAACCGCAATTTTTAATGGTCGTTCAATAGATGCGTATAGTTGATGTTTCGATAATTTCGGTAGTATAAACGGACTTTCCATTTGTTCCACTTGTAAGACTTCTAATAATCTTCTTGTATCACGAACCGTTTTAGTTAAGGCAAAATTTACTGATGCTCCTTGCCAGCCACGATAGCCATTTGGACCAACTGGAATTCTACCACGACTTGGTTTTAACCCAACTAATCCTGTAAAACTAGCTGGGATTCGAATCGATCCTCCACCATCACTTGCCATCGCAATAGGAACCATTCCACTAGCCACTGCACTTGCAGCACCCCCACTCGATCCACCTGCATTACGACTGATATCATAAGGATTTGAAGTGACTCCCCATAAACTAGGTTCTGTCATATTTTTAAATCCAAATTCAGGTGTATTGGTTCGACCGATAATAACAAATCCTGCTTCTTCTAATTTAGTCACTAATGTATCTTGATGTTGTTGAAGGAGATTTTTGAATAAACGTGAACCTGCAGTAGAAGGTTCGCCCTTTTGACATTGCCCTAAATCTTTTAATAACAAAGGAACCCCTGCAAATGGTTTATCTCTAAAATTACGTGATTGAGCTTCTTTTAATGCTCGTTCTTCTTGCAAATGCACGACTGCATTTAAAGTTGGATTCAATTGTTTTACTTTAAACAAGGCATCTTGAACTAATTCAACAGAAGAAACTTCCCCATTTCTAACTGCTTGTGCCATCGCTGTTGCATCTTTAAACTCTTGCATGTTTATTCCTCTCCTTCCATTCACACTTCTTTATTGTACACACCTATTTTCTATTCGTAAACCTTATTCTGTTAGTGTTTTAGATATCTTTTGATAAATTACCAACTCCTTTGTTATACTACATCTAAACTAATAAAAAAGGAGTTCTATTTATGAAAAAATCTCATTTACTACTAGGGCTGGGAATCTCTATTAGTTTATTAACAGCTTGTCAAAAACAAGAAACAACTACCACTTCTAATACTGAAACATCGATTACAACTATTGAACAAAAAACGGTGGCACCAAAACCTGTTACTGACTATACGTTATACAATTCTGTTCTTCAAGACTACAAGGAAGCTTTGAAAAAAAAGGGTGGTACCTTTAACAAAGAAAATATCAATAATTTTATTTTAATCGCAAAAACAAATCCCGATTTACAAGGGGCTTCTTATATTTTATATGACTTCGATAAAAACGGAGTTGAGGAATTATTAGTTGCGACTACATCAAGAGACAATAAACATGCAATTTTGGATATTCGCACAATCGTTAATGGCAAAGTTGTTCAAGTAACCAATGCAGAAAATCAATTAAGTTTTATCGGTGAAAGAATGAATATTTTTCCATTAGAAGATGGAACTTTCACTTATATTGGAGCTGCTTCTGCAAAAGATCATCTATATGCACATTACAAATGGAATGAAACAGGAAGTACATTAGAAAAAGTAAAAGAAGGAACAACTCCAGATGTTATCGAAGGACTAGCTCCAAAGTTGAACATCCTTGATAAAGACTGGTATCCAGTGCAATGGTATATCACTTCTCCAGAAAAGCAAAAAGAAATGGCTAAAGCAAAACTAGATATTCAAGCAATTCAAAAAGGTGATTATACTACTTTAACAGGAACTTGGGTGAATCGTTTAGGGTATACACTTAAATTCAATAAAAATGGACTTGTCAGTAATACTGAGACTATAGACCTTTCACGCTTTAAAGAAGACAAAGGTATTTTAAAAGGAGGAATCCAATTTAAAAATGGAACAGGTGCTGCACTTGCAATTATTCCAGCTAGAATACCACTTTCTTACTCTACCTCTGACCCTTCTCAAATTGACCGTGATCGCTTATGGGCAGGACAATCTATTGCAGATAACCCAGCAGACTTCTATTATAAAATTGATGAATAACGAAGTTCCGGAAGACTTCAGTAGAAAATTTCTACTGAAGTTTTTTAGTACTGGAAATTCAAACGATATTACTTTGTTCGTAAATTCACAGGGTATCTTTTGATATTCTGAATCCTTTTTTGCTATACTTTAACTATCAATAAAAAGGAGTAAATACATATGAAAAAAACTCATTTGCTATTAGGGCTGGGAATCTCTATTAGCTTACTAACCGCTTGTCAAAACTCAAGTTCTAGCTCTGCTACAAAAGAAGCAGAAACAACTACTCAAACAACCGTTGCACCAAAACCAGTGACAGATTATACATTGTATAATTCGGTTCTTAAGGATTATAAGGAAGTTGTTGAGAATGTAACTAAACATTCAAATGACCATTCTAAAATAAAGCATAATGATAATGTGAACTCTATCTCCTACTTATTGAAAAAAGACTTTGACTCTCCTGGTATCAGTTATACTTTATATGACTTTGATAAAAATGGTGTAGAGGAATTAGTAATCACTATGAGTCCTAGAAAAGATGACCATGGTATTATAGATATCTACACTATTTCAGATGGAAAACTAATTCGAGTAACAAATAGAGAAAATAAACTAGATATGATTGGGGAGCGAATGAATATTTTCCCATTAGAAGACGGAACATTCTCATATATCGGAGCGGGAACTGCAAGAGATCATCAGTATATTCATTACAAGTTTAATGATAAGGGAGATGCTTTTGAAGAGATTAAAAAGGGAACCACTGAGGACGTTATTAAAAATCTTCCTCCAAAATTAGATTTAAAACAAAAAGAATGGAAACCAACACAATGGTACATCACTTCTCCAGAAAAACAAAAAGAAGTTGCTAAGAAAAAATTAGATATTCAAGCCATTCAAAATGGAGATTATTCAAGTCTTAAAGGAACCTGGGTAGACGGTACTAGTCACACCTTAATTTTTGATAATAATGGACTTGTGGATGATAATTATGAGATGAAATTATCTACTTTCAAAGAAAATAAAGGCACATTAATTAGTGGATACGGTCCTAAAAACTCCCCTGTTGGTGGTGCAGCTGTTTATATTATTCCTGGCGGAGTTCCAATGACAGCGTACAAAAATGATAATTTCGTAGACCCTGCACCAACAGATAAAGATCGTATTTTTGCCGGACAACAATTTCCACGATTCGCAGATGAGTTTCATTATCGAATTGATGATTAACTAAATACACATCATATAATCCCGTCAGACTCAAAAACTGACGGGATTTTTTATCTACTAAAAAATGCCCCTATAAAAGGGACATTACAATTTGAAACTTATTCATCATTAGAATAATTCTTTATAGAAAGCAATTGTTTCTTCTAATGTTGGCATGAATGGGTTACCAGGTGCACAAGCATCGATTAACGCATTCTTAGATAGATATTCGAAATCAAAGTCTTTTTCTTCAATTCCTAATTCAGTTAATTTCTTAGGAATACCTACAGTTTCAGATAATGTTTCAATTTCTTTAATAGCATAAGCTGCACATTCTTCATCTGTTTTACCAGCCGGATCTAATCCTAAAGCTTTTGCTACATCACGGAATGCTGCAGGAACACGTTTTGCATTTTCACGTTCAATAACTGGTAATAACATTGCACAACATACACCGTGTGGTAATTTGTAAACAGCACCTAATTGGTGAGCCATTGAGTGAACATAACCTAAACCTGCGTTGTTGAATGACATACCACCTAAGAAGATAGCATTTACCATTCCTTCACGAGCTTCGATATCGTGACCATCTTTTACAGCACGTGGTAAGTATTCTTTAATTAATTCAATTGCACCAATTGATAATTTTTTAGTTACTCCATAAGCACCTGGTGTTACTAATGCTTCAACAGCGTGAGTTAAAGCATCCATACCTGTTGCTGCTGTTAATGGAGCTGGTTTAGAAACCATTAATTCTGGGTCATTAACTGAGATTAATGCTAAACTATTTTTATCAACCATTACCATTTTAACTTTACGTTCTTCGTCAGTAATAACGTAGTTAATTGTAATTTCTGCTGAAGTACCTGCTGTAGTGTTGATAGCTACTACTGGTAAACCTTTTTTAGCTGATTTGTGTAATCCTTCATAATCTTGAGGTTTTCCACCATTTGTTGCGATAACTGAAATACAGCTTGCAGCATCTTGTGGAGATCCACCACCTAAACTAATAATGAAGTCACAGTTGTTTTCTTTTAATGCGCTAACACCATCTGTTACGTTTTTACAAGTTGGGTTAGGTTCTACATCTGAGAATACAACATAATCAATTCCTGCTTCATCTAAAGGTTTTGTAACTTTAGGAAGAATTTCACTTGATTGGATAAATTTATCCGTTACTAATAAAGCTTTGTTATAACCTAAATCTTTTACATAAGAACCAATTTCGTTTACTACTCCTCTTCCGATTAAGTTAATTGCTGGTACATAAAATGTTGACATAATGTTTCTCCCCTTAAATTTGTTTCATTAATTTTTTGTATTTTTTTAGTGCCTATAAAACACCTTTTTTAAGAATGATATTGCCATACAAGGCACTTTCGCCCGTTTGAATCACTAGATAAGCTTTTTCAGCTTGATCATAAAATTCAAAACGTTCAAATTCTTTAATCGCTGCACCTGGATGACTTTCTTCTAATAATCTTTTATATTCGTCCCAAATAACTGGAACTGTTGTATCTCCCGGTACTACTTGCATAAGTCCTGCTTGATATGAACTATATGTGTCTAATGGTAATAATTGTAGAATTGCTTCTAATGCTACTGGAACGCCATGTCCGTCCATACGAACAACACGTTGTCCAATGCGGTGAGCTGGAAAATTCGCATCCGCGATTACCAGCTCATCACCATGACCCATTTCCATTAAATATGCCACTAAATCAGGACTCAAAATTTTAGGAATTTGTTTTAACATGATGAAATTCCTTTCTTAATTTGTTTGAATTTTTGTTGAATATTAGTAAATCCTTCAACAGGTTGAGGCTCATAACGAGTCACAACTTCTGAAGCTTTAATTAGATTTTGTGCTTCTTGACGTGATTGAATCACTTCTAGTGTCAATAATTGAGAAAGGATATTTCCTAACGCACTAGCTTCTACCGGTCCTGTAATAACAAGACGATTTGTGAAGTTTGCAGTAATTTGACACAATAGTTTGTTTTGGATTCCTCCACCTACCATTTGTACGGTTGTCATTTTTTGTTTTGTTAAGTCTTCTAATTGTTCAATTGTTTCTAGATAAGTTAATGCTAAACTTTCAATTACAATTCTTACAATATGTCCTTTTGTTTTAGGGACAGCTTGTCCAGTTACTTTACAAAACTCTTTTATTTTACTTTCCATATCTCCTGGCGAAGCAAATACTGGATCGTTTGGGTAAATCCATGTTTGATTATCCGTTACTTTTTCAGCTAATTGTACCATTTCAGCAAAGCTTACTTCTTCACCTTGACTTCTCCAGTCACGTTGTAATTCTTGGATAATCCACATGCCAGTTGTATTTTGAAGTAATCTGTATTTACCATCGAAACATCCTTCATTTGTTAATCCTGATTCAAATGCTTCATCAGTAATAATAGGTTTATCAGATTCAATTCCTACTAATGACCAAGTACCACATGAAATAAATACAGTACCTTTTTCATTTTCATAAGGAATTGCTAAAACTGCTGCAGCTGTATCATGTCCAGCTCCTGCAATCACTTTAAACGGTTCAACTTTTAATTCTTGAACAATTCTTGGTGATAAATCTCTTAATACAGATCCATTTTTAACTGGTGATGAGAACCATTTGGTTGGAATTCCTAGCTTTTCAAAAATTTCTTCTGAAAAATCTTGTGTGAAAATATCGAGTAAACCACTCGTACTTGCGATTGTATATTCGTTTGCAAGAACACCCGCTAATAAGTAATTAATTAAATCTGGGATAAACAAAACTCTTTGTACGACTTCTTTTAGCTGTGGCTTTTCTTGTAAATCTGAATAAATTTGCAAAATCGTATTATACGTTGCAGGTTGAACTCCTGTTTTCTTAAATAATTCATTTTTAGAAATTAATTGATAGAACGATTCCTCATAACGTCCCATTCGATTATCTCTGTAACAATGCGGTTGATAGAGCAAATCTCCATTGTGATCTAAGTATGCATAGTCCACTCCCCATGTATCAACAGAAATGGAACGAATCGGAATAGAATCATTTGAAGCTTTTTTAATTCCTTGTTTGATTTCACCAAATAAGTGTAACAAATTCCAATACAATCCATCGTTAAGATTCACCGGTTCATTTTTGAACCGATGAACCTCTGATAACTGGAGGGAGCTGCCATTATAAACGGCTTGCATGACACGACCTGAACTTGCACCTAAATCAATAGCTAACACTTTCATTAAGCTCATGCTTTTTCCTCCAAATTCTTTATATTTTATTCATATAATAATGCTTTGATTTCTTCTTTGTCGATGTTTGAAGCATCATACCATTTAGAACCAGTATCTACGTCTTTAACTGTTTCACCTTTAGCTGAAGCAATTGCTAATTTAACAGCTTGGTAACCAATTTGAACTGGGTCTTGAGTAACTGAACCTACAAATACACCTTTACGGATAGCGTCTTGTTGTAAAGCACCTGAGTCAAAACCAACAGCTAAGATTTTATCTTTGCCTAATTTAGATTCTTTGAAACCACCGTTTGCGTTGATGATTGCTTTAGCAGCAAATTCATTTGAACCATAAATTGCGATAGTATCTTCTTTTTCTAATACTGTTGAAGCTTCTGTTTTACCAGCAGCATCATCTACTTGTGCAGGAACACGAACTTCAATGACAACTTTAGCATCTGCTTCTGAAACATTGTTTTTGAATTTGTCATGTCCAACTACAGCTGTTTTAACACCTTTTTTCTCCAATAGTTCAACCATTTTATCAATGAAACCACTTGTTCTTTGAGTGATTGATAGAGAGTTTACTTCTTGAGAAACAACCCCAATACGAGCTTTTTTATCTCCAACTTTACTTTCTAATAATTTGAATAAGTTTTCTGCAGCATTTCCCCCAGCAGCGTGGTTGTCAGTTGAAGCTGTTGCCTTAATAGCTCCTTCTGGTGCACCAGGTACCCCTGAGTCAAACCCGATAATTGGAATATTTTTGCTTTGAGCTTGTTTAATTGCATCTAATTCAGCTTCTGTATCTAAAGCTGCTAATGCAATAGCTTTTGGATTTTTGTTGATTGCGTTGTTTAATTGTTCTAATTGTTCAGCAATAGCTGTTTCATTTTGAGGTCCTACGAATGTAATTTTAGCACCTAATTCATCTGCTGCTTTTGAAGCACCTTTGTTAACTGCTTTCCAAAAGTCATGTTGGAAACCTTTCGCAATTACTTCAACTTTAAAATCTCCACCTTTAGAGCCTCCGCTACCTCCATCACTTGATTTTGATGAACAGCCTGCTAAAATCGCAGATGCACAAGCAAAAGTGGCAATTGCAAATTTCAATGATTTTTTCATAAGATTTCTCTCCTTTTATTTATCCTTTATAGGATTTATACTAAAATTTTGAAACACTCAATACTTTTTAACGCTTATTTTTTCTTGTTTTGACGGATTAAGATATCAGAGTAAACCGCTACAATTACTACAAAGCCTGTGATGAATAATTGATAGTGTGGTTGCAAGTCGATATATGGTAAACCAATCTTCAATACTGACATGATGAATACCCCAATAATTGTACCAATTACTGAACCAACACCACCAGCTAATGAAGTACCACCAACTACTACCCCTGCGATTGCATCAAGTTCCATACCGTTACCAGTACCAGGAAGAATTGTTGAGTAAGTTGCTGCATATGCAATACCAGCTAAACCTGCTAATAATCCACTAATCACATAAGCTGTACCTTCCCATTTGATAACATTTACCCCAGAAAGTCTTGTAGCTTCTTTATTAGAACCAATTGCAAAGATATAACGACCAACTTTTGTTTTATTTAAAACAACTGCTGCTAAAAGTGCTACTAGAATCAGAACAATTAAACCTGTTGGAAGATTATCTTGTGTTCTGAATAAGTCTTTATACCAACCTTCACCTGTTCCACGTAATGGGAAAGTGATACTTTGTACATTAGATACGATAGAACTTAAACCACGTGAAATCATCATTGTACCAAGTGTTGCAATGAATGGTGGTAAACCAAATTTTGCAATTAATACTCCGTTGAATAATCCAAATACACCTCCAATCACTAAAATTGCTAAAAGTGCTAACCATAAAGGCCAACCCATTTTTGTATGGAGCACACCACCAGTAATAGCAGCACACATCATTACTGTACCGATAGATAAGTCAATCCCACCAGTGATAATAACGAATGTTACCCCAATAGCTAAAAACCCAATGTAATAAGATGCATCTAAGATGCTGACTGCTGTATCAAATGAACGGAATGATTCACTTGATACTGCAAAAAATCCGAAAATAACAATCAATGCGATTATTGCGATTAATTTTTGTAGCCCAACTGTTTTTACTAGTTTAGTCCAGATGGAGTTTCTCTCTTCCATATTTATACCCCTCTTCAATTATCGATCTGTAGCTAAAGCTAAGATACGTTCTTGTGTTGCTTGACTAATGTCAAGTTCTCCTGTTTTACGTCCTTCACACATAACAACAATACGGTCACTCATACGTAGTATTTCTGTTAATTCTGAAGAAATCATAATGATTGATTTTCCTTGAGCAACTAGCTCGTTCATCAATGTATAAATCTCACTTTTAGCACCAACGTCAATTCCTCGAGTTGGTTCATCAAAGATCAAGATATCACTGTCTTGTTCTAGCCATTTTGCGATAACAACTTTTTGTTGGTTACCACCTGACAAGTTACGAACTAATTGTTTTGAGGATGGTGTTTTTGTTCTTAATGATTGAACAAATTTATCACTTGCTGTAACAATTTCTGCATCATTGATTAAACCACCATGTACATACTTATCTAAGTTTGTCATTACTGTATTATTAGCAATTGTCATATCAACAATACATCCATAACGTTTACGGTCTTCTGATAAGTATCCAATCCCTTCACGAATAGCATCTTGAGGATTTTTAATATCAACTTCTTTGCCATTAATCTTAATGGTACCGCTATCTTTTTTGTCTGCACCAAACAGTAAACGTGCTACTTCTGTACGACCTGCACCCATTAAACCAGAGAATCCTAAGATTTCACCTTTTCTTAATACAAAGCTTACATCTTTTACAGAACTTCCTGCATTTAAATGTTCAACTTCTAAGACTACTGGTGCATCTTCTGCTACTGCTGATGCTGCTTTTGGATCTTCATAAATTGTACGTCCAACCATCATCGCAATAATTTCATCTTTAGTTGTATCTTTTGTATTTACTGTACCAACATATTCACCGTCACGCATAACAGTTACACGGTCAGTAATACGAGCAATTTCGTCCATACGGTGAGAAATATAAGTAATTCCTACACCTTTTTGACGTAAATCATCAATAATCACGAATAATTCATTGATTTCTGATTCAGTTAAAGCTGCAGTTGGTTCATCGAATACGATTACTTTCGCATCCATTGATAACGCTTTTGCAATTTCAACCATTTGTTGTTTCCCAACTGTTAAATGACCCACTTTTTCTTGTGGATTAATATCCAGTTTTAACAAGTTAAATAATTCTTTTGCCTTTTTATTAGCCGCATTATCATCGATAAAGAATCCTTGATTAATTTCTTCACGACCAATGAAAATATTTTGTGCTACTGTTAAATCATTCATCATATTTAATTCTTGGTGAACAATAACAATACCATCATCCATTGCTTCTTTTGGTTTTGAATATTCCACTTGTTTTCCATTATAGTGAATCGTACCTTCATTTGGTTTATGAATCCCTGTTAGTACTTTCATTAATGTGGATTTTCCTGCACCGTTTTCACCCATTAGGGCATGTACTTCTCCAGCTCTTAAGTCGAAATCTACACCTTTTAAAGCTTTTACGGGTCCAAAACTTTTAACGATTCCCTTCATTTCAAGAATAACTGGATTACTCATGCGTTTCACCTACCTGTTCCAGTTTTATAACGCGCTCCTGTAGCGCTTTCATTTGTGTTTGTTGTTCAACGACGATGCCTACCATTTCTAAGAGTAAGTGACTATTCATAAAATGATCTTGTGCATGCACTGCAAGCAATGTTGGAGAACTTGCTTCTCCTTTAATTTCTAATTGAATCATTTCCGTTTGAATATTATGAGCTTCTACTCCTTTAGCTTTTGCTTCATCGAGTAATTCTCTTGCAGATGATAAATCACCTGCAAGAGCACTCTTCATTGATTGCATCGCTAAAGATGTTACTTTACTACTTTTTACTATGAGTTGCATCAACCGTTGTGTATCTGCTTTTTTAGTATCACTCATAAGTTTATCCTAATAATTCAATCCCTTGTTTAAGAACTTCTTCTCCACGCATATTTTCAAAATCTTCATCTGAAATTACTGCAACTGGAATATCAAGGTTTGCTTTTGCTTTTTCTTCAAGATAAGCTAATTGAGGTGATAATAGTAGAACATCTACATTTTTTAAATTATCAACACCTGTAATTCCTACAGAGTAGAATGAATAATCTAATTTATCACGATAAATCACTTCATGAATTCTTTCTACTAACATACTTGTTGTTAATCCGCCAACACAGGCTAAAATAATTGTTTTTGTCATTCTAGTTACCTCTTTTATTTATGAATTGGACCTAATAATTGACAAGCACGGTAATCAGCTGATTCTAAATCTTCTGTTCCGAATAATGACCAATTTTTCGGTCTGAAAATATCTTCTTCATCCACATTGTGCATATTTACTGGAATACGTAGCATAGAAGCTAATGTAATTAAATCTGCTCCAATATGTCCATAAGAGATTGCACCGTGGTTAGCACCCCAGTTGTTCATTACATCGTATACAGACTTGAATGCACCTTTTCCTGTTAAGCGAGGAGCAAACCATGTTGTTGGCCAACCTGGATCTGTACGATTGTCTAATGTATGGTGAACTTCTTCTGGTAATTCTAATGTGTAACCTTCAGCAATTTGTAATACTGGTCCTACACCTTTTAATAAGTTTAAGCGAACCATTGTTACAGGCATATTTCCTTTTGTTAAGAATCGAGTTGAGTAACCACCACCACGGAAGTATTCTCTGTTTGCTGCTGGGAAATCTGTATTTTCAAGCATTGCATCTACTTCATCTTGAGATAATTCCCAGAATGGTTTCATAACAGCTTCTCCATCACGAGTAGCTTGACCTGTACCATCTAAAGTACAAGAACCTGAGTTAATTAAGTGTAAGAATCCATTTTCTGCATGACCTTCTAATTTATGACCTGTTACACGTTCAACTGCATCTGGACTCCAGTAAGTACGAACGTCTGCGAAAATTTGTGGTGTATTTGTTAATAAGTAGTTGAATAACATTGACACACCATTTAATGCATCATTTTCTGTAGCGAAAATGTAAGGACGACGGATACCATTCCAGTCAAATTGTGTATTTAAGAATGTTTCCATAAAGTCCCCATTAGGGAAGTGGTCTGTCCATTGACGTTGACCTTGGAATCCACCAACTAAAGCATAGTGACCAACAGCTTCTTCCTCAAAACCTAGTTCAGCTAAGCGAGGGTTACCAACCATTAAGTCACGTCCAATCATGAACATTTTAATAACAAATTCCCATTGTTTATCTTTTTCTTCACGACTTAATACTAAATCTTCACGGTTACGGTCAAAGCCTTCTTTAACATTTTCTTTTACCCAAGCTAGAGCACGTTCAAATTCTTCATGGTCATAAATACCACGGTCGATACGACGAGTAAATTCTGTCATATCCACTGATTCATTACGCATTCCTAAATATTCTTGGAAGAAATCAGGATCTACGATTGAACCACCAATACCCATTGAAACACTACCCATTGATAAGTAAGCTGTGTCTCTCATTAATCCAGTTGCTAATGCTGCTCTCGCATAACGTAAAAGTTTTTCTTTTACATCTTCTGGAATTTCTGTAGTAGATGCTTCTTGAACATCTTTACCATAAATACCAAATGCTGGAATTCCTTTTTGAGCATGAGAAGCAAGAACTGCTGCTAAATATACAGCTCCTGGTCTTTCAGTTCCATTGAATCCCCAAATAGCATGTGGAATATCAGGTGACATATCCATTGTTTCACTACCATAACACCAACATGGAGTTACTGTAATTGTTGCACAAACATTTGATTTTTTGAACAGTTCATGTGATGCAGCTGCTTCTGGAACACGTCCAATTGTTGATGGTGAAATCACACATTCAACAGGTTGTCCATCTGGATATTTCAATGTTGACTCTAGCAAAGCTGCCACACTTTTGGCCATATTCATTGTTTGTACTTCTAAAGATTCGCGAACCCCTTGACGACGGCCATCGATCGTAGGACGAATCCCGATACGTGGATGTTGTATCATTTTTTCCTTCCTCCTTGTTTATACCTTTTATCAGTACGATTCCTGTAAAATTTAGAATACATTACTGAATTTTAATAACTTCCTACCATTTAAAACATTTGTTTTAAGTATTTCACCCTCCTTAATTTTATTGATACCTGTTGGCGTTACGATGATGGAATAATCATCAAATCGAATCGAGATATTTTAAACTGTTGTACAACTCTTTTTAGTCATCCTTCTAACAATTCATATCACAAATTCGGTTTTAAACTACTTGTTCATCAAATGTCATAATAGTATCCTCTTTTTCTTGATTTCATCATACCAACATTAGAAAGCGTATACAATATATGAAAGCGCTATTGAAATTTCGCCAAAATTTGTGCTATAATTTGTTCATAATTGTTCATAATTATTCAAGGTGTACTATATCAGGAGGGTTTATTATGGTTTCATACGAAAGAATGTCCAAAATCCTAGATATTTTATCGAAAAGAAAAATGATATCTACGATACAATTGGAATCTCTTATGTACTGTTCAACTTCAACCTTAAGAAGGGATTTAATCCAGTTAGAAAAAGATGGAAAGATTATACGAACTCATGGTGAAGTTAGACTAGTTACAACCAATAATGTGGAATATACTTATGATAGTCGAAAACAAGAAGAAACTTCAGGGAAAAAACATATCGCCGAAACAGCTTCAACTTTTTTAACAGACAATCAATCTATTTTTATTGATAGTTCTTCAACAGCTGCTATGCTCGTTCCGTATTTTGCAAAGTTACAAAATTTACGTGTTATTACAAATGGGATTGAAATAGCGCGTCAATTAAATAATTATGATAATATTACTTTGTTTTTCTGTGGAGGGCATATTGATTATGGAACAAATTCGGCATTGGGAGATTTTGCTATCCATTTTATCAATAATTTCCATGCGGATATTTGCTTTATGAGTTGTAGAGGACTTGATCGTTTTGGTGCTTATGAAGCAAACTATAATCAAGCTTTACTAAAACAACAAATGATTGCGAATGCAGATCTTACTGTATTATTAGCAGATTCTTCAAAGTTTAATACGAGTCACTATTTTAAATTATCTAATTACAATGTGATTGACTATATTATTACAAATGAAGCACCTGTTGATTCATTTCAAGACACTGTTACTAAGGAATGTGAAATTCTTTGGTAGTAGGTATTAAATAGTTCTCAACATCATAGACCTTTTTTGTATTTGATTGTTTCAGTGCAAAAAAGGATTTTTTAGATACAAAAAAACTTCCCATAGTAGCACAACTACAATGAGCCTCGCTTTTGCGAGGCTACTTGCGTCCTCCTGCTACTATAACAGGGAAGTCTATTCGTAATTTTATTTTACAGCTCTCTTCGCCCTTCAATTGCTTTGAATAAAGTCATTTCATCTGCATATTCAATATCACTACCCACTGCAAGACCATGAGCTAAACGCGTCACTTTAATACCTGCTGGTTTAATTAAACGAGATAAATACATCGCAGTTGCTTCTCCTTCTGCAGTTGCATTAGTAGCAATAATCACTTCTTCTACAGTAGGATCTTGAAGACGCTGAATAAGAGAAGCCACATTAATATCATCAGGTCCTGTTCCTTCCATTGGGGAAAGAACACCATGAAGAACATGATACAACCCTTTATATTCCTTCATTCTCTCTAAACTCATTACATCTCGACTATCTTCAACAACTAGTATTTTTGTTCTATCCCTAGAAGCATCTTGGCAAATCTCACAAGGATCTTCTTGCGTAATATTCCCACAAACAGAACACATCGTTAAATCCCGTTTACAACTAATGAGTGCATTAGCAAAATTCATCACTTCTTCTTCCGGCATTTCCATGCTGAAAAAAGCTAGACGAGCTGCTGTTTTCGCCCCGATTCCAGGAAGTTTCATATAACTATCCATTAATCGAGCAATTGGTTCTGGATATTGCATCCTCTCACCTCAACTCATTAAAATCCAGGGATATTTAATCCTCTAGTAAATTGTCCCATTGTTTGTTCATTTGCTTTTTCAGCTTGTTCTAAAGCACGATTTGTTGCCATTAATACTAAGTCTTGTAATAATTCAACATCCTCGCCATCAACCGCTTCTGGCTTAATTGATACAGAAAGAACTTGACGTTTTCCATTCACTGTCACTTGTACTAAGTCACTTTGAGAGCTTCCTACATATTCTGTTTGGTTTAACTCCTCTTGAGCTTGTGCCATTTGTTTTTGTAATTTTTGCATTTGTTTCATCATGCCTTGCATATTTCCCATTCCACGCATGTTGATTCCTCCTTAATTATTTTCTGTTTCTTCTGAAATATGAACAATTTCTTCTCCAAACAAATCAATCGTGTTTTGAACTAATTGTTCTACTTCGTTTTTTTCTTCTTCATCAGTCGGGTGTTCTTCCATTTCTGTTGCATGAGTCACACCTTCTGCTTCTTGTTTTTCTTTCTTGTCTCGTAAATAATCTTGTCGAATTTGTACCCATTGTTCTCCTGTCACACTGACAAAATTCCCTGGATACTGCGCTAACGTTTTACAATGACGAGCAATATCTTCATGAAGTTCTACACTTTCCTGCGCTCTTTGGCATAAAATTTCATAATCGAATTTTAAGACAAATCCATTTGGACTAGCTGCTACAGGTTCACTTGCTTTCAATAGCGCTCTTTGAGTGGTCGAAAGCATTTGTAATAAATCGCCCCACAATTCTCTAATAAAAATTAAATCTTTACGAGTTGCAGCATCAAGCACTTTATAAACTTCACCAATATTTGGTTTATACGTACTTGCTTTTGCTTGTGGAGTTGATGTCGCTTTTTTAGGAGTTACTACTCCTTGTCCTTGTAATATTTGAGACATCTGTTGCTGTAAACTTTGTAACTGTTGTTCCAATTGTGAGACATATTCCTGATTCGCTGGGGCTGTTTGCCCGGCTACCGCTACTACTGGTTGAGCCATTTTAATCGTAAAGACTTCTAAACTAATGGTTGGTTTTGTTGTAAATCGCATTTCTTGTTGCACTTGATTTAAAGCATCCATAAAGCGATATAAAAAGGCTTCTTCGACTTCTTTTGCAAATTCCACAAAAGCTTCACTTCTACCAATCATATCTCCAGTTTGTTTAGCCACTAATAAGTCTCTAGAAAATTCTAACCATTCTTCAATTAAACGAGACGCTTCTTTTCCTAGCAATAATAAGTCTTGCAACTGTAATAACGCTGCTTGTGCTTGTTGCTGAGTCAATAAGCGAACAAATTCAATCATTAAATCATCTGTTAAACTTCCAGAAACTTGAATGGCTTGTTCAAAACTCACTTTGTCATCACTAAATGAAATAACTTGATCTAATAAACTTAACGCATCACGCATTCCACCATTAGCACAACGAGCAATAACACTTAACGCTTCTTCTTCATATGCAATCTCTTCTTGTTCTAAAATATAACGAAGTCGTTGAATTATTTCATCATTTGTTATTCTTCTAAAATCAAATCGTTGTGTTCGTGAAATAATTGTTGCTGGAATTTTATGCGGTTCAGTTGTCGCTAGTATAAAAATGACATTTTTGGGCGGTTCTTCCAATGTTTTTAATAAAGCATTGAACGCTCCCGTCGATAACATATGCACTTCATCAATAATATAAACTTTATACGTTGCTTGAGTTGGAGCATAACGGGCTTTATCTCGAATATCACGAATTTCTTCTACCCCATTATTACTCGCCGCATCGATTTCAATAACGTCCCCAATCGTTCCTTCTGTAATGCCTTTACATAATAAACATTCATTACAAGGTTCTCCATCTTGAGGATTTAAACAGTTAATTGCTTTAGCAAAAATTTTCGCAGCACTTGTCTTTCCTGTTCCTCTTGGACCAGTAAATAAATACGCATGACTCGTTTTATGATGGATAATGGCATTTTTCAATGTTTTCGTAACTGCAGTTTGCCCCACCATATCTTCAAATTTTTGTGGTCGCCATTTTCGGTATAACGCTTGATAAGCCATCGGTCTTCTCCTTTTGACTTTATACTAAGAAAACACAACACTACAATTGTAGGTTATGTTTTCTATCCTTTACTATTTTACATTTTTTTATAACATTTGACTACCGGAATGTTCCAAAAATAGACATTGGTGCTTTAGAGTTTGCAATAAAACTTGTCACATCTGGAGTCGTAAAAATATTCAAGCGATGTTTTGCACGAGTGCAAGTTGTATAGAACATAAATCGTTCTTTCATTGTTGCATAGCGATCTTTCGTAGCTTGCCAAACAAATACTTGGTCAAACTCTAGTCCTTTTGCAACTTCAATCGTCGTCACTACTAATCGACTACCTAAAGATTCACTTGTATCTTCTAATAATTCAGCATCATACTCTACTAACTCTTTTTGTAAAGCTTTCGCTTCATCCATTGTGCGACAGAAAATAGCATTTGTATGATAACATTCAGGTGTATCTTCGACTAATTTCTTCAATCGTTCAATTGAAGGTTCTTCATCAACAAATACTCCTACTTCTTCACCTGTACGTGGGAAGACATTTTTATCTAATTCCCAACCTAAAATACCATTAGCAAAACGAGTAATTTGCGCTGTACAACGGTAACTAATTTCTAATGAACGATGTTCTAATACACGTTCTTTGAAAAAGGCTGCTACTAACTCTGGATGACGTTCTTCTAAAGAGAAAATCGTTGTAGCTGTTGAGAATGATTGGAATGTATCTCCAACTACTGTAAATTTCGCACGGAAATAATAATTGGATAATGCTGCCATGAATAATAATGATACATCTTGAACTTCATCAATAAATAAGTGAGTATATCCTTGATAATCACGAATTGGAGCAATCATTGTTGCTACATAAAGTAACACTCTTACTCCTTCTGCTGTTACTTGAAGACGTCCTTCACCTGTATCTTTTAAAGGTAATTGAGCATTATCTACTTTTCCTAATTCTTCTCTACGCTGTTTAGCTAACGGCATCCAGTCTTGTAAATGTTTTGCAAAATTCACAAATGCAAACATTTCTACTTGTTGCTCTGCTTCTAATGATTGTTTTTCAAATACTCGTTGTCCTAGCATTTGATAATACTCTGTTTCACTATTAAATTCTTCATTTTTCATCAACACTTCAATTTGCATAGGAGACATTTCTTCGTATACACGTTTAGCAACTTCAGAAACATAGAAACGATTCAAACGACGTTTTAAGTTCTTTTCTAAGACTTCCTGAATTTGTACCAATTGTTGATATAATGTTAATTTAGGATTTACTTGTTCAATAATTTTTTGATAATCTTTTTCACCAAAAATTCTGAATCCTTTAATTGAAATCGGACGGAAATGTAAATTCGCTACCGATAAAGCTGGCAATTGTTCAACAATAAGAGCTGCCCACTCGCTATCTGTTAAATACGCTCTTCTCGTTTTAGTTGGTATTAACATGCTTGTTTTATTTAAGAAAAATTTCTTAAATAATTCTACTGTATGTTGTGCTAGTGTTTGTTGATATAATTCACTACCGGTTAAATTAGGAATAACGTGTGAAATATATTTAGCAAATAATTGATTTCGTGATAATAACAACATATCATTATGACTTTGATCTTTAGATTGATACATCAAATACGCAATTCGTTGTAATAAAATTGTTGTTTTACCACTACCTGCACAACCATTAACAATGAGCCAATCTTTTTGTTTATGACGAATAATTTCATTTTGTTCCTTTTGAATCGTAGCTGTAATCCCTTCTAAATGTCCATCACGATTCGTTGGGGCACTTAATGTTTCCATTAATAATGATTCTTCATTTTCAACATCATAAACAGATTGAATTTTTCCTTTTTTAATAACAATATCACGCTTTAAAAAGGCTTGTCCATGTTGAATTCCTGAAGGTGTTTGATACGTTAAATCGCCCAAAGTTCCTTCATAAAATAAACTTGCAATCGGCGCTCGCCAATCATATACTAGCACTTGCTTCTCTTCATCAAAAAATGTTGATGAACCAATATACATTTTTTCAACTTCCGGTTCACCTTCAAATTGAACATCAATTCTTCCAAAATAAGGAGATTCTTTTTGATTTTCTAATTGATGAATCGAAAAATCAATAAAATCTTGACGTTGCTGATCCAAATTTTCATCTTTTAATCTTAGTTTTTCAGATTGTATTTTTTCTTCAAATTTTGATTGAACTTCTACTAAGTGCTTTTCTTCTTCTTTGAACCCTTTATTTTTCACTAGAGAGCTCCTCCATCTATCCCAAAATACTGATTTATAAAAACAGGCTGGAACACTAGCCCCAGCCTGTAATTTCTTCTATGTACATACAGCACATAACGAACGATACTTATAGCTGCTTCCTTCCGGACCTGACTCGATTCATATGTTCGCTATTGCCATATGGCCTAACGGCA
>NZ_CAUQUN010000022.1:0-35231 GCF_963521425.1 uncultured Granulicatella sp.
TCGGAAAAGAAATCGTTCGTTTCCATACGATTTATTGGCCAATTATGTTAATGGCATTAGATTTACCATTACCGAAGAAAATTTTTGCTCATGGTTGGTTATTAATGAAAGACGGTAAAATGTCTAAATCTAAAGGGAATGTTGTAGACCCTAATACATTAATTGAACGTTATGGCTTAGACGCTTTACGTTACTATTTATTACGTGAAGTACCATTTGGTTCAGACGGTATTTTCACTCCAGAATCATTTGTAGAAAGAATTAATTATGACTTAGCAAATGACTTAGGAAACTTATTAAATCGTACAGTAGCGATGATTAATAAATATTTCGATGGAACAATTCCAGCATTTTCTGCACCTGTTTCAAGCTTCGATCATGAATTAGTAGAAACTTCAAAAGTGATGATTGAAGAAGTAGAAGCTGCTATGGAAGAAATGCAATTCTCAGTGGCATTATCTGCGATTTGGAAATTTGTTTCTCGTACAAATAAATATATCGATGAAACAACTCCATGGTCGGCTGTAAAAGATGAAGCTCGTCAAGAAGAATTAGCTCGTACAATGAGTTACTTAGCAGAAAGCTTACGTATTATTGCGGTAGCTTTACAACCATTCTTAACACAAACGCCAGGAGAAATTTTAGCACAATTAGGAATTCAAGAGGAATCATTACGTGATTATCCTTCACTTCACACATTTGGAGTGATTCCAGTTGGGACAAAAGTTGTTGAAAAAGGGCAACCAATTTTCCCACGTTTAGATATGGAAGAAGAAGTTGCTTATATTCAAGGAAAAATGGGTGGAACTGTTAAAGAAGAAGAAGCAACAGAATGGAATCCAGAAGAAGTAGAATTGACATCTGAAAAAGAATCGATTAAATACGATGATTTTGATAAGTTAGAATTAAAAGTCGCAGAAGTCATTGATTGCAAACCAGTAGAAGGTGCAGATAAATTATTACAATTCCGATTAGATGCAGGAGATGCTGGCGGACACCGTCAAATTCTATCAGGTATCGCTCAATGGTATCCAAATCCAGAAGAGTTTATCGGTAAAAAAGTAGTGATTGTAGCAAACTTAAAACCACGTAAGATGAGAGGACAAATTAGTCAAGGAATGATTTTATCGGCAGAAAAAGATGGAGTCTTACAAGTAGTCTTAGCTCCTCAAGAAATGCCAAATGGTTCATTTGTTTCATAATCAATAAAAGACAGTTATTGTAGGGAGAGTACGTTGCGTTACAACGTGCTCTTTCGTATATATAAGAAATAAAAGGAGAGTGTAAGATGAAGAAGGGGTTGTTAACAGGTTTATTATTATTTGGTTTCTTTTTTGGAGCAGGGAATTTAATTTTTCCTCCTTCATTAGGATTATTTTCTGGTGAGTATTTCTGGCTAGCAATTGCAGGATTTATTTTATCAGGTGTGGGTATTCCCATTATTACATTAATTGTAGGTGCAACGAGTAATGGAAGTTTTAAACATGAATTAGAAACTAAAGTTCATCCAGTGTTTGCGGTAGCATTTTTAGCCATTTTGTATTTATCGATAGGACCATTCTTTGCGATTCCAAGAACAGCAACGGTTTCGTATTCCATTAGTATTCAGCCATTCGAGTCAGCGTTAGCTTCAATGGGAATTTCAAGTACTTTATCATCATTTATTTATACAGTGTTATATTTTGCTGCAGCATATTGGATTGCGATTCATCGTTCTACGATTTTAAATAGTATCGGGAAAATTTTAACGCCATTATTTGCAGGATTAATTTTAGTCCTAGTGTTATTAGGAGCGATTAAATATGCAGGAGTAGCTCCAATGCAAGCAGCAACGGCGTATCAAAATGGTGGTTCGTTTGGAAATGGATTTATTGAAGGATACAATACATTAGATGCCCTAGCTTCTGTTGCTTTCTGTGTAGTAGCAGTAAATACGTTGAAAAAATTCCATTTTTCTTCAAAAGAAGAATTTACAAAAACGATTATTGGGGTAGGTTTAGTAACGGCTGTAGGATTTAGTATTTTATATTTAGGTCTAGCAAATTTAGGGAATCATTTTACTGTTCCCGTAGATGTATTAGCAGATAAGGCAGTTAATAAAGGTTCTTATATTTTGGCAGCTGCTTCAAAAGATATTTTTGGAGTGTTTGGACAAATATTTTTAGGAGCAATGGTTATTTTAACGTGCTTTACAACAACAGTTGGATTAATTGTTTCAACAGGGGAGTTCTTTGAAGAATTATTCCCTAAATATTCTTATAAAGTATATGCAACAGTTTTCTCTTTAATTGGGTTTGGAATTTCTAATTTAGGATTAAATACCGTAATTAAGTTCTCATTACCAGTACTATTAATTTTATATCCAATTACCATTATTATGGTTGTATTAATTCTTTTAAATAAATTTGTTCCTCTTTCTAAAGTTGGAATGCAGTTAACAGTTGGGTTAACAGTTTTAGTATCCGTATTAACAGTATTAGGAGACACCTTAAAATTAACGGCATTATCTACAGTGATGACTCAATTACCATTCTCAACCTTATCGTTAGGATGGATTGTTCCAGCATTTGTTGGAATAGTAATTGCTTTGATTTTAAGGGATAAACAAAAAGGTGAAGTTTTTAATTTTGAAAAAATTTTAGCAGAGTAAGAAGGTAGGCTAGTATGTTTTTATATGGAGTTACGATTTTCGTATTAATTGCCTTACTTTTTTCTATGTGGAAAGATAATCGCAGTTTATGGAATCCAGCTTTATTAGTGATTGAGGTATTTTTTCTTTATTTATCCATTGCAAATTTCTTTTTTAGTTTTGGATATGAAAATGTTCATTTTTTGATGATATTAGGAATTTTACTCATCCCTGTTCTGATTCTTTTAAGTGGTGTATTTTTAATCGTTAATGGATTTATTTTGTTGAAAAAAGAAGGTTTTTCTAAAGCGAATCTTTTATCCTCAATTATGGGGATTGTGATTTTATTTTTCTTTGTTTTTATGTGGATTCGAGTGGGACTCGTAAAAAATGAATTTTTCTTTTTCAATCCTTGGATTGATATTCTATTAATGTTTATTATTTATTCTTATATTATTTTTGGCTTTGCATTTGTAGGATTTATGATGTACTCGTTTGTCTATTTATGGTTGCCGAAGAAACAGCATTATGATTTTATTATTATTCATGGTGCCGGTTTGTTAAATGGGGAAAGGGTCACTCCTTTATTGAAAAGAAGAATTGATAAAGCTGTTCAGGCATTTCATCAATCAAAAAATCCTCATATTCAACTTATTGCCAGTGGTGGACAAGGTAGGGATGAAAAAATATCTGAAGCACAAGCCATCTATAATTATTTAGTGGAAAATACAGATGTGCCAAAAGAAGCTATTTTATTAGAAGAAAAATCTACAACAACTTATGAAAATTTATTGTTTTCTAAAGAGTTAGGTGAGCAATTTGTTGAAAATCCTAGATTTTTATTTGTGACGAATGACTATCATGTGTTTCGTACGAGTACTTATGCACGTCAAATTGGAATGCAGGGTGATGGTCTAGGCTGCTCCACTGCTAGCTATTATATTCCATCAGCGTTTATTCGAGAATATGTAGCGGTGTGTGTAAAAATGAAAAAACTCTTTATTGGATTTGAATTACTGTATGCTGTATTGGTTATAATGGCGTATAGAGGCATATTGTGGTAAAAAAAGTTTGATAAATAATAGGAAAGGCATACCGATTTCGGTATGCTTTTTTGTCGTGACGATTGGCATGAGAAGTCGTGACGAAAGTCATGGTAGGTAGTGACTCTAGGCACTACTGAGCACAAGAAATTTATCCTATAATGAATTCATCAGTTAGGAAATGAGTAAAGAGGGGATAAACATGATTAACGTAAAAAATGTTACAAAAAAATTTAATCAAAAAATAGCTTTAGAAGAGATTTCTTTTGAAGTGAAGAAAGGAGAAATTTTTGGTTTCTTAGGACCATCTGGTTCAGGGAAAACAACAATGATTAAAATTTTAACGGGACAATTAAATGCCGATAGCGGGCAAACAGAATTGTTAGGAAAAGTATCTGAGAAATTAACTCCAGCAGATTTAGAACAAATCGGATTAGTGAGTGATACGAGTGGATTTTATGAAAAACTAAGCCTGTATAAAAATTTACAAGCTTATGCAAAATTATATGGAAAACCAAATTCACGAGTAGATGAAGTGTTAAAACAAGTTGATTTATACGATAGTAAAAACTTAGCAGCAGAGAAATTATCGACAGGGATGAAACAAAGAATGTTTCTAGCAAGAGCTTTAATTAATAAGCCGCAAGTATTATTTTTAGATGAACCAACAAGCGGATTAGATCCAACGACTTCTAAGAAAATCCATGAATTATTATTAGAATTAAAAGAAGCAGGAACAACGATTTTCTTAACAACACATGATATGAACGAAGCAACCTTATTATGTGATCGTCTAAGTTTACTAAATCGAGGACATCTAATTGAATATGGCACACCTTCTTCGATTATTCAAAAATATAATCACGAGAAAAAAGTTCAATTAACATTCGCAGATGAAACAAAAACACAAATTACTTTTGAAGAATTAGGACAAACAGATTTAACACAAGTTGTGGCGATTCACTCATGTGAACCAACTTTAGAAGAAATATTTATTCAATTGACAGGAGAGAAATTAAATGATTAAACGATTAACTGCCTTAATTTGGCTACGCACACAAGTATTATTAAGTAACAGCACTTTATTAGCAACGATTTTATTACCGTATGGATTGTTAGTTTTATATAATCAATTTATGAATGCGGATGGACAACATTCTTCGTATATGGTATTCATGTGTTTATCATTAGCATTCTCAATCTCACTAGGAAGTTTAACTTCTTTAACAATTGCTGAAGATAAGGAAAAGAAAAACTTGAAATCTTTATTACTCAGTGGTGTTAGAAATGGAGAATATTTATTATCTGCACTATTTTACCCAGTCGTTGTTGGGCTTGTAACAATTGTAAGTTTCCCAATGATCGTAGATGCAGACTTTGGAAAACATTCAGGTGAATATTATGTAGTAGCGATTGTTGTAGGGCTATGTATTGTTTTATTAAACTTATTGATTGCCTCTCTTTCTAATACTCAATCTCAAGCGCAAGTGAATGGTTTAGTTCCTATGATGGCTATCTCATTCTTACCATTGTTCTCTGGATTAAGTGAGACTGCTTCTAAAATTGCTCATTATACATTTATGGGAGTTTATGTAGACTTCTTTACTAAAGAAAGTTTCGAATTAAGTTTTGAAACAATTGGGGTAGCGTTAGCTTGGTTAGTAGGCTTATTCTTAGTAAACTTAATTGTATTAAATCCAACACGAAAAGAAATCTTTTTAGCAAAACTAACAAGAAAAGCTGTGTAAGGGCGAATGAGACTTTTGCACTGTAGTATAAAGGACGGTAGCAGCCCTGACGGTCTCATGCTATTAATGCTACGGTGAAAAGTCTATTCTTTTGAAGAAATATAATAAGAGAGCTTTCCGAATTAGGTATTTTGACTGTATAGTCAAAATACCTTTTTTAGTAAATTCTCAATTTAAGTTCTAGTTTTGATACTTAACTAGAAGTAACTTTGAAACTTTACGCAAGAAAATAGAAGACTAACACAGGTAAAGAGGAACGAGTTAGACCCATAAAACTGGGCTTTTTATGGTATAATATTATAAATGTCGAGTGAAACAAACTTGAATTTGTTGAGGATAAAGTATCTTTTGTAGAATTACTAAAAAAGCTAAAGTAGATAAATAAAAATTAGAAGTTGTGTGGGACTAATGATAATTTTCACACCACATTAAGGAGGTTGAGATGAAAAATATAGATATTTTTGTACATGAAAAATATAACAAAACTGATTACGAAAAGGTAGCAGAACATATCTATAAAACGTATGACGATTTTATGAAAAGTGATTGCTTTGTTACTTCATTAAAATTTGTTCAAGAACCAGAATTAGGAGAAGGAGTTAGTCCGAGGGACATTTCCCAATATCCATTGGAAGATATTTTAGATAAATTTTATGTGGCGATTCAGGATTTTTATGAAGATTTGAATGATACAAGTGATGAGACTTGTTATTTGGAATTTTCGGCTTCAGATATGGAAGATATACAGAAACTACTTGGAATCGTAGATAAGCATGTATACAATAAGGAAGATGGCGATTATGTAGAACTGATAATTGAATAGTGTATTAAAATAATTACGATATAATTTCACGGGTTCTGATAGTAAATGTACAGATATTTGTTCAAAAAAAGATAGTTACAAATCCCAGTTTGTTAAAGTAAAACAATAAAAACAATAATATAGCAACTTATAAAACAGTAAATTGAAAAAGGTTTACTGTTTTTTTCTTTGTCTAAAAATGGAAAGGAGGACACATGGAAGAAGAAAAAGAGATATAAAAAACTACAATATAAACAGCTAATAATCGATATTGGAAAAACAAAATATACTGCAAATCTATATTTTAAGAAAGCACAGGCGAAACATACAAAGATAAAATACTGAAGTTAATCAAGAGAGAAACAGAGAAGATATAAATTTATCAAAGAAATTTTATTTATGTCCTTGACAAATCTTTCCAAATTATTTAGTTTGAATTTCTTACTTCACTATAAAATTATCCAAAAATAAGCTATAATAAGTCAGATAAATAGTAGTGAGTGAGGATAGAGATGAAAAAAAATGACCGTATAGAAGTACAAATTGATGATTTAACGTATGAAGGAATGGGTGTTGCTAAAGTCGATGGATTTCCTCTTTTTATTGAAAATGCTCTACCAGGAGAAAAAGTAGTAGCGCACATTTTAAAAATTGGGAAGAAATTTGGTTATGCTAAAGTTGTAGAATGGTTATCGACAAGTCCTGACCGTATTCCATTAGTTGATCTAAATGGAACTCGAGTGGGAACAATGCCTTTACAACATATGAAGTATGAAGCTCAATTAGCCTTTAAACAAAAACAAGTGAAACATGTCATGAATACTATTGCGAAAATGCCAGAGTTAGAAGTACGTCCAACAATTGGAATGGAACATCCATTTGGATATCGTAATAAAGCGCAAATCCCTGTGAGAATGGTAGACAGCTTATTAACGACAGGATTTTTTAAGAAAAACTCACACGACTTAGTTCCAATGGAAGATTTTCATATTCAAGATCCGGAAATTGATCGTATCATTTTAGTTGTTAGAGATATTTTACGAAAATTTGCAATTGAAGCTTATGATGAAGAGAAACATAAGGGTGATTTACGTCATATTATTGTTCGTAGAGGATTACGTACTTCTCAAGTGATGATTATTTTAGTAACGCGTACAGAGAAATTCATTCAAAAAGAGGCAGTCGTAGAGCAAATTACTCAGCAATTACCTGAAGTAGTGTCGATTGTCCAAAATATTCAACCTCATCAATCGAATGTCATTATGGGTTCTCAGAAGAAAGTATTATTTGGAGAAGATGCTTTTCAAGAAGAATTAATGGAATTTACTTTTACGATTAGTTCACGTTCATTTTTCCAAGTTAATACGATTCAAACAGAAGTGTTGTATCATGAAGCTATTCAAGCAGCAGGATTAACTGGGGATGAAACAGTAGTAGATGCTTACTGTGGAATTGGAACAATGAGTTTAGCATTTGCTAAACGTGCTAAAAAAGTTTATGCCATGGAAATTGTACCGGATGCCATTCAAATGGCGAAAGAAAATGCTCGAATGAATCAGATTGACAATGTAACATTTGAAGTGGGGGCAGCTGAAAAAGTTATGCCAACTTGGGTAGACTCAGGATTACAACCAGATGTGATTGTAGTCGATCCGCCTAGAAAAGGATTAGATGGAGCGTTTATTGATGCAGCGGTTAAAACCAATGCTAGAAAAATCGTTTATGTAAGCTGTAATCCTGCAACGTTAGCAAGAGATTTAGCCTTGTTTCAAGAAAAAGGGTATCAGGCACTATATGCTCAACCAGTGGATATGTTCCCAATGACGACAGCAATTGAAACAGTAGCTGTATTAGAACGAATGAATTGAGGAGGAAATATGAGAGGATTTTATTTTGTTGTAGCTTGGATTTCATTAGCATTAGGGATTATAGGAATCGTCCTTCCTGTGTTACCAACGACCCCATTTTTGATACTGACAGTAATTTGTTTTTCAAAAAGTTCTAAAAGATTTGAAAAATGGTTTTCGAATACAAAATTATATCAAATTTATGTAGCAGATTATTTAGAAACAAAATCGATAGACCGTTCACGTAAAAAGAAAATTATTATTTATATTTACATATTAATGGCGATTTCTATTTATTTTGCTCCAATTATTTTTGTAAAAATTGGTTTAGCTTTATTAACGGTATTTATTACGTATTATCTCTTTAAAGTTATTCCAGATAAATAAGGACATAAAAAACGCATCTCAATTAGGAATGAGATGCGTTTTTTAATGATTGAATAATCGGTTGATGTTTATACGAATAATATAACTGAATCGTCATTGGAATCCAAATCAGTGGTTCACAGAATATGACTCCCATATATCTCGTTGACGGAATAATGAATAGAACAAATAATATTTTTCCAAATAATTCAATGAAGCTTGAAACTAAAGGGGTGATTTTTTGCCCTAATCCTTGCAAACTATTTCGTAATACTAGTAAAACGGCTAATACTGGATAAAATGACGAACTAATTCGATTATAAAGAGACGCATTAGAAATTAATTCTGGATCATTTGAACCAGAAATTAATTCATTCAATACAGGACTTGCAAAAAATAATGTAATGGCGATAAAAATTGTCCAACTGATCGCAACCATACTTCCTAAATAAATCCCTCGTTGAATTCTCTGAGGACGATTTGCTCCTAAATTTTGAGAAGTAAAGGTTGTTAAGGATGAGGCAATCGCTGATACAGGTAGCATCGAAAATGACATAATTCTTCTAGCAGATGTTTGTGCACTAATGATTGTTGCTCCGAGTGCGTTAATCGATGTTTGTAAGGTTACTGTTCCAATAGAAACAATCGAAGTCATTAACCCCATAGCCAGACCTTGTCCTAGTAAGTCAAGATATAATTCTTTATCCCATATAAAGTGTTTTTTTTGTGGGAGTAAGAAACTGGCTCTTCTTCGAATATAAAAGAAACAAAGGATAGCAGATATTCCTTGAGAAATAATCGTTGCTAAACCGGCAGATTGTACTCCTAAATGGAATTGAGTAATAAATAAAATATCTAAAATAATATTAATGATGGCAGAAAAAATTAAGAAATATAATGCTGCCTGACTATCCCCAACAGCACGAAGTAAACCTGCACAGAGATTATAAGCGAATGTAACTCCAACGCATAAAACAATCATATGAATATACTGGTAAGATAAATCAATGATTTCAGGTGGCGTTCCTAAAAACTCTAGTAGTGGATACATTCCAAAATGACCTAGAGTAGAAACCATTAAGCTAAGCCCAAAACCTATGACTAATGTTGAAGCTACAGCTCGTTTTAATTGGGTCATATCTTGTGCACCAAAACAGCGTGCAATAACGACTCCCATCCCATTTCCAACTCCGAGGGCAAACCCAATTACAAGTTCAAAAATTGCAGCTGTTGCTCCAACTCCAGCAAGTGCATTTGGTCCCAAATAACGACCAACAATCATAATATCTGCTGTATTATATAATTGTTGGAAAATATTTGAAATTAAAATGGGGATTGCAAAGGCAATGATAGAACGTAATATGGGCCCATCTAATAAATTAACGGATGTTTTTTTAAACATAATCATATCATACAAGTAGAAATTTATTTTTCTACTGGTTGATCATCTTCCTCCTTATTTTCAATGAAATTTTCAATCGTTTGTTTTAATTGATTGTTTAATGCTACGAGTTCCCTTGCTTTTTCAAAATCAAAACCTTCCACATTAGCAAAACAAGATCGTAAATGTTGTTCTAATTCATCATGAAGTCTCTTTCCGTTAGCACTTAGACGAATGTTTAATTGACGTTTATTAGCAGCAGGACGTTTACGAATAATGAGTTTTTTTTCTTCTAATCGTTTTAGTAGTGGAGTCAGTGTATTACTTTCCAGTCCTACTCGTTGACCAATTTCGTTTAGGGAAAGTTTTCCCTCTTCCCATAAAGTTTCTAAAACTATAAATTGTGTGTAAGTTAAGTGATAAGGTGCTAATGCGTGTTGATAATATTTATTTACAAGTTTTTGAGTAGAATAAATAGAATAGCATAGTCTTTCAGATAATGGATTATCAGTTTTCATAAAAAAACTCCTGTCTTTTTTGAATTGGTACTATTTTATCAAAAAAACATTATGTTTGACAATGGTTATAGTAATGTTTAATATAATTAAATTAATAAAATGATATACTTTGGAGGAATTAATCATGTCAATGATAACAATAATCTTAGGAACTTTAGTAGCTTTAGAGTTTTTTTATATTTTTTACTTAGAAACAATAGCAACAACATCTTCCAATACAGCAAGAGTTTTTAAAATGCAGGAAGAAGAATTACGACGTCCATCAGTGACTACACTATTTAAAAATCAAGGAGTGTATAACGGCTTAATTGGAGTTTTAATTCTTATTGCAATTTTTGTAGTTCCGAGTATTCCTTGGCTTATTCTTTTATTAGTGTATATCATTTTAGTAGCATTATATGGTAGTTTAACTAGTGATAAAATGATTCTTTTGAAACAAGGCGGATTAGCCATTTTAACATTAATATCATTATTATTTTAAGAAAAAAAGAAAGCAAGCTTTGAATGGCTTGCTTTCTTTTTATAATCGAATAATAGAATGTTCTACACACATCATTTGTTTCAAAAAAATCTCCTTATTAAGCTCATTCCTGCACGAGCAGAAGATTACTCAGCTTCATATGGTCTTTACGTGGTAGAATTGTTTACAATGTCCACATTTATTAGCCTTAAATTGCAATTATTACAACAATATGGGAGATTTATTTAAACGTCAGCAAGGAGGAAGATTTTGATGTTCATCTAGTTGTTTAACAATTAGATATTTTTTTAATTTCTTTTGAAATACTAGAAGGATTTTTCTAAATTATCGACTAATAGTCGGAAAAAACTTGACAGTCAGTAAGAAACGTTTTAGAATAAAACCGACCGTTAGTCAAAAAAGGAGACAGAAATGAAAAAAGGTAAAAAAAGAAAACAGGAACTTCTAAATCTTGCCTATCATATGTTCATAGAAAAAGGATATGAGAATACAAGTATTGATGAGATTGTGGCTAAGGCCGGTATAGCAAAAGGAACTTACTATTATTATTTTGAAAGTAAAGAGGCAACACTGGAAGCGGTTATTGAAATGATGATAAGGAAGAATAGTACAGCAGCCAAAGAGATTCTTACGGCAGAGCTTTCAATACCGGAAAAGTTGGTTTCGGTTGTGGATGCCTTTCGTCCTGATAAAGAGGAATCGGTCATCACTAATGTTTTGGAAAGAAAAGAAAATATTATTATGCATGATAAAATTTGCAAGAAAATTGTAGAGGTGGCAGTACCGATTCTTGCAGAGATTGTTAAAGAAGGTATAGCACAGGGGATATTTTTGTGTACACATATTGAAGAGCGAGTGAAGATGCTCCTTGTTATGAGTCAACATATGTTTGATTATGGTTTTTTTGGTGAAAGAGATGTAGAGGTATACATTGATATGCTGGAAAAGTCTCTAGGGGCAAAATCAGGAACCATGCATTTTATCAGCAAGGTCTTAGTAGAGGGGGCAAAGGAATGAATAAGGAACAGTCAATGTATCAAAAAAAATGAATCTATTTTTGCGGGTATTGTTTATCTTTCTTATCATAGCGATATTAGGGGCGGCAATACTACAGATTTTTGCTCCGGAATATATGGGAAGGAACTCCGCATATGGCATTTCTATAGGCTGGCAAAGAGAAATCGGATTTTGGAATATTGCTGTTTTTGTTATATTGATTACGGCATATAGGAATTACAATTGGACCTATTTAAAGTCCATTTTACTTGCTCTGATCCTAGGAGGAATCGGCATTGGCGGCAATCATTTTGTCCATTATCTAAAGATGCATCAAATGGTAAATTTAATCGGTGCTGTGGAAAATTATCTTCTGGTTCTTGCTTGGATTATCGGATGGAGAATAGAAGAGAGAATGAAGAAATTTTGAAAATACGCATAGTAGGACTTTTCGTCATACGGGCTTTTGTTTCAAAAAGTAGGGCATCAAGTCGAATATTTGCTGTGAGTAGAGAAAAAAATCGAAGGTACCGGAAAGTTTAAATATTAGTTTATTAGATGGACGCTATAACAAAAAAGGTGAAGAAAAACAGGAATCAATATATTGATAGGAGTTTTAATCCTTATTGCAATTTTTGTAGTTCCGAGTATTACTTGCCTTATTCTTTTATTAGTGTATATCATTTTAGTAGCATTTTAACAAGTGATAAAATGATTCTATTAAAACAAGTTGGATTAGCCATTTTAACATTGATAACATTGTTATTTTAGGTAACAAAAAAGCATGAAAGCTGCAGTTAACTTTCATGCTTTTTTTTATAATCGAACAATAGAATGTTCTACAAATGTTCGATAACACATCATTTGTTTATCGTTATATGAGTCGATGACTTTTAATAACATTTGAAAGGCACTTCTACCAAGTTCTAATGTATGAATATTGACGTAGGCAGTCATTGGAAGTAGAGGTGGATTTGAATCAAATGTAATAACAGGAAGACTTATGTTTTGTTCATTTAAATATCTTAAAGCCCCTTCTGTAATTAAAGCATCGGTTGTTACGACACCATCAATCGATTCTCTTTCAATGATTGATTTCATTGTTTGATATCCACGTTCTCTTGTAAATTCCCCAACATGTGAAATTAAACCTTCTTTGAAAGGAATATGATAATGTTCTAAAGCGCGTTGATAACCAATTAAACGATCTTGAGAAACGAATAATTGATGACGACCGCTTACGAATGCAATAGAAGAACACCCTTCTTGAATCATGTATTCTGTAGCGTCGAATCCAGCTTTTTCATTATTGTTATCAACAAATGAAATAAATGGAGATAAAGATTTCCCGATAACAACACTAGGAAACTCTTGTTCAATTGCTAATTCTACTAAAGGATCATCTGTTTCCCCATAAAGAAAAATAATTCCATCGACACGTCTCCCTAAAATCGTGTCTTTTAAAATGCGTAGACGTTGTTCATCATCTTTTCCTGTACATAGCTGAATCAAATAATGATGATCAGCAGCTATTTGAGAAATCCCTCGAATAACTTCAGGGAAGAAAGAGTTTTGATAAAACGCATCTGTATCCCTTGGAAGAACTACACCAATGACATTTGTTTTATTACTAGCTAAACTTCGAGCGTTGAAATTAGGATGATAATTAAGAGTTTCCATTGCTTGACGAACTCTTTTTTTAGTTGCTTGGCTAATGCTTGATTTATCTTGAATCACCCGTGTAACCGTTGAGGGTGATACTTCTGCTAGACGTGCAACATCCTTAATCGTGACAGCCATTTATGTTCCTCCTTTTTTTAAAATTAACCATAAAAAAATCTGGGCAGGAAAACAAAGTTAACCAACCCAGAGTAAAAATCATCTTAAGATTTGATTGCTCCGTCAACCATACCTTTCATGATATGTTTTTGAGCGATTAAGAATAGGATAATAACTGGTAACATAATTAATAGAGTAGAAGTTAAAATCATATCCCATTGTTTTGTAAATGATCCTGCGAAGTTAGATACTGCGATTGGAAGTGTTTGAATCGCATTTCCTTTACCTAATAATAATAGTGGTAATAAGAAGTCGTTCCAAATCCAAATACCATTTAAAATTAAAATTGTTACATAGATTGGTTTTAAAATTGGTAATACAACATAGAAGAATGTTTGCATTTTGTTACATCCATCTAATTCAGCAGCTTCTTCGATTTCTAGCGGCACACCTTTGATAAATCCATGGAACATGAATACTGATAGAGACATCCCGAATCCAGTATAAGCGAAGATGATACCTGGATAAGTACGTAATAAGCTGAATCCAAATAATGGATTTGTAATTGTGTCACTTAAAATTTTGAACCAAGTAACTAATGGATACATTACAACTTGGAATGGAATTACCATTGATGCTACAAAGATAAAGAATACAACCGTTGATAATTTAGAACGATAACGAACTAATCCCCAAGCAGCTAATGCTGAGAATAGAGTGATTGTTACTAAAGAAATAATTGTAATAATTGTTGAAGCAAAGAATGATGATGGGTATTTAATGGAAGGGTTATTCCAAATTGTTACCGCATTTGTCCATAGTTGACCGAAACTTGCAGGCCATGATAATGGGCTAGCTAAGATTTCAGCAGAACTTTTAGCTGAGTTGATCACTAGTAAAAAGATTGGACTTAAGAATAATAGGAATAAAAGAACTCCAAAAATTTCTAAAAGTAATAAGCCGAGTTTTTGGTTTTTCATTATAAGTCAATCTCCTTCCGTTTAGTGATTGTTGTTTGAACAACACTAATAACTACTAAGATGAAGAATAGAATAACTGCACGAGCTTGACCTTGTGCCATTAAGTTATCTCCTGAAGCAGTGTTATAAATGTTCATTGTAATAAACTCTGTACTTTGGATAGCTTTATCATGCCATAATAGAGATGGTCCACCACCAGTAAGTGAGAAGTTTACGTCGAAAATTTTAAATGAGTTTGTAATTGTTAAGAATAGTGATACCGTAAACGCAGGCATTACCATAGGAATAATAATATGTTTTAATCTTTGTAAAGCATTTGCTCCATCAAGAGAAGCTGATTCTACTAAACTTGAAGGTACATTTTGTAATGCTGCAAAGTAAATCATCATAATATAACCAGCATATTGCCATGTGTTAGTAATAATTAAAGCTAGTACAGCTAATTTAACGTCACCTAAAAATAGATTATCAACTAAAAATTGGCTGCCGATTGCAGTTCCTAAAGCAGGGAATACTGAGTTATAAATGAATTGCCAAATATACCCTAATACAAGTCCCCCGATAAGGTTAGGAATAAAGAATCCAGCTCTGAAAATTTCACTTAATTTAATTTTACTAGATACTAGTAAAGCTAAACCGAATGATACAAAGTTTACAACGACTACGTTAAATAATGCGAAAATTACAGTAATCATTAATGAATATTGGAAACGAGTATCAGCAAAGCTGGTTGTAAAGTTTTTTAATCCAACAAAGTTAATATTAGTTTGAGTAACACTCTTCCAGTCTGTTAGGGAATAGTAGAAACCTAAGAAGAAAGGTACAATAATTACGAGTGCGAAAATGATAAATGCCGGTAGCACAAGCCAGTAAAACGTACGTCTTGCGCGATCGTCACGACTAAGAGCTTTTTTATTCTTAGACATGTTAGGGTTCCTCCTTTTATGTATTACTGAGGTATTAATAACAGCAAACCCACAACGACCGTTGTAAGTAGTTGTGGGCCTGTGTTACATACTTAATTGTTATTTTTGAAGTAAGCTTGGTACTTCTTTGATTTGATTTGTGATCAATTCTTGGAATTTAGCTTTGTCGATTGAACCTTGAGCGTATTGTCCATAGATTGGTCCTAATTTACCCATTAAGAAGTTGTCAGGCATGAAGTATGGGTTATCAAATGAATAAACTGGTTTTTTAGCAGCAACCCATTCAGCTAAGAATTTAGATAATGGAGCGCTAGGCATTTCTTTAGAAGTAGTAAATGCTGAAATCATGTTAGCTTTGTTTACTGTGTATTCTTGACCTTCTTTAGTATCAACTAAGTCATTAAAGAATTTGTTGATTGAGTCTAAAGCTTTAGTATCTTTGTTAACTACATAGTAAGATGGAGCACCGATGAATAATCCATCAGCATTTTTATCTTTACCTAAAGTTTGGTAAGGGATGAATCCCATTTCGAATTTAGCGTTTAATTGTTTTAAGTTAGGATCTTTCCAGTTACCTTGGTGTAAGAATGCTGCTTTACCACTAGCAAATGCAGAGTCCATATCTTCTTGAGTACCAACAGTTAATAATTTTTTCTCAGTGTGTTTGAATAATAATTCAACCCAGTCAGCATAGTTAGATAAACGAGCTGGATCAGTTTCACCTTTAATTACTTGTTGAACAATTGTACGGTCACCATTTGGTAAACCAGAACTTAAGTAAGCAGCAAAGTCGTGGATACCCATGATCCAAGTTTCACCTTCTTTAGTAGCAGTTGCTACTACTGTAGATAAACCTAATTCGTCTTTTTTGCTTTCTAATGTATCCATTGCTTTTTGAACTGCATCAAATGAAGTTAATGAAGCAGGGTCGATACCAGCTTTAGATAATACTTCTTTGTTGTAAGCTAAACCGTAACCTTCAACAGATACTGGGAATCCGTAAACATCGTTTCCTTGTTTGAATTCAAATTCTGTTTTGTCAATCCAGTCACCTTTAAGTGGTTGTAAGTTATCTTTCCATAAGTCGTATCCAGCTTGTCCTTCGATTACGAATACGTCTGGAGCAGTTCCTGCTGTAAATTCAGTTTTTAATTGGTCAGAGATTTTACATGAACCAGAACATGTTTTAATGTTTACTGTAACTCCGTTTTTGTCGCCCCATTCTTTAGCGTATGCTGTTAAAGCATCTTGAATTTCACTCTTGTTACTATATAAAGTGAATTCTTTTTTACCTTCAGAAGATCCTCCTTTTGAAGAGTCTGATGATTTGCTGCCGCAAGCTGCTAATGCTAAACCAGCTAAACCAACAACGAATGATTTTTTAAGCCATGTGTTTGCCATAATTTTTTCCTCCCTTGAGATATATTCAGTTAACGCAAACGATTTCTTAACTGGCTTTAGTATACCCCTTTCAGAAATCGTTTGCAAGACTTTTTTTATAAAAAAATAAAAAAAATTTAGCGTTTACATTTTTTTGTGTAGTTTTGGGATTATATACGAATATCATATAAATAGGTAAAAAGTGGAAAAATAAGCGATTTTCATGTAAAATGTTTTTATAAAAAATTGAATTTGTACTTGCATTTTTATTTTTTTTCTAATAGTATTAAAGGCAAACGGTTGCGTAATTTGGAAAACTACGTATCTAAAATTAATAAAGAAAAGAGGAGTAATACTTATGAAGGAAAGACAATCTGGTGTATTAATGCATATTTCATCTTTACCAGGGAAATATGGAATTGGTTCATTTGGAAAATCTGCTTACGATTTTGTTGATTTTTTAGTACGTAGTAAGCAAACTTATTGGCAAATTTTACCATTAGGAACAACTAGTTATGGAGATTCGCCATACCAATCATTTTCAGCATTTGCTGGGAATACACATTTTTTAGATTTTGATACTTTTCTAAAAGAAGGTTTATTAAGTCAAGATGAATTAGCAGGAAATTGGGGAGATGATTCTACTACTGTTGATTATGCTTTGATTTATGAAAAAAGAAGACCTATTTTAGAAAAAGTTGTTCAACGTTTCTTAGAAAAAGAAGATTTAACAGATTACCATCGTTTTGTGGAAGAAAAAGCAGAATGGTTAGAACCATTTGCTGAGTATATGGCGATTAAAGAGAGTTTTGATATGAAGAGTTGGTCAAAATGGACTGATGAAGATATTAAACGTCGTAAACCTGAAGCTTTAGCTACTTATCGTGAAAAATTAGCAGATAAATTAGAGTATCATCGTGTGACTCAATATTTATTTGATAAACAATGGAAAGCATTAAAACAATATGCGAATGAACATCATATTCAAATTATTGGAGATATGCCGATTTATGTAGCCGAAGATAGTGTAGAAATGTGGGCTACCCCTCATTACTTTAAAACAGATGAAGTTGGAAATGCTGCTTGTGTAGCAGGTTGCCCGCCAGATGGCTTCTCACCATTAGGACAATTATGGGGAAATCCAATTTATAATTGGAGAGCGATGAAGTTAGACGGCTTTACTTGGTGGATTAAACGATTGAAAGCGAGCTTTGAATTGTTTGATGTAGTCAGAATTGACCACTTCCGTGGATTTGCAGCTTACTGGGAAATTCCAGCAGGTGCAACAGATGCTACTGGTGGTGAATGGGTAAAAGGTCCAGGATTTGACTTGTTTGAAGCGGTGAAAAATGAACTTGGTGATTTACCGATTATTGCTGAAGATTTAGGGTTTATGGATGATGCAGTTATTGAATTGCGAGAAGCGACTGGTTTCCCTGGAATGAAAATTTTAGAATTTGGATTTATGGGTTCAGAGCCAAGTAGCACTGATTTACCTCATTATTATCCAGTAAATTCTGTTTCTTACACAGGAACGCATGACAATGATACAGTACTAGGATGGTATGATTCTGCATCAGAGGAAGAACGCGATTTCTGTAATCGTTATTTAAACCGTACAGAAGAACCAATCAGTTATGCTATGTTAAGAAGTCTATACGGTTCAGTAAGTAAGATGACCATTGCAACAATGCAAGATTTATTACAATTAGATACAACAGCTCGTATGAATATTCCAAGCACTCTTGGTGGAAATTGGGTGTGGAGAATGCAAGAAGGAGATATTACACAAGAAGTGGAAGATTTCCTATTAGAGATTACAGAATTGTATGATCGTTCAAACGAACAGTTGTAGGGTTAACAAATAGAAGGAGACAAAAATGCAAACATTAAAACAATATGTAGAAAGTAATTATCATAAATCATTAGGAGAATGTTCAAAAGAAGAAGTATATGTAGCTTTATTACATTATACAAAAGAAAAAAGCGCAGCATTACCATCAAATGAAGGAAAGAAAAAAGTATATTACATTTCTGCAGAATTTTTAATTGGTAAATTGTTGTCAAATAATTTAATCAACTTAGGAATTTATGATGAAGTTAAGGAAGAATTAGAAGCTGAAGGTCATACTTTAGCAGAAATCGAAGAAATTGAATTAGAACCATCATTAGGAAACGGCGGATTAGGTCGTTTAGCAGCATGTTTCTTAGACTCTATCGCAACTCTTGGTTTAGCAGGAGATGGAGTTGGATTAAATTATCACTTTGGATTATTTGAACAAAAATTCAAAGATAATCAACAAAATGCAGTGCCAAATAACTGGTTAACTCCAGATAGTTGGTTAGTTCCAACTTCTGTTTCATACGAAGTGCCATTTGCAAACTTTACATTGAAATCAAAAATGTTCAATATTGATGTTTTAGGGTATGAACAATCTCATAAAAACCAATTACATTTATTTGATGTAGATACAATTGATGAATCATTAGTGCATGATGATTCAATCACATTTGATAAAACAAAAATTGCTGAAAACTTAACATTATTCTTATATCCAGATGACAGTGATGAGCAAGGTGAATTATTACGTATTTACCAACAATACTTCATGGTAAGTAACGGAGCTCAATTATTATTAGATGAAGCAGTTGCTAAAGGAAGTAACTTACATGACTTAGCAGAATATGCAACAGTTCAAATTAATGATACTCACCCATCAATGGTAATCCCAGAATTAATTCGTTTATTAGGCGAACGTGGAATTGAATTTGATGAAGCAGTTGAAATTGTTCGCTCAATGACGGCTTATACAAACCACACAATTTTAGCAGAAGCATTAGAAAAATGGCCTTTACATTACTTAGAACAAGTAGTACCTCACTTAGTGCCAATTATTAAAGAATTAGATGCTCGTGTAAGAGCTCAATTTGATGATGCAAGTGTAGCCATTATTGACGAACATAACCGTGTTCACATGGCGAATATGGATATCCACTATGGATATAGCGTAAATGGTGTAGCAGCATTGCATACAGAAATTTTAAAACAAAGCGAATTGAAGAATTTCTATGAAATTTATCCAGAGAAATTCAATAACAAAACAAACGGTATTACTTTCCGTCGTTGGTTATTACACGCTAACCCAGAATTAGCAAAATTATTAGATCGTACAATTGGAAAAGAATATCGTCATGATGCAACAAAATTAGAAGCGTTAAAAGCTCATACGCATGATTTAGAATTCCAAGAAACATTAAAAGGGATTAAACGTAACAATAAATTACGTTTGAAACACTTCTTACAAGAACACCAAGGTGTAACAGTGAAAGAAGATTCAATTTTTGACGTTCAAATTAAACGTATGCACGAATACAAACGTCAACAAATGAATGCATTATATGTAATTTACAAATACTTAGACATTAAAAATGGAAACATTCCTGCAAAACCAATCACAATTATCTTTGGAGGAAAAGCTGCTCCTGCCTATGTCATTGCGCAAGATATTATTCATTTAATTTTATGTTTATCTGAATTAATTGCAAATGACCCAGAAGTAAGCCCACACTTACAAGTTGTGATGGTAGAAAACTACAATGTTACTGCAGCAACTCATTTAATTCCTGCAGCAGATATCTCAGAGCAAATTTCATTAGCTTCAAAAGAAGCAAGTGGAACAGGAAATATGAAATTCATGTTAAATGGTGCTTTAACATTAGGAACATTAGACGGAGCGAATGTGGAAATCCACGAATTAGTTGGAGATGAAAACATTTATGTCTTTGGTGAAGATAGCGACACTGTTATTAAACATTATGAAAATAGTGATTACCATTCATACTCATACTATGAAAGAGAAGCGATTCGTCCATTAGTAGACTTTATCGTAAGTGACGCTTTAGTATCATTAGGAAATAGAGAACGTCTTGAAAGATTATTCAATGAATTAAGAAATAAAGACTGGTTCATGACTTTATTAGACTTAGAAGACTATATCCAAACAAAAGAACGTATGTTAGTAGATTATCATGATCGTGAAAATTGGATTGCAAAAGTAATTACAAATATTGCAATGGCTGGTTTCTTCTCAAGTGACCGTACAATCGAAGATTACAACCGTGACATTTGGAAATTAAACTAATAGAACAAAAAATGAAGGAGTAAGAAATAACGAGAGTTGTTTCTTGCTCCTTTTTTGAGTTAGAATAAAATAAATTGAAATGGAAAGGAAGATCTAATGAAAGTTATTATGTCACCTGCAAAAGAAATGGCAACAGATGTACCTGTGCAAAAAGATTGGGGGTTAACGGAAGATAGTCAAAAAATTGTATCTGTATTAGCGAATTATAGTAAGGAAGAACTAAAGAAATTATTGAAAGTAAGTGATGCTTTATTAGAAGAAAATTGGGATAAAATTCAAAAGTTTCAAGAAAGTATTACTTATCATGCAATGGATTTATATCAAGGATTAGCATTCCGTAGTTTTAAGCAAGTAGCTGATTGGAAAGAACATAAAGCTTATGCAGTGCAACATCTTAGAATTCTTTCAGCATTATATGGAGCAATCAGTCCAGATGAATGTGTGAAGCCGTATCGCTTAGATTTAACGATGAATTTAAAAGTCGAAGGAGAAACTTTGAAAAAATATTGGAAAGAACGAATTGTAAGTTCTTTTGAAAAAGAAGAATGCATCGTCAATTTAGCAAGCAGTGAGTTTTCTTCGTTATTTAATAAAAAACAATATGATTGGGTAGATGTTGACTTTTATGAGAAAAAAGAAGGGGCATTAAAACAACATTCTACTATTTCAAAAAAAGCTAGAGGAAAAATGGCAGCTTGGATAGTGCTTCATCAAATTCAAGATAAAGCTGAGTTGCGAAATTTTGATGTAGATGGATATACATTTGATGAATCAATTTCAAAAGAAAATCACTATTGCTTTGTAAAAGAAGTTTAAAATAGAGTATAATCTCTATTCGAAAAACGGTTTAGAATATACACAAAAACTATAAAAAGAAATAGTCTACACCCATTGACGAACTTGAATAATTATGTTACTATGTCAAAGGTGCTTTTATACCTGATTCCTGATTAGAAATCATATCAGTCGTGCTGACTGGTAAAAAGGCCACTGAGAGAGACATTGATGTGTCTTTTAATTTTTACAAAAAAATGGACCACCAGGATGTGTGGACCAAGAAGAACCCGATAGGGAAGGAGGAAGAGCTAAATGCCAACAATTAACCAATTAGTCCGTAAACCTCGTAAATCAGCAGTTGAGAAATCAGCTTCTCCAGCGTTAGGTAAAGGATATAACAGCTTTAAAAAATCACAAACGAATACAAACTCTCCACAAAAACGTGGTGTATGTACTCGTGTAGGTACTATGACACCTAAAAAACCTAACTCAGCGTTACGTAAATATGCCCGTGTACGTTTATCAAACTTAATCGAAGTAACTGCGTACATTCCAGGTATCGGTCACAACTTACAAGAACACAGCGTAGTATTAATCCGTGGTGGACGTGTAAAAGACTTACCAGGGGTACGTTACCACATCATCCGTGGTGCTTTAGACACTGCTGGAGTTAACAACCGTATGCAAGGTCGTTCTAAATACGGTACAAAACGTCCTAAAAAATAATTTAGGTTAATAAAATAATAAACAATAACAATAACTCAAAATGATGAAAGGAGGATTATAAATGCCTCGTAAAGGTCCTGTCGCAAAACGTGATGTTTTGCCTGATCCAATTTATAATTCAAAATTAGTTACTCGTTTAATCAACCGTTTAATGGTAGATGGTAAACGTGGTAAAGCAGCAACAATTTTATACAATGCATTTGACATCGTTAAAGAACAAACTGGAAATGATCCAATGGAAGTGTTCGATCAAGCTATGAAGAACATTATGCCAGTATTAGAAGTTAAAGCTCGCCGTGTTGGTGGTTCTAACTATCAAGTACCAGTTGAAGTTCGTTCAGACCGTCGTACTACATTAGGTTTACGTTGGTTAGTAAACTACTCACGCTTACGTGGTGAAGACACTATGGAAGTTCGTTTAGCTCGTGAAATCATGGATGCAGCGAACAACTCAGGAGCTTCTGTTAAAAAACGTGAAGATACTCATAAAATGGCAGAAGCAAACAAAGCGTTTGCTCACTATCGTTGGTAAGATTCAAAAAGCCTTCGGGCTTTTTAATCTATGCATAAAATAATCATTAAATAAAGAGGTGTAGAACGAAGATGGCAAAGAGAGAATTTACTCTTGAAAACACGCGTAATATCGGTATCATGGCTCACATTGACGCAGGTAAAACTACAACAACTGAGCGTGTACTTTATTACACTGGTAAAATCCATAAAATTGGTGAAACTCACGAAGGTGCTTCACAAATGGACTGGATGGAACAAGAACAAGAACGTGGTATCACTATCACATCTGCTGCTACAACAGCACAATGGAAAGGTCACCGTATTAACATCATTGACACACCAGGGCACGTGGACTTCACAGTTGAAGTAGAACGTTCTCTACGTGTATTAGATGGAGCTGTAGCGGTACTTGATGCACAGTCTGGGGTTGAACCTCAAACAGAAACTGTATGGCGTCAAGCTACAACATATGGTGTTCCTCGTATCGTATTTGCTAACAAAATGGACAAAATTGGTGCAGACTTCTTATATTCTGTACGTACAATTCATGAACGTTTACAAGCAAATGCTCACCCAATTCAATTACCAATCGGTGCTGAAGATGAGTTTTCAGGTATCATCGATTTAATTAAAATGAAAGCTGAAATCTATACAAATGACTTAGGTACAGATATCCAAGAAACAGATATCCCTGAAGATTTACAAGATTTAGCTGAAGAATGGCGTGAAAAATTAGTGGAAGCAGTAGCTGAAACTGATGAAGAATTAATGGAACGCTATTTAGAAGGCGACGAAATTTCACAAGAAGAATTAAAAGCAGCTATCCGTAAAGCTACATGTGCTGCTGAATTCTACCCAGTATTATGTGGATCAGCTTTCAAAAACAAAGGGGTACAATTAATGTTAGATGCAGTAGTTGACTACTTACCATCACCATTAGACGTACCAGCTATTAAAGGGATTGACCCTAACACTGATGCAGAAGTAGAACGTCACTCTTCAGATGAAGAACCATTCTCAGCATTAGCATTTAAAGTTATGACTGACCCATTCGTAGGTCGTTTAACATTCTTCCGTGTGTACTCTGGTACTTTACAATCAGGTTCATATGTTAAAAACTCAACTAAAGGTAAACGTGAACGTGTAGGACGTATCTTACAAATGCACGCTAACTCACGTCAAGAAATTCCTGAAGTATTCTCAGGAGATATCGCTGCAGCAGTAGGTCTTAAAGATACAACTACTGGGGACACATTATGTGATGAAAAAGCAGAAGTTATCTTAGAGTCTATGGAATTCCCTGATCCAGTTATCGAAGTAGCGATTGAACCAAAATCAAAAGCTGACCAAGATAAAATGGGTATTGCATTACAAAAACTTGCTGAAGAAGACCCAACATTCCGTGCTTACACTAACCAAGAAACTGGTGAAACAGTTATCGCTGGTATGGGTGAGTTACACTTGGATATCATCGTAGACCGTATGCGTCGTGAATTCAAAGTAGAAGCTAACGTAGGTGCTCCTCAAGTATCTTACCGTGAAACATTCCGTGCTTCTACTCAAGCAGAAGGTAAATTCGTTCGTCAATCAGGTGGTAAAGGTCAATACGGTCACGTATGGATTGAATTTGCTCCTAACGAAGAAGGTGCTGGATTCGAATTCGAAAATGCTATCGTCGGTGGGGTAGTTCCTCGTGAATACATCCCAGCTGTAGAAGCAGGATTGAAAGATGCTATGGAAAACGGGGTATTAGCTGGTTATCCATTAGTTGACATCAAAGCTAAATTATATGATGGAAGCTACCATGATGTCGATTCATCAGAAACTGCCTTCAAAGTTGCTGCTTCAATGGCATTGAAAGCTGCTGCTAAGAAAGCACAACCATCTATCTTAGAACCAATGATGGCTGTAGAAATTACAGTTCCAGAAGAATACTTCGGAGATGTAATGGGTCACGTTAACGCTCGTCGTGGACGCGTTGAAGGTTCTGAAGTTCGTGGTAATGCACAAATCGTTAAAGGTATGATTCCTTTATCAGAAATGTTCGGTTACGCAACTACATTACGTTCTGCAACACAAGGTCGTGGTACATTCTCAATGACATTCGACCACTACGAAGATGTTCCTAAGAGCATTGCAGAAGAAATCATTAAGAAAAATGGCGGAAATGGCGAATAATGAATCGCTAAAAACGCAACTTCATCAAAGAATCTAGGTCGACTGGTTACCTAGTGTAACCAGTTGATTTTTATAGGTATTCTTTGGTATAATTCAAATCGGTAGATACTGTTATAGAATCTAACAAAAATACTCAAACATTTAGGAGGAATTATTTAAAATGGCAAAAGAAAAATTTGACCGCTCAAAACCACACGTTAACATTGGTACAATTGGCCACGTTGACCACGGTAAAACAACTTTAACTGCAGCTATCACAACTGTTTTAGCTAAGAAAGGTTTCGCACAAGCTCAAGATTACGGTTCAATCGATAAAGCTCCAGAAGAACGCGAACGTGGTATCACTATCAACACTGCTCACGTTGAGTATGAAACTGACACTCGTCACTATGCTCACGTTGACTGCCCAGGACACGCGGACTACGTTAAAAACATGATCACTGGTGCTGCTCAAATGGACGGTGCTATCTTAGTAGTATCTGCAGCTGACGGTCCAATGCCTCAAACACGTGAACACATCTTATTATCACGTCAAGTAGGTGTTCCTTACATCGTTGTATTCTTAAACAAAGTTGACATGGTTGACGATGAAGAATTATTAGAATTAGTAGAAATGGAAGTTCGTGACTTATTATCAGAATACGATTTCCCAGGCGATGACACTCCAGTTGTTGCAGGTTCTGCTTTACGCGCTTTAGAAGGCGATGCATCTTACGAAGAAAAAATCTTAGAATTAATGGCTGCTGTTGACGAATATATCCCAACTCCAGAACGTGACACTGACAAACCATTCATGATGCCAGTCGAAGACGTATTCTCAATCACTGGTCGTGGTACTGTAGCTACAGGACGTGTTGAACGTGGACAAGTTCGTGTTGGTGACGAAGTAGAAATCGTTGGTATTTCTGAAGAAACTTCTAAAACAACTGTTACAGGTGTTGAAATGTTCCGTAAATTGTTAGACTACGCTGAAGCTGGGGATAACATTGGTACATTATTACGTGGTGTTACACGTGACAACATCGAACGTGGACAAGTTCTTTCTAAACCAGGAACAATCACTCCACATACAAAATTCAAAGCAGAGGTTTACGTATTAACTAAAGAAGAAGGCGGACGTCACACTCCATTCTTCTCTAACTACCGTCCTCAATTCTATTTCCGTACAACAGACATCACTGGTGTTTGTGTGTTACCAGAAGGTACTGAAATGGTAATGCCTGGTGACAACGTAACTATGGAAGTTGAATTAATTCACCCAGTTGCGATCGAAGATGGTACTAAGTTCTCTATCCGTGAAGGTGGACGTACTGTAGGTGCTGGAATCGTAGCTTCTATCGAAAAATAATTTTTATTAAATTGATTTTCAATCCTCCCTTTATGGGAGGATTTTTTTTATATAAAAATTCTAATTGAAAACTGTTCTCATTCTAGATTGCTAGTTTTGGGTAGCGATATTTTGAATTTTATGCTACTCTATATCAGTATATTTTAATGAAAGAATAGGAGGCGTTTGGAATGATAGAGCTGATTGCAACAGTTGAATCAATCCAACAAGCGCAAGCACTACTTGAAGCAGGAGTAGATGTATTGTGCTTTGGTGAAGACTTATTTGGTTTAAGATTACCAATGTCGTTTTCACGAGATGAACAAAAAGAATTAACAGAATTAGCACATCGCTATGGTAAAAAAGTAAATGTAGCGGTGAATGCGATTTTTCATAATGAAGGAATTGCAAAAGTTCCGGAATATTTACAATTTTTAAAATCTATTAATGTAGATATGATTACAGTAGGAGATCCTGGTGTTGTTCAAATTATGAAGAACCCAGAATATTCAATTCCTTATTATTATGACGCTGCTGTGTTAGTAACAAGTAGCAGACAAGTTAATTTTTGGGCTAAACGTGGAGCGATAGGTGCAGTGATTGCTAGAGAAATTCCAAGAGCAGAAATGGAAATTTTAGCAAGCCAAGTGGAAGTTCCAATTGAAGTGTTAGTTTATGGTGCAACATGTATCCATCATTCTAAACGTCCATTATTACAAAATTACTTTAACTATATTGAGAAAGAAGAAAGTGTTGAGAAAAAACGTGGGTTGTTCGTGAGTGAACCTGCAGATGAAGATTCTCATTATTCAATCTATCAAGACATTAATGGGACTCATATTTTCGCGAATAATGATGTTTCTCTTGCTCCTTACTTATTAGAATTAAGTCAAATGGGTGTTCCTCAATGGAAATTTGATGGAGTTTTAACTCCTGGCGATAACTTTGTTAAAGTGGTTCAATTATTTGATAATGCCCGTAAAGAAATCGAAGCAGGTACTTGGACAGTTGAAAAGAGTGCTAGCTTAGAATTACAAGTAAGAGAACTTCATCCAGAACAACGTGGTTTAGACGCAGGATTTTATATTTTAAATCCAGAAGATGTGAAATAGGAGGAGACAAATGGGAAGAAAAATTTTGAAAAAACCAGAAGTTCTTGCTCCAGCAGGAACACTTGAAAAATTAAAAACAGCCATTTTATATGGTGCAGATGCAGTATTCTTAGGAGGAGAAGCTTACGGACTAAGAAGTCGTGCAGGGAACTTTGATTTCGAAGAAATGAAAGAGGCAGTAGAATTTGCGCATAGCCATAATGCTAAAGTATATATTGCAGCGAACATGGTTACTCATGAAGGAGACGAAAAAGGTGCGGGAGAATTTTTCCGTACAGTTCGCGACCTTGGAATTGACGCTGCGATTATCAGTGATATGGCATTAATGGATATTTGTGCTTCAGAAGCTCCTGGATTACCAATTCACCTTTCAACACAAGCTTCTGCAGCAAACTGGGAAACATTAAACTTCTGGAAAGATGAAGGGTTAGAGCGTGTCGTTTTAGCACGCGAAGTTTCTATGGCAGAAATTCAAGAAATGCAAGAAAAAGTGGATGTTGAAATTGAAGCATTCATTCATGGTGCAATGTGTATTTCTTATTCAGGTCGTTGTGTATTATCTAATCACATGGTACGTCGTGATGCAAACCGTGGAGGTTGTGCTCAATCTTGTCGTTGGAAATATGGTTTGTTTGATATGCCATTTGCGAATGAGAAAAATATGGTTGGTGCTGGTGAAGAAGGTATCGAAGAAAAATTCTCTATGAGTGCGGTCGACTTATCAATGATTCATAACTTACCAGATTTAATTGAAGCTGGAGTAGATAGCTTGAAAATTGAAGGACGTATGAAGTCTATTCACTATGTTTCAACAGTGGCAAATGTATACCGTGCTGCAGTAGATAGTTATTGTGAAGATCCAGATAATTATGTATGTAAACAAGAATGGGTAGATGAATTATGGAAAGCAGCTCAACGTGAGTTAGCAACAGGATTCTATTATCAAATTCCTACAGAAGAAGAACAATTATTTGGTGCTCGTCGTCAAATTCCGCAATATGCCTTCGTAGGCCAAGTGTTAGAATATGACCCAGAAACTCAAATTGCTACCATTCAACAAAGAAATAACTTTAAAGTTGGAGATCATATTGAGTTTTATGGACCAGGTATGCGTCATCATGAAGAAGTATTAACAATTTTATGGGATGAAAATGGTGAAGAAATCGAAGCAGCTCCTCATGCAATGATGATTTGTAAGATGAAAGTAACTGAACCAGTGAAACCATTAGACATGATTCGAAAAAGAAGGTAAAATAGATACAAATAAAAATTGAGAAAGGAGACGATTATGTCATTACCAAATTGTCCAAAGTGTAATTCAGAATACACATATGAAGATGGTGTATTATTAGTTTGTCCAGAATGTGCTTATGAATGGGAGCAAGGCCAAGAACTAGAAGAAGATGGAGTAGTTGCCATCGATGCAAATGGAAATCGTTTAGAAAATGGAGATACTGTAACAGTGATTAAAGATTTAAAAGTTAAAGGTGCTCCAAAAGATATTAAACAAGGAACTCGTGTAAAAAATATTCGTATCGTAGAAGGAGACCACAATATTGATTGTAAAATTGATGGTTTTGGTGCGATGAAATTAAAGTCTGAATTCGTAAAAAAAATCTAATTCAATAGCAAAGCTGAGGAGAAATCCTCAGCTTTTTATGATTTCTTAAAAATCTACAAAATATTTCAAAAGAGGTTTGACGGAAATTTTTCTAGAGAATATAATGAAGAGGAATATAAGTTAAAGGATGGAAAATTTCACGTGGCTCAACAAAATGTGATGCAAGAATCTCAAAATAATTCTAAATATAAACGTGTAGCAGCCCTTGATGGTTTTAAAGGAATGATGATTCTTGCAATTATAGGGTATTATTATTTTCAAAATTATTTGCCAGGTGGTTTTTTTGCGGTAAATGCATTTTTTGCGATAGGTGGATATTTAGCATTTCGTGATAATAAGCATTTGTTTCATAAAAAACCAGTAGAATGGCATTTGTCATCAAAACTATCTCGATTATGGCTTCCGATGTTATTTATGATTATTGGGACGGTAGCATTTTTATTTATTGCATTACCAGAACAGTTAAAAAATGTTCGAATGATGTCATTATCGTCTTTAGTATTTTTCAATAATTACTATCAAATTATTAATCAACAATCTTATTTTGTACAATCGATTAATCCAAGTCCATTTGTTCATTTATGGTATGTATCCCTTTATTTACAATTAATATTTATATCCGTTGGTATTAGGAAAATATTTAATCGTTTAAATTTATTACGAATGCAAGAAAGTTTAGTATTATTAATTCTAAGTATTTTTTCAGCAGTGTTAATGAGTGGAATGTATGTCATACAAAAAGATCCTTCGTATATTTATTATGCAATTTCAACAAGAATTTTTTCGTTTTTATTAGGAGGAGTTTTAAGTTATTTTACTGAAGGAAAACTATCTCTATCTTTGCCGAAAAACAATTTTGTATTATTGTGTACTCAATTACTAGGAATTATAAGTCTCTTATTAATGGGGTGGATGACGTTAAAATTTAACGGTGTGCAGGATGAAACTTATTTGTATGGGATGCAATTATTTTCTATTGTTTCTGTTATCTTTTTATGGAGTATCTTATATGAAAATTCTGCATTGAACTATTTTTTACGATTTAGAGGATTTACGATTTTTGGGAGAAGAAGTTTTTCTTATTATTTATGGTTTTATCCAGTGCATATGTTTGCTCCATATTTTCAAAGAGGAGAAGAATCTAATTTAATTTATTTAAGTGTTCAAATTTTCTGTATTGTAGTATTAGCAGAAGTAACTTATAAGGTTTTTGAAACGAAAAAATGGTTAGTGCCTTTTGGGCAATCGTTTAGCTTAAGAAGTATTTATCAGTTTACTGTGAATGATTTATCACCCGTTAAGAAAATGATAGGGATAGTATTTTCATTTACTTATGTTATTTTAATAGGGTTAGCATTTGTTGGATTTTTCCAATCTTCGAAAGAAAACAATTTAGTAGCACAGCAGTTGGAAAGTGTTATTAAGCGAAATCAAGAATTGATTGAGCAAACGACGCAAGAAGAAAGCACAACGGTTAATCCAAATAAAAAAATTGAATTGAAAGAACAAATAGCTCAGGAAACAGTGACTTTTATTGGGGATTCTATTTTATTGGCGGCAGCAGATAAAGTTCAAGAATTATTCCCTAAAGCGATTATTGATGGAAAGGTAGGAAGACAATTATATTCTAGTCCTGCAACTTTAAAAGAGGTAATTTCTAAGGGGAAAATGGCTGATAAAGTTGTTACTGTTTTAGGAACTAATGGTACTTTTTCTCAAAAGCAATTAGATGAATATATCCATATATTAGGGGAAGATAGAGAATTGTATTTTGTAACGATTTTTGCTCCAGTGAAATGGAATAATGAGGTAAATCAACAATTGCATGAAGCTAAAAATAGATTTTCAAATGTACATATCATTGATTGGTATGAATTTGCAAAAAATCATGCTGAATGGTTTTATGAGGATAAAATTCATCCGAATAATCAAGGTGCTGAAGAATTTGCTAAATATTTATTAGATTCTATGACGCACATTAAAATGAGTGAATAACATTTAACATCATTAAAATAGTTTATAGACTATTTTAATGGTGTTTTTGTTTTTGAAACATAAAAAACAGATATCTTGATGTGTACTTATTTTATATGAGCAATGTGAGGGAGTGAGCTAAAAGACTTGAGAAAATATTATGGTTTTGGTATATTAATGATAAATGCAAAAGGAAAGAGGAAATTGTTTGCAAAGTGCTAGTCACAGCCTTCGATTAATGGGAGCTTCTATTACGTTAACGATTTTTCATGAAGATGCACAGAATTTATTGTTACAGAGTGAACAACTGTTACATCTTTATAAAAATCGTTTCAGTGCTAATGATGTTGATTCAGAACTAATGGAGATTAATTTACAAGCTGGAAAGAAAGCAGTTCAAGTCCATCCAGAATTGTTTGAATTGATTAAGTTAGGGAAGAAACATAGTATTGCAGCGAATAGTCATCTTAACATTGCGATTGGCCCTTTAGTTCAAACGTGGAGAATTGGTTTTTCAGATGCTAAACTTCCTTCAGAAGAAGAGATTCAAAGGTTATTAAAAATAACAAATCCTGAAGAAATAGTCTTAAATGATTTAAATAGAGAAGTCTATTTGTCAAAAGAAGGGATGAGAATCGATTTAGGAGCGTTAGCAAAAGGATATATTGCTGATAAATTAAAAGAATTTTTGATAGAAAAAGGAGTTCAATCAGGAATTATTGATTTAGGAGGTAATATTCTTACAATTGGTGAAAATCCAACTTTTCACAGACCATGGAGAATTGGAATTCAAAATCCTGCATTAGACAGAGGAAATCATGTTGCAGTTATTGAGGTATCTGATACGTCTGTTGTAACTTCTGGGATTTATGAACGTCAATTAGTGGTAGATGGCAAAACTTATCACCACATATTTGATCGAACAACAGGTTATCCAATGGAAACAGAACTAGTTAGTATTACAATAGTTGCTGAAAAATCAGTAGATTGCGAAATATGGACGACACGTTTGTTTGGACAAAATCCATATGACATTATTGAAGAAATCGAACAACAACCCGGACTGGAAGCATTTGTGATTACAAAAAATCAAAAAATGATGTATACATCTGGAATTCATTTCGTTTAATCAGAGATGTATAGAAAGGAATTATTATGACAAAATTTATTGCACTTGTAGGAACAAACTCACAACGTTCTACAAACCGTACTTTATTACAATATATGCAAAAACATTTTGCAGATAAAGTTGAAATTGAATTAGTGGAAATTAAAGATATTCCATTATTCAACAAACCAGCAAATAAACAAGTACCAGAACTTGTAACAGAAATTGCTGCTAAAATTGAAGCTGCTGATGGAGTAATCATTGGTACTCCAGAATATGACCACGCTATTCCAGCTGTATTAATGAGCGCATTAGCATGGTTATCGTATGGTATTCATCCATTATTAAATAAACCAGTAATGATTACAGGAGCATCTTATGGAACATTAGGATCTTCTCGTGCTCAATTACAATTGCGTCAAATTTTGGACTCTCCAGAATTAAAAGCAAATGTTATGCCAGGATCTGAGTTCTTATTATCTCACTCACTTCAAGCATTTGATAAAAAAGGTGATTTAATCGATTTAGATACAATCAAAAAATTAGATGCATTATTTGATGATTTCCGCTTATTCGTGAAAATTACTCAAAAATTAAGAAGTGCACAAGATTTATTACATAAAGAAGCAGAAAACTTTGATTGGGAAAATATTTAATATCACAATAAGAGAGGAAAAGACATTATGAAATTTGTAGGGATTGTAGGTTCAAATGCTGAACTATCATATAACCGTAAATTATTACAATTCATTCAACGTGAATTTAAATTAAAATTTGAATTAGAAGTTCTTGAAATTGATGAAGTTCCAGTATTCAATCAAGATGAAAAATGGGATGATTGCTTCCAATTACGTTATTTGTATAACAAAATTACTCGTGCTGACGGTGTTATCATTGCAACTCCAGAACACAACCATACAATTACAGCATCACTAAAAAGTGTTTTAGAATGGCTATCATTTAAAGTGCATCCATTTGAAAATAAACCTGTTATGATTGTAGGTGCTTCATACCATGATCAAGGAACATCACGTGCACAAGTACATTTACGTAAAATTTTAGATGCTCCAGGTGTGAATGCATATACATTACCAGGAAATGAATTCTTATTAGGAAAAGCTAAAGAAGCATTTGATGCTAATGGAAATATCACGAATGAAGGAACAGTGAAATTCTTAGAATCTTGCTTAGATAACTTTGTAAAATATGTGGAGGTCGTTTCTAAATTGAAAAAACCAAAACCAATTGCTCCGGAAGATTTATATTGTACTAACCCAATTGCAACTACTATTCAAGGCGTTGACCCAGATGATCCAGAATGGGTTGAAAAAGCAGCAGAAATCGTTGGTGCAGTATCAGGAGATACTTATGTTAAATTAGATCACGGTATCTTAACAGTAAACCAATTGGATATGTTCTTAAAAGCAATGCCGTTTGAATTAACTTTTGCAGATGACAACAACCAATTCTTATACTATAATAACGCTCACCAAGAACCAAACACAATGTTTGGTAAACGTGTACGTGCTCAATCAGGTAGCAGATTAGGAACTGTACATGGTTCATTACCGCCAGCAAGAATGAAAAACGTTGAGTGGGTTGTAGGCGTATTACGTAATGGTGATCAAGAATACGTTCGTACAATTGTACCTGGAACACCAGAAGGTGTTATTAATACTCATAATTATCAAGCAATGTACTATCCAGATGGTTCATATGCTGGAATTAATGAAATTATCTTCAACTTCCAACCATGGTTAGATTGGTATTTAAAAACAACTGGTCAACGTTTAGTTGGAGGAAATGCTCCAGCTGCAGCAGCACATGGTTCACATGGAAATGCAGATGCAACATCAGGAGCTTCATCAGATACTCCAAGTCATGGTGAAGCAGACGCAACTTCAAGTGCAAGTAACTAAAAATAATAAAAAAGGCAAGCGAAATTTTCGTTTGCCTTTTTTTAGTATTAAAAATATTGTTTTAAGATTTGGAGTTCGGAAAAATTTAAAGGTCGATACTCACCCGGGGAAAGAGATTCATCTAAAAGAAATTCACCAAAACGAATTCTTCTTAGAAAAGTTACTTTAACTCCAACACATAAAAACATCTTTTTAATTTGATGAAACTTTCCTTCTGAAATTGTAACAGTAGCTTTACTAAAGAATGGAGAAGACTCAAGAATTGATAATTTAGCAGGTTTACAAATCGTTCCATCATGAAATATAATTCCATCATAAAATCTCTGAATACAGGAATCGTCTAAAAGCCCATTTACTTCTACATAATATTCCTTTTCAATATGTTGAATAGGATTTAATAAACGATAGCCTAAAGGTCCGTTATTCGTAATGATTAAAAGCCCTTCTGTATCTCTATCTAATCGACCAATGGGATATAATCCTTCGACATTTTCATTTTTAAATAAATCAATAACTGTAGGAAGTTGAGAATCGGTGGTAGCAGTGATGACTCCTTTAGGTTTATTTAATAAATAATACTTTTGGGAGTTATCTTCCATTCGACTTCCTTGAACGGTAATCACTTGAATTTGAGGATCGACATTATTACTTACATGAGTTGCGGGAATTGAATCGATTAGTACTTCACCAGAAGAAATTAATTTTTTCATTTGCTTTCGAGAAATATCAAAATGCTTCATTAATAAATGCTCCAGACGCATAAAAACCTCCTTAATAAATATTCGAAAAAATTATAGCATAATTTTATAAAAAAAGGTTGACGATGAAGTATATCTATGATAAATTATTAAACGTTGTTGCGAAACAACAAAAAATAACTCTGAAACAATTTTCAAAAAATGAAAAAAGTTGTTGACAGAGAAAAACACCTATGATAGTATATAGGAGTTGTCGCGAT
>NZ_CAUQUN010000023.1:0-34053 GCF_963521425.1 uncultured Granulicatella sp.
CCAACACCTAATGACATAACGCCCATGATTGATTTTAAGTTAACAGATTTACCTTTGTATTCTAATTGAATATCTGAAGCAAATTTGCTAGCTGTTTGAACTAATAATGTCGCTGGACGAGCGTGAATTCCTGTTTCTGCAATTACGTGATATTCTTTCTTTTCCATAAAAAAAACTCCTTTAAAAATAAAATTTTTATTAAGGATTGTAACAATTACTAGTAGGACTAGCAAACGTATACACTCCTCTCATTAAGTTAGGTTACCATGTTTTTATAATTTTAACAACTATTTCTATTCATATTTTAATAATTTTTTTATCATCATTTACTTACTTTATCTTCAATAAAGCTTTTTTTATTTTTTTGAATTTAAATAATGAATTTTTCAGAAAATAAGAGTATAATAGTAGAAAGAGATTACAGTAAAGGGTGTATGAAAATGAAGTTAATTGATATTACAAATAGTCATTTAAAACTTGTTAAAGAACAACTAGCTAATACGGATGCATTTTTCGTAAAAGTGTATTCATTAGGTCAAACAACCGTTATTTATGAAGATGCTGCTACTCACAAAGATATTGTTATTATCAATCGTAAGCGTCGTGTGAAAGATACTGAAATTGAATTTGTTGTTCATCGCTTACTTCATACAAACTGCGAAGGTTTAGATATCATTTATGCTGATAACTTTGTTGAAATTAGTATTCCAGTAGAAAAACCAAAAATAAACTTTTCTTAGAATGTTCATAAGAACACCTGTACTGTTACAATGTTGAATTTTAAAAAACGAGATTGAAGTTTTTCAATCTCGTTTTTCATTTTAGTTTAATTCATTTCGCCACTCTAATAATTTTTCTACATCATCTTGGTGAATATATTCAATAGCAACAGCTTCCTCTACTAAAACAGGATAATTAGTTAAGGTAATGTACTCTACTCCTGCCTCTTCAAAAGCATCTTGAGCTTTCTTTAATTCATAACTAAAAATCGCAACTACTCCTAACACTTCAGCTCCAGATTCTCTTAAAGCTTTTGCAACTTTCAAAGATGACAAACCAGTAGAAATTAAATCTTCGATAATAACCACTTTTTGTCCTTCTAATACTCTTCCTTCAATTTGATTTGTTTTCCCATGTTTTTTTGCAGAGTCTCTAACATAAATCATCGGTAAATCTAACAATTCACTGACCCAAGCAGCATGAGGAATACCTGCTGTTGCAGTTCCAGCTATGACTTCTACTGCTGGATATTTTTCTTTTATAACTTCTACCATTCCTGCGGCAATTTCTTTACGAATACTTGGATAAGACATTGTAATTCGATTATCACAATAAATTGGTGATTTAATACCCGATGTCCATGTAAAATAATCATTTGGTCTTAATGCAACAGCTTCAATCGCTAATAATTCTTTGGCAAGTTTACGTTCTAATGTCATACTCTTCTCCTTTATTTTATAAATTGTTCTTTAATAAAATGATATACTTCTACTGGATTTTCTGCCTTTGTAATAGAACGACCTACTACAATATGCGTACTCCCTTCAAGACTTGCAACTTTAGGAGTTGCTACACGTTTTTGATCACCCACTTCATCTGTTTCAAGTCGAATTCCAGGAGTCACTTTTAAAAAGTCTTCTCCACAATTTTCTGTAATTTTTCCAGCTTCCCAAACAGATGAAACCACTCCATCTAATCCTGCTTGTTTTGCTAACTTCGCATAATGAATCACACTTTCCTCTAAAGAAAGAGGGATACATTGATACTCTCTCATATCTTGTTCTGATGTAGAAGTTAATTGAGTAATAGCAATAACATTTGTATCAAAGCTTCCACCATCTAACATACCTTGTTTAGCAGCTTTCAACATTTCATAACCACCTGCAGCATGTACCGTTAAAATATCCACATGAAACTGCGCCAATCCTTTGGCTGCGCCATAAACCGTATTTGGAATATCATGTAATTTTAAGTCCAAAAAGATTTTATGTCCTAGTTTTTTAATTTGCTTAACAACAACTTGTCCATTTTGTAAATATAATTCTAGTCCTATTTTTACAAATAATTTTTCATCACCAAATTTTTCTAAAAAAGCTAATGATTCCTCCACTGTTGGAAAATCTAATGCAACAATGACTTCTTTTTTCATCCTACCACTCCTTTTTAATGATAAGCTCGTCCACGTAACTCTAGTAGATGATGCACTCCTAATTCATCAAGAGCACCTTCTAATCGGTCAATAATTTTTGGACAAACATATGGATCTGTAAAGTTTGCTGTTCCAACTGCTATCGCACTTGCTCCAGCTGAAATAAAATCAATAACATCCCATTCATCCATAATACCGCCCATTCCAATAATCGGGATATTGACTGCTTGCGATACTAAATAAACCATTCGAATCGCTACTGGTTTAATAGCAGGTCCTGATAATCCACCGGTAACATTTGCAATAATCGGCTTTCCTGTTTTTCTATCTAAACGAATCCCTACTAATGTATTAATCATCGTAATTCCGTCTGCTCCACCTTCTTCAACAGCTTTTGCCATTGATACAATATCTGTTATATTCGGAGATAATTTGACATAAACAGGAACGCTAGAAGCAGCTTTTACTTTTTCCGTTAAAGTTCTAGCAACACACGGATCTGTTCCAAACTGAATTCCTCCATGTTTTACGTTTGGACAAGAAATATTTAATTCTAATGCATGGACATTTGGAGCTTTACTAATGTGTTCTGCAACATAAACATAGTCTTCAATTTCACTACCTGCCACATTCGCAATAATTGGAACATCGTATTTTTCTAAAGCTTTTAATTTAGTTTCCATAATTTCATGCACTCCTGGATTTTGTAACCCAATCGCATTCAACATTCCACTAGAAGTTTCTGCTACACGTGGAGTCGGATTCCCAAATCGTGGTTCTTTTGTTGCCGCTTTAATCATAATAGCGCCTAATTTACTTAAATCATAAAAATGAGCATATTCTAAGCCAAATGCAAAGCAACCAGAGGCTGGCATAATAGGATTCTTCAAATCTAAACCTGGTAATTTTACTCTTAATCTCTCGCTCATCATTTCCTCCTATAAGGCTAACTCTCTTGTGTCATAAACAGGCCCATCATAACAAACTCTTGAAATTGTACCGTCCCTTTTCTCGCAAACACAGGCATAACAAGCTCCTACCCCACAAGCCATTCGCTCTTCTAGAGATACATATCCCATTTTTTCCTCATCCATTTGAGTTAAGGCTTTTAACATGGCAAATGGTCCACAACTAAAATATTTATGGTAGTCTACTGCATATTTTTTTATAACATCTGTTACAAAACCTTTTTCACCATAACTACCATCAGCAGTTGCGATATACGTTGTTCCAAGTTGTGCAAATTCATCTTCATAAAAAACATCTTTAATATTATTAAAGCCTAATATATGAACTGTTTGGATTCCTTTTTTCTGAAATTGTTTTGCTAATTCATATAATGGAGGTACTCCAATTCCACCACCAACAATCAGTGCTGTTTGTCCTTCTTCTAAGACATCTAAATCATATCCTTTTCCAAGTGGGCCTAATATATCTACTATTTCTCCTTCTTTTAATTCAGAGATAATCTTCGTTCCAGCTCCATCTGCACGATAGACGATGACAAATGATTTTTTTTCATGATTAATTTCGCAAATGGAAATCGGTCTTCTTAATAGAAATTCATAACTATTATTCACTTTAATATTGACAAATTGCCCAGGTGTCGTCATTTCTTGAACGATATCCCCCTGTAATTCCATTCGAAATATTTTATCCGCAATTTTTTCATTACTAACAACGGTTGTCATATAAGTATCCATACAAATACTCCTTTGCATTTTTTCATTTGCCTATTAACTGTCAAAATCATTCATTCTCTATAAGTCTAAGAAAAATTCCTTATCTTGATAAGCAACTCTTCCTTCACATAAAGTTAACACTGGAATTCCATAAATTTTCTCACCAATATATGGAGTATTACGTCCTTTTGATAAAAATTGATTTGGATCAATCTCCATTGATTTTTCTAAATCGATGACAACTAAATCTGCGAATCCATTTTCTTTTAATCGACCATATGGCAATCCAAAGGTATCTGCTACATTTTCACTCATCTTCTTCACTAAAAAATCTAATGAAAAGACTCCTGGTTTAACGAATTTGGTATAAAGTTGACTAAAAGCTGTTTCACTACCGACTATTCCAAATGCTGCATTTGTCATTGTTAAGTCTTTTTCGTGTGGAGCATGAGGTGCATGGTCTGTAGCAATTACATCAATGGTTCCATCCAACAAACCTGAAATCAATGCATTACGATCTTCAGCTGATCTTAATGGTGGATTCATTTTCCACATTCCATTATCTTCTAGGATATCCATTTCATTACTTAATAAATGATGAGGACAAACCTCACACGTCACTTTAATCCCAGCAGCTTTTGCATCTCTTACGACTCTGACAGATTCTTTTGTAGAAACATGACAAACATGATAATGACAACCTGTTGCTTCTGCTAACAACACATCTCGAGCAATTTGAACACTTTCACAAACTGATGGAATACCTGGTAATTGCAATTCTCTACTTCTTCTTCCACAATGCATACATCCACCACGAATGAGGGAATTATCTTCACAATGAGCCACAATCGCTTTATCAAGGCTTGCAGCAACTTTCATTGATTCAAACATCATATTTGCATCTTGAACTCCACGACCATCATCACTAAAAGCAAATACGAAATTTGCTAATTCTTTAAAATCAGCATATTCCTTTCCTTGTTCTCCTTTTGTAATTGCTCCAAAAGGAATGGCACGAATCACTGAATCACGTTCAATAATATCTAATTGCAATTTTAAATTTTTATAACAATCTGGAACAGGATTTAAGTTCGGCATTGGCATTGCAGTCGTAAATCCACCACGTGCTGCAGCTCTTGATGCATGATAAATCGTTTCCTTATATTCAAAGCCCGGTTCTCTCCAATGAACATGAACATCAATAAATCCAGGAGAAATAAATTTCCCTTTTAAATCTAAAACTTTTGCTTCAACATTTTCAATTGAATCAGCTATTTTTGTAATCTTCTCACCCTCAATCAAAAGATCTTTTTGAACTAAAACACCCTGTTCTAAAATTTGTCCATTTTTTAAAAGTAACATTTGCTTCTCCTTTTTATAATTGATTATCTTTAATAACTTTTTCAATCATTGCTTGTCTCATAAACATTCCATTTTTCATTTGTTCAAAAATAACTGATTTTGGTGCTTCTACTAGTTCAGATGCAATTTCTACATCTCGATTAACAGGAGCTGGATGCATAACAATTGCTGTTTCTTTTAACTTTTCATATCTTTGTGGTGTTAAACCAAATTTTTCATGGTATTCTTCTTTCGTTAAGCCCATTTTTGAAGCATGTCTTTCATGTTGCACTCTTAGTAGCATACACACATCCACTTCCCCAATGACCTCGTCAAAATCAACGACTTCTCCAAGTGTTTCATCTTTGTAAATATCTGGACATACAAATCGAACTTTTGCTCCCAATCTTGTTAACATACGATAATTACTTTTAGCAACTCGAGAATTTTTAATATCTCCTGCAATAATAATATTTAAGTTTTCAAAAGTTCCGAATTTTTCATACATTGTCATTAGATCTAATAAACATTGGCTAGGATGCTCTCCACTACCATCTCCGCCATTAAGAATTGGAATGTTTAAATTTTTTAAATCTTTATAATAGGCATTTTGACTATGACGAATCACTAATAGATTACAGCCTAACATTTCTAAAGTTTTACAAGTATCGTATAATGTTTCACCTTTATTCACAGAAGAAGTTGCCACTTCAAAATTAATTACTTTTAATTTATGTTTATGCTCTGCAATTTCAAAACTATGTTTTGTACGAGTAGAATTTTCAAAAAATAAATTGGCTACATACAGGTCATCTCTACTTTCAACGTGTTTTCCATTTTTTAATTCCAATCCTCGATGAATTAATTGGAAAACTTCCTCATTTGTTAAATCTGCCATTTTTACAATATTTTTCATAAAACTTCCTCCTCCTGTTTATAAAAAAATACCTTGTAATCCAAAGACTACAAGGTATGTAAATTTTATTTTTAAATTTAAGTTATTATTTGAATGATAATGCAAAAATCTATACTCAAATAAGCTTGTAACGTTAAATTCAATCCCTTGCTAGCCTCTCTGGACTATTTTAAAAAGATATTCTATTTATTTCTTTTTGTTACGAACTATAACTGACTAGTAAAATCTTTTTGCGACATCAATTCCTTTCGTTCGAATGCTTTTATTTCATAGACATCCAACAATTTAAAATGAGTTGCTCATCAAAAATACTGTTTTTTATAAAAAAATAGCCTACTTATGTAAGTAGGTTCAGCCATAAAAAACTTCGTTTTCTATCATTAAATCTTTGCTGACCTCTCTGGATCACATTAAAGATGAGTTATTCAAATTGTCAACAGTATATAGGATATTTTTCTTTTTGTCAATTAGGAAAAACGATTTTTTTCAACAAAAAAGACTTTTCGTCGTAGAAGAGATTCGCTGTGCGAAGCTGCTGCCGTCCATTGCTACACAAGATAAAGCCTCTTACTAACGGACTCTCGTTAAATCACGTCAAATTAAAAAGACTTTTCGAGGTAGCATGAGTACTAGGAGCTACTTGAGCTTCTAGTACAAGGAAAATTTGAGACCTTAGGCTCAAATTTTAGCCAAGAAACAGCTTCGCTGGCTACTGGCGTACTCTGCTACACAAGATAAAGTCTATTTTAATCCTTAATATCCTTTTTTGACCTTCCCATTCCAAGCATCATATCCATTTTTCAAAATAAAAATATTAGAAAAACCTTTACGTTTTAAACGATACGCTGCTCTTCCTGAAATCGTCATCCCTTGTTCATATAAATAAATCGGTTGATCCTTTCTTAATTCAAACATACGATCCTTAAATTGAGAATAAGGAATATTTCTAGCCCCTAAAATATGACCTGCTCTAAACTCATCCTTTTCACGCAAATCAATTAATTGCCCATGACGTAAATCTTTACTAAATTCCGCTGCATCTAAAGTTTCAGCTGCACTACGACGCATCCAAAATAATACCGCAATATACGCAACATATACTGCTAAAACACTCCAAACAATCCAAAATAACATACATGATTACCTCTCTAATTATGATTTACCAATTAATACTAATGAAGCTGCTCCGATAACTCCAGCATCATTTCCTAATTCAGCTAATGCTAAAACAGTTGAATCTTTAATTGGTGGGAAAACATTCTTCTCAAATTCTTCACGAACACCTTTTAATAAAAATTCTCCTGCGGCACTCACGCCACCACCAATAACAATTCTTGATGGATTTAAAATGTTCGCAATGTGTGAACATGCTACACCTAAATATTCTGAAAAATGACGAATTACAATTAACGCTAAAGTATCATTCTCTTTTGCTAAATCAAAAACATCTTTAGCAGTGACTTGTTGTCCATCATCAATTCTTGCTTTTAATTCAGAGTCTCCAGCATATTTTTCTGCATAACGACGTGTTAAATTCACAATACCTGTTGCACTTGCTACAGTTTCTAAACACCCTTTTTTACCACATGTACAAGAGATTGGTTCTTGAAAATCAACGGCAATATGACCTAGTTCGCCACCAGCACCACTAAATCCATGAATTAACTGATTACCAGCAATCACTCCACCACCAACACCAGTTCCAAGAGTTACAAAAACAACATCTGGTTCATTATTTCCTGCTCCAACCCATTTTTCACCTAGAGCAGCGACATTAGCATCATTATCAATATAAAATGATAAACCTAATTCTGATTCAATTTGTTCTTTAATTGGTTGTAATGTTTTCCAGTTTAAATTATACGCACCAATAACAGTTCCTTCTTGGCGATTTACTACACCAGGAGAACCCATTCCAATTCCTAAGAAATCATCTTTTGTTAATCCTAATAGCGTTAGTTTATGTTTAATCGATTGAATAATATCTGGAACAATATGGCTTCCTTCATCTAAAATATTTGTTGGAATAGACCATTTTTCTTGAATTTCACCATTTTGTGTTAAAATAGCGAATTTAATTGAGGTTCCTCCTAAATCAATACCGATAATTTTTTTATTCATATTCTTCACCTCATAAAACGTATTCATTTTATTTATAGTATATCAGTTAGTATACAGTTTTCATAGCATTTCTTTTCCTACTTCAACTCCGATTTTAAACAATACAATAGCAATTAAAATGTAAATAATCGCAAATAGTAGTCTTTCATACATTTTAGTCACTCGGTCTCCTCTAAATGAAATAACTGAAGATATGACATAACCTCCTACTAATCCACCAATATGACCCCAAAGATCTATAGTACTTGAAAATAAGCTTGTTATTAAATTCATCACTAATAATGCCATATATTGCATTCCTAATTCTCTAAAGGCATAAATATAACGATGTCTTGTTGATAAATAGAGCATCAATCCAAATAAACCAAACAATGAAGTACTTGCCCCCGCTGATATATGCTGAGCATTAAAAGCAAAACTGGCAAGATTTCCCATAATACCACTTAATAAGTAAATGACTAAAAATCTTCTATGACCAACGATACTTTCTAATTGATTTCCAAAGAAATAAAGAAATAAACTATTCATCGCAAAATGCTCAAGACCAATATGTAAAAATATCGGTGTGATAAAACGCCAATATTCATGAAGTAAAATAATAAATGCATTAGCTCTTGCTCCATAATAAACTAGAATTCCTGGATTCGTTGAACCACCCTTTAATGTCATTATGATAAACATGATAATTTGTATGAGTAAAAATAAATTAGAAAATGTTAAATTTTGTAAAATAGTTCTTTTATATCTCTCTTTTTTCCAATAATTCATTTGAATGAATCACTCCTTCTTTTGTAATAAGAATTTGAACCGCTTGATCAAATACTTCCACATTCCAAATAGCTTCTTCATAAACCTGTTCCTGATAAGCTAAACTAATAGTAGAAAAGTTCTGTTGTTCTATGAAACGATCATAATAACCTCCACCAAATCCTAATCGTTCGCCTTTTTTAGAATAAGCCAATCCTGGAACAATGACTAAATCAATTTGCTCTTTATCGACCCAAATTGGTTGAATAGGCTCTTCTACTCCAAAGGAATTTTTTTGAAACTGTGTCTTTTCATCCCAAAATGCAAATTTCATTTGTCGATGCGGTAAAGTTACTGGAACTACAATTTTTTTATTCATATTTCTAGCTAACTTTACAACTTTTCCCAATGAAAACTCGATAGACATTGATTTCGTTAATGCAATGATTTTTGCTTCTGTCCATTCAGGAAGCTGTCGTAAATAGTCTAATATCAGTTCTTCTTGATAGTTTCTTTTGTCTGTAGATAAACTCAACAAAATTTCTTTTGCAATTTTTCTAGCATCTACTTTATCCATTTTTATAATTTCCATTATTATTTACCTTTATCTTTCTTTGTCAAAGGTAAAGTAATTTTAAAAATAGAGCCATGATTTAATAAAGTTGTAACAGAAATTTCTCCATCATAACTTTCTATCAATTCCTTAGCGATGGATAATCCTAAGCCATTACCACCTCTTTCTCTTGAACGAGCTTTATCTACACGGTAAAATCTTGAGAAAACTTTTTTACGATCTTCTTCAGTCATTCCCATCCCAAAATCTTGAACAGCAATTTCTACATGCTCTTCCCCTTTTGATAAACTTAAAATAATTTCTTTTCGATCAAGAGAATATTTTACAGCATTATCCATTAAAATAATGACTACTTGTTCTAAATGATTTAAATAAATAGGGATCCATAAATCACGCTTTAAATCATCATCAAATGTAAATATAAATTCAGGATATAGCACTCTAAAATTATGCACCACCTGCTTAGCCACTTCCGTAACATTCGTTGTAGCATCTTTATACTGTTCTTTCACTTGAGGTGCACGAGATAAATCAAGCATTTCTTGTACTAATGTTTTCATTCTTTGCAACTCTACTAGTGAAGCTTGTAGAGATTCTTCTAAAACCTCTGGGTCGTCTTTTCCCCATCGATTTAAGAGTTTTAAATGTCCTTCTACAATCGCTACCGGTGTTCTTAGTTCATGAGAAACATCTTCTACGAAATGTTTTTGTTGTTCAATATAAAAACTAATCTTATCTAATAATTCATTAAAATGTTCAGAAACAATTGCAAATTCATCGTTCTTTTCTGAAACTTTAATTCGTTTCGTTGAAATATTTTCTTCACTAATGGATGAAATGATTTCTTGAATTTTTTTAATTGGTTTTGTCATTTGATTCGATAGTAAGTATCCTAAAACAATCGCAATAATTGCTGATACAAAAAGAATCGACAAAGCTAATTGATTCAACTCATCTTTTAATTGTTTTAAATTATCTAATCGGTTTGTAATCGATAAATACCCTATTAAAACTCTTGATTTATTAGAAATAATCGGCATAGAAGTTTGAAAAATTGTTTGTCCATTTTTTAACTTTTTAACCTGAGTCTTAGCTTCATTTCCAATAACTTCTCCATCATTCCAAGATTGTGTTCTAAAAATCTCTTTTCGATTTGTTCCATAAACTTGTACATTAAACTGCTGATCATTAATATAAAATTTCTTTTGATAAACACTATCTTTATCTTTTTGATAACTATTATTTTGATTTAATGTAGCAACAATATTAGCTGAAGTAAGTGGAGCTTCGTATTCAGATAATTTTTCACTTAATTGTTCTCTATATTTTTCCGTTAGAGCTATTTTTTGATTTTGATAATATTGGAGTTCAAATCCTAAAAATCCAACTGTCACCAATGTTAATAGTAAAAAAATAGTGGTCGAAATAATCAACCACCATTTTTTTCCAACGGAAGTTTCTTCATGTTTTTCTTTCATGATATCCCCCATTTAGACTTGATTAACGACGCATTACATAACCTGTTCCACGAACTGTTTGAATATAACTTTCGCGTCCTGGAATATCAATTTTATTTCTTAAATAACGAATATATACGTCAATAACATTCGTTTCAACTTCCATCTTATATCCCCATACTTGGTTTAATAAAACTTCTCGAGAAAGAACAACATTAATATTTTCCATCAACATTAATAGTAATTCATATTCTCTCTTCGTTAAATCAATTAATTCACCATTACGACGCACTGTACGGTTTTCTTTTTCAATGACTAAATCTCGATATTCTAAAATCGTTTGCTTTTGTACTCTTGCTTCTTCTTCAATACTTAATCTTCTAAATAATGCACGAATTCTCGCTAAAATTTCCTCAATTTCAAACGGTTTAACAACATAGTCATCTGCTCCTTGATCTAATCCTGTTACTCGATCCATTACAGAATCTCTAGCGGTCATAATAATAATTGGTGTTTTCTTAACTTGACGCAAGCGGCGGACTACTTCTAATCCATTTAATTCTGGTAACATTAAATCTAATAAAATAACATCCCAATCTTCCTCTGTTGCTGCTTGTAAACCACTTCGTCCATCAAAACAAATTTTTGTTTCATATCCTTCATGTTGTAATTCTAATTCTACAAATCGTGCTAAATTTTTTTCGTCTTCAATAATTAAGATTCTTTGATTCATTGACATGGATACACCTCACCCTAATATTTTTTAACATTCATTGTTATCATAACACATTCTTCTGCTTCATTATAGCCCTTCCAATAAAAAAACACCATCTTAACGAATTTAATAAACTTTTCACTGAATTAAATCGTGAAACTAGTTTAATGTATTTAATATCATACAAATCTTTCATGAAAAAAGGAGAATAAACTATTCCAGTTCATTCTCCCTTTTATGACTATTCTTCATCTAATAAATTTGTTTGGCCTAAATCTTCGACTTCTTGAGAAATGACTTCTCCACCGATATTATAGTGAGAACGGATTTTTTGTGTTAATACTTCAACGATTTCAGGATGTTCCGTTAAGTATTTCTTCGCATTTTCACGGCCTTGTCCAATCTTTTCATCATTATAAGCATACCAAGCACCGCTCTTCTTCACTAAATCTAAATCAGAAGCCATATCTAAAATTTCTCCAATTTGAGAAATTCCTTCTCCATACATAATATCCACTTCAGCTGTTTTAAATGGTGGCGCAACTTTATTTTTCACTACTTTAATTTTAGTGTGATTTCCTAAAATTTCTGCTCCATTTTTAATTTGATCACTACGACGAACATCTAAACGAATACTTGCATAGAATTTTAACGCACGTCCACCAGGTGTTGTTTCTGGATTTCCGAACATAATTCCAACTTTTTCACGTAATTGGTTAATAAAGATCGCAATTGTTTTCGTACGATTAATTGTCCCTGATAATTTACGAAGTGCTTGAGACATTAAACGAGCTTGAAGACCCACATGAGATTGTCCCATATCTCCTTCAATTTCAGCACGTGGTACTAATGCAGCTACTGAGTCGACAATCACAATATCAACTGCTCCTGAAGCCACTAATGCATCTGCAATTCCAAGTCCTTGTTCACCAGTATCTGGTTGAGATAATAATAATTCTTCAATATTAACGCCTAATGCTCTTGCATATTCTGGATCTAAAGCATGTTCCGCATCAATAAATGCTGCTACTCCACCACGTTTTTGTACTTCTGCTACCGCATGTAAAGCAACTGTTGTTTTACCACTTGATTCAGGACCAAAAATCTCAATAATTCTTCCTTTAGGGTATCCACCTGCTCCTAATGCAATATCTAGTGCTAATGAACCTGAAGAAACAGTCTGAACTTGCGAATCAGCTTTTTCTCCTAATTTCATTACTGCACCTTTACCATAACTCTTTTCAATTTTTTTCAATGCATCATCTAATGCACGTTGACGATTTTCTTGTTCTACCATGTTAAACCTCCATGTCCTCTTAATTCATCCTTATCATACACTATACTCAATAGTGAAAGCAAGAAAAACGAACATTTGTTCTATTGTTTTTTTAATAAATATTTTCTTAGCTCATTTAACCCATACTGAACAGCAAATTCACGATTACCATTACGGTTTCTTGCTAAATGTAATTCTATTGTTTTTATTTCTAACCCATCTGCTAATGAAATAAATACAGTTCCTACTTCTTTTTCTTCCATTGGTGATGGACCCGCTATTCCTGTAAAGGAAATTCCAAGATTACTGCCAAATATTGACCGTACATTTTCTGCCATCGCTTCTGCACACTCAACACTAACCATCCCATATGTTTCTAATATTTCTTGAGGAACTTGTAATTGATTTCTCTTTACAGATTCTTGATAAGCGACACAAGAACCTAGTACATATTGTGAACTTCCTTCAACAGAAATTAATGTTGAAGCAAAGAGTCCTCCTGTTAAACTTTCTGCAGAAGCAATACTTAATCCACTATTTTTTAATAATTCACTTGTAATGGATAATAGTGTTTCATATTCTCCATATCCATAAAAATATTCACGTTCAACGGACAATATTTTTGCTTCTAATTCATCTAATAACTGCTCACACTCTTCTTTTGTATCCCCATTTGCTGTTAATCGAAGAACTACTTCATACATGCCTGCATATGGGGCAATTGTTGGATTCGTTTGTTCTTCAATTAATTGTTCTAAATCAGTTACTAATCTAGATTCTCCAATTCCAAAGAAACGTAAATATCTAGATACAAAAGTTCCTTCATTTGAAACTTTTTCTTTTAAATATGGAATGGCCTCTTTTTCAAGCATCATTTTTAATTCACTTGGAGGACCTGGTAAAACAATGAAAATATTTTTTCCCGTTTCTACTGCACCACCAATAGCTAAACCATTATGATTTTTAAAAACTGTTTCACCATCAAAAGCTAATGCTTGAAGTCGGTTATTAGGGCTCATTGGGCGATGAGATTGTTTATGGAAACGAATAATTTTATCCATTGCTTCTTCATCTTCTACTAATTCTTTTTGAACAAATTCTGCTAAAACTTGTTTTGTAATATCATCTGTTGTTGGTCCTAATCCACCACTTAATATAATTAAATCACTACGACTACTAGCTAATTGAATACTTTCAAACATTCTTTCTGGATTATCTCCAACGGTTTGTTGGTAATAAGTTGGAATAGACAATTTTGCTAATTCTCTAGCAATGGTTGCACTATTTGTATTAATGACTTGTCCCATTAATAATTCTGTACCGACTGTTATAATTTCTGCTTTCATACTTTCTACTCCTCATTTATAAAAAACAAAAGGCTGGGTAAATCCCAGCCTCCACCATTAAACAGAAAATGAATCTGCAAAAACATGTTTATTTTTTATAAAGTAATCTACTCCTGAATACACTGTTGCAACTAAACAAACATATAGCAAAATAGTTCCAATGGAAAACGGCAATCCTTTTACTGGAAAATCATCAATCAATAAAAAGATAATCGCTAACATTTGTGTTACTGTTTTAACTTTTCCAGGCCATGCTGCTGCAAGTACTTCACCATCATTAACTAATAATAAACGAAGTCCTGTTACAGCCAATTCTCTACAAACAATCACTGCTACAATAAACATTGGAATGACTCCAGCCCCTACTAAAGTAATAAAAGCAGTCATTACTAATAATTTATCCGCCAAAGGATCAGCAAATTTTCCAAAATTTGTAATCAAGTGATATTTTCTAGCTAAATAGCCATCTAAAAAATCTGTAATACTAGCAATCGTAAATATAATCATTGCCAATACCCAACTAATACTTAGATTAGAATCAAAAATATTCACCATTCCTAAAACATCTTTTGGAAAACACATAATTAGTAAAAACAATGGAATCATGACAATTCGAGCAATGGTTAATCGATTAGCAATATTCATGCTCTTCCCTCTATTCCATTGTAATATAAATTGCTGTAGCACTGACTCCGTCAGGAATTTGAATTTCGTGTCCTGCTAGAGTAATGGTACCAATTGGTGTATAACCAAAGTTTAAAACAATTGAATTTGTTCCTTCAGGAATTGATCCAACTAATTGTTGCCCTGTTGTTGGTGCACCATCAGCTACCACCCTTTGATCTGCAGTAATTCTAGCCCATAATTGTGTACTTGCACGGTTTGTTATTACTAAACTTGCTGGAAATTCGGCTAATTTTGCAGTGTAATATAATGCATTCCCATTTGCATAAGCATAACGAATTGTTGTTTGTTTTGCTTCTTTAGTTGTAGTAGTTGATTGTGTAGTTTCAGCTACTGTTGTCTTTTCTACCTTTTCAGTAACTGTTGTATTTTGAGCCGTTACTGTTGTTGCAACTGTCGTAGTAACAGGAGTTGATTGTTTATTTAATAAAGATCTTGCAATAGCAAAAACAATGGCTACAGCTAACATACCTAATAAAATTGTAGGTAAATAATTTTTAAATTGAATCCAAACCTTACTTACCTCTGTTTGAGCCTCACGATTATTTGATACTCGACTTGAAATTAATTTTTTATCAGCTAATAAAGAATCTTCTTCTGAAAGAGTATCAGAATTTTTAGAATTTACAAGTGCAAATTCTTCTAATAATCTAACTCCATCTACTCCAACTGTTTCTGCTACTTGTTTAATAAATGCACGAGTATAAAAGTCACCAGGCATTAAATCAAAATCATTTTCTTCAATTGCAATTAAATATTTTTTCTGAATTTTTGTAATTTGTTGCAAGTCATCTAAAGTATATCCTTTTAATTGACGAGCACGTTTTAAGATTTCTCCAATTGTTTGTTCCATTTAACCACCAACTTTTTCATATTGTCATGAAAAGTATACCATAGATTACCTATGAAACAAACTCATTCACTGTCTTTTTTCTATAACTTTCTTTTCCTTAAATACAATATAAACAATTTCCGAGCGTTTCGAACCATTTGGTAATTCCGCCATTAATTCAAATAATTGAGACTTTTCATCCCATTTTATATTGACAATACCGGTTGAAAATTTTATTTTTTTAGGATAACTTATAACATCTTCTTTTAGAATTAAATTACTTTCTAAATTCTGAGTTGTTAACTCTAACATTATTTTCAGTTGGTAAGTATCTTTAAGTAAACGATATTGGTTTGCATTAGCTAGTCTAATCTGATAATAAGCAACCGTCATTAAACTTGTAATAAAGAATAACACTAAAAAAGGTATCACTAAGCTTGCTTGTACTTTTTTTGAGAAAATACTTTCTGGATCATTGAATCTCCTCCTTTTCATTCTCTATTTTAAACAAGTTTGTTTCATCTTGAAGAGTAACTTCTTTTTCAAAAGTAATAACACGATTTCCAGGGATAAAATCAATTTCAAATTCTTCTTGATTCCTTAACACAGCTTTGAGTGAAACACCATCTTTTATTTTATTAATAATTATTTCTTCATATCCTACTAAAACTGGATGGTAACCTCCATTTTTACTGATTTTAACTACTGATTTTAATCCCTCATGTTCTGAAACAGCCTCAATCTTATATTGTGCATCGTTTGTAGGGCGAACATCATCAAATTCCGTTCCAAATTGATACTTAGATCTTGCATATCCTTGCAAATGAGTATCTATTTGTGTCACCATTAAATGCCATTCTATATAATTAGGAACTTCCATTTTATTTTGTACTTTTAATAATACGTTATACACTCCAGAAATTAGCATGATGCTAACTGCAAATATTGCTAAAGCCATTAATTGCTCAATTAGAAGAAATCCTTCCTTTTTCTGTAAGATCAATTTTTTCAATTTGAATCACCTCCTCTTTCTCACAATGAGTGATAATTGAAGTCGGTGCTACTTTAGATTCAACCTTTTTATAATGAACCACTTTTTTTATTTTTTCCTTTTCAACTGATAAGTCATTTATTTTTCTCACATCAGGAAGTTTTGAATCATTTATATATTTTTTTTCTTCTAAATAAGAAACTGGAGGTCTCCCCTTATGCAAACTCATTAAATGGTATGAATATTCATTTAACATACATTTGTGATACTGTTCTCTTTGTAATGAGTTTCCTAACACTGATGAAAGTAACAGAAGCGTAAAAATAGAAATCATCAAAGCAATTATGGATTCTACCAATACATACGCTTTAATTTTTCGATACTTTAACATAACCTCTTCCTCCTCCAAATCGAAGAATATATTCATAAGTATACTTTTTACCTTTAAAAACAACATATTGTACTTTATTATAGGTCGTCAAATTAGCTGTTTCTCCTTTAAATCCAATACGTGAATTTTCTATTCCATTAATACTTTTTGGTATCATTCTTACTGTATTTAATTGCGCATTACCTGGGCAATTAAGAGTATACTTGGATTTTTCTGGCATACTTATTTCTATATACGAAAAATACCCCGTGGCTTGTGCATTTAATTGTGCAATTTTCAAATCATTCTCAAATTGTTTGATAAATACTCTTTCTTGATAAGTTTCACTAAAATCTACTATTGCAGGAGGAACTAGGCATAATAATACAAGTAGAATACTGAGCGAAACAAGTAATTCTACTAAAGTAAATGCATGAACTTTCATAGAAATCCCCCCAACTCTTCAATTAGTGAGCATTTGCTTAATGTTTTCCAGTTGCCTTAGTATAAGCATCTGCTTGTTCTGAAGTAATATAATTTCCCGTCTTTAAATCATCCAAACTTGGATCTGTATCTATTTTTTTCTCTATTTTGTATAATTCTTTCTGATTCTGAATCACTTTTATTATCGCAGCATCTGATGTCTTTTTAGCTTCTTCTCTTTGATGAGCAATATTTGGAATAATGAGTAGCATCATCAACCCGATAATAAATAAACAAATAAGTAATTCAATTAATGTAAAACCATTTTTCTTTTTTAATAATTTTTTCATCTTAATTTCCTCCTATCAATGTTAATGTTGGTAACATTAAAATAATATACATAGACATAATCATGAGCCCAATTCCAATAAATAATACTGGCTGAATAAGCATAATTTTCTTTTCAAGTTTCCCTTTAAAATCTTCAAATGAATTTTTTGAAAATTGGCGTAATTTAATATCCAATTGATGTGTCAGCTCCCCTTGAACAATTAATAAAATAAGTGGTTGTTGAAACAATTTCAATTGATGAATTGCACTAGAAAAAGAAGTTCCTCGTTGCAGTTCATTTTCAATAAATTCAGCAATAGCTTTTGTTAATAGGCTCGTTCCTTCTTGTTTCATCTGTTCAATCATTTGTAATAATGATTGTCCATTCCCTAGAAAATAGGCAAATTCTCTAGCGTATAAAAATGTGTAATATTGACGAACTAAACTCCCCACAATTGGTAAGCGAGTTAACAAACGTAGTCGTTTTAGAATCGTCTTATTTTTCCAATATACATACGCAACAACTAATACCAATCCAATAAATAGACTGACACTTAATATAATCCAAGGTAAATGAACAAAAACATTCCATATCAAATAAAGCATTATATGGTCTTTAATACTCTCCACTTGAACCATTGATTGCAGTTGCCCTAGTAGTAAATAACGAATCGCAGAAATCATACCAACTAGAAATATAATCAAAATACATGGATAAATTAATACTTGACGTAATTTTTTTAGTTGTAGATCTTTTTGTGCTAAGTATTGTCCGATTGTGCGGCAAGAAAGTGCAAAGGACCCTGTCGACATGGATAAATATATTTGTGAACAAATGGAATCAGAATAACCTACAAGATGTAAAGCTTCATCAAACCTCTCACCTATCAATAATTGTTCCATCATTTTATCAATCACTTGTTCTTGATTTGGAATGAGTAATTTTGCAAATACCAATGTTTCTTGCAAAGTAAATCCCTCTTCTAGTAACTCTCCTACTTGAGTTAAAAATAAAGCCTGAGTTTTGTTAGACCATTTCTTAATAGATTTTGTAGGCTTCAAAACTTTCTTGTGAAATATATCCAAGTGCATAAGCTTTCCTCAACTTTCTATTAAACTGATGTAACAACGGATTCAAAAATTCTTCCTCTTGAATTAAATGCTGCAATGAAGATCCATAAGCAATATCAAATATAGTAGCCTTTTTCTTTGAAAGAGGAATATGATTACAGTGGAAGCAACAATGGCTTTGACAAAGAAAACAATATCTCGGCACTAGCCGTTGTGCTACTACTGCAACTAATGTTTGCCTTAATAAATCTTTTGTAACTCCTAATTCCTCTAATCTTGAAATCACTCCTTTACAGTCTTTGGCATGAACTGTTGCTAACATCAAATGACCTGTTAAGGCACCCCGAATGACCATTTTGGCTGTCATTTCATCTCGAATTTCTCCTATCAACATCATATCAGGATGATGCCTTAATGAACTTTTAATCAGTAATTCATACGTAATTCCTGCTTTTTCATTAATCTCTGTTTGTAAAAACATAGGTTCACTCATTTCAACAGGCTCTTCCATAGTGATAACTTGTAAATTTGTATCATTAACGCGGTTTCTTAACAGGTGATACATTGTTGTAGTTTTTCCAGAGCTTACTGGTCCTGAAAATAATATTAGCCCACTCTTGTAATGTAACATTTTTTGAAGAAGGTCAATATCTTTTGGAAAATAGGTAGATACTTCTCGACTTTTTTCCCCATCTGTAGACAAATGTAATAAACGAATGACAACGGATATTTGCATTTTAAAATTTGAAATTACAGATAATCTTAATTCTATACTTCTTCCATTTTTCAATACATATTTCATTGCTCCACTTTGTGGTCTTCGTTTTTCTCCCACATCCATTCCAGACCTATACTTTATAAAAGTAATCCATCGATGAGCAGTTTCCAAGTCTATTTTCTTTAATAAAGATAATTGCTCACCATCTCGTAAATAAAAGCGATATTCATCTTCAAAAGGTAATAAATGTATGTCGTCAATGTGAAATTGGAGTGCTGCTATTAAGATTTCATTCGTAAGCTCCTCCATTTCTATTCCCCCTTTTCAAAAAATTGACTAGTCATCTTATATATACGCAAAAAAGTCGAGAAAATATTTTTTTCTCGACTTTTTTGTTATTTTTTTAAAAATCCTAATAATGCTCCAAAAATTCCACCTAAACTATCTAACACAACATCTTGAATTAATGGTGTTCTTCCAGGAGTTAATCCTTGGTGAAACTCATCTGTAATCGCGTATAACACAGTAATAAATATTGCAATCAATAAGCTCCAAACTCGATTTTTTAGATGAATTTTTAATCCTTTCGACCAATGATATCCAATAAAATAGTAAACTAAGAAATGTGCTCCCTTACGAATAAAAAATTCAAGAAATTGAGCATATCCTAAATTTGGAATACTAATCACTTTTCCTGCATAAGTAAAATGAATTTTTGATAACATCTCTGAAAAAGGTTGAAACTGTAATATTTTCTGTATATTTGAAACAAGCGATTGGTCATGATAGGGCATTGACGAACTATAAAATATAATTCCCATTAATACAATTGCTATAATAATTGATACCGTTCCTCTAGTTGTTCTTGTCATAGAATCCCTCCTATTTACTAGAATAATTTCATTATTGGCTACCGTATACAAAATGTCAAGGTCAATAATTCTTGTTTTACGGAATAAATCTTTGAATATGTTTTAAGAATTTATGAATAAGTATAGCTAGTAAAACACTAAACACTATGACAAGCATAGTATAAAATACATCATTAACCTTTGAACTAACAAAAAATTTCCCAAAAAATGATATTAATAAACCATGTATCATATATAGTTCAAATGAAATTCCACCGAAAAAAATCAAATATCTATTTGAAAAATCTATTTTTTTCATAAATAGTAAAAAATATAAAGTAAAAATAACATTATCTAAATTAGCAGCCAAAGTATAACTATAGCTATCAAAAATATGTAATTTAGACAATACATAATCATATTGGTGTGATATGAAGAGTAAAATACTAAGTATTACCAAAAAAACAAAATAATGATTATTTATAAGTTCATCTATTTTTTCCTGATATTTTCTCCATAACAAACCTAAAGCAAAAGGAAAACTACTATTATACCACCAAAATCCATATTTCAATTTCATTGCTACAATTATATAAACAAATATCAATAAAGTATTTATTAATATGGAAACCAATGTATTTTTAGAAAATTTAAATGATACATAGAAAAATAAATACATTAAAATAATAATATTTACAAACCAACCATTAAAAATAACAGTACTTCCATATTGAAATAAATCTAGAAAAAAAGTTACATTTATTATTTGACCATTTAATACTCTATAAACTAAATAAATGAATGAGATAAACAAAAAAGGAATTAAAATTTTAGTTAATCTTTTATACAAAAAGCCATCCATATAATTTTTCTTTTTTTCATTTTGAAAATAAAGACCATATCCTGATAAAAAGAAAAAAATTGAAACTATATATGTTCCCATATAAGAAAAATGTGAAAATTCTGTTCCGGAAGTTATCCACTGTGATAGATGATGAAAAATAATTCCAAATGCTAACAAACCTTTTAATCCTGTTGTTGATTGAACACTTAGATAATCATCATTTATAGGCAATAGATAGATTAATAAAGCAATAAAAAATAAAACTACAATATCCATAATTTCTTAAACTCTTTCTCCATTTTATTTTATATTTGTAGTTAAAAATCTTATATGAAAGTTTAGATTTTGGCTACAAAAACATTCTAGCATCTCCTGTTATTAAATGCTAGTTTTCTAAAAAAACTCTTACTATAACATCAAGTTACAGTAAGAGTTTTACTTTACAATTAAGCTTGAACTGGTAATTCTTCACCAATCGCTGCTAAACGTTCCATTACTTCTGCAGGAGTTAATCCTTTTGCAGCTACATAACGGTTTCTTGGGTGAATACGGCATTCATGACTACATCCACCAATGTATTTAGCTTCATTTTCTTCTGAAGTTAAAATTTGACGATTACATTCTGGATTTGCACAGTTTACATAACGTTCACATGGAGTTCCATCGAACCAATCTTTTCCGATTACAACAGGATTTACATGGTTAATATCTACTGCAATACGTTCATCGAAAACATACATTTTTCCATCCCATAATTCGCCTTGTACTTCTGGATCTTTACCATAAGTTGCAATACCACCATGTAATTGACCTACATCTTTATATCCTTCACGAACCATCCATCCTGAGAATTTCTCACAACGAACGCCTCCTGTACAATAGACAACTACACGTTTATCCATGAATTTTTCTTTATTATCACGAACCCACTGTGGTAATTCACGGAAGTTACGAATGTCTGGACGAATCGCTCCACGGAAATGACCTAAATCATATTCATAATCATTACGTGTATCTAATACTACTGTATTTTCATCTAATAAAGCTTCTTTGAACTCTTTAGGAGATAAATAAGCACCTGTTGTTTCTAAAGGATTAATATCATTATCGAAATCATTATCTTCTAATCCTAAATGAACAATTTCTTTTTTGTAGCGAACAAACATTTTTTTGAAAGCTTGTTCATCTTCTTCATCAATTTTGAACCATAAGTCTTCCATTCCTGGTAAAGAATGAACATAGTCCATATATTTTTGAGTTGTTTCATAATCTCCTGAAACAGTTCCATTAATTCCTTCATCAGCAACTAAAATACGTCCTTTTAGTCCGATTGATTTACAAAATTCCAAATGATCTGCAGCAAATTGTGCTCCATTCTCGATTGGTACATATTTATAGTACAATAGTACTCGAATTTTTTTTGACATAAACTACCTCCAAAGTAATTTCTTAATGAGTACTCATTATAACATCTGCACAAACCAATATCAAAGAAACTGCTTGAGATAAACAGTTAGGTTTATTTTTCACAAACTTTGTTTATAAATTGGAAAACTTTTTGGTTCTTCTATTTGAGTTTCGTGCTTTCCAATCCATTTTTCCATCCAAACCATATGATACCAACGATTAAATTTATATCCACAACACTTAAATTCTCCTACTAATCGATACCCCATATGCTCATGATACAGAACACTATTATTTGTTAGGTATTCATCTTCCACTTCAGGTGTTGCAATACAAGCATAAACATTTTGATATCCTAATTCTTGTAATGTAGTTTCCATTAATTGATATAATTTTTTTCCATATCCTTTTTTCTGTTGATTTTGTTTCAAATAAATACTAATTTCTGCTGACCAAGAAAAAGCTTTTCGACTCGCAAACGGTCCTGAATAAGCATATCCTAGCACTTCTCCTTCTTCTTCGACTACATAATAAGGAAACTTCTCAAGAGTCGTTTGAATTCTTCTTTCGAATTCTTCAATGTTTGGAACATCATATTCAAACGTAATCGCTGTTTTTTCTACATAATATCGATAAATCTCTACTAATGCTGCTGCATCTTCTATTGTTGCTACTCTAATTGTCATTCGAAATCCCTTTCATCTTACCATTTCCATTTTTATCGTAGTATACCATAGCTTCATTCTTGACAAAAATTTTTTTCTCTCTTAGGCTATGTTTATAGAACTCGAAAGGATGAATCTTATGAAATATTTTTTAACAAGTAGTGCAAGTATTCCTGAATCTTATAAAGTAAACTCTGCTAATGGTTTCATTGAAAACTTAAAAAATGCACTTGGAAAGACAACGATTAAAACCTTATATATTTCATCTGACCCAGATGCATATGAATTAACAGATGATTTTTCTTCTTATACAAAATTAGGATTTGAAGAAGTTGGACTTCATTTTGATCCGTTTATTATTTTTGATCACCGTCAAACGGTAGATATTCAAGACTATTTAAATGAAGTCGATTTAGTCATTTTATCTGGTGGGCATGTTCCTACACAAAATCAGTTTTTCCAAGAAATTCAATTAGCTGAAAAAATTCATTCTTTTAAAGGTGTCATCATTGGTATCAGCGCTGGAACAATGAATGCAGCAGAAACTGTTTACGCTCATCCAGAAATAGAAGGGGAAAGTATTAATTTAGAATATCAAAGATTTCTAACAGGTTTAGGACTAACAACGAAGCAAGTGATTCCCCATTATAATTTTTTAAAACACGAATATTTAGATGGAAAACATGTCATAAAAGAAATTGCAACAGAAGATAGCATCAATCAAGCATTTTACATTTTCCCAGATGGGACTTATATTTATGGCCATGATGGAATGGAAGAATTATACGGAGAAGCGTATCTCTTAAAAGATAAAATCTTCAAAAAAATCAATACGAATGATCAGATTATTTCACTTTAAACAATCAACAACATTTTAAGACGACTTCGGTCGTCTTTTTTTCATAAAAAAACACCCCATCGAAAAACGATGGAGTGAGACTTGTTGAATCGTATGATTAACGACGTAAACCTAAACGGTTGATTAATTCACGGTAACGTTGGATATCTTTGTTACGTAAGTAAGCTAATAAGTTACGACGGTGACCAACTTTTTTCAATAAACCACGGTTTGAGTGGTAGTCTTTTTTGTGTACACGAATATGATCGTTTAAGTGATTGATTTCGTAAGTAAGTACAGCAATTTGTACTTCTGGTGAACCAGTATCTCCTTCTTTAATCGCGTACTCTTTGATGATTGCGTTTTTTTGTTCTTTAGAAATAGCCATTTCTAAACACCTCTTTCTTATATTATTCCTTCTACTGAGTAAAACGTTGGTGAATCGCAGAACTCGGTACAAGGTCTGTGTTAAAACACAATAATAGATTAACGTAACTCTATCAAAAAATCAAGTAATTTGATAATTTATTATTGAACTTCTTTATGTGATTTTCTATCGAAGTAAACATGATTTGGAAGCATTGCTTGTCCACCCATTAATTCTTCGATCGAACCAATCGCATATCCTTCCTGTTTTAAGAAATCTAATAATCCTGGTAAAGCTTCAACTGTTTCTGGATGAATATCGTGCATTAAAATAATCGAACCATTATAAGTTCCCTCTCTTACTTCTTGAAGAATACTATTGACATTACGACTCTTCCAATCTAAAGTATCCACAGACCAATTTAAAATCGCAATTCCAGCTTGTTCTGCAACCATACGATTATATCCACCATATGGAGGTCTTAAAGTTGTCGGGCGAATTCCACCAGTAGCATCTCCTATTAATTTTTGAGTATCCGCTACTTGTTGATGAACTCCTTCAGGAGTTAATGTTGTTAATAATGGATGACTATATGAGTGATTTCCTACTTGATGGCCTTGTTCCACAATTTGCTTAATAATATCTTCATTTCCTGGAACATGTTTTCCCATTATATAGAAAGTCGCATGAACTCCGTAGTTTTTTAAAATATCTAAAACTTTCGGAGTCAACTCACTGCTTGGACCATCATCAAAACTAATTGCCACACGTTTTTCATTTAAACGTTCCTCTAATTGATTTTTCCAATTTTCATAAGCTTCTTGTTGTGACTCAGGAATACGATCACTTTTTAAAATTGGAAATAGTTCTTGGAACGCAAATGAAATTTGAGTCAAGTTTTCTCCGTTACTAGTTTGAATAGGTTCTTTCAAGTTGAATCTAAATCCATTTTGAATAATAGATGCATCTAAGTTTTTCCAGTTTTCATAAGCAAATTCTTTTAATAATTGGTTAGTCTGTTCTTCAGATAAAGATTGTTCTTTTGCTACGTTCATCGCTTTTTTAACAAAATGATTCGTAACTTCTAAATCATTAATAAATAATTCACTGATAACAGCTGTCCCAGATTTTTCTTTACCTTCTAACTGATGCCCTAATTCATCATAAGCTACCTGTTCCAATCCTTTTTTAGTTTCTTGATAAACAGATTGATAATAATATACATCTTTTAACCCACTAAGAACATTTGATTGATAAACCTTTAAATATACCCAAGTACGTTTTGCTTCATCTTTATATTGTTCTTTTGCTTTTTCTAATAAAACATCTAATTCCTTTTGAATAGGTTCTACAATTTTTTGGTCAACAGTAGGATATGACACCGTAAATACTGTATTCCCAATAGTTTGAGATTGAACTTCTACAGCTTCATTATACTGCTGTGCATCAGTTTCTTCAGCTTTTCTCATAACAGCTTCATTTCTTCTAATCAAATGATTTTTTGCTAAACTACTGACTACGAACCACTCTACTACTACTAAAAATAAAATCAAAATAGCAATTGCAACTAATTGAGGTAGCTCTAATCGTTTTATACCTTTCCAGTCTCTCTTCATATTTCCTCTTCCTAATCTTTACATTTTATAAATTTTGTTGGCATTTTGGACAAACTCCAAAAACTTCCATACGATGCCCTAGAACTTTATACCCTGTTAATTCTTCAGCAACTGATTCTACATCTTCTAATAAAGGATAAAATAAATCCTCTACACGACCACATTCTTGACAGACTACATGATAGTGCTTCCCTATATTAAAATCATATCTACTAGCATCATCTCCATAGGTTAATTCTAGTAAATATCCCTCATCCGTTAATTTATTCAAATTATTATAAACGGTTGCCATACTAATATTGGGATCTTTGGCCACAATAGCTGTATAAATATCTTCAGCAGTTGGATGATGAGCTTCGGCTAAATAATCTAAAATAGCTATTCTTTGAGTAGTCATTCTTACGCCATCTTCTCTTAGCTTTTCTTTTAATTGTTTCAGTTCTTTTTCGTGCATAGAACCCCTTCTCTAACTTTTAATATTCGGATAAATTCTTCCATGATAACATCGTTCTGTAACATTGTAACATATTTGTAACATTAATACTAGAGTTAAACTAATCTTACTCTCCTAATTATCATAATCTATTTTATTATACTAACAACTGACTAAACAAGCAAATTACAATTTCAAAAGAAAAATGGACAAGAATCTTAAATTTTCATTTAAACTCATCTGTCCATTTCAATTATTCACTATTTTTTAAACGATATTCAGCCTTATAAACACTTTATTCTACTAAACGATTATAACCCATCGCTTCTCTAAGTGGTGCTGCATCAATTCCTAAAGCCTCGACAATTGTATAAGAAAATTCAAATGCTGCTGCGGGACCCGATCCCGTAATCACTCGACCATCTTGGTGAACAAAATCTCCTGTAAAATGACCATCAGAAATTTGTTTTTCAAACCCAGGATAACAAGTGTAGTTACGATCTTGTAAAGCTCCGGAACTTTCAATGGCGATTGGTGCAGCACAATTAGCTGCAATGATTTTACCTGCATCATAATGAAGTTTAACAAAGTCTTGTACTGCTTGATGATTTTTCAATAATTTTGCACCTGGCATTCCTCCAGGTAAAATTAATACATCATATAAATCATTCATAACGTTTAATAATTCTTTATCTGTAGAGATTGTTAAATCATGAGAACCCTTTACCATATTAGCAGATACTCCGACTATATCGACTTCTACTCCTGCACGACGTAAAATATCCATTGGCGCTATTGCCTCAATTTCTTCAAACCCTGTTGTCAATACGATTGCTGCTCTTTTCATTGGAACTCCTCCTTGTTCTTCTTCCTTTCTATTGTAACGATTTTTATACTTGTTTTCAACAGTGATAGCGTTTCAGTTATCCATTGACAATTCCCTTTTTTCTCAGTATATTGAACTCATTAATTGAAAATATAATCCCTAGGAGGAAACAAATGACTTGGAAAATTATTACAGATTCTGGTTGTGATATTAAACACTTAGAATCTCTACCTGAGCATTGTACTTACATTAATGTTCCTTTAACGATTCATGTAGGTGAGGAAGAATTTATTGATAATGAAGCATTAGAAATTGATCAAATGATGGTAAAAATGTATGCCTATGAAGGAAAAACTTCTTCATCTTGTCCAAGCCCTGAGAGCTATTTACAATCATTTGAAGGTGCCGATAACATTATTGTCGTAACCATTACTGGTACTTTATCTGGAAGCCATAATAGTGCACAAATAGCAAAAAAAATGTACTTAGAAGAACACCCTGATGCAAACATTGAAATTATTGATAGCTTATCAGCAAGTGGAGAAATGGTATTACTAACACAAGCCATTGCAAACTTCATCAAAGAAAATCCTTCTTTTGAAGTAGTTGTTGAGAAAGCTCGTAATTATCATTCAAAAACAAAACTATTATTTGCTCTAGCAAGTGTAGATAATTTAGTGAAAAACGGTCGTCTTAGCAAATTGGTTGGTCGTGTCGTTGGATTATTAAATATTCGTATGGTCGGACAAGCAAGTACAGAAGGAACATTAGAGTTACTCCATAAATCACGTGGACAAAAGCGTGCTGTTACTGCCATTTGGGATGAAATGAAGAAAAATAATTATCAAGGTGGACGTGTGGCCATTAGTCATTGCGACAACCCTGAAATTTGCGCCATGATTACAACAGAGATTCATGCTGAATTCCCTAATGCCGATGTTCAAGCTTATCCTACTAGTGGATTATGTAGCTACTATGCTGAACAAGGCGGTATTTTAATGGGATATGAAACTCATTAATCAACATTAAAACAAAAACGACTCCTATCCTGTGATAAGAGTCGTTTTTGTTATATTAGGCTAATTCACTTTTTAAATATGAATCTACTAATGCTTCGGTTGCTTGGATTGATTTAATATGAGTTCTTTCATAGGAATGACTTGATTCAATTCCTGCTCCTAGTAAAGCATGTTTGACATCTGCTCCTGCACGCATGGCAGCTGAAGCATCACTTCCATAAAACGGATAAATATCTAAACGATAGTCAATTTCTTTTTCTTTTGCTAAGTCTACTAAATGTTGACGTAGCGTATAATTATAAGGACCAGAACCATCTTTTACACAAATAGAAACCGTATATTCATCTGTTTGTTGGTCATCTCCCATTGCACCCATATCGACTGCTAAAAATTCCACAGCATTTTCAGGAATACTACTATTCGCCCCTGATCCTGTTTCTTCAATACAACTAAACATAAAATGAGTCGTTACTGGTAACTGAACATGCCAATCACGATATGTCTTTAATAAATTTAATAAAATAGCTGCACTAACTTTATCGTCCAAGAAACGACTTTTTAAAAATCCAGTTGGGGTAATAGTTGTTCGTGGATCAAAGGAAACAAAATCTCCCACTTCAATTCCGAAACTTCTTGTCTCTTGTTCAGAATTTACTTCTAGATCCAAACGAACTTCCATATTATCTTGCGTACGTTCTGCTGTACCAGCATCTTTATAAACATGACAACTTGTTTGATGAATTAAAATCGTTCCCGTTACACTTTCACCTGTTGAAGCAATATGAACGGTACAGTTTTCTCCTTCAATCATATTCCATGGATAACCACCAATTTTATCTAATTTCAAACGACCACTTGGTTTAATGGCACGAACAATCGCTCCTAATGTATCAACATGGGCAGTTACTACACGACTACTCGTGTTGTCCTTCCCCTCTACCGTTACGATAATATTCCCTTTTGGTGTTCTTTTATAAGGGTAACATAATTTTTCTAGAGTTTTCATTAAATACTCTTGTACTCCTACTGTATATCCCGTTGGAGAAGGGACTGCTAATAATTCTTGTAAATATTCTAATGTTTGATTCATGTATAAATTCCTTTCAAATAACTTCTAAATTCCTACCATATCTCGGTAAAGTTGATGTGCATAACTATCCGTCATTCCTGAGATAAAATCAGTTGCCAATAATAAGCGTAAATATAATTTCTCCACTTCAGATTTACCTTCTGCAAAATAATGATACGAACGTTTTTGACTTTCTGAAATAATACCGATTCTCTTCAAATCCACATAATCTAATCGACGGTTTGTATCATAGGCTACTAATGGTGGAACAAAATTCTCTAATAAATACGTTAAAGTTGAATATCCTGCTATTTCTAACCGTAAAATACTCTTATGATCATAAATTTTATTCTCAGAAATTTTTCTTAAGTGAGTATATAACTCATGAGCACTGGATTGCGTTAATAAATCTTCTTGGTACTCTCCGTTCATAATCTGATCATAATGAATGACAAAAGACTCTGTTGCCGCATCGATTAACATTGTTCTTAAATCGACAAAAAATTGATTAATACTAAAAATTTCTTCATCAATTGTTTCTAATATTTTCACGACTTTTTTTGAATGTGGAGATGTTATATCTTCTTTTAAGACGGAATGTAAATATTCCTTTACGACAGCAAATCTTAAAACACCTTTTCCAATAGCATCTTCCATATCTGCTATTAAATAAGCAATATCATCTGCAGCTTCTAAAATAAACGTCAATGGATGACGATTTTCACCAGTTCCTGTAATCGAAGTAATTTGACGAAAAATATCTTCTTCAGCTCTGAAAAATCCTACTTTTTTTGAAGTGATTTTCTCCGTTTTTGGCTGATCAGAAGCACGTGTATATTTCAAAATCGTATTAATCGTTGCTGGGGTTAAATCTAATCCATCAAAATTCCCCTTAAAATCATGCAACTTCGATACAATTCTTAGAGATTGAGCATTCCCTTCAAAATGATAAAAATCATGTACATAAGGACTCGCTAAAAATTCTTCTGCCACATCTGAATGTTCTGCTAAAATTTGTGGTAAATTTTTCTTAAACCATTGTCGAATAATATCTTCTCCAAAATGTCCATAAGGAGGATTCCCAATATCATGTAATAAACTTGCACATTCTACAATTCGAGCAATATCACTTTGATGCTCAATCATTTCTTGCTTACTAGAATCTTTATCTGGATTTTGTTGCAATAATCGTATAATTTCACTCACTAGTGTTCTTGCAATCATTGCAACTTCTAAAGAATGTGTTAACCTTGTATGAATAAAGTCTAATCGTTCTAATGGAAATACTTGCGTCTTATCTTGTAATCGCCTAAAAGCGGGACTTGTTACAATTCTTTTATAATCATCATCAAACTCGTTACGATGGTTTGAATCTTTGTCTGAAAGACGAGTAGTTGCCAATAAAGTTTTCCATTCCATGTCATCACTCCTTTCCTCTATCTTAAACCAATTTACGAAACATTTCCATCTTAGAAAGAAAAAAGAGCAAAGTATTCGACTACTTCACTCTCTAATAATTAAATCAATTCTTCTTTCATATGAATATCGTGTAATTCTCGTTTAAAGAAATACACACATAAAACTAATGCAATCACATCTGATACAGGGGTAGCAAACATCATGCCCTCTACTCCAAAAATATACGTCATCAAAAGCATTACTGGTAATAAAATCAACAGTTGTCTAGCCAGTGATAAAAATGCTCCCGTTTTTGCTTTTCCAATCGCCGGAAAAAATGTTGTCATTAAAATCGTGAGCCCATTAATCAATAGAAACATCATAAAATAACGCATATAACGAACTCCAAATTCAAAATACAAATCATTTCCATTACCGAATAGTTGAATAATTTGTAAAGGAAAAATTTCAAACACTGCCCAAGTCACAAATGAAAGTCCAAATCCTATTTTTAATGCTAGAAAAATCGTTTGACGTACTCGCTCGTAATATTTTGCCCCATAATTATATCCGACAATCGGTTGAACCCCTTGCGTCATTCCAATAATTAGCGCAATAAAAATAACAAATACTTTAGAGACAATTCCACCAACTGCAATTGGGATTTCACTTCCATAAATAGACAAAGCTCCATACGTTTTCAATAAATTATTTGACACAATTTGTACAATTAAGGCTGATATTTGAAAAATAAATGAAGTTAATCCTAAAGCAGCAATTGCTTCTACTTGCTTCATATGTGGAATAAAATCTTCCCATTGAAACTTTACGGAACGAAACTTTGGAATATAAGCAAATAATAATAATGCTGAAACCATCTGACTTATCACCGTTGCCCAAGCTGCTCCAGCAATTCCCATTTGAAATACAAAAATAAAAATTGGATCTAATACTGTATTTAAAACAGCTCCGGCAATTATCGCCATCATTGAAAAAGTCGCTCTTCCATCTGAACGAACAAGAGGATTAAATCCTGTTGAAAATAAAAAAAATGGAATTCCATATGCCGTAATACGAGAATATTCCATGGCATAATCAAAAATTTGATCCGTTGCTCCAAATAATTGCATTAATGGTGCTAAAAAGATTTGAACAAGCAGGCAAACTACAATTCCCATCACGATTAATTGAACGACCGCTGTTCCTGCAATTTTTCTAGCCTTCTCAACTTCTTTACGACCTAATTCTAAATTAAAATTAGATGCAGCCCCTACTCCTGTCATTAATCCTAATGCTAAACAAATTGTTGTAATTGGAAAAGCAATATTCGTCGCAGCATTTCCTAAATAGCCAACTCCTTGTCCAATAAAAATTTGATCAACGATGTTATATAAGGCATTGACGACATTAGCAATCATTGCGGGAATCGCTAATTGCATCAATAATTTTTTGATGGGCTGCGTTCCCATCGGATTTTCAATAGTTGTCATGAATAAACTCCTTTCGAATAACTTCAAACAGAAATATTGTAAGGGTGATTAAAATGATATGTCAATGAAATATTTTTTCTATTTAACAGTAGTTATCTTTTTCTATTTTTCCAAACTCTTTCTATGATACTTAAACTACTCGATTTGTAAATATGATTTCTTGAAATAGTCGTATCTCGTAATCTAACAATTTCTGGATGATTTCTCACATCACTTTGTTTCCAAGAACTATAATTAATTCCTAATTGTTCACACATTTCTCTTGTTGTTAAGTTTTCCTTACACATTGTCGTTTTCTGGTATCCCAATTTTTGTAACAATTTATCAAATCGTTCAGGATTTTGTTCAATTACATTAAATACTAAATCTTCTACTTCCATAAATGTTATTCCCTTCTATTTATCAGATACCTTATTATAATACCATTTATTAATAAACAATGAATAGCACATTTGTGAACTATAAAGATCCTCCCCAAACTTTACACTCATAAGTGCTTCAGCTATAATTAACTACAAAGATTGAGTTTATTTCTTATAGGAGGAAAATTATGGAATGGTACGATTATATGATAAACGCATCCAAACAGTCACGTTTTAATGCGAGTCACTGGTTTCGATATTTACGTAAAGTTATTTTTGAAGACCATTCTTATTTAACAGACGAAGATATCGAGAAATTATTAAACTCCAAAGAACTTACCCATTTTCAAAAAGTGAGTTTAAAATATGCTATACAAAAATATAGCCCTACTCATGAATATGTTATTTCATTAAATAAACCCGCTAAATTAACGAATGTTCAAAAATTAATGGAGAAATACAAACATGGATAAAATGAAACATGTCTTTGAAGCCTTAAACCAAGAATTATCTCAAAAAAATCTTTCTTTAACAATTATTTGTGTTGGTGGTTATGTGTTAGAATATCATGGCTTGCGAGCTACTCAAGATGTAGATGCTTTTTATGAAGAAAATCATCATATCAACGAGATAATTGCTCGTGTTGGTCAAAAGTTTAACCTAAATACTCAGGAAGAACTATGGCTCAACAATAATGTAGCAAATATGAATCAACAACCTCCATTAGATTTATGTGATACCTTGTACTCCTTTACTCACTTAACCGTACTAATTGCACCAATTGAATATGTACTCGGAATGAAAATGATGAGCGCTCGAGAGCAAGATTTAAAAGATATCGGGATGATTATTAAATTTAAAAACTTCCGTTCCCCTTTCGATACCTTTGATACCTTGAAAAAAATGGGCTTTTCTATCATTGATTTTTCAATTCTATTAGAAGGATTTAGCTACGCATACGGCATTGACTGGTTAGAGGAATTTTTCAAAGAAAATCAAGAACAACTTCAAAAATATTATTAATCACCCTAAAGACAATTTCTCGTTTAGAAGTTGTCTTTTTTGCATGTAAAAAATCCTGTCGGTGATTTCTCACCAACAGGATTTGTCGAACAACCATTAAAT
>NZ_CAUQUN010000024.1:0-34052 GCF_963521425.1 uncultured Granulicatella sp.
GTTAATAAACCTGGATCTTGGTGAGTATATCCATTGTGGTCTTGTTGGAACACTGTTGATGTTGCAATCAAGTTTAATGATGGATAGTTTTTACGCCATGGAGCGTGAGTTTTAGATTTACGTAACCATTTGAAGTGTTGAGTAATCATTGAGTCTACTACACGTAAGAATGATTCGTATGAAGCGAAGAATCCGTGACGACCTGTTAATACATATCCTTCTAAGAATCCTTCTGCTTGGTGTTCTGATAATTGTGAATCGATAACACGACCAACTGGTGAAATCCATTCATCATAGCTTTCATCACGACGACCAACCCATTGACGGTTCGTTGCTTTGAATACTTCGTTTAGACGGTTAGATTTAGTTTCATCTGGTCCGAAAATACGGAAGTTTTCTGGGTTAGCTTTTACTAAGTCAGCTGCAAATTTACCAAATTCAATCATATCTTGTTTTTGGATAGCACCTGGAGTTGAAGTATCAACTGCATGTTTAGTCCAATCAGTAATTTCCATTGGTTTTACAACCCCTGCATTAGTGATTGGGTTCATGCTCATACGACGGTCACCTTTTGGTGAAATAGCAGCAATTTCTTCTACTAATTTTCCGTTTTCATCGAATAATTCTTCTGGACGGTATGATTTCAACCAGTCTAATAATGCATCGATGTGTTCCATTGATTCACCTGATACTGGAATTGGAACTTGGTGAGCACGGAATCCACCTTCGATTGGTTCGCTGTTCCATTCTTTTGGACCAGTCCATCCTTTTGGTGTACGTACTACTAATACTGGCCAATGAGGCATTGTTGCTTCTTCAGCTTTTTTAGCACGAGCTTCTTTTTGGATTGCTTGAATTTTTTCAATTGCTTCGTCTAATTTTTCAGCCATTAATGGGTGAACTTTTTCAGGATCAGTTCCTTCAACGAAAATTGGATCCCATCCTAAACCGTTAAAGAATTGAGTTAATTCTTCATCAGTACGACGAGCTAAAATTGTTGGGTTGTGGATTTTACCACCGTTTAAGTAAAGAATTGGAAGTACAGCACCATCATTTACAGGGTTGATGAATGTGTTTGAGAACCAACCAGCTGCTAATGGGCCTGTTTCTGCTTCTCCATCTCCGATAACTGCAGCAGCAATTACATTAGGGTTATCTAAGATAGCACCTGTTGCATGAGATAATGAGTAACCTAATTCTCCACCTTCGTGAATAGAACCAGGAGTTTCCGGAGCAGCATGTGATGCAATTCCTCCTGGGAATGAGAAAATTTTACACAATTGTTTGAAGCCAGCTTCATCTTGCGTAATATTTGGATATAATTCAGTATAAGAACCATCTAAGTATGAGTTAGATACCATTACTTGTCCACCGTGTCCAGGACCTTCAATGTAGAACATATCTAAGTCATATTTGTTAATCGCACGGTTTAAGTGTGCGTAAATAAAGTTTTGTCCTGCGATTGTTCCCCAGTGTCCGATTGGATGTAGTTTAACGTCTTCTTTTTGTACAGGACGACGTAATAGTGGATTATCTTTCAAGTACATTTGTGCTACTGAAATATAGTTAGCTGCGCGCCACCACGCATCCACTTTTGCTAAGTATTCTGGTGTATCAAATTGTGTCATTTATAATTCTTCCCTTCTAGTTTTCTCTTCCAAAGAAAATTTGAAAAATGGCGTTTCAAAAATCCTTCAAAAAATAACCGTCAAGTATTTAACATATCTTTTTTTTCTTGTCAAGAAAATTTTAAAAATCAATCATTATTTTATACTATTTTATAAATATTTTAGGATTTATTCCGAAAAAACAGTTATCATTTTGAGTTTTGAAAACGTTCATAACCACTTTTATTTGACTGTTTGGCTACAAATTTCTTTAGTGGAATGATACAATTTTTAAAGACCTTTGTTAGAGTGTTCAATATAAATTTACATAATTTTTAAAACAAAAAATCTAATCGAAAAAATCTATTAACCCCCATAACAACAGGTATTCCATCATATCATTTAAACGCTATCATTGCAAGAATTATAAACTGCAATTTTAGATTTAAAAATTGGCGGATACACTATAAAAAATCCCTCCATCATTCGACAGAGGGAAAATTTTTCAATTATTCTTCTATAAATTCAGCATCGATTACTAAAGGAGTTGATTTTTCTTTATAAATTTCAACATTTGCTAAATCATCTTTTGCTAAGTGTTTTCTTAATTTTTCTGCCATGGCATTGAAAGTAATGTACGTCAATGCACCAGAGGTTACAGCGCCGACAACTGGAACAACTTTGGACACTCCATTGGCAAACATTTTTTTAGACATTTGAACACCAAGAATAGATGCAATTTTTTTAACGATTGGATAAACGAATCCTTTTGTAAATGCATGCTGAGGTAATTTTTTTGCAACTTGTTTCGCAATTTGGGCTGACAAAGCATGAACCGTGTTTACTGCACTATTAACCCCAAACATGATTCCGATGAATAAAATGAGTAAATTTTTCGTTTCTTCGTTCATTTCTTTGGCATCAAAATTCAGTTCACTCCAACCATATAAATAAATTAACTTTTGCAACACTCGTAAAATATGAGCAAAATATTGCGCTAAATCTGCTGGAAGTGATCCAAGAATCGCAAAACCTCCTGGAAGTCCTGCTGCTGCAGAAATTGTACTTACTTGGGTAGCCTCTCCTTTAATACAACTTTTGGCAATTTTATTAATGTCTTCTACTGGAATTCCTGCATATGCTGGATTATATTGAATCGCTAATTCAACTACTTCTGGACGATATCGATTCCTTAATTCTTTTCTTAAAAATAATTCTCTATCAATTTTTACCATGGGAAGTTTTGTCGTTTCCAATAGTAATCGATCAATTTTTAATAATTTCAACATGAATTCTCCTAATTTATTCCAATACTTTTTGCTTGATTATAGCATAGGTTAAGGTAGGCGTACACTAATGGCGTAATAAACCAGACTTTTCTTTGAAATTGTGGCAAGGTACGATAGCAGCTACTATTTGGAAAAGTCTGGTTTATTCCGTTTTTGACGTAGAAAATTGATTGATAAGTGTCTTTTAGTATTGATATAATCTGCTTATAAGGGAGGAATGTTTGATGACAAACAGCGCATTTTTATACACTCTTAATCCAGATGGTTCAGCAATCATTGGATACGAAGATTATGATGTCGATATTTTTGACGGGGACGATTATGAAGTCACTTACTTATTAGATTCAGAAAACTTTACTAGTCTCTTGCATCATCTCAATATCCCATTGAATTGTGATACTAAAAAACAATTAAAAAAAGAATTTGGGCAGCATTTTGACTCTAGAAAATTCGAAGAGTTTTGTAAGGAACACAATATTAGATATGAACGTAATGTAAGGATTGGATAAACCAGTAAATATTTTACGTGGAATGGAGAAGGATAATAATATATGGGAAACAAAATTTATGTAGAATTTAATTCAAAACCAGGACGCAAAGATAAAGCATATTTTAAAGCTGTAAATCAAAGATTAAAAAAGTTTATAACAGATAAAGCATGGAATAAAAATATTCCCGAAGACGAAAACAGAAATCACGATGTTCATGTAGAAGCTTCCTACCTTTGCCATGGAATTTGGACTAAAATAATGAATAACAAGAGTAACAAAGGAAAACCCTACTCCTCTAATTATTTTTATTGGAAAAAGAATAAAAGACAAAATGAAATTTTATTTCATTTTGATATTATGAACAACCCTAAAAAACAAAGTTGTGGACTAGCAAATTGTTGTAGCGATCCAGAATTAGATGAATGGACTAAAATTTACCATACAATCGGTAATATGACTCCCATCCCTTGGTTTAAAATCGACAATCCTACACCTGGAGACAAAGAACCAATCAATCGTTATATAAACGGGCAAATGCTTCACCTCGCCTTAGATGAGCGGTGGGATTTATTTTTAAATCTCTTAAAAAACAACTGGAGTCATTGGTGCGATGAAAAATCATTTACATTTGAAGCCTATATGTTATTGACTTGCCAGCAAATTTACTATTCAGATGTTTATAATAACTTTAAAAAAGAAATTAAAGATATCCACAAAATCAATTTAGAAACATTGGAACAATGGGAGAAAATGATTACGAATAAAAGTAAACTTATTTCATTTTCTGAAATTCCAGATGATGAGTCTATAGGAGAGTTAATCATCAATCTCATAAAAATAAGATGCCATGTCATTGGATTACTGCTAAAAGCCTTTCACAAATGAAATGACCCCAAAAGTCTAACTTTTTGGGGTCATTTCACTATTTCTGGATTTTCTTATATTATTTTAAATTTTAAACCTTTTTTAATTACCTAATATTTTGCTTTTTTATCCAACAGATAATTCCGGCAACTAAGATTGCTATCAAAATTACCATACCTGTTAAAACATATAGGCCAGTATTCATTAATTCCACCTCCCTGATATAGTTTTAATTCTACAAATAATCTTCAGCAAACTCTATTCTATTAATTTTATGATTCGTTATTTAACCGCTTTCACTCATTAATATTATACTCCTACTTTTTTGAAATTAATAGAGTCAAGTTAAACTTTTTAACATTATTCTAAATATAATATATATAATCTGACTACGAGATTATTGCTATCTTATACAAAAATTAAAGCCCAGAAACGATTTGTTTCTAGGCTTTTTATAAATTCTATTTCCTACTCCCACTCAATCGTAGCAGGTGGTTTACTTGTAATATCATACACCACTCGATTCACATGTCCGACTTCATTAACAATTCTTGCACTAATCGTTTGTAAGACTTCCCATGGGATTCTAGCGAAGTCACTTGTCATACCGTCGATACTTGTCACTGCACGAATGCCGATTGTGTAATCATAGGTTCTTCCGTCTCCCATTACTCCGACACTGCGGATTCCTGGTAAGACTGTGAAGTATTGCCATACGTCTCTTTCAAGTCCGTTTTTAGCAATTTCTTCTCTTAAGATAGCATCACTTTCTCGTACGATTTCTAATTTTTCTTCGGTTACTTCTCCTAGTACTCGAATGCCTAGTCCTGGTCCTGGGAATGGTTGGCGCCATACGATTGAATCTGGCATGCCTAATGCTGTTCCTAAGGCACGAACTTCATCTTTGAATAATGTATTCAGAGGTTCAATTAATTCAAATTGCATATCCTCTGGTAGTCCTCCCACATTGTGGTGAGACTTAATGGTTTGAGCTGTTTTTGTTCCGGATTCGATAATATCTGTATATAAAGTTCCTTGTGCTAAGAAATCCACATCCGTTAGTTTTGCGGCTTCATCATCGAATACATAAACAAATTCATTTCCAATAATTTTACGTTTTTGTTCTGGATCACTCACGCCTTTTAGTTTAGATAAGAAGCGTTCTTGAGCATTCACTCGGATAATATTTAATCCAAATTTTCCAGAGAGACTTTCCATTACTTGGTCGCCTTCGTCTTTTCTAAGTAAGCCGTGGTCTACAAAAATACACGTTAATTGGTCGCCGATTGCTTTTTGTAATAGAACCCCTACAACGCTTGAGTCAACTCCGCCTGATAAACCTAATAATACTTTTTTATTGCCAACTTTTTCACGGATTTTTTCAATTTCCATCTCAATGAAGTTTGCCATTGTCCAATCACTTGTTGCGCCACAAATATTGAACACGAAGTTTTTCAACATATCATTTCCATGAATACTGTGACGTACTTCTGGATGGAATTGTACACCATAAATATTTCGTTCTGGATTTTCAAATGCTGCAAATGGTGTGTGGTCATTTGAAGCTGTGACAGTGAAACCTTCAGGGATAGCTGTAATTCTGTCACCATGGCTCATTAAGACTTCTTCTAAAGTAGATAATCCTTGGAAAATTCCTGAATCTGTATTAAATACTTCTACTTTAGCAGGACCATATTCTCTTGTCGGTGAAGATTCAACAGTTCCTCCAAATAAATGAGTTGTCAACTGCATTCCATAACAGATTCCTAATACTGGAATTCCTAATTCAAAAATTTCAGGATCTACCGTAAAAGCTCCTGATTCGTAAACACTATGAGGTCCTCCAGAGAAAATAATCCCTTTTACATTGCCATGCTTTTTGATTTCTTCAGCCGTAATATCATTATGAAGTAACTCACTGAATACTCCAAACTCACGAATACGACGTGTAATCAATTGATTATACTGACTTCCAAAATCTAATACAATAATTTTTTCTAACGAAGTGGTTCTTGTTGACATAAAAAGCCTCCTTAGTCTTATTATCTATATTGTAGCAGAAAATCACGAAAATTACCTCAAATATTTATAAAATTCGTTCGGGTTTTTATTAAATTTTCTCATTTTTCAAGTGTTATTATTTCTATTCCAAAAAAGAACCCACAGAGACATCTATCCTGTGAGTTCTTCTTTCATTCTTTAATATTTCTTCACTTGGACATAGTCAATATGATGTCCAAATGTTTTATGCAAAATAAAGTCTGCACGTCCTTTTGTTGGTAAGATGTATTCCTTTAAATTCTTCAAATTCGTTTTTTTCCATACATCTTTTGCCATAGCAATCGCTTCTTCTCGGTCTCCAATCGCAAACTGGTAATAAAAATTATCAGGTTGAGTTTTTGCTCGTTCCATTAATAATTCAAAACGTTCTAAGTACCATTTTTCAATCAGATTTTCTTCCGCATCCACATAAATCGACCAGTCAAAGAAATCACTGACGTAAATTTCTCGATTCGGTGGTAATTGTAATACATTAATCCCTTCAACAATTAAAATATCAGGTGGATAAATGACTTGTTTTTCATTTGGAATAATGTCGTAAATTTCATGAGAATAAACAGGTGCTTCAACAGCTTCTTCTCCTGTTTTAATATCCAGTAAGAAATTCACTAATGATTCCATATCATAACTTTCTGGGAATCCTTTTCGGTGTAAAATCCCTTTTTCCACTAAATCCTTTGTTGGCCATAAAAATCCATCCGTTGTCATCAACTCAATCGTTAATTCTGGATATTTTTGTTGGAGCATTGTTTGCATTAAACGTGCCGTTGTACTTTTTCCAACTGCCACACTTCCTGAAACTCCAATAATAAACGGAACTTTCTTCTTCGGTTGTTTTAAGAAATATTGTTCTTGTTCATGAATTTGTCCATGTTTTTGATAATAGATATCAAAGTAATCTAATAAGGGTGCATATACTTCTTGTACGTCAATTAATGAAATTCTATCATTCAATGATGTTAAATGTTCTAATTCGTGTAATGTTAGTGCCAAGTGATGAGCATTTTGATATTGTTTCCATTCATCTCGGCTAATATGATAATACGTCGATGTGTCTGTCACAACGATTCTCTCCTTTTATTGAATTGCTTTTCTTGCGTATTTTACCATAGTTTTTTTAGGATGACTAACGATTGGGTCTTTAAATTTCCTTTAAATCCTCGCTTGTTCGTTTACACCTTTAGTGGTTTTTAGTATGATAAATAAGAGAAATTATGAAGGAGTTTTATCATGGAATATACAACAGCTTCCGGTATGGGACAGTCTACTGGAAAAGTCATTTTAATGGGGGAACATGCAGTCGTCCATCATCAACCTGCGATTGCCATTCCTTTTTCCGGTGTATCAGTTCAAGCAAAAATTCAACCAAGCTCTCATCCGCTAAGTATTCATTGCGACTTTTATAGTGGATTAGCTTATGAAATGCCGGAAGTATTAAAAAGTTTAAAATTTACAATCCATGAAGCATTGAATCAAATTGAACAACTTCGTCCTGAATTAGGAATTACGCCCACCACTCGTTCGTATTGGAATAATGGGAAAGTAGAAAAAGGAGAGGCGTCCTTTGTACAAGCACCTTCTATTGAGATTACGATTACTTCTTCGATTCCTGCAGAACGTGGCATGGGATCAAGTGCAGCTGTTTCAGTAGCGGTAGTGAGAGGATTATTTGATTATTATAAAGTCCCTTTAAGCGATTCATTATTATTCGATATTGTACAAGCTTCTGAAAAAATCGCTCATGGAAATCCAAGTGGTATTGATACAGCAACGACTAGTGGCAAAGAAGCCGTATTTTTTATAAAAGGAGAAGCTTTACAACCTCTGTCGATTCAACTAAAAGGTACTTTAATTGTGGCAGATACAGGTATTACAGGACAAACGTTAAAAGCTGTTCAAGCCGTACAAGAAAAAATCCAACAAGAACCCATTTCTACTCAAAAAATCATTGAAGAAATTGGAGCATTAGTACACACTGCCAAAGATTGTCTATCAAAAGGAGATATTCATACATTAGGAAGTCTTTTAACTCAAAACCATGCTCTCCTTCAACAATTAGAAGTATCAAATGAAACGTTAGACCAACTTGTTCAAACAGCTCTTGAAAATGGAGCACTTGGCGCAAAAATGACAGGTGGCGGACTAGGTGGCTGTATGATTGCTCTTGCATCTAGTCTTGAAGACGCACAAAAAATTTCCGAAGCTTTACAACAAGCAGGAGCTGTACAAACATGGACACATTCATTTTCACATGAATAAATAAAAAGGAGCTTATATGAAAACAACAGGAATTGCACGTGCACATACAAATATTGCACTCATTAAATATTGGGGAAAAAAGGATAAAGCATTATTTCTTCCAATGAATAGTAGCTTATCGCTCACATTAGAGGCTTTTTATACAGATACAAAAATTACTTTAGACGAAACTTTAGAAAAAGATGAATTTTATCTAAATAATGTTTTGCAACAAGAAGCTGAAACACAAAAAATTTCAAAATTTTTAGATTTATTCCGTATTCCTGCAAAGGAAACACGATTTGCACGTATTGAGAGTTATAACTTTGTTCCTACTGCAGCTGGTTTAGCAAGTTCTGCTTCAGCTTTTGCGGCTTTAGCAGGAGCGATGCATCAAGCAATGGGATGGAATTTATCAAGAAGTGAATTATCGACCTATGCTCGTCGTGGAAGTGGAAGTTCTACGAGAAGTTTATTCGGTGGCTTTGTTGAATGGAATCAAGGAACGAACTCCGAAGATAGTATGGCGATTCCGATTGACGATGCTTCTTGGGATATTGGAATGCTCATCGTCGTTGTGAATATTGCTGCAAAAAAAATCTCCAGCCGTGTCGGAATGGAACAAACGGTTGCCACTTCTCCTTTCTATCCTGCATGGGTAGAAAGTGCAAAAACGGATTTAGAAGAAATTAAAACAGCCATTCAAGAGAAAAACTTTACTCGAATGGGAGAAATTGCAGAATTTAATGGAATGAAAATGCATGCGACAATGCTAGCAAGTCAACCTCCATTTTGTTATTTTGAACCAGATAGTCTAATTGCTCAGCAACAAGTCATTTATTTACGTGAAGCATTAGGGATTCCTGCTTATTACACAATGGATGCTGGGCCAAATGTAAAAGTTCTTTGCAAAGCTAGTGATTTAGACAAAGTTCGTGACCATTTCAAACAATATTTTGCTTCTGAAAAACTTATTTCCTCTCTTCCAGGAGAAGCGATGAGAACTTTAACAGAAGACGAATGGCAAGAAAGCATTCAATATTTCAATCAAAAAGGAATTTAACTATGAATATACAAGCTACAGCTCCTGGAAAATTATTTATCGCTGGCGAATATGCAGTCGTCACTCCAGGACAACCGGCACTGATTGCAGCTGTCAATCGCTATTTAACCGTTGACTTAACTCCTTCTCTTGAAGAAGTTGGAACAATTTATTCTGCTCAACAACCGGATTTGACGCTTCATTGGAAAAGAGAACAAGGACTTTTACAAATAATCGAAGAAAATCATCCTTTTACATTGCTCACTACTGCCATTGAAGTTGCCGAAACTTATGCGAAACAACGAAACTATTGGAATGAAGAGCTCTATCATTTAAAAGTGACAAGCCAATTAGATGATGTTCACTCTAATATCAAATTCGGTCTTGGCTCTAGTGGAGCTGTCGTTGTCGCAACCATTGACGCTATTTTACAATGGCATCATGTTCCTGTGGAACCTCTGCTCGTTTATAAATTAGCAGCTATTACGAATACTCTACTTGGTAGTAACGGTTCCTTAGGAGACATTGCTTCCAGTGCCTTTGGTGGTATCATTTTATATCAACGAATCGATGCAGCATGGATTCAAAAACAATTACAACAGCATTCCATTGCAGAAGTCGTCAACAAAGAATGGACAGGCTTAGTAATTCAGCCAGTATCTTTACCAACATCTCTAAAAATGCTCGTAGGATGGACAAAGGAAAAAGCCGACACTTCTTCGTTCGTATCATCCGTGACTCATACAAGAACACAAGCAGAAAAAGATGCGTATTATCAACAATTTTTAAAGCAAAACACAATGATTTTAAAACAAATAACGACTGCTTTAACAAACGAAGATACAAAAGCTTTCCTACAAGGGATTACGGATAATCGAGCTCTCTTATTAGACTTTGCTAAAGAGATGAATATTGTACTCGAAACTCCGTCTCTTACAAAACTCTGCCAAATTGCGCTTCAAGAAAACGCAAGTGCCAAAACTTCTGGAGCTGGCGGAGGCGATTGTGGGATTTGCTTTATTACAAAACCTCAACAAGAAGACACCATCACAGCCCAATGGGAAAAAGCTGGTATTCTTCCACTAAACTTAGAAATAGCCCCTTCAAAAAGCGCTATTAGAAAGGAGCTCTCATGACACAAGCCTATACACAACAAATGAAAAGAAAAGATGAACATGTGGGGCATGCGACTCAACAATATCAATCACAGTCAAATTTAGAATTACGACAAACTCGTTTTGTCCATCATCCTCTATCTGAAATGGCTGTAGATGAAGTTTCTCTTCAAACAAAAATGGCAGGATTCACTTTAGAAACTCCATTTTTCATTAATGCGATTACTGGCGGAAGTCCTCGAACAACTCTCATTAATCAACGTCTAGCACAATTGGCACATGAAACAGGAATTGCAATGGCAACTGGATCGATGAGTATTGCCATGAAAGACCCTTCTACTGCAGAAAGCTTCACCATTATTCGAAAAGAGAATCCTAACGGAATTGTATTGGCGAATTTAGGAGCACATTATACCGTTGAATCTGCTAAAAAAGCGATTGACCTCATTGAAGCAAATGGGATTCAAATTCATGTGAACACGTTACAAGAATTAGTAATGCCTGAAGGAGATCGCTCTTTCCATCATTGGTTAAAAAATATTGAGGACATCGTCTCTCATGTAGACGTTCCTGTAATTGTCAAAGAAGTGGGATTTGGATTTAGTAGAGAAGCCATGCAAGAACTAATCAATATCGGCGTTCAAACAATTGATATTAGTGGACGTGGAGGCACAAATTTTGCAGCCATTGAAAATGCTAGAAGAGAAGATGATTTATTTGACGAATTAGAAGACTGGGGACAAACAACAGTGCAATCCTTAGTAGAGGGCTATGATTTATCTTGTGAACTCATTGCTTCTGGAGGCATTCATTCACCATTAGATATCGTAAAATGTCTCGCTCTAGGAGCAAGTGCTGTAGGAATGTCTGGAGAATTTTTACACTTAATTCGCCCACAAGATTCCCTCCCAACAGCCATTCAAACGGTAAATGACTGGAAGAATCAATTAAAAAACATCTACACCCTATTAGGCGTTTCAAAAACAGAAGCATTATGCCAAACAGACATCATTCTCCCAAACACCACCGCTCACTGGTGCAACGCCCGCCACATAGACTGGACAACCTTCGCAAATAGAAGTAGAAAGAAATAGAAAAATTGTCATAACAACATGAGATTCGCCTTTGCGAAGCTGTTAGAGTCTGTTACTCCTTCAAAAAATAAATAGAAAAACAAAAGATTTGTTTTAATAGCAGAAGCAACCAAAACTGCAGTGCGGTTTTGGTTGCCGGAAAATTTGAGCCTAAGGTCTCAAATTTTAGCCATGAGATTCGCTTTTGCGAAGCTGCTGGCGTCCGTTGCCATTCAAAACAAATCTTTTATTTTTCTACTCCCCTACGTCATAAAAGTAAGTGATGCATAAACAAAAAACAAAAAACTTTTCTTAATAGCACAAGCAACCAAAACCGCACTGCGGTTTTAGTTGCCGGAAAATTTGAGACCCTAGGCTCAAATTTTAGCTATGAGACCGCAGGTCTGCTAGCGTCCGTTGCTATTCAAGAAAAGTTCTTTGTTTTTTTGTTTTACTGTACAAATAAAAAATGTATGATTCTTAATAGATAGGCGAAAAATCCGATTATCAACAAGCAAATCATCACCACATGTAAATAAACTCCAACCATCGAAGTATTTACAAACGATTGAACCGCATTTACCGTCGAAAAAATCAAAATATAAATCAAACCTATCCAAAATCCTAAACTTAATAGGCGTTTCATAAACTCTCCTTTATTCAGGGATTACTTCATTACAAAATATTGAATAAATAAACTAGTCGCTCCTACTACAAACCAAGTTGCCAACCCTGTAGCAATCGGTTTAGCTCCCGCTTCACGGAAACTCTTAAATGATACTTGGCAACCAATTCCTGCTAATGCCATTGCCATTAACCATTTAGAAGCTAATTTTGCATATGGAATAAATGCTTTAGGGAAAATTCCCACACTTGTCACAACCGTTGCAATTAAGAACCATAAAATAAACATTGGGAAAATTTTCTTCCAATTTACAGGTTCCCCAGATTTCTTTTGACGTCTCGCTTCAATAAGTGACAATATTAAACAAGCTGGTAAAATCATCAACGCACGTGTTAATTTTACAATTGTAGCAATATCTCCTGCTCCACTACTATAACTATAACCGGCAGCAACTACACTTGAAGTATCATTAATCGCTGTTCCTGCAAATAATCCAAATTGTGCATCTGTCATTTGTAATACATGTCCTAAAAACGGGAATAAGAAAACAGCAATAATATTAAATAAGAAAATTGTTGAAATCGATAAGGCAATTTCTTCATCATCTGCTTTAATAATAGGAGAAGCTGCCGCAATCGCAGAACCCCCACAAATAGCTGTTCCAAACCCTACTAATGTACGTAAATGATCTGACAATCCTAACCATTTTCCTACAAGAGCTGCTGTTAAGAAGGCTGCTACAATCGTAACAAGCGTTACTTGTAAAGACTCTAATCCTGTTTGTTGCACTTGGGCAAATGACATTGTAAACCCTAATGCAATAATCGAATAATGTAATAATTTTTTAGCGGAATAATTAATTCCTGGTTTAAAATCGCTTGGTAATGTATAGAAATTACTCACTAACATCCCAAAAATAATCGCAAATACCGCACTTCCAATAATCGGCATTACGTCCCCTAAAATAACAGCTAATACTGCTAATCCAAAGGTTAATAAAATTCCTTTACTACGTTGAACCCATTGTTCCATATTTCTCCATCCTTTCAAAAACAATTACACACAAATGTATCACGTCTTCGTTCTTTTTCCGTGAACAATTGTTACTCTCCTACAAATTGTTGTAATTGATTTGATAAGGCTGCAAATTCTTCAATGGTTAGTGTTTCTGCTCGACGACTCGGTTCAATTGAAACAGAGTCCAATGCTTCTTGAATTTGTTCTTTTGTTAGTTTTCCTGGCACATAAGCTTTGACCAAATTATTCCATAATGTTTTTCTACGTTGGACAAAACTATTTTTTACTAAATCAAAGAAGAACGCTTCATCTTTCACCGTTACTAGAGGTTCTTCTCTACGTTCCAATACTAAAATGGCTGAATCTACATTTGGTGCTGGATTAAAAACTGTTTTAGGAACAATAAATCCGATTTTGGCATGGCACCAATATTGAATCGCAACCGTTAATGAGCCATAAGCTTTTGAATTTGGTTGAGCAGTCATTCTTTCTGCCACTTCTTTTTGCATCATCATCGCAAAACCATCAATCGGTAACCCAGATTCTAAGAGATTCATAATAATTGGTGTCGTAATATAATACGGCAAGTTTGCAACGACTAGTAATCTCTCCTCCACATTGAAGTGTTCTTGAATCACTGTTTCTAAATCAACTTTTAAAATATCTTCATGAATCACCGTGACATTATCATGATCTGATAAAGTATCTTCTAATACTGGAATTAAACGTCCATCAATTTCAAACGCTAATACTTTTTTAGCAGCTCTTGCTAAGCGTTGCGTTAATGCACCAATTCCTGGTCCAATTTCAATGACATTTGTTTCTTTGTTAACATCTGCTACATCTAACATTTTTGTTAAAATATTAGGTTCAATTAAAAAGTTTTGCCCTAAACTCTTCTTCACTTTAATGCCATGGCGTTCCATAATTTCACGTGTTCGAGTCGGCGTGGCAATATCTTTTTCAAACATCTTTTTAGCTCCTTTCCTGTACAATTTGTACCGCATTTCGTAATTCTTGCTCTGAAATGCCAAATAATTTCAATCGTTTTGTTAATTGCTTTCCATTTGTATGTCCAATTCTTAGTTCTTTAGACACTTCTTTTCTTAAATAAGACGAATGAGGATAGCCAATCAATCCTAGTTCTAAAATCACCGATTGAGAAATCTCTTCTTGAAGGTCTGCTACTGGCTTATACACATGCTCCAATGCTTTTTGAATACTTTCATCGCTGGCATGTTCCACTCCAAGACTTTTATGATTCGTTTTTCGAACGGCTTCTTCTCTTTCAATAAAAGCATGACTAACTGTCGGAATCGCTTCTTGAATAATCGAACGAATTCTTTGTCCCGGATAATCTGGATCGGTAAACACGATAACTTCTCGAATGTCACTTGCCTTTTTGATTAAGGCGAGTGTTTCATCATCAATAGCGGAACCATTCGTTTCAATCGTTTCAATTTCTGGAAAAACTTCCTTTAATCGACGAGTGTCATCTCGTCCTTCTACTACTATAATTGGATTCATTTTAATCCTCTTTCTTCAAATCGAAATAGCTTCATTGCATTTTCTGTTGATGCTTTAGCTATTTCTTCCCAAGCCATTTCTCGTTCCTTAGCAATTGTTTCAACAACATAGCGAGTATAACCTGTTTCGTTTCTCTTTCCACGATAAGGAACAGGTGCCAAATAAGGTGCATCTGTTTCAACTAAAAAACGATCGAGTGGAACGATTTTTGCACACTCACGAACTTGAGGAGCATTTTTAAAAGTCACTACTCCACTAAAAGAAATATGCATCCCTAAATCTAAGAAACGCTTCATATATTCCACATCGCCATTATAACTATGCATAATGCCGCCGATATCTCGAATATCTTCTTCTTTTAAAATACGATAACAATCTTCTGTTGCATCACGGTTATGAATGACAATCGGTAATTTCATTTCTTTAGCAATGGCAATTTGACGTCGGAATACTCGTTCTTGTTCTTCTGGTGTAGAATCATCCCAGTAATAGTCTAATCCCATTTCCCCCATTGCCACTACTTTGGGATGGGTTAATTGTGTGATTAGTTTTTTCTCAATTTCTGGTGTATAGGCATGTGCTTCGACCGGATGCCATCCTACAATCGCCACTACTTCTTCAAAATTTTCACTTAATTGGAGAGCTTTTTCAATCGTTGGTGTATCAAATCCAACAACCGCAAAACGTGTAACAGCTAATTCCTTTGCACGCTGAATAACGTCTGCTTCTTCTCCTGCGAATTGCTCTACATTTAAATGTGTATGTGTATCAAAAATCATTTTGAATTCTCCTACTGAGTCCTATCTAGTTGCTCCATTTAAAAACGGGTTACTGTCAATTTCATCTTGTAATGTTGTTGGTTCTCCATGTCCAGGGAATACAACCGTATTTCCTGGTAATGGTAATAAATATTGTTCAATTCCTGCCATTAATGTCATATGACTACCATATGAGAAGTCGCTACGTCCAACGCTACCTTTGAATAAAACATCTCCTCCGATCACAAATCCATTATCTTTGAAGATAAACACTGTACTACCTGGAGAATGTCCTGGAATTAACGCTAATTCAGGATCGAAACTTCCAATTTTCCATTTTCCTAATTCTGCTGGATAGTATCCGTCAGCAGGCTCTACCGTAATATTTTCGTTTGAATATAATGAACGATTGAAATCTGTATTCGTTAAAAATTCTTTTTCAATTTCATTCATATACATAGGAATATTGTAGGCTTTTCTTAATTCGTCTACTGCTCCAATGTGGTCTCCATGCGCATGGGTTAACACAATCGCAATTGGTTTCAAGCCTTCTTCTTCAATTAATTCTTTAATATCCTCTGCTTGTGCACCTGGATCAAAAATTAATGTTTCTTTATTTTCATCGATTAAAAAATAAACATTTTCTTGTAGGCGCCCTACTGTTAAACTCAATAATTCCATCGAAATTCCTCTTTTCTGATTCATAGTCTACTATAGTTTAGATGCTTTTATGCTTTTTTACAAGTCAGGAGGTTACGAAATACCTTTTTAAACGATTTTACTCTTACTAACTTCACACTACTCTTTCCTACAACAATAAAAGGCATACTCGATTTCTCGAATATACCTTTTAAAACATAGATTATGCATTCATTTGTTTTGTAAAATCAATTGCTTTGTCGGCTGCTAACATCACTGGAATTCCCACTAACATAACTACAATTTCACCAACAAAAGTTTCAAAGTAGCTTAACCAAAATGGTAATTCTAATACAATTTTTAGCTCAATGGCTACTAAGAAAATCATCACACTAAATACGATGGATAACAATAACATTTTACCTTTTAAATCTTTGGCAAATCGGAACACTAATGAACCAATCACTAAAGATAAAATAGAATGTCCTAAACCAAATACTAAATCATACCCTCCTAAACCAGAGCTAGACATAAAAATAGTATTGGCTAAAATAACACCCGCAATAATCCCGTACCCATATTTTTTATCAAAAACAAATAAATGGTTTAACATTTCTGAAATACGGAATTGTATATTTCCAAAGGACATAAAGGCAAATACTGTTGTAATCACCACATATAGTGCTGCTACAATCGCATTGATAATCAACACTTTTACATTGTTTTGTTTCATTTCTTTTCCTCCTAGTTTTTTGAATCGAGGGATGGTTGCGAACCTCGAGCGTTCAAAACGCCACGAACGATTATACTATAACTACTTTGAAAATACTAGGAATATCGTGCGGGAAACATTGAAAGAGAAGAAATTCAGCAAAACCCATACTCTTAAGAACTAACTACGCAATAGGTCCTAATAAAATATTTGCCCATGCATCATGAAGAGATTCTTGATCAGATGGTTGGAATAAACCAGCTAATACATCACGATATAAGCGTGAAAGTTCTGTTGTATTGTAATAAGAACTTCCTCCACTAGCACGTACAATTTCTTCTACTGCTTTTTTAGACACTTCAACAGAACGATTCTTAATAGAAGATAAACGTGGTAACCAAATAAAGCTATATTCTTCGCTTGATTCCAATGTTTGACTTAATTCATTAATTTGTGGTTGAATGCCATCTAAAATAATAGCTGCTTCGGCAATTCTCCAACGAATATTTTTATCTTGAGAATATGGCGCATCATTTGATACAGAATGACGAGTTTTCACCGTTTCAATTCCGATTTCTAACGCACGTTTTCCAATTCCATGATAAGTAGCGGCTAATAAAATCTCAAAATAAGCAAAAATACCGAAAACAACTGGGTCAAAGCTTGGTCCTGGAGCTACTTTTGTTAAAATTTGCTCTTCTGCAGCATAAATACCCTTTAATTCGACCGTATTTGATTGAGTTGCTTTCATTCCTAATGTATTCCAATCATCTTTTACTTCGAATGTTTCTGCATCAGGTGTTAAATAAGCAAAGACAGACAATGGAGATTCTCCAGATGTGTCTGAACCAAATGAAACTAATTTATCGCAATATTTCCCCATCGATAGGAAAACTTTCTTTCCATAAAAACGATAGCCTCCATCTTCTTGTGGCTCCGCTTTTGAAATGGATCCAAATAAAACTCGGTCATTACTTGGTTCAGAAATACCAAATGCTAACAACTTCCCATCAGCTGCATCTCGTAAAATTTGTTCACCCTTCTTATTGCCGAATCGAACCATATGCTTTGCTAATCCAACAATAATTTGGTGCATATTAATACCAAGAGCTGTTCCTGGTGCTGCCATCGCTAGTCTTGTTTGTTCTTGGGCAATTTCTTGAAGAGATAGGCCATATCCCCCATATTCTTTTGGCACAAAAGCTTTATAATATCCCGCTTCTTTTAATGCCTCATAATCTTCCTTTGGCCACGCATTTTCCAAGTCATATTGCGCTGCTCTTTGATGAATTTGTTCTAGTAATTCCTCTGATAAAAACATAAAATCCCTCCTATAAAATCATGATTACGCTTTAAGTATACGGCAATCTTCCTCTTGTTACAATGAAGAAAGCTTGCTTCTTTCTTAAGATTTTTTCTAAATTTCAACAAGAATTTTCTTTTAATCTGTGCTACAATATTCTCAATCTTTCTATAAGGAGGTTTTATGGAAAATCAAACTTTACCTATTTGGAAAAACGTTCGATTTGTATTGAATAATTTATTTTCCAATAAATTCATGTATGTTCGAAACGCCGCCTTCTTACAATTTTTCGTATCCTTTGTTGGCTTTCGAATTTTATCAACCTTATTTAAAGGCATTATTTTTTTATCGGGCCAAAGTAATTTTAATTTTAGCAATATGAAATTATTCTTCTCCTCACCCATTATTATTTTAGCGTTTATTGCCTATTTATTCGCCGTCATTTTATTTGTCTTTATTGAATTTTCGATTCTTACGTTTATGGTTTATGGAACCATTTCTAAGACACATTTCTCATGGCGAACCAGTTTGAAAAATGCTTTTGGAGAAGTGAGGGAATTTTTTAGCCCACAATTTATTTATTTCTTATTGTATTTATTAACGCTATTACCATTAGGACAGTTTGGAATGACTTCGTTTTTAACCGAACAATTATATATTCCAAACTTTATTACAGAAGAAATTCAAAAAACAACTGCCGGAGCAATCGGATCTATCATTTTATATATTGTGCTGGCTTATTTTCATCTTCGGTTCATTTACGCTATTCCACTACAAATTTTGACGAACCATTGTTTTTTAGAAAATATGAAAACAAGTTGGGCACTCACCAAAAAGAAATTATGGAGACATATTGGAATCTTCATACTAGTTGAAGTCGTCCTATCCCTCATTGGATTTTTAGTGACGTTTATTCTCACGATTACTTTAGGATACTTATCTTCTATAATGGATAATGTCTTTATCGTAACGAGCCTGTTTGTCTTATCGAAACTAGTCATTTTCTTTATGGCCATTTATACAAAAATTGCCCTAGTGATTATTTTAGTAAAACTAGCTGATGATCAAGATGCAGTAGATGTAACAATCAAGAATCATATTCCTGAAATCCCCTTTAAAAGTACCCTTATTACAGTAGCTGCTTTTATCGGTTTAACAATTTACTATTCTGGCGAAGCTATTGCAAAATATCACTGGGAAAACTCTTCCTCAGCTGCCATCGTCGCTCACCGAGGATTTACCGAATATGGGGTAGAAAATTCTCTTGAAGCTCTTGAAGCTGCAGCAAAAGAAGGCGCCGATTATGTGGAAATGGATATTTTACTTACAAAAGACAATCGCTTTATCGTTATGCATGATTATAATTTGAAGCGATTAGCGCGTCTCAATAAAAAAGTTAAAGATATGACTTATGATGAAATTGTTGGTCTTCCAATTTACCAAAATAATTATGAAAGTCATATCCCTTCTTTTGAAGAATTTGTTGCAAAAGCAAAGGAACTCAATGTTAAACTACTCGTTGAATTAAAACCTCATGGTTTTGAAGGATCTGACTACACCGACCTCTTTATTACAAAAATGAGAGAATTAGGGGTTGAAAAAACTTACAAAGTGATGTCTATCAACTTAAACGTGATTGAAGAAATTGAACGCAAAGCTCCTGAAATGGATACCGGATATGTCATCCCACTCCAATTTGGTGGATTTGGAAATCCTGCTGTAGACTTTTATGTGGTGGAAGATTTCTCTTATCATGACTTAACAGCTATTGCTGCAATACAACAAGGTCATGAAGTTTATGTTTGGACGATTAATGAACCTGAAGAAATTAATAAATATCTACATAGTTCGGTTTCAGGCATCATTACTGATCACCCTGATATTGCTAAAGAAGAACAAAAACACTTACTCGAAGAAAGCACCCCTGTTGAGCGTGTATTAGATGCGATTAATGTTAGTGTGAAAAAATAATGAAAAGTAACAGGCAATCATCTCCTCAATTGGAAGTGATTGCCTTTTTATACATCCGAAAAAATCCAATTCTACTCTTTAATTTCATGATTACAAGGTATTTTTTGTCTAAAATCATCGTATATAAGATTTTTATAACGGACATTTAAGAATTATTTTAACTTTTACTTACATTCACTTTATTTTTCTCTTTTATAGTAAATACATACAAAACTTAGGAGGTTTTACTATGAAAAAAAATATGCAAGAGAAAGTTACTCGTTGGTCAATTCGTCGTTTAAGTGTTGGTGTAGCATCCGTCATCGTTGCTAGTGGATTCTTTATAATGAGTTCACCGGCAAATTCAGTACTAGCTAAAGAAGAAACTGGCACACAAGTTGTTCAATCAACACCAGATAAGCCTGTTAAGCAGGAAGAAAAAGCAACTGTAACACCAGATGCTAAAACTAAAACGGATGTACTAAAGGGAGAAAAAAAAACAAATAATAGGGAGAAAAATAATCCTGAAAATATTAACAAATTAATTAAAAATGCCGCAGTTGATACAGCCTTAGCTAACCCAAAAGATTCAACTACTTCACCAAAACCAACTGAAGGCTCTACAAATAAAGCTGAAACAGAAGATAGAGCTGCAACACCTGCAGAAACTACCCCTGAACAAGTAAAAGCAGCTGTTAAAGATAACGTTAAAGAAAATATTGATGTTCCTGCTGCTTATCTTGAAAAAGCTAAAGGAGATGGCCCTTTCACTGCCGGTGTAAACCAAGTAATTCCTTATGAATTCTTCGCTGGTGACGGTATGTTAACTCGTCTATTACTAAAAGCTTCTGATAATGCTCCTTGGTCTGACAATGGTACTGCTAAAAATCCTGCTTTACCTCCTCTTGAAGGATTAACAAAAGGTAAATACTTCTACGAAGTAGATTTAAATGGCAATACTGTTGGTAAACAAGGGCAAGATTTAATCGATCAACTAAAAGCTAATGGCACTCAAACATACAATGCTACTGTTAAAGTTTATAGTGACAAAGACGGTAAAAATCTAATCACTTCTAAAAATGTTGGCATTAACATTAATGGTGTAGTGGATAAAGAAAAGGTTCAAAAAGCTGTTCAAGATAACGTAAAAGACAGTATTGATGTTCCTGCTGCTTACCTTGAAAAAGCTGAAGGCAAAGGTCCTTTCACTGCTGGTGTAAACCAAGTAATTCCTTATGAATTCTTCGCTGGTGACGGTATGTTAACTCGTCTATTACTAAAAGCTTCTGATAAAGCTCCTTGGTCTGATAATGGTAAAGCTGAAAATCCTGCTTTATCTCCATTAGGTGAAAATGTAAATACTAAAGGTCAATACTTCTATGAAGTAGACTTAACTGGTAATACTGAAGGTAAACAAGGGCAAGATTTAATCAATCAACTTCGTGCTAATGGTACTCAAACTTATAAAGCTACTGTTAAAGTTTATGGCAATAAAAACGGTAAACCTGACTTAAATAATCTAGTCGCTACTAAAGATGTAAACATCAACATTAATGGATTAGTGTCTAAAGAAACTGTTCAACAAGCAGTTGAAAATAACGTTAAACCTTTCATTGATGTTCCTGCTAGCTATCTTGAAAAAGCTAAAGGTGATGGTTCTTTCACTGCCGGCGTAAACCAAGTAATTCCTTATGAATTCTTCGCTGGTGATGGTATGTTAACTCGCCTATTACTAAAAGCTTCTGATAAAGCTCCTTGGTCTGACAATGGCACATCTAAAAACCCTGCTTTATCTCCATTAGGTGAAAATGTAAATACTAAAGGTCAATACTTCTATGAAGTAGACTTAAATGGCAATACTGTTGGTAAACAAGGTCAAGCTTTAATCGATCAACTAAAAGCTAATGGCGATTATACTTATGATGCAACTGTAAAAGTATACGGTAATAAAGATGGTAAACCTGACTTAACAAATCTTATTGCAACTCGTGACGTGAAAATTCATTTAAATAAAGTTTCTGTACCAGTAACACCTTCAACTTCTACAAATACAACTCAAGATATGAAGGTAAACGAAACTAAAGTGAAAGAAGATATGATGAAGAAAGATAACATGTCTACTCTTCCAAAAACTGGAGAAACAGCTACAAACACTGCAGCATTAGGAGCATTCTCAGCAGCATTCGCCTTCATCTTAGGAACTTTAGGATTAAAAGCGAAAAAAGAAAGAAACTAAGTTTAATTCAAATAAAAATAGTGTTATACTGAGCGAAAGTATAGCACTATTTTTATAAAAGGAGTCTCTAATGGAAAGAACAATATTACTCGTCGATGATGAATTTGAAATTACAGATATCCAAAAACGTTACTTATCTCAAGCCGGTTATAATGTTTTAGTTGCCCATGATGGTATCGAAGGACTAGAATTATTTAAAAATAAATCCATCGATTTAATTATTACCGATATTATGATGCCTAAAATGGATGGCTATGATTTTATTAGCGAGGTACAATACTTATCACCAGATCAGCCTTTCCTCTTTATGACTGCTAAAACAAGTGAACAAGATAAAATTTTCGGACTTAGTATGGGTGCGGATGATTTTATCATTAAACCTTTCAGCCCTAGAGAACTTGTTCTTAGAGTGAATAATATCTTCAAGAGAATTTATAGAGGGGGAGAATCTACTCAAGTACAGCTTGGAAATCTCAATATGAATCACGAAACATATGAAGCTTTCATCGGAGACCACCTACTAAATTTAACGGTAAAAGCATTTGAACTTCTCTGGATTTTATGTAAAAATCCTGAACGTGTTTTTTCAAAGACTGAACTATATGAAAAAGTTTGGCAGGAAGAGTTTATCGATGATACGAATACCCTTAATGTTCATATCCATGCTGTAAGACAAGAATTAACGAAACACTCCAGTATTCATACCCCAACGATTAAAACTGTTTGGGGATTAGGATATAAAATTGAAAAACCACGAGGTACATTATGAAATTAAAAAGTTATATTATCATTGGTTATTTGGTATCTACTCTTTTAACTATTCTTGCAGTTTTTTGGGCTATTCAACGAATGCTAATTGACAAAAGAGAAGTATATTTTTTAGTTGGAATCACACTCATTGCTAGCTTTATTGGGGCTATGATTAGCTTATTCCTTCTATCACCTATCTTTTCTTCGCTTCAAGCTCTTAAATTAAAGGTAAAAAAAATTGCCAATAAAGACTTCGGAGATCCTGTAACTAGTAAAGGTCCTATTGAATTTCAAGAATTAGGGGAAGCTTTTAATGATATGTCTGCTAACTTGCAACAATCATTCTCCTCACTTGCAGAAAGTGAAAAAGAAAAACGATTAATGATTGCGCAACTTTCCCATGATATCAAAACACCGATTACTTCCATTCAAGCAACGGTCGAAGGGATTTTAGATGGCGTCATTACTCCAGAAGAACACACACACTATTTAACAACCATTAATCGTCAAACAGAACGTCTCAATAAATTAGTAGAAGAATTAGATATCTTAACTTTAAATACACAAGAAAAAGCTCCTGATTCACCATCAGAAGTCATCTTTTTAGACCAATTATTCATTCATGCAATGAATGAATTTCATCTATTAATTGATCAAGAAAATAGAGATATCAATATTCAAGTGACTCCAGAATCTGCTAAATTTACAAGTCAATATGATAAGTTATTACGTATTCTTGTTAATTTATTAAATAATGCTTTTAAATATTCCGAACCTGGAACACCGGTTGATGTAAAAGGTCACTTAACGGATCAGACCTTAACAATTAGTGTAACAGATAAAGGAACAGGAATTGATGAAAAAGAATTTGAGCATATCTTTAAAAAATTATATAGAGTAGAAGGCTCCAGAAATATGAAAACAGGTGGACATGGACTTGGCTTAGCGATTGCACAAGAATTGTCTCATCAATTAGGCGGAGAAATTACCGTTCAAAGTCAAAAAAATGTAGGAAGTACCTTTACTCTTTCACTTCCTATTCATAATGAAAACTCGATTAATTAATACACTAAAAAAAATTCTAAAATTTATAGGGTTGATGGAGAAAATCCACCAACCCTATTTTAGTATATACAAAAAATTTCCCCAACAGAATTTGTTGATGAGCCTCAAAAAAAGACTCTTTAACACAGATTGCACCAAAAGACATAGAAGTCCTCTGGCAAACGCTCCATTATTAAAAAGTCTTTTCTTCATCTATTCATTATTTTTTAGTAATTTTTGTAACTCCACCCATATATGGAACTAATGCTTCAGGGATTGTTACACTTCCGTCTGCTTCTTGGTAGTTTTCTAAGATGGCTGCTACTGTACGACCAACTGCTAAACCAGATCCATTTAATGTGTGTAATAATTCAATTTTTCCAGTTTCAGCTTGACGGTAACGAATTTTCGCACGACGAGCTTGGAAGTCTACACAGTTTGAGCATGAACTAATTTCACGGTAAGTATCTTGTGCTGGAATCCATACTTCAACGTCATATGTTTTAGAAGCTGAGAATCCCATATCTCCTGTACATAATACAATTGTACGGAATGGTAAGCCTAATCCACGTAATACATCTTCGGCATTATCTGTCATTTTTTCTAATTCATCAAATGATGTTTCAGGAGTTGCGAATTTCACCATTTCTACTTTGTTGAATTGGTGTAAACGAATTAATCCACGAGTATCTCTTCCGGCACTACCTGCTTCTGAACGGAATGAAGGACTTAATGCTGTGAAATAAATTGGTAATTGTGCTTCTTCTAAAATTTCATTTGCATAATAGTTTGTTAATGGAACTTCTGCTGTTGGAATTAATGTTAAATTACGTTCGTCTGTTAATTGGAATACATCCTCTTTAAATTTAGGGAATTGTCCTGTACCATACATTGATTGTTCGTTTACTAAATATGGTGTAATCATTTCTGTGTAACCATGTTTTTCTACATGTAAATCTAGCATGTAGTTGTAAATGGCACGTTCTAGACGAGCCCCTAAACCTTTATAGTATAAGAAACGACTTCCTGATACTTTAGCCCCTCTTTCAAAGTCTAAAATATCTAATGCTTCTGCTACTTCCCAGTGTGGTTTTGGTTCAAAATCAAAGACACGTGGAGTTCCTTCACGACGAATTTCTACGTTTTCATTTTCGTCTTCCCCTACAGGCACATCTGCTGCAGCAATGTTTGGTAAGCGTGAAGCGATGTATTCTAATTTTTCTTCTACTTCTGCTAATAAAGCATCTGTTGCTTTTACATCTTCCCCAACTTGTTTCATTTCTGCGATTTTTGCACTAGCATCTTCCTTATTACGTTTTAATTGAGAAATTTCTTCCGTAACTGTATTACGGTATTGTTTTAATTGCTCCGTTTTTAAAATTAATTCACGACGTTTTTCGTCTAAATCACGTAATTCTTCTACTACTTGACGTTCTACTCCACGGTTTTGTAATCCAACCACAACTTCTTCAAAGTGATCTCTCACTCGTTTCATATCTAACATATTGATTCCTCCAATTTCTTTTGTTTTGCCTGTTGAAAATTTGTTTAAACCATTGTAAAAAAATACACACAACTCATCCCCGACAAATTGTCACTGGGACGAAGTTGTGTGTTTCACTTTTATCTTCGCGGTACCACCCGTATTCAATGTTTCCATTGCACTCATTTGCGATAACGGTTTGCTCCGGATGGCTTAATCAATGCTTTCACCATGCATCATAGTATGTGGATTCGCTTGTCATACTTTACTAGCTTTCACCAAACGCTAGCTCTCTACAAAAGACTTCAAGTTACTATTCATACAGTTTTATATGTCTGTATTTTACAATATTCTCTATAGTTGTGCAACAGGTAATCCGTAAGAATTAACGATTCAACACTAAACGTGTTTTAATACCATCTAAGTCTGTAAAACTAGCTTCCTGTTCTCCAATTTCTACATTTTTAGCAAATTTCTTCGCTCTTTCAATCGTATCTTGATACAATTGTTCATCCTCGAAAATAACTGTATAGTAAGCTAAGCCTCGCATCCCTTCAGTTCTAGCCGCTAATTGTCCACCCCACTCATTAACGGCCAAATGATGGTGGTAATTTCCAGATGCTAACCATGAAGCAGAATGAACAGAGAATTTATCTTGCACTTTTAGTACATTTTGATAAAATCCACTCGAAATATCACTCTTACGAACCGATAGATGAACATGCCCCATTCGGCTACCTTCTGGCATTTTATAAGGGCCTTCTAAAGGAGTTGCTAAACGATACAATCCTTCTGCATCCATCGCTTCTGTTGTCCCAATAATACGTCCATCTTCCTTAATATCCCATTCAGAAACAGGTCTATCTCGATAGATTTCAATTCCATTTCCTTCTGTATCTTCTAGATAGATAGCTTCGCTATAATCATGATCACTCGCTCCAATTAATGGAACAGAATGATCTACAAAATGTTTGAAAATCTGTGCTAAAGCTTCTCTAGAAGGAAGTAAAATAGCCAAATGATAAAGTCCATAACTACCCGCAACATCTAATGCTTCCTCTGTTTTAATTAATCGAACTAAAACGGTCTTGCCCACACCTAAGTCAATCATTGACTCCTCTTGATGAATCACGCTAAGTCCAAGAACTTGTTGGTAATATTGACTTTGTAAATCTAAGTTACGTACATTTAAGGCAACATATCCTAATTCAAAATCTGATTGATACATATAATCACAACTCCTCTAATTTTTTATAAATCCTTCTGTTAAGCTCCAAATACTTTGAAACGATTTTCTGTTTGAACTTCTTTTTCACTAGCAGGTGCAACAATCGCTCCAAATGGTGCTTGCGCACGTAATTTCCAGTTTGCCGGAATATCATATTTTTCTGCTAACTGTGCATCTACTAATGGATTATAATGTTGAACATTCATTCCAATATTTTTTTCTGCTAATGCTAACCATGTTGCGTATAATGAAATTCCATGAGCTTGTTCTGACCATAATGGGAAGTTTTCAGCATAACTAGGAAATTGTTCTTGAAGCCCTTTTACGACATCTTGATCTTCATAAAATAAAATCGTTCCTTTTGCTTGCGCAAATCCTGCTAAACGTTGTTTTGTAGCTTCAAATGCTTCTGCAGGTGTTACTTTTTCTAATTCTGAATAAGCAATTTCATTCCAAAATGCATCTGATTCTTTATCTAATAAAATCACCACACGAGTTGTTTGTGAATGGAATGCTGATGGAGTTTGAAGAATCGCTCCTTGAATTGTATCCACTAATTCTTGATTAGAAATCTCCACATTTTTCCCTAAAGCGTAAATGGAACGGCGTTTTGTTTGTAATTCTGTAAAGTTTGTCATATTGATTTCCCCTTTTCTCTTATTTGTTAAATAATTTTTATAGTTTAGAATTAGTCTTCTAACTCTTCACTTTATATATTTATTCTATATAGAAATAAATTATTTGTCAACAAAAATATTTCTATATAGAAATATTTTTATCCATAAAAAAGAGACGATCTATGTCGTCTCCATTTTTAATGAATAAATCTCTACGCTTCTTCTGCGTGTAAGAAACCTTTTACTTTTTGGAAGAGATTTCCAATAAACTCTTGGATTCGGTGAATAATCTTTTCAACAAATCCTCTCACTTGTCGATAACCATCTGTCACAATATTCGATGGATCAATTTCATATCCTGCGAATGCTGGTACATGTCCTTCTACCTGACCATCTACATAACCTAAATCTTCTCCAGGAATTTGAAAATATAAATCTCCAATTGTTTTTCCTGCAGTTATCGGTGCTTTAAGAGCATTATTTTCATCTAACAATTCTTTAAATGGTTCAAAACGTACTTTTACTTGACTCATAGCAGTTCCTTTTGGAACAGCCGCTACAAAATTATCTCCATAATCCACACTAATCTTCTCATCAGCCCCACCATTTACTGGATAAGGTTGAATATTTTGAACAGATTTACCTGGAATCCCGACAACTAAGCCTTCGTATTTCTTGAATAATTCATCTAACATTTTTGTAGTTACTTTAAAACGATTCAATGGTTGTTTAGATCCCATCGTAACAACAATGACTGAGAAATTATTACGTGTTGCTGTTGTTGTAATTGAGGCTCCACTTGTTTCAGAAGTTCCTGTTTTTAATCCATTTACTCCATCATAACCAAATAATAATCCTGGAATTAAATAATTAAAATTATCCATCTTAGTGACACCCTCAGTTCCTGGTCGAAACTCCTTTGTCGCGACAGAAGAAATTTTTAAAATTTCTGGGAAATCTAATACTAATCTTCTTGCTACAATCGCAACCGAGCGAGCAGACATACTATTTTCTGCTTCATCTCCAAAATCTGGATTTTTTTCTGCTTCACCATATTTATTTGGTAATCCTGTAGCATTCACAATCATCGCATCATGAATCCCCCAAGATTCAAGTTTTTCTTTCATTCGTTCAATCCATTTAGCTTCACTTCCCGCTAAATATTCTGCCATTGCAATTGTTGCAGCATTTGCAGAATAAATCGAACTTGCTTCAAATAATTCTTGAATACTGTATTTCTCATTCGGCCATAAAGGTACATTTGATAAAGAATAATTTGCACTTAATTTACTTGCTCGTTCACTAATGGGGATTTTTGTTTCCCATGTAATTTCTGAATTTTTAATTGCTTCTAATATTAAATACTGACTCACCATTTTACTCATCGAAGCAATGCCTCGAACATCATCTTGATTTTTTTCCATCAAAATTTTTCCACTTGTTTGTTCGATAGCAATATAAGATGCTACATCTTCTAAAGCTGCGATTTCTTCTGCAGTCTTAGGCTTCTCAGCTTCTTCAGCGTGAACCATCGTTTGCATCGGACTTGCTAAACAACAAGCGATTAAAGTTGTCACAACGGCTTTCATCCATTTGATTTTTTTCATAAGTTTATCTCCACAATTCTCTCTTTTGCCTATTCATCGTATCGAATTTTCACTTAAAAAACAACTCTATTTATGTTAAGGTTTTATTACTTTTTTTAATGCGTTTTACATACCTGTTCTGATTAAAATCCTGAATGATTTCGAAGAAATTCCAACTCTTTTTCAGTGGATTTTCTTCCTAAAATTTCATTACGATATGGATATCGTCCAAACTGTTCAATAATGTTTCGATGCATCTGTTCATATTTCGCACGCTTTTCCATTCCAGGTTCAGAAAATAATTGTTCAGCCTCCTCGTGAATTGCTAATGACTCTGAATGCATAAATGGCATATATAAAAAACTTCGTTCAACAATCGTTAATTCCTTAGAATACGGTAGGGCTTCTTGTGCTAATACCAACGCCATGCCATCATATAAAAAGGCTCTCGCATCATCACGATATAAATTTCTAGAAAATTGATCCAAAACAATAATTTCTGCTAATCTTCCTTGAATCGTATTTCTCCAATGACTTAATTCTCCCGCAATGGCTGCTTGATGAATTTTAAAAAAACGTCTGTATATTTCTTTGTCCAGTGCAATGGATTTTACAAACCAATCCTTTGGTTCTAATTCCTCAAACCAAAATCGTAATACTTCTTGAGCTTCCATACTCTCCTCATTTCTAGGCAAAGAAAGAAGAACTCCTTATCAAAGTTCTCCTTTATCTCTTATCCAATTTTTGCTTTTTCTTTATCAGTTAACACTTGATTCATTCGTCCATACTGGTAACCTGCTAAGTCTAATGCAACATAACTAAAACCAATCGAGCGTAATTTACTTTCAATTTCTTGACGATGGTCTAATAATGTAGATACTAAATCAAGAGATACTTCGATTCTTGCTAAATCTTGGTGAACACGTACACGCACTTGTTCAAATCCTAATTGAATTAAATAAGCTTCTGCTTCTTGTACCCAACGAACTTTTTCTGCAGTAATCTTTGTTCCATATGGGAAACGGGAAGCCATACTACAAGAAGGAACTTTATTCCAATTTTCTACGCCAAGTCTTTTGGCTAATTGACGAATTTCACTTTTATATAATCCAGCTTCTTGTAATAAACTACGAACGCCTTCTTCATTACGAGCTTTTACTCCTGGACGAAAATCATCTACATCATCCATAATCGTTCCATCGGATAACACTGTAAACCCTTCTTGTTCTACATGTTGTTTAATCGTTTGATACAATAATTTTTTACTATAGTACCAAATTTTAGGGGTATTTGCTGCAATTCGTGGATCTGATAATTCTTCCATTTCTAATCCGATAACACGAGCTCCCATTTCATTGGCCAAATCAATTGCCATATCAAATTCATAATCCGGAAATAATTCAGAATTCACTACAGCTGCTAAAACATTTTCACTTCCAAGAGTGTCTAGTGCTACTTTTAATAGGTAGCTACTATCAATTCCTCCTGAATAAGTAATAACAATCTTACCAATTTCCTTCAATAATTCTTTTAGCTTTAGTTCTTTTTCATCCATATTGATTCTCCTTAACATTGGCTCTTATTAGCCTTCTCTTCCAGTAAAATCTGCTAAGTAACTAATATCTTTTACAATAATTTTCTGATTTTTGATTTCCACAACACCTTCAGCTTTTAAATCATGAATAATACGATTCACACTATTGCGCGTAGAAATACCACAAAATCCTGCAATATCTTCATTCGTTACTGCAAAATCAATCAGTATGCCTTCTTCCGTTTGTACTCCAAACTGCTTTACTAATTTATAAATAAATGCACATACTGCACCTTTTTTCCCATTCATCGTCATATATTGTAAAGATTCGATATTTTCAGATAATTTTTGACGATAATATTCTCGAATATAGTCTTGCAATTTTCGATCTTCTTTAACATATTCCCAAAACTTAATACGCTGAATTCGATAAAAACTTGCTTCATCTGATTCTACTCGTACATTAAAGGGTGCAGAAGTATAATTCGATACTTCGTCTCTTAATAATGAAATAATATCGATAGGGGTAATATACGCTAAGTTAAATTCTCGACCATCTTTTAAGATGATACTTGTTTTAACAACCCCTTCTTTCAATACATATGTATAAGACTCCTCTAATCCGTGATACGCTAAATACATGTGCTTCTTCTTTTTAATCACAGGTGCATTATGCGCTTCAAGAAAGTTTACAAGATAATTTTCTTCCATTTTTATACTCCTTTTTTTCAAAAATTCACTTGCATTTCTCAAACATTATTATCCTCTTGATAAAAATATTTTTGTTAACATATGTTAACACCATTTGTATTCACATACAAAGAAAAAAATAATATACTATATTGTGTTAGCTATTAACAAAGGAGATGTTAAAAATGGTAGACATTAAATTACCTTATGACAAACAACTAATCACTGCTAGCATTCCTGATAAAAATTTTGCAGGATTGTTAGAATCAGAAGCAGAGAATTTTTCAAATCCTCTATCTGAACAAGAAACTGTTGAAAAATCAATGGATAATCCTATTGGTAGTAAATCATTAGAAGAATTGGCAAAAGGAAAAAAAGACATTATTTTAATTAGTTCAGACCACACTCGTCCAGTTCCTTCTCATATTATTACTCCGATTATTTTACGTCGTATTCGTAGTGTCGCTCCAGATGCTCGTATTCGTATTTTAGTAGCAACAGGTTTCCACCGTCCTTCAACTCGAGAAGAATTAATCAATAAGTACGGTCAAGAAATTGTAGATAACGAAGAAATCGTAATGCACATTTCAACAAATGATGAAGATATGGTAAAAATCGGTCAATTACCTTCAGGTGGTGACTGCATTATTAACCGTATTGCTGCTGAAGCAGACTTATTAATCGCTGAAGGATTCATTGAATCTCACTTCTTTGCTGGATTTTCAGGTGGACGTAAATCTGTATTACCAGGTATTGCTTCTTATAAAACAATTATGGCAAACCACTCTGGTGAATTTATCGACTCTGATAAATCAAGAACAGGTAACTTAAAACATAATTTAATCCATGAAGATATGGTTTATGCAGCTCGTACTGCAAACTTAGCCTTTATTGTTAACGTAGTATTAGATGGAGAAAAACATATTATCGGTTCATTTGCTGGTGATATGGAAGAAGCTCACCATGTTGGATGTGAGTTTGTACGTAAATTAGCTCATGTTAAAAAAATCCCTTGTGATATCGCTGTTTCAACAAATGGTGGATTCCCACTAGACCAAAATATTTACCAAGCTGTTAAAGGAATGACTGCTGCTGAAGCTACTAATAAAGAAGGCGGCGTTATTATTATGGTTGCAGGATGTCGTGACGGACATGGTGGTTCAGGATTCTATCATAACTTAGCTGATTATAAAGAACCAAAAGACTTTTTAGAAAAAGCGATTAACACACCACGTTTAGAAACAATCCCAGATCAATGGACTGCTCAAATTTTAGCACGTATTTTAGTACATCACCGTGTCATTTTTGTTTCTGATTTAGTAGACCCTACATTAATTACAGATATGCACATGGAAATTGCTAAAACATTTGACGAAGCATTAGCTCGTGCCTTTGAAATTGAAGGTCAAGATGCTAAAGTTACCGTTATTCGTGATGGTTTATCTGTTATCGTTGAAGATTAGGAAATTATTATGAATAAAAAAGAGATTCTTATTCGCTTTCAAGAGGGACAGCTTTCACTAGAGGAAGCTGCCTCTCTATTAGAAGGCATCGACGATATGGGTTTTGCTTCTTTAGATCTTTCTCGTAATAAAAGAAATGGATTTCCAGAAATTATTTATGGAGAAGGAAAAACAAAAGAGCAAATCGAGAAAATTATTGCTTCATTAGAAAAAGAAAATCTTCCTGTACTAGCAACTAGAGTCGATAGCGAAAAAGGACAATACTTATTAGAAAAAATTCCTTACGGATTTTATTACGAAACTGCAAGAGCTTTTGTCGTTAATCCAACTCCTATTCAATCTGAACATTACATTGCTGTAGTAACGGCAGGAACAAGTGATATGCCTGTAGCAGAAGAAGCTGCTATTACTGCTGAAACATTTGGAAATCCTGTGAAACGTATTTATGATGTTGGAGTTGCTGGTATCCATCGACTATTCAATCGTTTGGATGATATCCGTGGCGCTAGCGTCATTATTGTCATTGCCGGAATGGAAGGTGCTCTTGTGAGTGTAGTCGCAGGATTAGTAGATGTCCCTGTCATTGCAGTACCTACAAGTGTAGGATATGGAAGTAACTTACAAGGTCTAACAACTCTGATGAGTATGTTAACTTCTTGTGCTTCTGGTGTGACAGTTGTCAATATTGATAATGGATTTGGCGCTGCTTATTCTGCTAGTATGATTAATCAGATTCGAGGTGCTTCATCATGACACATTTATATTTAGAACCTTTATCTGGCATAAGTGGAGATATGCTGAATGGTCTTTTAATTGATTTAGGAGCTAGTTCAGACTATTTACAACAAGAACTTAAAAAGTTAGCTGTAGATGGCTATCATTTACATATTCATAAAATTGCTAAAAGCAGTATTTATGGAATTGATTTTGATGTTCATTTAGAACATGGCGAAAAAGATCATGGAGTCCATGGAGATTTCACGCATGAGCATGAGCATCATCATGAGCATGAGCATCATCATGAACACGATCATCATCATGAACACGATCATCACCATGAACACGATCATCACCATGAACACGATCATCACCATGAACACGATCATCACC
>NZ_CAUQUN010000025.1:0-33024 GCF_963521425.1 uncultured Granulicatella sp.
TTGAAAACTTTTAAGAGGTGAAAAAGATGGTAGTAGGCGATTTCGCTATTGAACTAGATACAGTCGTAATTGGTGCCGGCCCTGGTGGGTATGTTGCTGCAATTCGTGCAGCTCAAGAAGGACAAAAAGTTGCGATTATTGAAAAAGAATATATTGGTGGTGTGTGTTTAAACGTTGGATGTATTCCATCTAAAGCATTAATTTCTGCAGGACATCATTATCAAGAAGCTCAACATTCTGAAGTTTTCGGAGTAACTGCAAAAGAAGTAGTATTAGATTTTGCGAAAACTCAAGAATGGAAAGATAACCAAGTTGTTAAAAAATTAACTTCTGGTATTGAGTACTTATTAAAGAAAAATAAAGTGGAAATCATCCGTGGAGAAGCTTTCCTAGTAGATGACCACACATTACGTGTTGTGACAGAAGATTCTGCTCAAACATATTCATTCAACCATGCAATTGTTGCAACTGGTAGCCGTCCAATTGAAATCAAAGGTTTCAAATTTGGTGGACGTGTGATTGATTCAACTGGTGGTTTAGGATTAAAAGATGTTCCTAAAAAATTAGTTGTTATCGGTGGTGGAGTAATCGGTTCAGAATTAGGTGGAGCTTATGCTAACTTAGGTTCTGAAGTAACAATTTTAGAAGGTGCTCCAAGCATTCTATCAATGTTCGATAAAGATATGGTGAAATTAGTAGAAGATGATTTCGCTAAAAAAGGTGTTAAAGTTATTACTTCTGCAATGGCTAAAGAAGCTGTTGACAATGGAGATAGCGTAACAGTTAAATTCGAAGTTGAAGGAAAAGAACAATCAATCGTTGCTGATTATGTAATGGTTGCTGTAGGACGCCGTCCAAATACTGATGAATTAGGATTAGACGTTGTAGGTGTTGAAATGACTGAACGTGGTTTAGTGAAAGTAGACAACCAAGGACGTACAAATATTAAAAACATTTTCGCAATTGGAGATATCGTTCCTGGTGCAGCATTAGCACATAAAGCAAGTTACGAAGGTAAAATTGCTGCTGAAGCAATCTCAGGTAAACCAGTTGCTGTTGATTATCGTGCAATGCCAGCTGTTGCGTTTACAGATCCAGAATTAGCTTCTGTTGGTTATACTCAACAACAAGCGAAAGATGCAGGATTAAAAGTTAAAGCATCTAAATTCCCTCTAGGTGGAAATGGACGTGCAATTTCATTAAATGCAACTGAAGGTTTTGTTCGTTTAATTACAACAAAAGACGATAATGTAATCGTTGGTGCTCAAGTAGCAGGGGTAAATGCAAGTGACTTAATCGCAGAATTAGGTTTAGCGGTTGAAGCAGGTATGAATGCAGAAGATATCGCATTAACAATCCACTCACATCCATCATTAGCTGAAGTAATTATGGATACAGCTGAATTAGCATTAGGAATGCCAATTCATATTTAATAAATTTTATGTTTGAAAGGCCGAGTTTTCTCGGTCTTTTTTGTATTTCGATAACATTTTGAGTTGCTTATCCTTTCTAATAGGTATAAAATAGAAAGTACTTTTTAAAGAAGGAGAGATGGCATGGAAGAGATTATAGATCAGAAGTTTAATAAAACAGAGTTAAGAATGAATATTTTTCATATTGTATGGCCTGTTTTTATTGAAGTATTATTAGGATCTTTATTCGGAATGGTCGATATGATGATGGTAGGTCGTATTTCAGAACATGCAGCTCAAGCAGTATCAGCTGTTGGGATGACGAATCAACCCGTATTTTTAGGATTAAGTTTTGTTCAAGCATTGAATGTCGGAGGAACAGCTATCATTGCTCGTTATTATGGAGCAAAAAAATATAAAAATATTAGTCTAGTCTTAAAACATGTGATGTTACTGGCGATGCTAGGATTTGTGATTCCTATTTCAGTGGTGATGATTATTTTAGCACCATACATATTAGCTTTTTTAGGCGCCGATGCTTCTGTTATTGAAGTAGGGACAGCATATTTTCGTGTTATTATGCTAGGATTTATTTTCCAATCCTTTTCATTTACGATGACAGCTGCTTTACGCGGGATTGGCGAAACAAAAATTCCGATGCGTAATAATCTAATCGCAAATAGTTTAAATGTACTTGGAAATGCTGTTTTAATTTATGGTTTATTTGGTTTCCCAGTACTTGGTGTAACTGGAGCAGCTATTTCAACAGCATTCAGTAATGTGATTGCAATGTCGTTAAATTTGCGGTATGTATTGTCTAAGAAAAGTGTTTTATATTTAGATTTTAAAGAAAAGTTTCAATTTCGTTTTGAAATGATGAAAGATTTAATCCGAATTGGTTTACCGACTGCTTTAGAACAGTTAGCATTAAGAGTGGGAATTATTTCATTTTTAAATATTGTTTCTGGATTGGGGACAAATGTTTATGCGGCTCATCAAATTTCATTAAATATTTTAAATTTAACTTATTCACCTGCCCAAGCTTTTGGGATTACAGCATCAACTTTAATGGGACAATCTTTAGGAGCTAAAAATGAACAATTGGCAAGAATGTATACTAGAATGTGTCAACGAATTGGTTTTGTTATTGCAATTGGGATGTCACTATTTATCTTTTTCGGTTCGCAAACTTTGGCAGAATTTTATTCTACAGAACCTGAAATTATTCAAAATACAATGATTGCTTTAACAATTGTAGCATTTGTTCAACCGTTCCAAAGTCATCAATTAATTACTTCTGGTGCCCTTAGAGGAGCAGGAGATACCGTTTGGCCATTGATTGCCATTTTTGTAGGTTCAATTCTTATACGAGTTAGTTTAGGATATATTTTTGTAAATATAGTTGGATTAGGTTTAGCTGGAGCTTGGTATGCAGTATTTATTGATCAATTTATTCGTTGGCTCATTATTCTATTTAGATTTAAATCAGGAAAATGGAAAAACATTCGTATTTCTCTAGATTAGGAGAGAAAGGATAAGCCTTTTTATTTTCAAGAAAAAGGTGTATACTAAGTGGTGTACTTTTTTGAGGAGGGACTTATTTGGCAAATTATAGTTATCCATTAGACTTGGATTGGACTCACCAAGAAATGTCAACGGTTATTTCATTATGGAATGCAGTAGAAGATGCTTATGAACGTGGAATTGAAACAGAATTATTTATCAAACGATATAAAGATTTCAAAACGATTGTAAAAAGTATTGGTGAAGAAAAAAAACTAGGTAAAGAATTTGAATCGGTTTCTGGATATAGTTTATACCGTGTCGTTCAAATGAGTAAAAATGCTTCAAAAAGAATCAAAATGGAACAATAGAAAGGATGTTAGTTATGGATTTATTTGCAACACATTTATTAGTCAATGATTGGATTATGGAGGCTGGAAATAAAATTCGTCATAGCTTTGGTGAATCAATTACAGTAGATACAAAATCTAGTCGTAATGACTTAGTAACAAATGTTGATAAAGAAATCGAACAATTTTTAATTTCAAAAATTCGTGAACAATTCCCAACACATAAAATTATGGGTGAAGAAGGGTTTGGTGACGAATTAACTTCAATGGACGGATATGTATGGTTAATTGATCCAATCGATGGCACATTAAACTTTGTAAAACGTCAAGAAGATTTTGGAATTATGGTCGCTTTATATAAAGATGGTGTAGGTTTATTAGGTTACATTTATGATGTAATGCGTGATCGTTTTGTTTATGGTATTAAAGATTACGGTGCTTATTGCAATGGTCGTCGTTTATCTAAACCAGAAGTTCATAGTATCGGTGATAGCTCTATTAACGTAAACGGATTTATGTTATTAGAGGCGAATGAAAAAGAAGCCGCTATGATTCGTAAAGCAATGGTAACTCGTACTTATGGAGCTTCTTCAATTGAACATATCCAAGTAGTATTAGGAAAATCTGTTGCTTATGTATCAACATTATTAGCACCATGGGATATTGCTGCTGGTATGGTAATTGCAAAAGAATTAGATTTACACTATAGTACAGTAGATGGAAAAGAAGTAGACTTCTTAGTACCAAACAAAAAGACTACAGGAGTTATCTGTTCAAAAGAGATTGCAGATGAAATTATTGCAGCATTTAAATAATAGGAATCGAGTCGTAAGATTTTACGACTCTCTTTTATAAGGAGAATTTATGAATATTGCAGTTTATTGTGCCGCTAGTCAGAGTAATGATTCAATTTTTGATGAAAGAACAGAAGAACTAGGGAACTGGATAGCGAAGAAGAACCACACACTTGTTTATGGTGGAGGAAATACTGGCTTAATGGGAGTGGTTGCAACCTCTGTTATGAAATCGGCTGGAGAAGTTATTGGTGTCATGCCACAATTTTTTGTAGAGCGAGAAATTGCTAAAAAAGATATTACAAAGCTTCATATTGTTGAAACGATGTCAGAACGTAAAAATAAAATGATTGAATTAAGTGAAGTATATATTGCACTTCCTGGAGGTCCAGGGACACTAGAAGAAATTGCAGAAGTCGTTTCATGGGTAAGAGTCGGTCAAACGAATGGAATTTGTATTTTCTACAATATGGAAGGCTATTATGACCATTTAGAGGCTTTTTTCAATCATATGGTAACGACAAATCTATTAAGCAAGGAAGATAGAAATCAAATACATTTTGCAAAATCACTAGAGGAAATTGAAAATTTAATCGAAAACTATAAAAAGCGTTAGAGGAGATTCTGACGCTTTTTAATATTTGGTAAAACTATTTAAATGATCAGTTTTTTGAACAGTAATGAGGTTATAATAGTGAGAGTAGGAAAGTTTAGAGTTATTTTTAGAGGTGTAAAATGGGGTGGGTATGTTATGAAAAAGAGTATTATTCTTATATTGATATTAGTTACCTGTGTTTTTACGTTTAATCATTTTGCCCAGAACAATAGAAATGAGCTTTCTGAACTAGGGACTTCAGTTAAAAATATAAAAATGGCTTATAAAAGTGAGAGAGGATTTGAGAACGACAGATTTGATATTTACTCCTTTTCTATAGAGGGTGAAATTAACTTTAATAATGAGGATAGTAATCTTGAAGCGATTTACCAAAAAGAATTTAGGAATATCTTAAATACAGAAAGTAAAAAGAATGAATCATTAAAAGAAAAACAAAATCAAATAGAAAATCTATTAGAGGAGAAACGTTTTGTTTATAAATTTGTTAACCTAAAAGGTACTAAAAAATTGTATTTGTATGATTCGATATCAAACATTGGATATTGTTTCATACTAACAATTTGAATTTTGTCGTATAATCATTAATGTGATTGTAAAATGATTAAATGAAGGAGACTATATAGTGAGATACATCCTTTTGTTACGTGGAATTAATGTTGGTGGTAAAAATAAAGTAGTTATGAGTGAACTGAAAGCATTATTAGAAGAGGTAAATTTTCAAGATGTTCACTCCTATATTAATAGTGGGAATTTATTTTTTAGTAGTACGGATACACTAGATATTTGTATTTGCAAAATCAAAGATTTGCTAGAAAGTCATTATGAATTTTCAATCCCCTTTGCTTTATTGACGAAAGAAGAATACTTAGAAGAAAAAACAAATTTACCAGATTGGTGGAATGAAGACTTGGCAAGAAGAGATGTATTATTCTTTTCTTATCAATTAGATAAAAGCTCTGTGCTAGATTTTCTTCGTCAAGCAAATTTTTATAATGAAATCATACATATAGGAAATCATGCTGTGTTTTGGGGGAAATTCGATGAAGCAGAATATTTAAAGACTACTTACCATAAACAGTTACTAAAGCAAAATTTTTATAAAAAGATTACGATTAGAAATGGAAACACATTTGAAAAAATAGCTCAAATTTTAGAAAGTGAAAAATAGTTCTAAATTTCATTGCAATTGGCATAAACGCTAGTTTTTGTTATAATTAGAAAGTGAGTTTAAGGACAGGAGGATGGCAATGGAAATTGAAAAGACAACTCAGATGAATTTGTTGTTAGAATTTTATGGCAAACTTTTGACTGAAAAACAACTAGGATATATGGAATTATATTACGGGGAAGATTATTCTCTTGGAGAAATTGCAGAAGAATTCGAGGTTAGTCGACAAGCCGTATATGATAATATTCGACGATCTGCTCAATTATTAGAAGATTATGAACAAGAATTACATTTAGTAAATGATTTTTATAAAAGACAAGCTATCTATGATGGAATTGAACAGCATATCAAAGAACATTATCCAAATGACCATCAATTGCAACAATTGATGACAGACTTACAAGAAATGAATAAATAGCCTGATTGAGGAGTGAGAAAATGGCATTTGAAGGATTATCAGATCGCTTGCAAAATGCGATGGGTTCGGTAACAAAAAAAGGAAAAATTACCGAAGCTGATTTAAAACAAATGATGCGTGAAGTTCGTTTAGCGTTATTAGAAGCAGACGTTAACTTCAAAGTTGTAAAAGATTTTGTACGAAAAGTAAATGAACGTGCTTTAGGTTCTAATGTATTAGAAGCTTTATCTCCAGCACAACAAGTTGTAAAAATTGTTAATGAAGAATTAACAGAATTAATGGGTGGAGAACAAGCTCCATTCCAATTTTCACCTAAGCCACCTACTGTTGTGATGATGGTTGGTTTACAAGGGGCAGGTAAAACAACAACTGCTGGTAAATTAGCTTCATTTTTAGCAAAACATGAAAACAAACGTCCATTATTAGTAGCAGCCGACGTATACCGACCAGCCGCTATTGATCAATTACAAACGTTAGGGAAACAATTAAATTATCCAGTATTTTCATTAGGAACAGATGTTAATCCAGTTGAGATTGCAAAGCAAGCGATTGAACGTGCAACGATTGAAGGTCGTGACTTAGTAATTATCGATACTGCAGGTCGCTTACATATCGATGAAGCTTTAATGGAAGAATTACAAAATATTAAAGCTGTTGCGAATCCAAATGAAATCTTATTAGTAGTCGATGCAATGACAGGGCAAGATGCTGTGAATGTTGCTGAAACATTTAATGAGCGTTTAGATATTACAGGGGTTATTTTAACAAAATTAGATGGGGACACTCGTGGTGGTGCAGCTCTATCAATTCGTTCTGTAACAGGGAAACCAATTAAGTTCTCTGGTCGTGGAGAAAAATTAGAAGATTTTGAAATTTTCTATCCTGAACGTATGGCTTCTCGTATTCTTGGTATGGGCGATATCATGACTTTAATTGAAAAAGCTCAACAAGATTTTGATGAAGCAAAAGCTCAAGAAATGGCGGATAAAATTAAAGCAAATACATTTGACTTCAATGATTTTATCGACCAATTAGATCAAGTCAATAAAATGGGACCTTTGGAAGATATCTTAAAAATGATTCCTGGGTTAAATAAAATTCCAGGATTAAATGATTTAAAAGTGGATCCAAAAGATACAGCACGTATGAAAGCTATTGTCTTATCAATGACGCCAGCAGAACGTGAAAATCCAGATATTTTATCACAAGCAAGACGTAAAAGAATTGCAGCAGGTTCAGCTCGTCCATTAGCAGAAGTAAACCGTTTGATTAAACAATTTAATGAATCGAAAAAAATGATGAATCAAATGTCAAATGGAAATATGCAAGCTATGGAATCGATGATGGGACAATTAGGCATGGGTGGAGGCCGTAATAAATTAGGTCAAATTGCTATGCAACAATATGCTCGTCGTCAAAAACAAAATAAATTGAAAAAATTAAAGAAAAAACGTTAATAACATAGAAGGAGAGTTTGCAATGTCAAAACAAGTATTATTCATTAATGGTTCATTGAGAAAAGAATCTTTTAATCAAACTATTATTGATTATGTACAAGAAAAATTAGTTGAAAAAGGCTATCAAACAAAACAAATTAGTTTTAAAGATGTACCATTTTTCAGTCAAGATATTGAATTCCCAGCTCCTGCTATTGTAGAAGAGTATCGTGGAGATTTTGAAGCGTCTCAAGCTGTTTGGATTGTCTCTCCTGAATATAACGGAAGTTTACCAGGAAGTTTAAAAAATGGTTTAGACTGGATGTCTCGTTCATTAGATATTACTTCTTATGCACCTCCTGCTTATATTGATGGCAAATTAATTGCTTTCAGTAGTGCAGCAGGACATTCTGGTGGAGCAAATGTTTTACGTGCTCTAACAGAATTAGCTACTAAAATGCGTATGAATCCACTAGAAAAAACAGTAGGACTTCATATCGGAGCAGGATTCCAAACAGGCGTTTTAACTCTAACAGAGGAAGATAGAGTAGAGTTAGATAAACAAGTGGAATTATTAGTGGAAGCATTAGAAAAATAATGATTGAATGAATAGAAACGGCCAGGCTTTTGTCTGGTCTTTTTTCTTTGTATCTAAAATAGTTTTCAGTGGCTTTTTATAAATGAATTATGGTAAGATATTTGGCTATGGATTTTTAGTGAAATGTATAGCAATAAATTGAAAGGATGTAACATGAATGAATAATGAAAAATGGCATGTATTGCCAGCAGTAATTGCGACAGCCATTATGAGTTTCTGCGGTGTATTAATTGAAACGGCAATGAATGTGACATTTCCGACATTAATGCAAGAATTTCAGACAACTTCATCTGGAATTCAATGGGTTACAACAGGTTATTTATTAGCCATTGCTATTGTTGTTCCTATTTCTGCGTATTTAGTGCGTAATTTTACAACAAGACAATTATTTTTAGCTTCGAATTTAATTTTTATTATAGGGGTTTTAATCAATTGTATTTCTCCTAATTTAATGATGCTATTATTTGGAAGATTTTTACAAGGGGTTGGTACGGGAATTGCATTACCATTAATGTTCCATATTGTATTAACTCAAGTTCCAATTGAGCAACATGGTACAGTCATTGGATTAGGTTCTATGACAACAGCCTTAGCACCACCTATTGGACCAACTTTTGGTGGATTAGTTTCAGCAGCTTTAGGATGGAGATTTATATACTGGATTTTAATTCCATGCTTAGTCATTTCTTTAGTGATTGGTTTATGGGCGATTCCAAAAGAGAAAAGTATTCAAAAATCACCATTTAATGTGTTAGCATTTTTCTTTTTAGCAAATTGTTTAGCTTGTTTATTAATGGCAATTGAACATTTATCTCTTGTATGGCTATTAAGTGCAGTAGTAACGGGTGGATTATTTGAATATTTCAATCGTAAAAATCCATTATTATCCTTTGTACCATTTAAAAATCATACTTTTAATGGAATGTTATATGTAGTATTAGCGTTCCAAGCGACAGTATTAGGCTTATCATTTGTTTATCCAAATTACTTACAATTAGGTTTGAATCAAAGTGCGACAACTGCGGGACTATTTATGTTCCCTGGTGCAGCGATGGTTGCTTTATTGGCTCCTGTTTCAGGTAAATGGTTTGATATTAAAGGACCGTTAAAACCTTTATTAACAGGTTTAATTTTAGCAAGTATTGGTGGAGTATTAATTAGTGTCTTCTTTGAACAGTTAGCGATTCTTCCATTATTAGCTCTGAACATTATTTTAATGAGCGGAAATGGATTTGTTATGGGAAGTAATGTAACATTTTGTTTAATGCAATTAGACAAGGATGTTCAAGCGGATGGAAATAGTATCGTTAATACTTTACAGCAGTTTACAGGTGCTATTTCAACAACAGTCGTGGCAAGAATTTTTTCTGCGAATATGGATCGATTACCATTTGCTGGAAAATATAGTTTAATGTTTATTACAAGTTTAATTTTATTAGCTTTAGTTATTTTTGCTGTTCAATATAAGAAGACAAGAAAACCTAGCGAAGTATAATAATGGACTAATCCTGTTAGTGATAAAACACTAACAGGATTTTTTCTTTTTTAGTAGTTTAACTTCATAGGCAAGTTAGAATGCGTTTTCTAAATTCTATGATATAATTTTAATATATTATAAAAATAATATAGATTAAAATTAAGGAGCTGATGATTTGAAAAAGGCAATGGTTATTATTAACCCTACCTCTGGAGGAGAACAAGCATTAAATTACAAAGAAAAAATTGAAAATAAAGCAAAAGAATATTTTGAAGTGGTTGAAACACGAATTACTGAAAAAGCTTTAGATGCCACTCTTTTTGCTGAAGAAGCAGCTAAAGAAAAATATGAGGCAGTAATTGTTTTCGGTGGAGATGGTACGGTAAATGAAGTTATTTCAGGGATTGCGGAAAAAGAATATATTCCAAAATTAGGGATTATTCCTGGAGGAACAGGTAATTTAATTACTAAATTAGTACAAATTGATCAAGATATCGATAAAGCAATCGAAAGTTTAGATTTTAATTTAACAAATAAAATTGATATTGGTAAAGCAAATGAGCATTATTTTGGTTATATCTTCAGTGTAGGTTCATTACCAGAAGCAATTCATAATGTAGAAATAGAAGATAAAACAAAATTTGGAATGTTTGCATATGCGATTAATACAGTAAAATCTGTTATTAGAGATGAAGTTTTTAATATTAAAGTTGAAACTGAAAATGGCAATTATGAAGGAGAAGCTAGTCAAGTATTAGTGTTATTATCGAACTATTTCTCTGATAAAAAAATATTTGATGAAAACAAAGTAGGATATGCTAATATTTTAATTTTAAAAGATGCATCTATTTTCTCTAAATTATCATTAATTCCTGATTTATTAAAAGGGGATGTTGTAGAAAATGATAGTATTGAATATATTAAAGCAAAAACGATTAAAATTTCTTCTGATATCGAAATTGAATCAGATATCGATGGAGATCAATCAGATGATTTACCAGTGGAAATTAAAGTGTTAGGAAATCATATTGAAATCTATTCATATCCAATTGAAGAAGAATAGAAAAAATAGGATATCCGATCCTTCAAGTGAATTGAATGATGTTTTGCGTATATAAAATTCAAAAGAAAAAATTCCCTTTGTAGGCTAGGCCGCCAGCAGCCACCTTTGGTGTCTCATGGCTAAACTTCAAGCCTTTGTCTTGAAGTTTGCCTCTAAAAAAATCCATCTCATGATGGATTTTTTTACTTTAGCTACAAAGAAAATTTTTCTTTTTGAATTTTATTACAGTTGAGCGTAATTTCTCAACTGTTTTGATATAAGAACAATAACACTAATATAGGGGAAACTAAATTATAAATCGAAGGATTAAAAATAGAGCCATTCCATTTTAGAAATGTTTATGGTACAGTATATCCGTAGAAAGTTTGAAAGCGGTGGCAATCTCTTAATAAGGTAGGTGATGCTTATGAGCATTGAATTAAATCTACTAGGAAGGAGGTTGCGATTTGTCAAGCTATGAAGTAATGACATTGATAGGAACCTTTGCCATGGTACTATTGGCATTGTTGTCTCTGATTGTCAAAATCATAGAAATAATGACAAAAAAATAACACCGCTCACAACTTTGACGAGTTGAGTGGTGTTATTTAAATCATTCAATAAGCCACCGTCTTTTTAACGGTCTACAAGAGAGTCGAGTTCGTGCTCGGCTTTTTTTGTATCTAAAGTATAACAGAATATAAAAAATATGTAAATAATTCTATCTGCATCTTACTTTTAGTTTGACAAATTCTATCGGAGAATCAGTTTGAGGCTCGAAATTTCTTTTTGAATTTTGTAAGAGATGTATTCATTTACGCTTCTAATTTAAAATAATTCATCAAGTAATGAGCTAATCCATCTTGATCATGTGGAAGTGGGGTAACGTCATCTGCAATTGCTTTTAGGCTATCAATGGCATTATTCATCGCAACGCCGTGCCCAGCGAATTCAATCATTTCTAAGTCATTATCTTCATCTCCAAAAGCTAAAACATCTTCTGTTGGAATACCATAATAACGAGATAAATGTTGGATTCCAGTAGATTTATCGATACCATAAGTGACAATTTCTAAGCAAGGCATATCGCCTCCCCACGTACGAACATCAATCGTATGGCCATAACGTTCCTTAATTTTTTCTTTAATGAAAGGTTGTTTTTCAATACTAGAAAAAACGGTAATAGCCGTTGGTTTTTCAACTAACTGCGTATCTTTTTGTAATAAGATAGGTTGTTGATCTTTTGGATAGTAAGGTGAATCAGGAATATTTTCAATGGTAGCATATAAATGATGCTTTCCTTCAACCATGAAATAATCACATTCTAATTCTTTATGAAAATCTAACATGTCAAAAACGATTTCTTCATCTAATGTTACGTGAAATTCTCCTTGCCAATTTTCGTCATTTGGAATATGACAAAGGGCACCATTGAAGTTTACTAGCGGCCCGCCTAATCCTAATTCTTCATATAAATGTTTTGAGCTTCGATAAGGACGCCCAGTTACAATGGCGATTTTATGCCCAAGTTCTGTTAAACGATGTAAGGTTTGAATAGTAATAGGATTAAATTCAGATTGCCCATTTAAAGTTGTGCCATCTAAATCTAGTGCAATTAATTTTGGTTTCATGATTTCCTCCTATAGTGATTTATCTAATCGATTTTAATTGACGTCAAGTTGTCAATTTAGTTACAATATCTTTATGAGTGTACCATATTTTTTATAAAATATGAAGAAAGAGGTTAGTTATGATTATTATTCAAGAAAAAATGATTGAAAATATTCCAATTTTAGAAATTGTTCAAGAAGAAAATAAAGATAAAATGATTCCAACAGTTGTTTGTTATCATGGTTGGACTGGAAGTAAGGAAAATTGTATTCACTACGGAGCAATGCTTGCGATAAATGGGATGCGTGCAATTTTACCTGATCAATTATATCATGGCGAGCGAAAAACATCTGAATTAAATGGCTTTGAATTATGGGAAATTATTGGTCAAAATGTTAAAGAATTTCCAACATTAGTTGGTGCCTATCAGAAAGAAAATTTAGTCGATGACAAAATTGGAGCGATTGGATTTAGTATGGGCGGAATGACAACTTACGCATTATTAAAACATTTTCCATTTTTATATGCAGCAGTTAGTTTGATGGGGAATGCTGATCCTGTTGAATTTGCAAAATGGTCGCTTACTTCAACTTGGATGAAAGATAAACCAGCAGTAGAATTAACTCCTGATTTGATGGATAAATATATTCCAATGTTACAAAGTTTGTCATTAGCAGATAATCCTGAAACAATTGCAGGACGTCCAGTATTAATTTGGCATGGAGTAGAAGACAAAAAAGTGCCTTATGAATTAAACCATGCATTTTATGAAAAGATTAAAGACGAACCGTATGCAAGTCGCGTAAAATGGATTGAAACGCCAGAAGTGCCACATTTTGTTACGTTTAAAGCCATTGAAGCATCTGTAGAATTTTTAAAACAAACATTAGTAGAGGAGTAATCGTATGAGTGAAACAGCAGAAGTAATGAAAGAAAAAATTTTAGAAGCGTTAGAAACAGTGATTGACCCTGAATTAGGAATTGATATTGTAAACTTAGGATTAATTTATGGAGTAGAGTTAAATGAAGAAGGACATTGCCAAGTGAATTTAACACTAACAACAATGGGATGTCCATTAGCTGATATTATAACTGATGAAATTCATCGTGCATTAAAAGGAATCGAAGAAATTAAAACAATCGATGTTAAATTAGTATGGTACCCAGCTTGGTCACCAGAAAAAATGTCTCGTTACGCAAGAATCGCATTAGGAATTCGATAATGAAATAGAAAAAGGCTTAAAATCTATTCATGATTTTAAGCCTTTTATAGTGTTTTAATAAGTTATTTTAATCTTCACCCGGTTTCATTGGTCGTTTATATTTACTCTTTTTTTCTTGACGGATGACTGTTTGAGGACTCTTTCTTCCAGAGTTATAAGTTTTAAAAATTTCTTGCATTCGTTGATCATCAAATAATTCAAGATTTTTGTCGACAAAATGCAGGGCATCTTGCTGCCAATCTGAATGATAATAATTAAATAATTCTGCTACAGCCATTCTTTTGTCAGTAGCACTTCCTTGGAAGTTAGGATCTGTAATTTCTGCTAAATATTGTTGCATTTTTGCAATTTTTTCTTTATCAAATTCAACCATAAATCTTCGCCTCTTTTCGATTGTATTGTAACATAATTTGTAGGTCTAAAAAAGGGAAAGTTTATCGTTACAATCAGAGAATCCTATCATTTTTCTAAGGGTATGACTGTCAAATTTATGTATATTTTAGTATACTATATAATTGAGTATGTATGTAGAAAAGAGGAGTACAATGGCGAAGGATATGACATCTGGAAATCCGATGAAATTAATTTCTCGGTTTACCTTACCATTATTAATTGGAAATGTTTTTCAACAATTCTATAATATGGCTGATACTTATTTTGTTGGCAGATATATTGGAGTACAAGCACTTGCCGCAGTTGGTTCTACTGGAAGTATTGTTTTCTTTATTATTGGCTTTGCCATTAGTATGACAGCTGGATTGGCAATTCCTCTTGCCCAAAAGTTTGGGGCTAAAGATATACAAGGAGTAAAACGAAGTTTCTATGTTTCTATCTTAATATCTGTAGGAGCTTCGATTGTGTTAACGGCATTAAGTATGCTATTTTGTCGTCAAATATTAGAAATGATGCAAACTCCTCCAGAAATTATCGACTATGCTTATGAATATTTAATGGTCATTTTTGCAGGGATTTTTGCTCAAATTGCGTTTAACTTATTATCGAATATTATTCGAGCAATTGGAGATGCGAATACACCGCTCTATTTTTTAGTGCTATCTTGTATTTTAAATATATTGTTAGATTACGTATTTATTGTTCATTTTAATATGGGAGTTGGAGGTTCTGGATTTGCAACTGTAGTCAGTCAATTATTCTCTGCTATTTGCTGTTATATTTATATTAAAAAGAAAATTCCAATTTTACATATAGAAAAAGATTCAGTTCATTTTACAAAAGATTTTTTATGGCATCATATGAATATTTCGTTCCCAATGGGATTTCAATCGTCCATTATTGCGATTGGAACCATTACGGTGCAAATTGTATTAAATCGTTTAGGTCATGAAGCGGTCGCTGGCTATACAGCTGCACAAAAAATTGACCAATTAGGAATATTGCCAATGATGTCATTTGGAATTACAATGGCGACTTATTCAGCTCAAAATTATGGAGCAAAATTATATGATCGTATTTGGAAAGGTGTTAGAGATTGTATTAAACTTTCCCTTATATTTAGTTTTTGCGTGGGATTTATATTAATTCTATTTAGTCCACATTTTATGAGAATGTTTGTAGGTGTTGGTCATGAATCGGTAGTAGAATATGGCAGACTTTATATTTTAGCTAATTCTTCATGCTATGCTATTTTATCTTTATTATTTATTTATCGTTATACATTACAAGGGGTAGGGAAAACCGTTATTCCAACAATTGCAGGAATTATGGAGTTAATGATGCGAGTATTTGCTGCATTAGTGTTAACAAAAATTTTTGGCTATATTGGATTAACAACTGCTAATCCATTAGCGTGGTTTGGTTCCTTAGTTCCATTAGCAATTACTTATTATGCATTTAAAAGAAAATATCAACGTTATAGTTAGTTCAAGGAGGGGTATGGATGAAATCAGATATTCAAATTGCTCAAGAAGCTGTTATGAGACCGATTCATGAAATTGCTTCAAGTATTGGTTTAGATGATGAACAAATCGAATTTTATGGAAAATATAAAGCAAAAATTGATGTCAATCGAATTTCTAAAGAGAAAAAAGGCAAATTAGTGTTAGTGACAGCTATGAGTCCAACTCCTGCTGGAGAAGGAAAATCAACTGTTACGATAGGATTAGCAGATGCTTTTACAAAACTAGGTAAAAAATCCATTATTGCGCTTCGTGAACCTTCATTAGGACCTGTAATGGGGATTAAAGGAGGAGCTTGCGGCGGAGGTTATGCGCAAGTTGTTCCAATGGAAGAAATTAATTTGCATTTTACCGGAGATATGCATGCATTAACTTGTGCTACAAATGCATTGGCAGCATTTATCGATAATCATATTTATCAAGGAAATGAATTACAAATTGATAGTCGAAGAATTATTTGGAAAAGAGCAGTAGATTTAAATGATCGAGCGTTACGACAAGTCATTGTAGGATTAGGGGGTCCAATTCAAGGTGTTCCTCGTGAAGATGGATTTGACATTACGGTTGCGAGTGAAATGATGGCAATTTTATGCCTAGCAACAGACTTAAAAAACTTGAAACAACGATTAGAAAACATTGTGATTGGCTATACTTTTGAAAAAAATCCAGTTACTGTGAAAGATTTAAACGTTCAAGGGGCTTTGACATTATTACTAAAAGATGCTATAAAACCAAATTTAGTTCAAACCTTAGAACATACGCCTGCTATTGTACATGGTGGACCGTTTGCCAATATAGCGCATGGATGTAATAGTGTGATTGCGACAAATGCCGCTCTAGCTCTTGGAGAAATTGTTGTAACTGAAGCAGGATTTGGAGCTGATTTAGGGGCTCAGAAATTTTTAGAAATTAAAGTTCCTCAATTACAAAAAGCACCCGATGTCATTGTCATTGTGGCGACGATTCGTTCGCTTAAAATGCATGGAGGAGTTTCCCTTTCTGGATTAACAAAAGGAGAAAATTTAGAAGCTTTAGAAAAAGGTTTTGAGAATTTAGAAAAACATATTGAAAATATGACAGAACATTATGGACTTCCAGCAGTTGTTGCACTAAATGAATTTGTAACAGATACTCCTCAAGAAAAAGAATTAGTGCAAACTCTTTGTCAGAAAAAAGGGATTTCTTGTATTTTTACTTCTGTATGGGAAAATGGTGGAAATGGTGGAGTAGCATTAGCTAAAGAAGTGTTACACTTATTAGAACATTCAACATCTCAATTCCATTCAGTCTGTGAAGAAAACAGTACGACTGAAGAACAACTGGAAGCTATTGCAACTAAAATTTATGGAGCAAGTTCTGTTCAATATACAAAAGAAGCGAAATTACAGTTAAAACAATTAGAGAAAAATGGTTGGAATCATTTGCCAGTTTGTATTGCTAAGACGCAATATTCCTTCTCAGATGATGCAACTTTGTTAGGAAGACCAACAGGCTTTGAATTAACTGTTCGTTCGCTCGTTCCTAAGTTAGGAGCAGGATTTGTTGTAGCTTTAACGGGCAATATATTAACGATGCCAGGATTGCCAAAGAAACCAGCTGCATTAAAGATGGATGTATTAGAAGACGGTAGAGCGACCGGTTTATTTTAATCATAAAAGGAGAGTATTATGAAAGATTTTCGTGTAGATCATTTGAAAAAAACATATGGTGCTAAAACATTATTAGCAGATGTTTCGTTCATTATTAATGAAGGAGAACATGTCGGCTTAATTGGTCAAAACGGTACAGGAAAAAGCTCACTATTAAATATTTTAGCCGGAATAGATGAAGCAGAAAGTGGTACGATTACTTGTTCAAATGATTTTAGAATTGGGTATCTTTCACAAAATCCTTCTTTAAATCCTGAACATACGGTGTTTGAAGCCATTTATCAATCAGATAATCCACTATTAAGATTAGTTCATGATTATGAATGGAGTGTCGAACAATTACAACAGCATCCACAAGATGAAAAATATTTAAAACAATTTGAAGCATTGGAACAAAAAATGAATCAAGTAGATGGATGGCAGTATGAAGTGAAAATTAAATCCATTTTACAGCATGTAGGGATTGAAGATATTCATCAACAAATTGCTACATTATCTGGTGGACAAAAGAAACGAGTTGGTCTTGCTAAAGTGTTAATGGAAGAGCCGGATTTATTATTATTAGATGAGCCGACCAACCACTTAGATATGCAAGCCATTCAATGGTTAGAACAATATTTAGCTTCCTACAAAGGTTCCTTATTATTAGTCACTCATGATCGTTACTTCTTAGAGCGTGTTGTAGACCATATGTTTGAATTAACTCAAGGTAGAATTGAAGCCTATGATGGGAATTATCAATCCTACTTAGAACAAAAATCTCAACGAGAACAAATTGCGCAAAAGATGTCTCATAAACAGCAACGTTTGTACCAACAAGAATTACAATGGATGAGACAAGGAGCTAAAGCAAGAACAACTAAACAACAAGCTAGAATTCAACGGTTTGAACAATTAGAAAAAGAAGTGAAACAAACCGATTCTAAAGAATCACTAGCTATTCGCTTTGATCAAACAAGAATTGGAAAACGAGTGTTTCAATTAAAAGATGTCAGCTTACAAATCGGAAATCAGTCAATTGTTCGCTCATTAGAGTGGATTATTCAAAGCCAAGCCAGAATTGGAATTGTTGGGGAAAATGGAGTTGGAAAATCTACTTTCCTAAATGCTCTTGCTGGGCTGTATCCGTTTAGTGAAGGAGAAATGACCGTTGGAGATACGGTTCGCTTAGCATACTATAAGCAACAAGATGAAGATATTCCAATGGATAAGCAATTAGTGCAATATTTAAGAGAATATGCCGAAGAAGTAAGACAAAAAAATGGTGAAGTAGCTTCGATTACAGAATTACTAGAAACATTTTTATTCCCTCGATATATGCATGGGGCATTGATTGGAACATTATCAGGTGGAGAAAGAAGAAGATTATATTTATTACGTCTATTAATGACGAAGCCAAATGTCTTATTACTTGATGAACCGACGAATGATTTAGATATTGATACATTAACCGTTTTAGAAGATTATTTAGAAGAATTTAATGGTGCAGTTATTGTAGTTTCTCACGATCGTTATTTCTTAGATAAAACAATGGATCAACTATTTGTGATTAAAGGACAAGGAAATACAGAATTGTATTATGGTTCTATGAGTGATTTTTTAGAAAAACAAGGGAAGTTAACCGTAGAAGTTACTAACACCGTAGAAGTTCCAAAAGTAATAGAAACTTCAAAAACTTCCACTTCAGATAAAGTTAAAAAAATGACATATCATGAGAAAAAAGAATGGGAAGAAATTGAAGGGAAAATCGCTGGATTAGAAGAATCAATTGAAGAAATTCAAGAAGAAATGAATCAACAAGCACAAGACTTTGCTAAATTACAAGAATTACAAACACAATTAGAAACATTAGAACAAGAATTAGCTAATTCCTATGAAAGATGGGAATATTTAGCTGAGTTAGTTTAATAGTAAGGAGTTCATCAAATGAAACAATATTTAGAATTATTAGAAAAAATTAAACAAGAAGGAATCGAAAAATCAGACCGTACAGGTACAGGAACAAAAAGTATTTTTGGTTATCAAATGCGATTTGATTTATCAAAAGGATTTCCAATTTTAACGACTAAAAGAGTTCCTTTTGGGCTTATTAAAAGTGAGTTATTATGGTTTATTAAAGGAGATACGAATATCCGTTATTTATTACAACATAATAATCATATTTGGGATGAGTGGGCTTTTAAACGTTATGTAGAGTCACCTGATTATACTGGAGAAGATATGACAGATTTTGGTCGTAGAAGTTTACAAGATCCAGTTTTTAAAGAAGTGTATGAAAAAGAATTAGAAACATTTTGCCAAAGAATTTTAAATGATGATGATTTTGCTGCAAAATATGGAGAATTAGGAAATATTTATGGGTCACAGTGGAGACATTGGAAAACAACTCAAGGAGAAACGATAGACCAATTAGCACAAGTGATTGAAATGTTGAAGACAACTCCTGATTCAAGAAGATTATTAGTTTCTGCATGGAATCCAGAAGATGTTCCAAGTATGGCATTGCCTCCATGTCACACAATGTTTCAATTTTATGTAGCTGATGGCAAGTTAAGCTGTCAATTATATCAACGTAGTGCAGATGTCTTTTTAGGGGTGCCGTTTAATATTGCGAGCTATGCATTATTAACACATTTAATTGCAAACGAAGTAGGATTAGAAGTTGGAGAGTTTGTACATACTTTAGGCGATGCGCACTTGTATTTAAACCATTTAGAACAAGTAGATCTTCAATTAAGTCGTGAAACGTATGAGTTACCACAATTAGTGTTAAAACATCCTGAAAAATCATTATATGATTTAGAAGTTGCAGATGTTGTATTAGAAGGATATGAATGTCATCCAACGATTAAAGCACCGATTGCTGTTTAATCTAAAGGAGGAAATTGCATGTTAATTTATATTTGGGCACAAGATGAAAATGGTGTGATTGGTAAAGAAGGAGTTTTACCATGGCATTTACCAAATGATTTGAAATTTTTCAAAGAAGTAACATTAGATCAAACGATTGTAATGGGACGTAATACATTTGAAGGTATGGGAAAGAGATTATTACCAAGAAGACATAGCATTGTTGTTTCCAATGTTGCAGATTATGATGCAAATGGAGCAGAACTAATTACAGATGTTGAAACGTTAATCGAAGATGCTAAACATGAAGATATTTACATTATTGGTGGAGCTGTATTATTTGATTCTTTAAAACATCAAGTGAATACACTCTATTGTACAAAAATTCATGAACAATTTGACGGTGATACGTATTTTCCAAAAGATTTTCCATGGGAAAAATTTGTAAAAGTTAAAAGTATGGATGGAACAGTGGATGAAAAAAATATTTATCCACATACCTTTGAAATTTATCAAAAAATAGAGGATGAAGCATGACGACTTGGAATGAAATTTTAGCTGAAGAAATGCAAAAAGAGTATTATCAGCAGTTACAAGCTTTTGTCCAAAAAAGAAGACAAGAAGTCAGAGTATTTCCGGAAGAGCAAAATGTTTTTAGAGCTTTAGAACTTACGCCATTTAAATCGGTGAAAGTCGTCATTTTAGGACAAGATCCTTATCATGGATTTGGACAAGCTCATGGATTAAGCTTTTCTGTTCAAAAGGGAACTCCACTTCCACCATCCCTTAAAAATATTTATAAAGAATTACAAGAGGATATCGGAGGAGAGCTTCCAACAGAAGGAGACTTAACTCATTGGGCAAAACAAGGAGTATTATTGTTAAATACCGTGTTAACAGTAGATGAAGGAAATGCAAATAGTCATAAAGGAATGGGATGGGAAAGATTAACCAATCGATTAATTGACGCTTTAAATGAATTGAATCATCCAGTAATTTTTATCCTTTGGGGTAAACCAGCTCAGGATAAGGAAAAACTGATTACAAATCCGAATCATGTTCTGCTAAAAGCTCCTCATCCAAGTCCATTATCGGCTTATCGAGGATTCTTTGGTAGTAAACCATTTAGCAAAGTAAATGAGATCTTAATCCAACAAGGACAAAGTCCTATTTGTTGGAAGGAATAAAATAAAAGGAGAATGATATGAAAAATCGCTTTTTTAAACTCTTTCTTTTATGGATGACCTCTTTAACATTCGCGGCTTGTTCAACGAATACTCAAAAAGGAGTTCAAGAAGAAACAACGACCACAACCGTCCAGATTGATCAATCTCATGATTTACCAGAAGCTCTTTTACCGTTTAAAAGAGAAAAACAAATGGTATTAGGAGAATTGGATTCTTATAAACGTTCGACTCAAGCGCATATTCAATTACGATATGATGATAAACCAACAGAAGAAAGAGATAGTAGAATTAATGTAGATCCAGTAGGCTGGCATAACTTTAAGTTTCCAGTGGATTATACAGGAAAAGAAGCTTGGTTTATGAATCGTGGTCATTTAGTTGGTTATCAATTTAGTGGATTAAATGATGAACTTAGAAACTTAACACCCATGACAGCGTATTTAAATACAGGAAGTATGACAGGTACAGATGAAAAAAATCCTGCAGGAATGCTGTTTTATGAAGAAAAATTAGCTGTATGGTTAAAACAAAATAAAAACGCATGGCTAGATTATCGAGTAACTCCACTTTATACAGATTCAGAATTAATTCCACGCCAAGTAGAATTACAATATGCTGGAATATCTGCTAATGGAAGATTGATTCCTATTCAATTGAATAGTTCACTTGAAGAAGTGAATGAAGATGGAACCACTCGAGTTATTTTAAATAATGATGCACCAAATGGAACATTGGATTATCAAACTGGTTTAGCTGAACCAACTATTACAAGTGAAGCTCAAGAAACAACTCAGAGTGAACCTCAAGTAACAACAAAGAGTACAGCAAAAAGAAAAAATGATCGTACAGTATATGTAGCAAATGAAGGGAAAGCAACGACATATTGGTACGACAAAAAACGAATGCCAGCAAAAACAAATCAAGCAAAAGTAGTTGAAATGAGTGAATCCCAAGCAAAAGCACAAGGAAAGACTCATGCTGAAAAAGAATAGAGTGGAAAAAGACGACAATGTCGTCTTTTTTGTCTTATAAACTAAGAATGTTATTTTTTTAACATAAAGCCTTTACATTTCAATGATATTGGATTATTATTAGCTTAATTATGGGGAATTAGGGTGAAAAAGGAGAAATATACGGTGAATAAATTATCTAGTAAACTAAAAGGGCATGGGTATTTAAAAAAGACCAAATTAGGACTAGTAAGTGGAATTATATTAGCATCTTCTTTGTTTGTTAGTCTAGGTAGTAACACTTTTGTATTAGCTGAAGAAACTAATACAAATCCAACAGAAAATGTTGGTTCAAATGGGAAATCTGAGGCAAAGGATGAATTTGTTCGAGAAGAAACAGTTCCTGTTAAGGAAGCTGAATTGACAGATAAAGTTAAAGAGGTTAAAGAGGCTGGAGTTTCTGTTGAAGAAAAGCCAGTTGAAGTAGTTGGAGTAGCAAAATCAGAAACTGAAGAAACTACTTTAAAGAAAAAGGCAGAAACTAAAGTAGATGAACAAATTAAAGCTTTAGAAGAAGCAAGAAAAGAAGAATTAGCAAGACAAGAGAAAGTAAAAGAAATAAATTCTATAAGAGAATTTTACGTAAATAATAATTCAATGAAACATTTTTTAGTCCATCATTTAAATTCAAGAGAATTTGATGAAGATTTTAACAAGACAGTAGAATTTTCAGATTTTAAATCTGACAAAGGGGACGTTCATTTTGTTGAAGGAAAAAGAGCTATATTAAGAAGACCAGATTCTATTGTAAATAGTCCAATCACTACGGTACCTACAAAAGTAAAAACTATATTATATAAAAATAATATAAATTTAACACCACTTCAAGAGGAAAGATTAAATAAACTTGTTGATTCTTACATTCTGAAAGTAAAAGACGGAGAAACAATTTCTTACAATATAAAAGTAAATGATGAAAGCTATCTCAGAAAAACTTTTGGCATTGATACTATTGAAGTAAAGCGTACTTATAATTTTGGACTTGCGAATAATCCTGAGTATTTTGATGTAATAACAGATAAGATGATTGAAAGAATTTATATTTTTTCAGATCTCTCTAAATCAACTAATCTAAAAGAGGCAAATCCTAATGTAATTACAGAATATTTTTACAAAGATTCAACCGGTATGCCCATTTCTCTAAAAGATTTATATGCTAAAGTTATTAATATTTCAGTATTTAATGGACAGGAAGTAATAAAATCTTCGGATATCCGTGATGAAAATATGAATGCACCTGAACAGGTGAGAATTCAAAATGATACATCAGATTTTCAACTCAATAGTTATGAGGGGAAAGTAACTCCTGAGGGAAGAATTTCTCAAAAATTTAATTACAGTTTTATAGATAATGTAAGAGGTGAAATTCAAAATCATTATTTCTCGAAAAAAGATGTTTTAAAAAATGTGGACTACAAAAAATTAATGGAACCTGTATCTGCAAATTATCATTTAGTAACTTATAAAAAACTAATTGATACTGGAGTTGTACAACAAAAATTTGTTGATGAAAAAGGAAATGAAATTGCTCCTACAATTACTAGCGAGAAAAGTGATAAAGGAACTACAGTTACTGTAGCAACTCCTCCAAATGAAATAACTTATAAAGGTCAAACTTATTTATTACAAACAGAAAAAATTCCAAATAGTTTAGTCATTGAAAAAGGAATTAATCCAGTGACTTTTAGTTATAAACTACAAGTTGTTACTGATAAAGGAAAGCCAGAACCTCTAGAAGTACCAGAGTTTAACGGTGGAGTAGTACCAAATGAAGCACCAAAATTAGAAGTGCCAGAATATAATGGACCGGTAAGCATGAAAGGTGATCCTTTAATTCTTGAAGTACCAGAATATAATGGACCGATAAGTATGAAAGGTGACCCTTTAACTCTTGAAGTACCAGAGTATAATAGACCGATTAATCAGGTAGGTGAACCGGAGGTACAGCCTGAATTACCTAAATTAGTATTGAATAATGAACAGACTAATTCTCAAACTAAAGTACAAAAACCAGTAGAAACTGTAAATTCAAGTAAACAAAGTCTACCAAAAACAGGTTCATCGTATAATGGTGTGTATTATACAATTAGTGCTAGCATTTTAAGTTTATTCGGTGTTTTAAGTTTAAATTTCAAGAAGAAAGATATGAAATAGATAGATTTTAACAGTATAGAATAAGTATTTATTCAAATGATTTTAAATAAAAAATTAAAGACTTTTCGAATGTAGCAAGCTAGTTCGAAAAGTCTTTTTTTCTTGTAATATTCATAAAAAGTGATAGTATGGTGTTTGTAGTAAACGATACCAATTACAAATAATAGTTTATTTATAAAAATAATGAGGTGAATACATGAGTCAATCTTTAATCGAAGTGAAAAATATTCATAAACGATATGTGAAACATCATGCCTTAGATAATGTATCTTTCAATATTAATGAAGGTAGAATTTGTGGCTTAATTGGTGAAAATGGAGCAGGAAAAACGACGTTAATTCGTATTATTTCGGGACTAATTAAACAAGATTCTGGAGAAATTATTGGTCTAAAAGGCTGTAAACTAAGTTCGATTGTTGAATCACCAGCACTTCATTTGAATCTTTCTGCTTATGATAATTTACATTATCAATTAATACTTTGTGGAGAAAATCCTTCTCATGAAAAAATAGAGGAAGTATTAAATTTAGTTGGTTTAGCCGATGTAGATTCAAAGAAAAGAGCCAAAGATTTTTCTTTAGGAATGAGACAACGATTAGCGATTGGGTTAGCCATTATTGATTCACCAAAATTATTAATTTTAGATGAACCGATTAATGGATTAGATCCAAAAGGTATCAAAGATATTCGTGATATTCTAGCAACGTTAAAAAATGATTTTAATATTACAATTTTAATTTCCAGTCATATTTTATCTGAACTAGATCTCATTGCAGATGATTATGTCATTATGAGTAAAGGCAAAGTTATTCAGGAAGACTCAAAATCAACGATATTATCTTCATTGGCTAAAAAAATTATCGTTTCAACATCAATAAATGAGACAGCAATTGAAATTTTAACAGCAAATGAGTGTGACTGTACTCTTTTACCTGACAAAATCGAAGTGAACCATACATCCCTTACGAATAATCAGATTATTGATCTATTAAGAGAAAATCAGATTGAAATTTTTGAGATTTATAAGGAACAAGTTTCTTTTGAAGAATATTATTTTAATTTGGTTGAAGGAAGGTAAGAGTAATGATTTCAAATTTTAAAGCGGATATTTATAAAATTAGAAAAGAGAGAGTCTTTTCTATCTCAATATTTCTATGTGTTTTATTAGAATTCTTGTTTACATTTGTGATGAGAGAAAAGAGTGGGGATACTGGAGTCATCATCACTTTATCGTCTTCAACAGTTTTTCTTCCATTATTTTTTATTGCAGTGGATTTGTTCGTTTGGGGAGAAGACTTTGTATCTAGAACCATTAATACACAAATTATTAAAGCAAGTAGTCGTTTGTCTTTATTTGTTTATAAAGTTGTGACGACGGTTCTATATTCAACAGCGCATTTATTCGTTGCTTATTTATCTGTAGCAGTATTTAGAGGAATTTTTGCAGATAGTGTTTCTCTTTCTGCAGTGTGGAATATGGCAGTGTATCAATATCCTTATTATTTATGTATTATGTTCCTGTCTATTTTCATTTTTAACTATGTAGATAAGGTTAGTTATGCGCAATTAATTTATATAGTAATTGTCATATTATTTGATAATTTAATGAGTTTTGTGATGGATAACGTTATTGATCCTGAATTATTAAATCATTTTTTACTTTTTAACCAATTAAAGGGAATTACAGGTAGTGGAAACTTTTTAACGCCATCCGTTATGATTGCTCTCATTTTTAGTGTCTTATACTTTATTTTTAGTTATTATTTATTTAGTGAACGAGAATTTAAATAAGGAGAAAGCTTATGAAGAAAATTTTACCATTTATCGTTTTTTTCTTAGTCATTGTAGCTTTTGCATTTTATATGACTTATAGTAACGCAAAAACAGATTTTGATTTTATACAAACTTGGGAATTACAAGAAAATGCGAAACAAAAAGTAGAAATTTATGGAACAGAGCAAAATGTGGAATTATCGATTGTAGAAACTTCTAATCCTCAAACAAAAGTAACCGTATCAGGGAAAATTTCAAAAACTTCTATGAATACAATTAAAGATACAAAATCAAACGAAGAAGGATTGTATATTCCAATTTCAAAACATGGATTTAGATTATATACTTCTCAATTTGGAAAAGATACATTAAAAATTACGGTTGAATTAGGTAAAAATGCTGACCCTTATGAAGTATTTTTAGATACTGTTAGTGGAGAAGTAAAAGTAAATGTTCCTCAAACATTTGATGGAAAATACGACATCATGTTGAATAATGGAGCTAAATTAACAGAAAAACCTGAAACAAAAGAAACAAGTTCAAGTATCATTAAAGTGGATGCTTATACGGATGTAACGATAGTAAAAGGAAAATAAACAAAGTGAAAGAGCCTTTCGAAGAGAAAAGAAAGGCTCTTTTTTTAGGAACGTTTCTATTTTTACTTTAATTTTTTTTATGCACCTTTTTCAAATACTCCCTTGTGTATTTATTGTTTTGCCTCTTTGTGCTATAATCATCAAGGAATATCTGAATAAAAGAGGATTTTTAAATGAAAAAATTAACAATAGAAGAAGTCAAAGAAAGAGAATTAGCCATTCTTTTAGCAGTTGATGAGTTTTGTAAGAAGGAAAAACTTCATTATTTTCTAAATTATGGAACATTAATTGGTGCTATTCGTCATAAAGGATTTATTCCATGGGATGATGATATTGATATTATGATGCCAAGAAAAGATTATGAACGCTTTAAACGTGAATTTTCTTCATCTCAATATGATATTTTCTCTTTAGAGACCAATAAAGAGTATTTTAATAATTTTATCAAAGTTGTAGATAATCAAACAGTTATAACAGACAACCGAAATCGAAAAACTTATTCGAGTGGAATTTTTATCGATATTTTCCCTTATGATCGAATAGATGATTTGAAAGCAGTAGATAAAACTTATCAATTAGAAAGTTTCAAACTGTTATCGTTTAGTAAACATAAAAATATTGTATATAAAGATAGCTTGGTTAAGGATTTGATTCGTACTTTTTTCTGGGTAGTTTTATCACCTATTTCACCTAGATTTTTTGCTTATAAAATTGATGAAGTTATTCAGAAGTATACTAGGTCAAATGGAAAATATGAATGTTTATTAGGTTCTAAATTAAAAGAACAAGAAGTATTTGAAGCAGGGATTTTCGATGATGTCATTGATGGAGAATTCGAAGGACATGTATTGCCAATTCCGAAAGAATATGACCGATTATTAACACAATATTATGGAGATTATTTAACATTACCTCCAGTAGAGAAACAGACCAATCCACATGAATTGGATGTTTATCTAAAAGAAGAGGAGTAGCATAATGCCAAATTATTTAACAAAAGAAGAATTAAAGCAAACACAACTAGATATTTTAAAATATATTGATCGTATTTGTAAGGAAAATGATATTCGTTATTTCGTTAGTTATGGAACATTATTAGGAGCTGTTCGTCATAAAGGGTTTATTCCATGGGATGATGATATTGATATTTCTATGTATCGTTCTGAATATGATAAATTTATTCAAGCAGTTGAAAAAGATCAACACCCTTATTATAAAATTTTAAGTAAGGAAACATCTGATTGGTATTTTCAAAATTTCTTAGTAGTGATAGATACACGAACAGTTGTAGAAGATCATATTAAAGTAGAACGTCACGATACAAGTGTTTTCGTAGATGTCTTTCCAATTGAACGTTATGATGATATTAAATTAATTGATAAGGCTCATTTAATGGCAACTTTACGAATGATTGCATACATTAAATTACAATATGTTCAATATGGAGATAGTGCTATTAAAGATATTTGCCGTAAAATCATGTGGTATGCGCTAAGAATCGTAAATCCACGTTGGTTTGGAAATCGTATCGATGCCTTAATTAAAAAATATCGTAAAGAAGATGGACAATATGAAGGTCTTGTTGGTTGCGGTAAAGATGGTCGAAAAGAAGCATTCCCTCGTGGAACTTTTGAAGAATTGATTGAATTACCATTTGAAGATATGATGGTGCCTGCACCAAAAGAGTATGATGTATTTCTTTCTCAATTTTATGGGGACTATATGACGGTTCCTTCTCAAGAAGAAATTGATTATAAGAGTCATTTATTGCAAGCTTATCGTAAAGATGAACAATAATGGAGTTAAGTCTAAGAAGAGGTTGGACGCTTATCCAGCCTTCTTTTTATGTCTATGAAAGTATAGGAGAAGAGGATAGTAAGGACAATTACTTCTCAATTCTTATGAATTGTTTAATATCTAGGATATTTGTTTCTATCTTTGTACGAATTTGCTATACTATCTCCAGTAAAATGAGGTGAATTATGAAAAATATTAAAGTAAATGCTATCGCAAACCTTTTAATGCGAGTATTAAATATTGTTTTTCCACTAATTACAGGTCCCTATATTGCCAGAATTTTAAATAAAACAGAGTATGGGTATTTCAATATTACGAATACTTTCATCGGTTTATTTATCCCTTTTGCAACTTTAGGAATTTATAATTATGGAATTCGAGCTATTAGTAAGGCAAAGGAAAATAAACAAGAGATTAATCGAATCTTTTCATTACTCTTTTATATTTCCTTATTTTGTACGGTTATTACAACAATTGTCTATTTTATTATCACATTCCAAATGGAAGGTGCTCCCGTATTAAAAACATTGTATTACATTATGGCGATACAAGTATTTGCACAGTTTTTAAATATTGAATGGATGAATGAAGCATTTGAAAATTACACGTTTATTTTGTATAAGACTTTATTTATTCGAATCTTTATGCTTGTTTCTATTTTTACATTTGTAAAAACAGAGCATGATATTGTACCGTATGCCTTTTTAATGTCTATTGCAACACTGTTAAACTATTTAGCAAGTTTCTTCTGGATTAAAAAAGAAGTCCACTTTGTTGGTGTTAAATGGAAAGATGTCAAAGCAGTGATTCAGCCGTTGATTGCTATTCTTTTATTAGCAAATGCAGGTATGTTGTATACGTATTTAGATCGAATCTTTTTATCAAGAATTGCTTTACCAGAATATGTATCGTATTACACAATTGCTCAAACATTAGTGTTTTCTATTTCTGGAGTCATTAGTGGAGCCGTGAGTGTTAGTATTCCAAGACTTGGCTATTATCTAGGAATTAATGACAAGAAAGCTTATGATGATTTAGTGAATAAAGGCGGTAGAATTTTTATGTTCTGTATTACGCCTTTAAATTTCGGATTAGCTATTTTAGCTAGTCATGCGACTGTATTATATGCAGGGGAGCAATATTTAGATGCTAGCTTTAGTGTATTCCTATTTGCTCTTCGTTCCATTCCATGGGCAATGGCATTAATTTTAGAAAATCAAATTATTTTTGTACAAGGTTATGAAAATAAATTAACGATGTTCTACTTTATCGGTGGAGGATTAAACTTAGTGTTGAATTCAATTCTAGCTGCTGTTGGGATTACAAAACCAGAATGGTATATTTTAACAACAATTGTAGCTGAATTATTAGTTATCACATTAGATATTTTATTAATCAACAATAATAAGTTAATCGATTTAAGAAAATTATTTATTCATGCGGGTAAATATGTTCTGTATTCATCAGGATTTTTCATTATTTATGGATTAGTTGAATGGATTCATCCAGTTCCAATGATTGTTAATGGAGCTCTATTATTAAATATTCTTATGATTATTGTGATTTGTGTAATATATTATGTTGGTTTATTGGCATTAGTGAAAGATGAAATATTTTATGACGTTATTAATGCTGTAAAAGGTAAAGTACTTAAAAAGGGGTAGAAGATGAACGAATTGATTAGTGTCATTGTACCGGTCTACAATGTAGAAAAATATTTAAGAAAAGCTGTTCAATCCATCCAGAATCAGAGTTACAAAAACTTAGAAATTATGTTAATTAATGATGGTTCAACAGATTCGAGTGGTGATATCTGTGATGAATTAGCAGCCTCAGATTCACGGATTGTTGTCATTCATAAAAAAAATGGTGGTGTTTCTACTGCAAGAAATGAGGCACAGAAATTAGCTAAAGGGAATTATGTTATATATGTTGATTCAGATGATTATATTCATGAAGAGATGATTCAATCTTTATATGAACAGTTAATTGCTGAAAATGCGGATGTTTCAAGTTGTAGTGTCATGAATGTTTACCAAAATTCTCAAACTCCTCAATGTTCTGATGAAAATTTATATTTCGTTTACAATCAAGAGGAATTTTTAAGAGAATATTTAATTGGACAAAGAGTACAAGGAACACTTGGTAATAAATTAATTCGAAAAGAAATTACTGATCAGTTAGAGTTTCCAGTTGGAAAAATTTATGAAGATGCCTATTATCATCTACAACTTGTGCAAGTTGCAAAGAAATATGTCGTTCATACGAAACCTTATTATTATTATTATCATCGTAATCAAAGTTTAACGACAAATCCTTATCATGAAAGAGATTTAGTGTATTTAGATGTTTATCAAAAATTTTATGATTTGGTGCAACAACAGTATCCAAGAATAATAAATGAAGCATTCTTCCGTTTATCATATGCTTATTTTTATATCTTTGATAAAATGATATTAGAAAGTGATTTTGAAAAAATAAATCAATTTAAACTGGTTAGGGACTATCTAAAGAAAAATGCTATTCAAATTGCTAAAAATACTATTTTCCAAAAGGGTAGAAGAATCGCTGCCTTAGCACTAAAAATAAATGTTCATTTATACCGACAATTGATGTTGGCGAATATGGAAAAGAATAAGAAAAATCATGATTAATGAAGAAAGACTTTTGCGAGTGCAAAAGTCTTTTTTAATGTTTTCTTTCAATGACAAAGCAAATAGGTGGTTGGTTTTGTTGGTTGATAAATTGATACTGCAACACTGTCCATTCATGTTGATCTAATGTTGGAAGAAACTTTTGTAATTGAGATAATTCTGTATCTCCACCTTCATGTCCCCAATAACAGACTAATACAATGCGACCGCCAATTGTTAATCGTTCCATTATGGATTCTATCGCTCGAATGGTGGAGTCGGGAGTAGTAATAATTGATTTATCACTTCCTGGTAAATAGCCTAAATTGAAGATGGCAGCTTGAATTGGTTCTTGAATATAAGTGGATAAATTTGCATGGGAGTCACAAATGAGCTGAATATTTTCTTTCGTATCTAATGATTGAATTTTTTCATTTGTACGAATTAGTGCTGATTCTTGAATGTCAAAAGCAAAGACTTTTCCTTCTGATTGAACAAGCTTTGAAAGAAAAATCGTGTCATTTCCATTTCCCATGGTTGCATCTACAACACAGTCTCCAGTTTTGATACATTCTTGTAACATGTAATGGCTGAATTTTTGGGCATTTTGAATCATATTTAGAACTCCTTTACCAAATCTTTAACATTTATTACAAAAACTTTACGGTTGTTAAGAGTATACAACGAATGCTGTGTTCGTGCAACGTTCCCCTATGAATCAAAAAAGTTTCTCCTATAATGGATAGTGAATGAAGTAGGAGGTTAAGAAATGTTAGAGACTAGAAATGAACGAATTTTAAGAATAAAAAAAGAAAAACAAATACAGAAAGTACAAATGATGAATCAATCATTAAAAAGATCATTAATTGTAATGGGAACTACTGCATGTGTGGGATTATATGTTTCTCCAGTAGAACAATTGTTATCTGCTAATTTTAATGTGGTTGAGGCTTCAACTGCTGCGAGTCAATTTTTACGTAATATTATTCCAGCAGCTCAAAATGTAGCACGTGGAAAAGATATTTATGCTTCAGTCATGATTGCTCAAGCTGCTTTAGAATCTGGATGGGGAACAAGTACTTTATCGAAAGCTCCAAATCATAATTTATTTGGGGTAAAAGGAAGCTATAATGGTCAATCTGTTAATATGCAAACTCTTGAAGATAGTGGTGGACAAAATTATTATAGTATTCATGCGAATTTTAGAAAATATCCATCTTATCAAGAATCTTTAGAAGACTATGCTGATAAAATTGTCAACGGTATTTCAGGAGCACCATTATTTTATTCTGGTGCTTGGAAGAGTAAGACAAATAGTTATCAAGATGCTACAGCGTATTTAACAGGTCGATATGCAACTGATACTGCTTATGCTTCAAAATTAAATCGTATTATTGAACAATTTGGTTTAACAAAATACGATACTGAAACAGCTGTTAATATGGCGGAAGAAATTGCTAGTAAAGAAGAAACTGCTACAAGTGGAAATAGTTATACAGTTGTGAGTGGAGATGGCTTATATGCGATTAGTAGAAAAACAGGTACACCAATTCAAGAGTTGTTAAGCTTAAATGGATTAAGTTTAAATTCAACAATCTATCCAGGTCAAGTTTTAAAAGTAACTTCAAATAGCAACTCTTCATCAGTAGTGTCAAGTACATCAACAACAGCTACAACTAGTTCAGAACAAACAACAGGTGGAAGTTATACAGTTGTGAGTGGAGATGGCTTATATGCGATTAGTAGAAAAACAGGCACACCAATTCAAGAGTTGTTAAGCTTAAATGGATTAAGTTTAAATTCAACAATCT
>NZ_CAUQUN010000026.1:0-32606 GCF_963521425.1 uncultured Granulicatella sp.
AGAGTACTTGACTACGAATCAAGCGGTTACAGGTTCGACTCCTGTTGGGTGCATTTTTTCTATATATAAGTGAATATTTAGCACCCATAGCTCAATTGGATAGAGTACTTGACTACGAATCAAGCGGTTACAGGTTCGACTCCTGTTGGGTGCATTATCGGGAATTAGCTCAGCTTGGTAGAGCACTTGGTTTGGGACCAAGGGGTCGTAGGTTCGAATCCTGTATTCCCGATTTATTGGCAGGTAAGTGCTAGCTTACTTGTCTTTTTTTGTATATAATATAATTATTAATATAATGGAGGAATTTTATATGGTATTAGGTAGTATCGAAGCTGGTGGTACAAAGTTTGTTTGTGCGATTGGGAATCATGATATGGAAGTTATAGAAAGAATTTCAATTCCAACGACAACTCCAGAAGAAACTTTACCGAAAGTTTTTGAATTTTTTAAAAAGTATGAACAAGAATTAGAAGCAGTTGGTGTGGGTGCTTTTGGCCCAATTGATAGTAATAAAAAATCTGCAACATTTGGATATATTACTTCTACTCCAAAATTAGCATGGCAAAATTTTGATTTTATTGGAGAATTGAAACGTCATTTAAATGTACCAATTAATTGGACAACTGATGTGAATGCAGCAGCTTATGGAGAATACTATTTTGGCCATGGAAAAGATTTAGAAAGTTTGGTATATTATACATTTGGAACCGGTGTTGGTGGTGGGGCTATCCAACGTGGCGAATTTGTCGGTGGAATGAACTTCCCTGAGATGGGTCATATGATTGTAAAACGACATCCAGAAGATAATGCAAAATGTGTATGTCCTTTCCACTCTGACTGTTTAGAAGGTTTAGCAGCAGGCCCAGCCTTACAAGAAAAAGCTGGACGTCCTGCATTTGAATTAGAGCCTACTGATCCAATTTGGGATATTGAAGCTTACTATGCTGCACAATGTATTTATAATACAACATTAATTTTAGCACCTGAAGTGATTGTTTTAGGTGGAGGTGTGATGCAACAATCTCATTTATTGAAAAAAGTTAAACAAGAATTTGAGAAATTAATGAATGGTTATGTTGGATATCCTTCTGTAGATGAATATTTACAAACTCCTGCTTTAGGAAATAATGCAGCAACTATAGGATGCTTGGCAATGGCGAAGGATCTTTTAAAATAATAAAATGTCAAAAAACTGACTTCTCTGAATGTAGCATATTGGACGCTAGCAGCTTCGCAAATGCGAATCTCATAGCTAAACTTTGAGCCTAGTGTCTCAAAGTTTCCAGTAATATAAGCCAATTTGGCTTATATTACTAATGCTACTATGAGAAGTCGTTTTTTTCTGTACGGACATAATAAGGGGACGTTAATAATACCTGACTTCTTATACTGTAGTAATGGATGGCAGCAGACCTGCGGTCTGATGCCTAAAATTCGAGCCTTGGTCTTGATTTTTCCAGTAGAATGATTTTCAATTGTAAATTATTCTGCTAATGCTACATTTATTCTCTATTTTTACTTGTCTGAACTCTATACATTGTATAGGGTTCTTTTTTAATTTTTTGAGATTTACTTGTTGACTATTACTAAACTTAGAGTATAATGAGTCATAGTGTTATTAAACTTTAAGTTTAAAGAATGGAGGGGTAAGATGGAAATAGGGAGTCACTTGAAAGCTCTGCGTGTTCAAAAAGGACTTACTCAAGAAGAATTGGCTGAAAGGACGGATTTATCTAAAGGATATATTTCCCAATTAGAAAACGACCTTAGTTCACCATCTATGGACACATTTTTTGATATTTTAGAAGTATTAGGGTGTGCACCAAAGGATTTCTTTGAAGATGGACCAGAAGAAGCTTTAACCGTATATGGGCCTGAAGATATGACCGTGATGGAGGATCCAAAACATAAAACAATTGTGACTTGGTTAAATCCTGATTCAAATGAACATGAAATGGAACCTGTAATATTAGGGTTTGAACCTCAAGGGGAATACAAAGTGTTTCAACCATCATTATCCGAAACCTTTGGATATGTTCTAGAAGGTAAGGTACAAGTAAAAGTAGGGAAACAAATAGAAGTTGTCTCTAAAGGAGAATCTTTTTATTTTGAAGCTTCTGCTAAACACCAAATTAAAAATGCTGGCAATGAAACAAGTAAGGTGTTAATTGTCGCAACAAATTCTTATTTATAAAAAGGAAGGATTGGTACAGAACATGTCCAACAATGCAATTATTACATTTGAAAATGTTACAAAATCTTATGATGATACTCAAGTTTTAAAAAATATTAACTTTGAAATTGAAAAAGGAAAATTTTATACATTATTAGGTCCTTCAGGATGTGGTAAAACTACTATTCTTCGTATTATTGCTGGTTTTACGGATGCTACAACAGGTACTGTTACTTTAAATGGAGAAGATGTAACAGATTTACCACCAAATAAACGTAAAGTAAATACTGTATTCCAAGACTATGCCTTATTCCCTCATATGAATGTGTTTGAAAACATTGCATTCGGTTTACGTTTAAAAAAATTACCAGAAGATGTAATCAAACAAAAAGTTTCTGAAGCGTTAAAATTAGTTCAATTATCAGGCTACGAAAAACGTGAGATTGTTCAAATGTCTGGAGGACAACAACAACGTGTAGCGATTGCTCGTGCATTAGTGAATGAACCAGAAGTTTTATTATTAGATGAACCACTATCAGCATTAGACTTAAAGTTAAGAACCGATATGCAGTATGAATTACGTGAATTACAGCAACGTTTAGGAATTACATTTATCTTCGTGACCCATGACCAAGAAGAAGCTCTTGCGATGAGTGATGAAATCTTCGTATTAAATGGTGGAGAAATTATTCAATCAGGTACTCCTGTAGATATTTATGATGAACCAATAAACCGTTTCGTTGCGGACTTTATCGGGGAAAGTAATATCGTTTCCGGTGTGATGAAAGAAGACTACTTAGTAGAATTTGTTGGAAAAGAATTTGAATGTGCCGATGCTGGTATGCGTCCAAATGAAAAAGTAGAAATCGTAATTCGTCCAGAAGATTTGTCTCTAACAAGTGTGGATAAAGGAAAATTAACCGTTGAAGTAGATACACAATTATTCCGTGGAGTTCACTATGAAATTATTTGTTATGACGAAAATAAAAATGAATGGATGATTCACTCAACGAAAAAAGCTGAAGTTGGATCAAAAGTAGGATTATATTTTGAACCACAAGATATTCACGTAATGCGTTTTGGAGAAAGTGAAGAAGAATTTGATGCACGTCTAGAAAGCTACGAGGAAGTGGAGGACGATAGCAATGACTAAAAATTCTCGCGTCTTTTTTTCCATTCCATATCTTTTATGGTTAGCATTATTTGTAGTAGCACCTTTGGCGATGATTTTCTATAAATCATTTTTCGATATTAATAATCAATTAACAATTGGAAACTATACAAATTATTTTACTTCTGGTAATTATTTAGAAATGACATTTAACTCAGTATGGTATGCCTTTTTAGTAACATTAGTGACTTTAGTCGTGAGTTATCCAACAGCTTACTTTTTAAGTAAAACGAAGCATAAAAATTTATGGCTATTATTAATTATTTTGCCAACATGGGTCAATTTATTATTAAAAGCCTATGCTTTTATTGGAATTTTTAGCCAAACAGGTACAGTAAATCAATTCTTATCATTATTTGGAATTGCGCCGAAAGAATTTTTATTTACAGATTTTAGTTTCTTAACAGTAGCTGCATATATTGAATTACCATTTATGATTTTACCAATTTTTAATGCAGTACAAGAATTACCAAGTTCATTAATTGCAGCAAGCCGTGACCTTGGTGCGACTCCTTGGCAAACATTAAAAAATGTCGTGATTCCATTAACGATGAGTGGTGTAAGAAGTGGAGTTCAAGCAGTATTTATTCCTTCACTATCACTATTTATGTTAACTCGTTTAATTGGAGGAAATCGTGTGATTACATTAGGGACTGCCGTAGAGCAACATTTCTTAGTGACACAAAACTGGGGAATGGGTTCAACAATTGGGGTTATCTTAATTGTAGCAATGATTGTTTTAATGTTTGTAACACGTGATCGTAGAAAAGGAGGAGAAGCATAATGAAATTAGAGAAAAACCATTGGTTATCAAATGCCTATTTAGTATTTGTATTTGCAGTATTGTATGCTCCTATTTTCTATTTGATTTATTACTCATTTAATAGTGGTGGGGGGATGAATGATTTTCAATCCTTTACTTTAGAACATTATCAAGCTGTTCTTGGAGATACAAGATTAATTGGTATTGTAATTGATACTTTAGTTTTAGCTTTGTTATCAGCTCTATGTGCAACCATTATTGGTACACTTGGGGCGATTATGATTGACTTTATTCGTTCAAATAGAAGAAAACAATTTGTTCTTGGAATGAATAATATTTTATTAGTTTCCCCTGACGTTATTATCGGGGCAAGTTTATTAATTTTATTTACATTCATTGGATTTAAATTAGGATTTTGGTCCGTACTACTTTCTCATATTGCTTTTAATATTCCGATTGTCGTATTAATGGTTTTACCAAAATTAACAGAAATGAATCGTTCAATGATTACTGCGGCACGTGACTTAGGTGCAACAAGTTCTCAAGTGTTAACGCGTATTATTTTACCTTCGATTACACCTGGTATTTTAAGTGGATTCTTTATGGCGTTTACATATTCTTTAGATGATTTTGCAGTAACGTTCTTTGTAACAGGAAATGGATTCTCTACAATTGCGGTTGAGATTTATTCAAGAGCTCGTCAAGGGATTAGTTTACAAATTAATGCTTTAAGTACATTAATGTTCTTATTCTCATTAATTTTAGTAATTGGATATTATTTCATTCAACAATACCAAGCAAAACGATTAAATCAGAAAAATGTTGAAAATGATTTAGCGAAAGGGGTACTACGATGAAGCGATTAATGATGTTTGTTAGTGCAATTTTAGTCGCAAGTCTTGGATTATTACTCTTTAGAAAAAATTTTGAAACAGCTATCGCAGGAAATCCTGATACCATTATTGTATACAACTGGGGAGATTATATTGACCCTAATTTAATTACTCAGTTTGAAGAAGAGACTGGATATAAAGTCATTTATGAAACATTTGATTCAAATGAAGCGATGTATACAAAAATTAAACAAGGTGGAACGAATTATGATGTGGCGATTCCAAGTGAATACGCGATTCATAAAATGTTAAAAGAGGATTTATTAGTACCATTAGATTATTCTAAAATTGAAGGAATGGAACATTTAGATGAGAAATTCTTGAATAAGAGTTTTGATCCAAATAATCGTTATAGTATTCCTTATTTCTGGGGAACTTTAGGCATTATTTACAATACTAAAAATATTGCTGAAGGCGAAATTACGAAATGGTCTGATTTATGGAAAGAGGACTATAAAGATTCGATTTTATTTATCGATGGTGCTAGAGAAATGATGGGAATTGCACTTCAAACTCAAGGGTATTCTTTGAATGAAAAGGATCCCGAAGTTGTAAAAGAAGCAGGTAAATTCTTGAAAACATTAATGCCAAATGCTAAAGCGATTATTGCGGATGAGATGAAGACGTATATGGCGCAAGAGGAGGCTTCGATTGGTGTGTCATTCTCTGGGGAAGCTGCGAAGATGTTGGAGAAAAATGAAGATTTAGCGTATGTTTTACCGGAAGAGGGAACTAACTTATGGTTTGATAATATTGTCATTCCAAAAACTGCTAAAAACTATGATGGTGCATATCGTTTTATTTCATTTTTATTGAGACCGGACGTGGCTGCTAAAAATGCGGAATATGTTGGATACTCAACTCCAAATAAGGATGCGTTAGAGTTGTTACCAGAAGAAGTAACAAGTAATGAGACTTTTTATCCTACGGATGAGCAGATGGAAAATATGGAAGTTTATGAGAATCTAGGTTCTGAGTTGCTAGGGTTGTATAATGACCTGTTCTTGGAGGCTAAGATTTTCCGCAACTAATGTTAATAGAAATTGACTTTTCTGATGTAGCATACGACGGCAGCAGACCTACGGTCTCATGCCTAAAAATTGAGCCTAGGGTCTCAATTTTTCCTGTCCAATAAGCCTATGTGGCTTATTGGACTGTTGCTACTGTGAAAAGTCATTTCTATTTTTACGGATATTTATGAGGGGACGTTTGTGAGATTGACTTTGCTATATAGTAATAAAGAACGGAAGCAAACCTTTTGTTTGATGCCTAATATTACTATGCAAAGTCTTTTTGTGATTTGCGTTATAAAGTTTATTATAAAATTACTAGACAAATATTCTATCGCTTGTTATAATCGTCCTATAAATAATAAACATTTATGAAGAAGAGAGTAGTTTACGGATTTCTGTTTTAGCGAGCTGGGGTGGTGGAAGCCGGTCATGATGAAGTAAATGAACCGCACTTTGGAAATGATTATTCGAAGGTAGTAGAATAATCCGGTCGCTTACCGTTAAAAAAGTTTAAAGTGGTTTAAGATTTTAAACAATAAGAGTGGTACCACGGGTTATCTCGTCTCTAGTCAAGGTTGCTTGATTAGGGGCTTTTTTATTTATCATTTATACAAAAAGAAGGAGTGTTAATATGGATTATAAAAAAATAGTTGCAGAACAAATTCATAAAACAATTAGTGAACATTTATCGTTTGAAGAAATTTATAAAATGATTGAAGTTCCAAAATATGCAGAACAAGGAGATTTAGCTTTTCCAGCATTCTCACTTGCAAAAGTGTTACGTAAAGCACCTCAAGCAATTGCACAAGAAATCGTTGAAGCAGTTGCTGATGAGCATATTAGTCAAGCAGTAGCAATGGGACCATATGCCAACTTCTTCCTTTCAAAAGGTAAATTTGCAGATGAAACATTACACACTGTTTTAGAACAAAGAGAAGAATATGGGAACTTTGACTTTGGTCAAGGACGTAATGCAATAGTAGATATGTCTAGTCCAAATATTGCAAAACCAATGTCAATGGGTCACTTACGTTCAACAGTTATTGGGAATGCCATTGCTAACTTAGAGAAAAAAGTTGGTTATAACCCAATTAAAATCAACCACTTAGGTGACTGGGGAACACAATTCGGTAAATTAATCGTTGCTTATAAAAAATGGGGAACAAAAGAAGCCGTTGAACAAGATCCAATCGCAGAATTATTACGTTTATACGTTAAATTCCATGATGAAGCAGAACGCGATAGTTCTTTAGAAGATGAAGGACGTGCATGGTTCAAGAAATTAGAAGATGGCGATGCAGAAGCAGAAGAACTATGGAATTGGTTCAAATCTGAATCATTAAAAGAATTCAATCGTGTGTATGATATTTTAGGAATTACATTTGATTCTTATAATGGTGAAGCTTTCTATAATGATAAGATGGATCCAATTGTTGAATATTTAGAAAGTAATGGAATTGCAACAATCGACCGTGGAGCAACAGTTGTTCACTTAGATAAATATGATTTACCACCTGCATTAATTAAAAAATCAGATGGTGCTACATTATATATTACTCGTGACTTAGCAGCAGCACATTACCGTAAAGAAACTTACGATTTCGCTAAAAACATCTATGTTGTAGGGAATGAACAAGCAAACCACTTCAGACAGTTAAAAGCTGTTTTAAGTGAAATGGGTCGTGACTGGCAAGAAAACATGATTCACGTTGGCTTTGGTTTAATTACATTAGGTGGTAAAAAATTATCAACACGTAAAGGTAAAATTGTCTTATTAGAAGAAGTTTTACGTGAAGCTGAAGAATTAGCATTAAAACAAATTGAAGCTAAAAATCCAAACTTACCAAACAAAGAACAAGTTGCAAAACAAGTTGGGGTGGGTGCGGTAATCTTCCACGATTTGAAAAATGATCGTACAAACAACTTCGACTTCAACCTAGAAGAAGTAGTTCAATTCGAAGGAGAAACAGGACCTTATGTTCAATATACTCGTGCTCGTGCAATGAGTATTTTAAGAAAAGCAGGAGTTTCTGTTGATTTATCTCAAGCATTAGAATTAGAAGATGACTATGCATGGGAAGTATTAAAACAAATTGAAAATTATCCAAATATTGTGAAATATGCAGAAAGCAAATTTGAACCTTCTGTTATTTCTAAATATGTAATTTCGCTAGCGCAAGCCTTCAATAAATATTATGCAAACAGCCGTATCTTACAAGAAGATGAAGGACTAAATGCTCGTTTAGCATTAGTGGAAGCAACAGCTGTTGTCTTAAAACAAGGTCTTGCAATTTTAGGAGTAGAATCTCCAGACGAAATGTAGCCATCCTATCTCTCACTTGTTTACCTGGCAAGTGGGAGTTTTTTGTTTAAATGAAGCAATTTCTGTTGAAACTCCATAAAAGGATTGATAAAATCTTCATGAGAATTATTTCACAATTTTATTTTATTCTTTCCTAAATAATTATTAGGAAAGGTGGGATGGATGACATTTGTCAAAAATAGAAGGTGTATTTAGGATTGATGGTAATTTTAAAATTGGATAGAATTCTTACTTTACAAACTTATATAAAGGAGTAATGTTATGGGACTTTCATTTGGACCAAATTATACATGGACTGATCATTTCGCTCAAAGAGCACTAGAGCGATTTGAAATCAGCGATGAACAGCTTCCAAAATGGGTGGGTAGACAACTTGGAAGTTTAGTAGAGTATAATAAGAATGAAGAACAGCGTCCAGAAGAGAAAAAATATGTTTCGCAAATTGGGGTTGTTTTTGTTTGTAATACAATTGAACAAAAATTTTTAACTTGCTATGAAGCGAAAGATTTACTACCAGAAGGAAGAAATATTACTATTCATGAAAATAATTTGGCTTTATTTTCTGAAGAAGTAGCACATATTGCTAAAAAGTATCGTCATAAAGATGCTAAGGAGATGCTAATGAGTATTGAAGAACATCTAGATAATTTTCATCAATTCTCTCATAAAATATTATCAGGTAGATTAACTGAGCGTAATTATGAGTTAATTGGAAAATTAATAGATGAATTTCATGTCATTCGCTCGGCAATGAAAGTTATTGAAACAAAACAGGGAGATTTTAAGGGATAGTTGGGATACTTTTCTATCTAAACTAGTTTTTGATGAAACATCCGTTTAAGTTGTGTTCTACTTAAACGGATGTTTTTTTAAAATTCAGAACGTACTAGTTGACGTGAAAGCGATATTTTATTACTATCAACTTATTGTAACAAAACAAGAGAGAAATGAGGTTTTTCATGAAAAAATTAGTATCTTTAATTTTATCTATTTTAGCCGTTGTACTTTTACTATTAGGAGTAAAACAATATATTCAATCACAAGAAATTTCTGCGGATGAATCTGCTTCTAGTGAAAAACAGCAGCTCTATTTATTTAACTGGGGAAATTATATCGACCCAGAATTGATTAAAGAATTTGAAGAAGAAACGAATATTCAAGTGGTCTATGAAACTTTCGATTCAAATGATGCAATGGAAGCAAAATTAAAACAAGGTGGTACTCGATATGACATCGTCTTTCCAAGTGAATCGAGTATTACGAAATTAGTAAATCAAAACTTATTACAGCCATTGGATCATTCGAAAATTCAAGGTTTAGAAAATATTTCGCCATTTTTATTAAATAGTCCAGTGGATCCTGGGAATCAATATACAGTTCCTTATTTCTGGGGAACTGTTGGGATTATGGTGAATACAAAATATATTGATCCAGAAAGTATTACAACTTGGAATGATTTATGGAAGAGTGAATTCCGTAATAAAATTTTATTACTAGATGGAAATCGTGAAACAATGGGATTAGCATTGCAATCATTAGGTTACTCACTCAATTCCAAAGATGCAGCGCAATTAAAAGAAGCGGAATTAAAAATTAAAGCATTAAATCCAAATGTACGTGCTGTATTAAATGAAGAAATTAAAACAATGATGAAATTAGAAGAAGCTCCAATTGGCATTGGTTATTCAGGAGATGCAGCTGCTGTAGCAGAAGCTAATCCATCTGTTCAATATATTTTACCGCAAGATGGAAGTGCCGTTTGGACGGATAATTTTGCTTTATCCTATAATGCGGAAAATATTGAAGGAGCGTACGCATTTATTAACTTTATGCTTCGTCCTGAAAATGCCGCTAGAAATGCAGCGTTTGTAGGATATGCTACACCAAATGAAGCAGCAAAATCATTGCTAGATGAAGAAGTAGTTTCAGATGAAACATTTTATCCATCACAAGAAGTGATTGAAAGTTTAGAGCATTATGAATATCTTGGAACAGAATGGATTTCCAACTATAATGATGCCTTTTTAAATTTTAAAATGGAGTTATAATATGCATTATTTTGTGAAAAGTAAACATCTCTTTATTGGAGATTCTAAAGAAATAATTGAAGGAATATTAGAAATAAAAGATGGGAAGATTGCAGCTATTCTTCCTTATCATCAAGAAGTAGACGGAGAAATTATTGATACAGGGGACCAAATGGTTACTCCTGGATTTATCGATGCGCATGTGCATTTATATTTATCTAGTTTGATTCATTTAGGAAAGATGAAAGCAGTCGGAGCGCCTTCGATTGAAGAAGTTATTGCTCAAGCAAAAGAAATTCCTGTTTATAATGGATGGAAAATTGGGATTGGTTGGTATGCGAGTGATTTTGGACAACAAGTTTTACCAACAAAAGAAGAGTTGGATAAAGCTTCCAATGAAGTTCCGATTTGCTTGATTGCTGGAGATGCACACACGATTTGGCTGAATACAAAAGCATTAGAAGAATTAGGGTTAACGAGTGAAAATATTCCTTCTGAAATTGGCGGAGAAGCTGTTAAAAAAGATGGTGAGTTAACAGGAGTATTTTTAGAAGCAATTGCGATTTATTATTTATCCAAAGTGCTGTCAATTTATGAAGCGGAGTCTAAAGTAGCGTTGTTAGACTATATGAAACACTTGAATGCGATGGGAATAACAGCTGTTGGGGATGTTGCGTTAACAGGGGAAAGTCCTGATGATATTGTTTATCCAAAACTTTATTCTAGTGTAGAAGATGATGCAACAGTTCGAGTGAGCTTTTTCCCAGCAATGCGTGAAGAAGTTGAAGAAAACCGTCATTTCTATCAAACTTATCAATCACCAATGTTGCAAATGGGTGGTGTGAAACAGTTTTATGATGGAGTAACAAGTTCGCATACAGCATACTTAAAGGAACCATACCCAATGCCATTTTTTGAAGGAGATGTGGGAGGACCACTTTTAACGGAAGAAAAAATGGAACGATTGACTTTATTAGCTAATCAAGAAGGTTGGCCAATTCGTATTCATACGGTTGGAGATAGAGCAGTTGAATTAACATTATTGAATTTTAAACAAGCGCAAGAAAAATATCCTTTTGATGCGCCTTATAAATTCAATACGATTGAGCATTTAGAAGTAATGGATCCAAAGGATTTGCCACTTACAGCTCAAAAATCTCTTATTGTTTCAGTTCAACCAAGCCACTTATTAGTGGGGTATGAAACATTAGATGAAGAAGTTGGAGAAATTCGTGCAAAACAAATGTTTCCTTTTAAATCCTTTATTAATCAGGGAGCAACTTTAGCATTTGGAACAGATACTCCAGTAGTACTAAATGTAACTCCATTTGAAACGATGTATTTTGCTGTGGCTCGTCAAACAGTAGAAGGGCTTCCAGAACCAGCATTGATGCCTGAACAAAGAATTAGTGCCCAAGAAGCTCTGATTTCTCATACAAATGGAGCAGCAAAATCACTTAGTCGATTAGATATTGGAACATTAGAAGTGGGAAATTTTGCAGACTTTGTTATTTTATCGAAAAATTTCTTAGGTGAAAGTTCAGAAGAAATCTTGAAAACAACTGTTGTAGCGACTTATATTAACGGGAAAAAAGTTTATGAAGCTTAAGTTAGAGTGAAAGATGAAGTAGAGATTCTACTTCATTTTTTACTATTATCATATTAAATTCATGTATTTGTGTAGGGGATTCTATGTTTTCTTTAAACATAAATGATTATAATGAATTCAAACATTACGAGAAGAGGTGTATAGATGGATATTTTATTGTGGGGGAGCATTTTTGCAGCAGGATTATTATCATTTTTCTCACCCTGTGTGTTACCATTGTTCCCGGTTTATTTTGGAGTATTAATGAGTGAAAGAGGAAATCGAAGCATCAAATTTGGAAAGTTTGAGATTGCAATATTACCGGTTGTTCGAACTTTTTTATTTGTTGCAGGAATTTCAACGATTTTCTTTGTATTAGGATTTGCTGCTAGTTTATTAGGGCAATTATTGTATAATCCTTATTTTCATTTAGTATTAGGAACAATAATTGTTTTACTAGGTTTGCATCAAATGGAAGTATTTCAATTAACGTCTTTACAAAAGCAAAAGACGGTACAGTTTGAAACAGATGGCAAACATTCGTTATGGAGTAGCTATTTGTTAGGAGTTAGTTTTAGTTTTGGTTGGACACCATGTGTAGGGCCAGTTTTAAGTTCTGTCCTAACATTAGTAGCAACACAACAAGCAAGTATTTTTTATGGAATGTTTTTATTAGCGATTTATATTTTAGGTTTAGCCATTCCGTTTTTAGCTTTAGCAATTGCATCTACTACAGCGATGAAAGCTTTTAATCTTGCGAAAAAGCAATTATATCTTTTAAAGAAAATCGGGGGGCTTGTCATTATAGGAATGGGAGCTTGGATTATTTTTCAACAAATACAAATTTTATTACAAAGATAGGAGAATGACAGATGAAGAAATGGAAATATGTAGTTCTTGGAGCTAGTTTATTATTAGGAGCTTGTCAACCAATGGGGATGAAAGGGGGAGAGACAATGAAAAATTCAACAGATATGACAATGAAAGATAAAAAAGAAGAAACAAAAGCAACGACAACCTCTGCAAAATCTGTGGATGCTAGTTTTAAAACCTTTGATGGAAAAGATGTTAAATTATCAGACTATAAAGGAAAGAAAGTTTATATTAAAGTATGGGCTTCATGGTGTCCAACTTGTTTAGCTGGGTTAGCAGATATTGATTCTTTTGCGGCTAATCATTCTGATGATACGGTTGTTTTAAGTGTAGTAGCTCCTGGAGTGAATCGTGAGAAAAAAGCAGAAGATTTTAAAGAATGGTTCTCTGGATTGGAGTATAAAAATTTACCTGTATTAATGGCAGAAACACCTGATTTCTTTAAACAAGTGGGAGTAATTGGATATCCAACATCTGTTTTTATTAATCAAAATGGAGAAATTGTACAAGCTCATCCAGGGCATCTATCAAATGAGGATATTCAGAAACAACTTGATAAAATCTAGGGAGTGGTTAAAATGGATAAAAAAATCATTATTGGGTTAGTAGCGTTGTTAGTATTAATGATTGCGGCTTATTATGTCATCAATCCAAATCCATCGAATGTAAAAGCAAATGGAAATCCGATTGAGAAAAAAGTTAGTTCTCTTATTAATCAACAAAAGGTTAACAAATCAGAAAATAAGGGGGAAAAAGAGTTGAAAGAAATCTATTTAGCAGGCGGTTGTTTCTGGGGCTTAGAAGAATATTTTTCAAGAATTAATGGAGTAGAAGATGCAGTTAGTGGGTATGCAAATGGAAAAGTAGAAACAACTAACTATCAATTAATTCATGATACAGACCATGCAGAAACAGTAAAAATTACTTATGATGCAAAAGTTGTATCCCTTCGAGAAATTTTATTATATTACTTTAGAGTGATTGATCCACTATCAGTCAATAAACAAGGAAATGATGTAGGTCGTCAATATCGAACAGGAATTTATTATCAAAATGATGACGATAAAGAAATTATTGAGCAAGTAGTAGCAGAAAAAGAAGAACAATTAGGGAAAAAAGTTGCAATTGAAAGAGAAAATCTTAGAAATTTTGTTGTTGCAGAAGATTACCATCAAGATTATTTAAAGAAACATCCAAATGGCTATTGTCATATTGATGTGAATAAAGCAAATGATCCAGTGATTGATCCTAATTTATTCCCATTACCAGATGAAGAAACATTGAAAAATACTTTGACAAAAGAACAATATGCAGTTACTAGAGAAAATCGTACAGAAATGGCTTTTTCTAACGAGTATTGGGACAACCATGAAGCAGGTATTTATGTAGATGTAGCAACTGGTGAACCACTTTTCTCTTCTAAAGATAAGTTTGATTCTGGTTGTGGTTGGCCAAGTTTTACAAAACCTATTTCTTCAGAAGTAGTGACTTATAAGGAAGATACAAGTTTTAATATGAAACGAATTGAAGTTCGCAGTCGTATTGCTAATTCTCATTTAGGACATGTATTTGATGATGGTCCTCAAGATAAAGGTGGATTACGTTTCTGCATTAATAGTGCAGCTATCCGTTTTATTCCGTTAGCAGATATGGAAGAAAAAGGTTATGGATTTTTAATGGATTTTGTAAAATAAGACTTTAGCTGTTGTAGCAGGGGACGGCAGCAAACAGCTTTGCTGTTTCATGCCTAAAAATTGAGCCTTGGTCTCAATTTTTCCAGTCAAATAAGCCGTACTTGGCTTATTTGACTAATACTACAACGGCAAGTCTTTTTTTGGTTAGGGGTATATATAACAGAGGACCTAATGAATAAAGAGAAAATACTTCCCATAGTAACAAGCCCAATAGTAACCATGAAGATGGTTACTATTGGGAGGAAAGGCTGCTACCGTCCTTTGTTACTATATCCAGAAGTATTTTCTTTTTATGCATTCTTTCGGTTAATTTTTTGAAAAAGGCGGAGTATAATGGAAATAGGAGGGATGAGAATGTATTCACTGTTAATTGTCGAAGATGAATCTCTTGTTAGAAGAGGACTCACTTCACTGATCGATTATAAACAATTAGGGATTTCAGATGTACAAGAAGCTGAAAATGGCAAACAAGCTTGGGAAATGATTCAACAACAACAACCCGACATCTTACTAACAGATATCAATATGCCACAAATGGACGGCATTACATTAGCTCAACAAGTTAAATTACACTATCCACATACACATATCGTATTTCTAACAGGATATGATTACGTTGATTACCTATTATCTGCATTAAAATTAGGAGCAGACGATTATTTACTAAAGCCTATTTCTAAAAAAGAAATTGAATCTTTTTTTGTCACAGTCGTTGGTAAATTAGAAAAAGAACGGAAAGAAAACCAAATTCATCAAGTAGATATTATTTCAGAAGAAACAGAAATTGAAAAACTCATTCATAGCCAATTAGATAATCCTGATCTTTCTCTTGTAAAAGTTGCAGAACAGTTAGGATTTACTCCCAATTATGTCAGTGTCTTGATTAAGAAAAAATTAGGAATGACATTTCAAGATTATGTCATTACTCAACGAATGAATAAGGCAAAATTACTACTATTATCTACATCCATGAAAATTTATGAAGTAGCTTTAGCAGTAGGAATGGAAGACGTAAATTATTTTTCAGTTAGATTTAAGCAAATTGTCGGAGTAACACCAAAACAATTTCAAAAAGGAGTAGAATCATGAAAAAAAATTCCTTGTTTATAAAATTAACTACCTATTTATTAGGAATGCTATTTTTGATTTTGATTCTTGTTGGAAGTGTCTTTTATTGGAAAAGTAGTGAATTATTTAAAGAGAACATATCCGGGCAAACGACTGCTAGAATTGATACAAGTGCTCGATATATCGAACAGTATGTCTCTCAATTAAAATATACAGTTAACGCGATTGCTAATGAGGCTGAAGTTGTTCAATTTGCTCAAGAACAAGAAAATAATTCGCAAATAAGTATTCGAAACTGGTTAGATTCCTTTATGAAAAGCAATGAACACTTTGTTTCGATGACGATTGTGACAAAAGATGGAAGAATCATTTCAAGTGATCAAAATCTTCAATCTGCCAATTCGAATGAATTAATGATGCAAGAATGGTATCAACAAGCAATTGACTTATCTCACAACCCAGTATTATTACCAAGTCGCTTGCAAAATGATAAATATGTGTTATCTATTAGTCAAGAAATTTTATCAAAAACAAATGAAAGTTTAGGAGTCGTTCGATTTGATATTGATTCTCACGCTCTTGAAAATTATATTAAGGAACTTTCTCTTGGGAATGATGGATATGCGTTTGTGATTAATACAGAGGGGAAAATCGTTTATCATCCCGATAACGAAGTCTTTCAATCTGTCGATAAGCAAATGTCTGCAGAAGATATTGCTAAAAGTCCAATGGATTCTATGCTAGGGAAAAATTTTTTTGTACATAAAATTTCTATTGATAATTGTAATTGGGTATTAGTAGGGGTTAGTACTTTTTCACAATGGGAACAATTATCGAAGCAATTATTTATGATTGTTATTAGTATTGCAATTTTAAGTTTTATTGTCTGCTCCATTGGAATGGTTGTTATTTTGAGATATCATTTATCACCTATTCAACACTTGGAAGATACAATGCAGGAAGTTGAAAAAGGTCAAACTAATTTACGAGCTATTCCAAATGGTGCTAGTGAATTTCAACAATTAGCTCATCATTTTAACCATATGCTCAATCATTTAGAACAATTAATGGTGGAGGCTAGAAAGCAAGAACAATTGGCAAGAGTATATGAATTAAAAGCATTATCAAGTCAGATTAATCCACATTTTTTATATAATACACTGGATACGATTATTTGGATGGCTGAGTTCCAAGATACAACTCGTGTAGTTTCAATTACAAAAGCACTTGCGACTTATTTTAGATTAGCTTTAAATGGAGGAGAAGATTTAATTTCTCTTTCTAAAGAATTGGACCATGTGAGACAATATTTATTTATTCAGCAACAAAGATATGAAGAAAAACTATCTTATGAGATTCAAGTAGATGAAAATATCCCAGATATTTTGTTACCTAAATTAGTACTCCAACCATTAGTAGAAAATGCTATTTATCATGGTATTAAGGAAATTAATCGACCAGGAAGAATACAGTTGACGGTTCAGTATCATTTCCCTTATATAAAAATTATGATTGAAGATAATGGAGTAGGTTTAAAGGGAAAAGGTGCTTCTAATAAAGCGTTAGGTGGAGTTGGAATTCAAAATGTACAAGAAAGATTAGCATTATATTTTGGAGAAGAGTTTAAAATGGAATTTGATTCAGTAGAAAATTCTTATACAAAAGTATTCCTAATGATTCCTATTTCTGTAGAATCGCACAAGTAAATATAGAGAAAATACTTTTATAGTAGGCATGAAACTTGCAAGAGCAAGTCTGTTACCGTCCTTTGTTACTATATCAAAAAAGTATTTTTTCTGTATTCACCTTATAGTTTGACGGTTCAGTATCATTTCCCTTATAGTAAAATTACGAATAAAGATACAAAGGAGAAATTATGAAAGTCATTGTAGTAGGTGGAGGAACAAGCGGACTAATGGCAAGCGTTAGTGCTGCATTAGCAGGCGCAGAAGTAATTCTACTAGATAAAAATCCAAGCTTAGGACGAAAATTACTCTTAACAGGCGGAACCCGTTGCAACGTAACGAACATCCGCTCAAGAGACGAAATTATTAAACACATTCCAGGAAACGGACGCTTCTTACATAGTGCCTTTTCCCAATTCGATAACCAAGACATCATTGAATTTTTCCAAAACCGAGGAGTTCAATTAAAAGAAGAAGACCATGGAAGAATGTTTCCAGTATCCGATTCTGCTAAAACCATTTTGAATACATTTATTGAAGAAATTAAACGATTAGGCATTCAAGTGAGAACAAATGTAAAAGTTAAAGCGATTCGACTAAAAGAAGGACAGTTTTCAGCAGTGGAATTAGATAATGGAGAAAGAATTGAAGGAGATGCAGTCATTTTAGCACTTGGTGGGAAATCCTATCCGAAAACAGGTTCAACTGGAGATGGATACGGAATTGCACGAAGTGTAGGGCATACAATCACCCCATTATTTGCTACAGAAGTCCCTTTAACAAGTAATGAAACTTTTATTAAAGAAGGCGTATTACGAGCTCTTTCTTTAAGAAATGTTGCGTTAAGTGTGTTGAATAAAAAGGGAAAAGCAGTTGTGACGCATCAAATGGATATGATTTTTACTCATTTTGGAATTAGTGGACCAGCAGTATTACGTTGTTCAAGCTTTGTTCATCAAGTCCAACAAAAAGACAATGTCTCAGAAGTTACAATGTCGCTAAATATACAACCTGATTTAACAAAAGAGGAATTAGCAGAAAAATGGCAAGAATGGAAAGAAAATAATCCACAAAAAACAGTGAAGACACCGTTGAAAGAATGGATGCCTGAACGATTCGCAGAATTTTTACTCCAACAAATTGGGCTGTCTTCTCAAAAAGTGATTGGTAAAATGACTGATCAAGAAGTGCAAAAATTATTGAACTCTATTCAAGATTTTAGATTTACAGTGGGTGGGAGTTTACCAATTGAAAAAGGTTTTGTAACGGGTGGAGGAGTTCAATTAAAAGAAGTGGATCCTAAAACATTAGAATCAAAAATCACTCAAGGAGTGTATTTCTGCGGAGAATTGTTAGATATTCATGGATATACTGGAGGTTATAATATTACAGCAGCTTTTGTAACAGGATATGTTGCTGGATTACATGCTGCACAAGGCTGGTAAAAATATGAAAAGAGCATAGTTTCGTCATATAATCTTCATAATTAGAGACTATACTTTAGTCATTCCCAAAGAATAATATTTACCTCCCAAAAGTAAATAAACTCTATCCTTTTTTCTCCGGCAAAAAATTGCCGGAGTTTTTTGATTTTTGTAACGAATTAAGATTTGTTATGATATAATGACAACGAAACTGTAAAATGAATCGAGGTGTATCTCTTACAATATGGTAAAATTGGGAGAAAGAATTGTAGAAAAAGGAATTCGTTTATTACCGTTAATGGACTTATCCAAAGTGGATACAAGTCAAGCTAGACCAATTCCGGAAGCCAAATCAAAATTAGAAATTATCGTTCATGCAATGGAAATCGGCATGGGAGTTTTAGGACATGTAGATATTTGTATCGAAGGGTATGTATACTCTTATGGAAATTATGATGAATTAGCTTGTATTTTAAATGGAGCTAGAGGTGAAGGTGTATTATTAAAAGCACCAAGAGAAGATTATTTTAAATTTTGTAAGAGACATTACCAAAAAACACTATATATTTATAGTTTAGAAGTGACTGACGAACAAGTACAATTAATTAAAAATCGTTTGGAAAAAGTATTGAAAGAATCATTTACTTGGTCACCTCCAGATGATATTTGTTCGTTTAATCCTGTAAGTGAAAAGTTAGAAGAGATGTATGCCTATTTCATGGTACAATGTATGCCTGTAACTTTTTATAAATTTAGAAAAACGCAATTTAAATTGTATACAATGTGGAGAAATAATTGTTTATTATTTGTAGATTATTTAGTTTCCGCATTAAAAGTAAGACCTCTTCGTGCAAGAATGACTACTTTCCCAAGTTTGTATCAAGAACGATTAGAATCGTTAAAAGAAAAACAACATTCCATTGTTACCGATTGTCAGATTTATTAATATTTTTAAAATGACAAAGAATAACCGTTAATCATTTATGGTTAACGGTTTTTTAGTATTAATCGGCGTAATTGCCGCCTTCTACACCAAAATATTCTTCTAGTGTTTGTTTTGAAGTATAGATTTTTTCTGCAATATCTCCTACATATCTTAAATGCCAAGCTTCTGCTTGATAACCCGTAATGGCTTCTTTTCCTTCTTGGAATCTTACGATAAAGCCATATTCATGGGCGTGGCTATGTAACCATTTAATTGCTTTCTCATCTTGAGGATTTTCTCCTAATAATCCGCCAGCTCCGTTTAAAATATCAAAAGCAAGACCAGTTTGGTGTTCACTATATCCTGGACGAGCAGAATAAGTATCTGCTGCCTCTTTTCCATCTGTATTCACATAGTTTTGATAAAGCTGAGTTTGATATTCATAGGAACGAAATCCACTATATTGATTACTAATACTGAAACCTAACTCTTGCATTTTTTGAATTAGCTCCCTCACTTTTTCCCCAGCAATTGGGTTTTCTCCTGGATTATAATCAGCAGGAAGTTTGTGTTTTTTGTTAACGACCATTTGAATCCCTAATGATAGATCAGCTTCTCCGTTACTTTTCAGAGTCGTGACAGTAGTTTGTTCAGTTGAAACAGTCGCTTGAGTGGTTTCTGCTTTGTTTTCTGTTGTTGTAGTAGAGTGACAAGCTGTTAAAAATGCTAGACTTGTCACCATGTAAATGATTTTTTTCATGATAATCCCCCTTTATTTATAGTATTTATTGTAGCACAGATATCGAAATGAAAACATGTAGAAATGAAATTTAGAAAAATAAGAATATTTTTATTAGAAAGAGTAGATAATGTTCATAAATTAACCGTTTTCTAATGAAAAACTACTTGAATTTTATTCAGTTCATGGTATAGTAGCTATTAAAAAATTATCGATTCTAGGAGGTCTCCATTATGTCCATGTGGGAAACGAAGTTTCAAAAAGAAGGTTATACGTTTGATGATGTACTATTAATTCCAGCAGAAAGTCATGTACTACCAAATGATGTGGATTTACAAGTACAACTTGCAAAGAATTTAAGTTTAAAAATTCCATTGATGAGTGCTAGTATGGATACTGTTACCGATTCAACAATGGCGATTGCGATTGCACGACAAGGTGGGCTAGGTGTTATTCATAAAAATATGTCGATTGAAGCGCAAGCTGAAGAAGTTCATAAAGTGAAACGCTCTGAAAGTGGCGTTATTTTAAATCCATTTTTCTTAACTCCGAAACATTCTGTGCAAGAAGCAGAAGCATTAATGGCGAAATATCGTATTAGTGGAGTTCCAATTGTGGAATCATTTGATAATCAAAAATTAGTCGGTATTTTAACGAATCGTGATTTACGTTTTATTACAGACTATTCGATTGAAATTGAAGAAGTGATGACAAAGGAACCATTAATTACAGCACCAGTGGGAACTTCTTTAAAAGAAGCAGAAAGCATTTTACAAAGACATAAGATTGAAAAACTTCCATTAGTAGATGACAAAGGAAATTTATCAGGATTAATTACCATTAAAGATATTGAAAAAGTAATTGAATTCCCAAATTCGGCAAAGGATAAGCATGGACGATTATTAGTTGCTGCAGCAGTCGGTATTACTTCTGATACTTTTGAACGTGCAAAAGCATTATTAGAAGCTGGGGTAGATGCGATTGTCATTGATACAGCACATGGACATAGTGCAGGAGTTATCCGTAAAATTAAAGAAATTCGTGAAACATTTCCAGATGCAACGTTAATTGCAGGAAATGTTGCAACAGCTGAAGGTACTCGTGCTTTATTCGAAGTGGGAGTGGATGTTGTAAAAGTGGGAATTGGACCGGGTTCTATTTGTACGACACGTGTGGTAGCAGGAGTTGGTGTGCCGCAAGTAACAGCAATCTATAATGCTGCGACAGTTGCAAGAGAATATGGGAAGACGATTATTGCAGATGGCGGTATTAAATATTCAGGAGATATTGTTAAAGCAATTGCTGCAGGTGGACATGTCGTTATGTTAGGTAGTTTATTGGCTGGAACGGATGAATCTCCAGGAGAATTTGAAATTTATCAAGGACGTCGTTTTAAAACGTATCGTGGAATGGGTAGTTTAGCGGCGATGGAAAATGGTTCGAGTGATCGTTATTTCCAATCGAAAAATGAAGCGAATAAGCGTGTTCCAGAAGGGATTGAAGGTCGTGTAGCATATAAAGGTGCTGCTAGTGATATTATTTATCAGATGATTGGTGGTTTGCGTTCTGGTATGGGTTATGTTGGGGCGCATAATTTAGAGGAGCTTCGTGAAAATACGCAATTTATTCGTATGAGTGGTGCTGGATTGAGAGAGAGCCATCCGCATGATGTACAAATTACCAAAGAAGCGCCTAATTATTCAGTCCAGTAAGAGGATGCATTGGACTTTGTTTGTAGTAGCGAAGGACGCAAGCAGCCTCGCTGTTGCGAGTCTCATTGCTAAAATTCGAGCCTAAGGTCTCGAATTTTCCTGTACTAGAAGCCAGTGTGGCTTCTAGTACTAACGCTACTACGAAAAGTCCATTTATTTGGACGTGTATGTATGGGAGTGAGGTGAATGAGATAAAATTTTGTCTGTAGTAGTAAGGGATGGCAGTAAAGGTTCGCTTTTATGCCTGTTTGCTGCTGCTAAAAGTCCATTTATTTATTATTTAAAAATTTATAAAAATTATGAGTATTCTAGTTTAGAATAATTCTATTCTGTGATATACTTTATTCATAAAGGGGGAATGACAAATGTCAAAAGAAAAAACAAAATTAGTATTAAATCAATTAGTAGCTGACTTAAGCCAACAAGCAGCAATTATTCACCAAGTACACTGGTATATGCGTGGACGTGGATTTTTAACATTACACCCAGCAATGGATAAATTAATGGATGAAATCAATGCTCAATTAGACGAAGTATCAGAACGCTTAATTACTATTGGGGGAGCACCATATTCAACATTACGTGAATTTGCAGATAACACTAAAATTCAAGATATTCCTGCATCTTACGAACGTTCAATTGATGAATGGGTAAGACATTTATTAGTAGGATATGAATACTTAAGAGGTTTATACCAAGAAGGTTTAGAAACAGCTGGAGAAGAAGGCGATGATGTATCACAAGATATCTGCATCGGCTTCAAAGGCGATATTGAAAAAATCATTTGGATGCTACGTGCACACTTAAACGAAGCACCTGGAATCTAATCAATTCAAACAAAAAAAGGATGAGATACTCATCCTTTTTTTGTTTGGGGTTATACAATATTTGAAAGAAACTCATCAAAAGTATAGAATAGTTGGAGAGAAAATGATTAAGAAAAAATGGATACATTATAAAAGGAGGATGAGATGAATTCAAAGGCGTTTTATCAACAAATGTTTGCGATTGCGATACCTGTTGCATTGCAAAGTTTACTAACTTCATTTTTGAATACATTAGATACGATGATGATTTCCTCTCTTGGAGATGCGAGTATTGCTGGCGTGGGATTAGCAAACCAAGTGTTTTTCTTATTTACATTGATTTGTTTTGGAATTAATACAGGTTCCTCAGTTTTATTCGCTCAATATTGGGGTGTAAGGGATGTTCCTCAAGTTCGAAAAATTAATCAGGCAAGTTTAATGTTGTCTACAGCTATTTCTGTGGCATTTATGCTTGTAGCAATGTTATTTCCTTATGGGATTTTAGAATTATTTACTCATGATACAGCAGTTGTTCAAGCTGGTGGGGACTATTTACGTGTAGCGGCTTTAACCTATGTCATTACTGCATGGAGTTTTTCTTTAGGAAGTGCTTTAAGAAGTACGGGAAATCCAAAAGTTCCATTAGTAGCAACGATGAGTAGTTTTGTCGCCAATGCTTTCTTTAATTATATTTTTATTTTTGGGAAATTAGGATTGCCAGCAATGGGTGTTGTCGGAGCTGCATTAGGAACCGTAGTAGCGAGAATGATTGAAATTGGAGTATTAGTTTTTGTCATCAAACGTTATCAAGGTCCGCTTCAAATTCCGATTCGACATTTGCAAAAAATTCCAAAAGAATTTTGGATGGTCTACTGGAAGACAACTTTACCAGTTATTGTCAATGAAACATTTTGGGCACTAGGACAAGTATTTTATAATGCAGCTTATGCAATGGTTGGAACCCAAGCGACTGCAGCAGTGCAAATTGCAGTTGCGATTCAAGGTTTAGCCTTTGTCATCGTTCGTGGACTAGGAAGTAGTTGTAGTATTATGCTTGGACAAAGTATTGGGAAAAATAAAATTGATCGAGCAAAAAAAGATGCGAATCGATTTATTATTTTATCCATTATAACGGGTGTAGTCATTGGTGCTATTGAAAGTTTAACGCCACAATGGACATTATTATTATTTGGACATATTAGTCCAGAAGTATATACTCTTGGTCAACAATTATTACAAGTAATGGGAATCATTTTTATCTTAAAAACTATTAATTCCATTATTGTTGTAGGTGTTTTAAGAGGTGGTGGGGATACTCATTATGGAATGAAATTAGAAATGAGTTGTGTCTGGTTAGTCGGCGTCCCATTATCTCTTTTAGCAGCAGGAGTGTGGCATTTACCAGTTACTATCGTTGTTATTTGTGCAGGAATGGAAGAAGTGACAAAAGTAGTCATCGGACTCTATCGTGTTTATTCTCAAAAATGGATTCATCGTTTAGTTCAAGACTAGTCAAATTCTTGCATTTATGGTAGAATATTTGTCAGACAGTTCGTAACCATCCTGTCTATAAACAAAACTAGGGCTTATTTGAACATGAAATGATCAATCAATTCCTGGAAAACGATGGTGTTTTTCAGGAATTTTTTTATGGTTAAATAGTCCGGAAAGAAGGAAGAACAATGAGAAAAAACGAAGAAATGGGAGAAATTACACACTTAGGAAGTAAAACAGTTTATCGTGACGATTATGCACCAGAAGTGCTAGAGTCATTCCCAAATAAACATCCGGAAAATGATTATTTTGTAAAATTTAATTGTCCAGAATTTACTTCATTATGTCCAATTACAGGTCAACCTGACTTTGCGACAATTTATATTAGCTATGTTCCAGGAGAACGTATGGTAGAAAGCAAGTCATTAAAATTATACTTATTTAGCTTTAGAAATCGTGGAGATTTCCATGAAGACTGCATGAATATCATTATGAAAGATTTAGTAAAATTAATGGATCCAAAATATATTGAAGTTTGGGGCAAATTTACTCCACGTGGAGGAATTTCTATTGATCCATATTGTAACTATGGAAAACCAGGTACTAAATGGGAACAAGTAGCAGACCACCGTATGATGAATCATGATTTATATCCTGAAAAAGTGGATAACCGTTAAGGAGAATCTTGATGAAATTAGTATTATTAAGTGGTGGAGTAGATAGTTCTACAGCATTAGCACTTGCTTTGAGTCAAGATCCTCAGGTTGAGGCTATTTCGTTTGCATATAATCAAAAGCATAAGGAATTGGAATTAGAAGCTGCTAGAAAAATTGCAGCCTATTACAAAGTTCCTCATCAAATTTTAGAGGTGAGCTCTGTATTTTCAGGAAGTAAATCGTCTTTAAATGCTGGAAATGATATCGAAGTGAGTACAGGAGATTATGCGACTCAAACAGAAGCAAACACTGAAGTGGAATTCCGTAATGGAATTTTTATTTCGATTTTAGCAGGAATTGCGATGCAAAAAGGAGCTTCAGAAATTTATTTTGGAGCACACTTGGATGATTCTGGAGTTATTTATCCAGACTGTTCGCCTGAATTTATTAAAGCAATGAATCAGGCTGTTCAATTAGGAAGTGGAGGCAAAGTTCGATTGACAGCTCCATTTGGTCAAGTGAAAAAGAAAGATATTGTCGCTAAAGGAGTCGAATTAGGAGTTCCTTATGAATTGACGTATAGTTGCTACAATGGCGTATATCCTCCATGTGGGAAATGTGGAACTTGTATTGATAGAAATAAAGCCTTTTTAGCAAATGGATTGGAGATTTTATAGTGAATAAAAAACAAATTAGACTATTAACACAAAACACTTTAATAGGTGCTTTATATGTTGTTTTAACATTAATTAACCCTATTTCTTACGGAATGTTTCAATTCCGTTTATCAACTTTATTAATGGGTGTTCCGTTTTATAAACCGCAATTGTCATTAGGGATTTTAATCGGAGTAATGATTAGTAATATTCCAAGTCCTCTGGGACCGATTGATATTTTATCTGGATTTTTAATTCAATCAGTGAGTTTATATATTTTTAACCGTATTTTTAAAAATTCTTATGTGAAGAGTGCTGCTTATGGCATTTGGTGTGGTTTTGTAGTGGCTGCAGCATTGTATTACTCTTTACAAGTACCATTCTGGCCTAGTGTATTTGGCGTAGCAGTGTCAAATATTTTATTTGCCTTCTTAGGTACATTTATTGTTGAAAAATTCTTAACAGGATTTTTAGATAAAACTGTAGCTGAATAGAAACCGATGAATTGACTTCGAAACGTACTAGTGTTTCGAAGTCTTTTTTTGCGTATAGGCTAAAAGATGAAAGAAAAATTTTGTGTTAGCGAGGTCGCCAGCAGCCTCACTAGCGAGTCTCATGGCTAAAATTTGAGCCTAGGTCTCAAATTTTACCTATAATGGAAGCCAAACGTGGCTTCCATTATTTTTGCAACAAAAATTTTTCTTTCCTCTTTTAGCTGAATTTTAAAACGTAGTGTAACAAATTTTTGGAATTAAATACTATTTTCATATGTTTCGTTTATATAGTATGTTCACTGAAAAAAACGCAAAAACAATATAAAAGAAAGAAAAAAAATCTTTTTAGCCATGAGACAGCATTAGCTGGTTGCTGGCGACCTCGCAAACAAAAAGTATTTTTCTTCTTTCTTTTATTACGTCCACAAAAAATATTGACATAAGAAGAAAAGGAGAGTAAAGTTATAAAACGGAAAGATTACGTTTTATAGGAGAGGGAGATAAAATGAAAATTCATAAAAAGTCATTACTAATTGGGAGTGCAACTCTTGTTTTGTTGGGAGGGTGTTCACTGTTTAATACTCAAAACACAAGTCAGAAGACAGAATCAGAAACTACGACAACAGAAATTTCAAAAGCTGATTTAGCAAAATTTGAAAAAATTGCTGAAGAAGTAAAAGAAAACAAACCAAAAACAATTGTTGGAGAAGTATTCGAAAATGGATATTTAAAAAAACATGGAGATCATTACCATTTTGTATATGGAGCTCCGCCAGCAGATGCTATATATGAACAAAAGACTTCTGCAACAGCGATTAGTTCTGCAGATGACGGATACGTTTTTAATCCAAATGATATTGTAGAAGAAAATGAAATGGGATATGTTGTTCGCCACGGAGACCATTTTCACTTTATTTATAAAAATAATGCCCAACAAACGATTGCTACAACAATGTCTACAACTTCAGTAGCGCATGAACATCATGAAGAAATTGAAGATGGTTATGTTTTTGATAAAAAAGATGTCGTTAGTGAAACAGAATCAGGATATATCGTTCGTCATGGAGATCATTTCCATTTTATTTATAAAAATCAAGTGAATCATGAAAATACACATCATAATACGGTTGCATCAACTACTGAAAAAGTTGAGAAAGTGGAAAAGGAATTACATGGAGGAAGTGCAACACCTCTTACGAAGCCTGAAACAAAACCAAATGCTGAAGCTCCGACTGCACAGCCAAAAGAAAAACAATTTTCTGGAATTCATTATAGAACGAGTGACGGATTTTTATTTGATGGAAATCATGTTATTGGTACATCAGGAGAAAACTTATTAGTGGCGCATAATGGAAATATGAAAGATATTCATGTTATTCCATTTGAACAATTAGTCCATACAAAATGGGAATATTTAATTCCAAAAGAACATTTAGAAGCAGCTAAAGCGCGCTATAATGGGACTACAACGACTCCTAAAGAGGAACATCACCATGATGATGCAACGAAACCAGCAGAAATGAGTGAACTAGATAAAAAAATCGAAGAAAAAATTGCAGGCATTATGAAGCAATACGGTGTAAAACGTGAAAGTATTGTCGTGAATAAAGAAAAAAATGCGATTATTTATCCGCATGGAGATCACCATCATGCTGATCCAATTGATGAACATAAACCAGTTGGAATTGGACACTCTCATAGTAATTATGAACTCTTCAAACCAGAAGAAGGAGTTGCGAAAAAAGAAGGAAATAAAGTTTATACAGGTGAAGAATTAGCAAGTGTTATAAAATTATTAAAAAATAGTACATTTAACAACCAAAACTTTACTTTAGCAAATGGACAAAAACGTGTATCCTTCAGTTTCCCACCAGAATTAGAGAAAAAATTAGGAACAAATATGATGGTGAAATTAATCACTCCTGACGGGAAAGTGATTGAGAAACTATCTGGGAAAGTATTTGGTGAAGGCGTAGGAAATATTGCTAATTTTGAATTAGATAAGCCATATTTACCAGGAGAAACATTTAAATACAAGATTACTTCAAAAGACTATCCAGAAGTTAATTATGAAGGAACATTTACGATTCCATCTTCATTAGCTTATAATATGGCAAGCCATACGATTTTCTATCCTTTCCATGCAAGGGATACTTATTTAAGAGTGAAACCTCAATATGCAGTACCAAAAGGGACTGATGCTTTAGTCAGAGTTTTTGATGAATTTCATGGAAATGCGTACTTAGAAAATAACTACAAAGTGGGTGAAATTAAACTCCCAATTCCAAAATTAAATCAAGGAACTACAATGACAGCAGGAAATAAAATTCCAGTAACCTTCATGGCAAATGCTTATTTAGAAAATCAATCTTCATATATCGTGGAAGTTCCGATTTTAGAGAAAAATAATCAAACAGAAAAACCTGGTGTTTTATCACAATTTAAAGGACATGGTACAGAAGAAAGTTCTAAGCCTATAGAAAAAGCTGAAGAATCACCAAAAGAAACTGGAAAAGTAGAAGAAACTTCAAAACCAAATGGAAAAGATGAGGTATTGAAACCTGGGTCAGAGAAGCCAAATGAAAATCATATTTCAGCCCCAATGTTAGAAGAAGCTCCGCCAGTAGATCCAGTACAAGAAAAAATTGCAAAATTTGCCGCTAGATACGGATTAGGATTAGATAGTGTTATCTTTAATATGGATGGAACTATTGAACTACGACTACCAAGTGGAGAAGTCGTGAAAAAGAATATGGCAGATTTTACTGGAGAAGCACCTCTAGAAAATGGTGAAAATAAACCAGCAGATTCTTTACCAGAGGCTCCAAAACCAAGTGAAAAACCAGTGAAACCTGAAAATTCAACGGATAATGGAATGTTAAATCCTACAGGAAACGTAGGAGCTGATCCTATGTTAGAACCTGGATTAGAAGAAGCCCCAGCAGTAGATCCAGTACAAGAGAAAATTGCAAAATTTGCTGCTAGATACGGATTAGGATTAGATAGTGTTATCTTTAATATGGATGGAACCATTGAACTACGTCTGCCAAGTGGGGAAGTCGTTAAAAAGAATATGGCTGATTTTACAGCATAATAAATTGATGAAAAAGCGTCTGAATCGAAAGAAAGATTCAGGCGTTTTTCGTGTTTTAGTTACATGAGAATGTTTAAAACAGCCTATGATAATCGTTTAATAAATGTACGTAGATACCAAAAGATAAAAGAAAAATTTTGTGATAGCGAGGTCGCCAGCAGCCTCTGCGAGTCTCATGGCTAAAATTTGAGCCTCGGTCTCAAATTTTACCTATAATGGAAGCCAGACGTGGCTTCCATTATTTTCGCAACAAAAATTTTTCTTTCTTCTTTTAGTCGAATTATAAAACGAAGTACAACAATTTAAAAAAAATAAATACTGTTCAAAAGGATATGACAAACAAAAAAGTTAGCAGAAGTAAGCGTGAAATGTATTCTTGGAAGCAGGGCAAGAGGCGTTTGATAGGTCGTAAATCGAAAAAATCCATGTTTACAATAAAGAAAAAATGTGTTAAACTGACGGTAGTTAAGGGGTTTCAAAAAATGACTATGTATATATAGTTAATGAAAGTAAAAAAGTACTTCATTAGAATTTTTTAGCTGGTCTCGTGTTTAGAAAACAAAGAAATAAATCAAGTGTATAAGTAAGCGAGTAAACTTATTAGCTAACAAATTTAAGTTTGTAGAGGTTTTGGAATATGATATTTCATGAATTTGGTGATAAAAAATTTCCACATATATTATTGATACACGGCGGAGGTAATTCCTGGTGGAATTATCTTCGGCAAGCTCGTATATTATCCGATAAATATCATGTGATATTACCAACACTTAATGGTCATGGAGAAGAATATCAAAAAGAGTACATTTCAACTGAAAATTCCGCACAGCAAATTATGGACTATATAAAAAATAATTGCGGTGGAAAATTGTTTGCTGTGGGCGGTGTTTCTTTAGGAGGTCAAATTGCTATTGAGTTATTATCGCTAAATAGTGATATAGCTCAGAAAGCAATAATAGACGGTAGTATTTGTATTCCTCAGCCCAAGCTGGCAAGAGTTAGTACAATTATTGTAAAATTATTCGGAAAACTTATGTTTAGCAAATATGCAAGTAAAATTCAGTTGAGTTTAATGAAAAAAATGTATCCCAATATGGCTTATTCGGAAGAAATAGAAGGCTATTATATGGAGGATATGCCAAGGATTCCGATTAAAACATTGGTGACTATGTATCAAACATATATGGGAGAATATAGGCTTAAATATTCTATTACAGAAAACAAAGCGCAGGTTCTATATATTTATGGTGAAAAAGAAATGGGTTGCGTTAAGGAATCGGCTAAGCTATTTCAAAAAATGCATCCTAATTGTACTGTATATGAAGCAAAAGGATATAATCACGGTTATCTATCGGCTTATCTGCCTTTTGAGTGGATAGATTTGGTTAATCCATTTTTGGAAAACGATGTTCATCATAATAACTAAACTATGAAGTTATATAACTTCATAGTTTTGTCGAGTTGGATAAAACTAAATCCAGGAAAAGCCTAACTCTTTGCGCAGGAATAAAAAATTATCAGTGAAAAAACGCAAAAAAAATATAAAAGAAAGCAGAAAAATCTTTTTGTAGCGAAAGCGATAGAAGCCAAGGTGTGGCTTCTATTGCAGGTAAAAATCGAGACCGAGGCTCGATTTTTAGCCAAGAGACTCGTAAGCGAGGCTACTGGCGACCTCGCAAACAAAAAGCATTTTTCTGCTTTATTTTATAACGCTAAAAAATGTATGCACTTTCTTATAAAAACGTGAAGAAACACTCTCAAAACCTTGACAAATCGCCAATTTCACGCTAAAATAATGTAACGCAATAAGTGTAACTATAGTCTTGCGGGATACTGAAATATTGTCCAGAAATCCCGTGAATATTAGGAAAAACAAAAGAATGAGCGCTCTTTTTAATAAGGGATAAAGAAATTCTTTTGGTTTTTTTTTGTTCAAAAACGACTGACAGGCGGCATTTGTTACGAAAATTTAATAATGTAATAAATTTGTAATATTTATTCATAAAATTATGATATAGGGGTGGAAGAGTTGGCACATCATGATGTGAAATACGGTAAACACCGTGTGCGTAGAAGTTATGCACGAATCAGTGAAGTATTAGAATTACCAAATCTAATTGAAATTCAAACTGATTCTTACCAATGGTTCTTAGATGAAGGAATTCGTGAAATGTTTAAAGACATCTCACCAATCGAAGACCATACAGGTAATTTATCATTAGAATTTTTAGATTATGAATTACATGCTCCAAAATACAATCTTGCAGAAGCAAGAAATCACGACGCAAATTATGCAGCACCAATTTATGTAAAAATGCGTTTAGTGAACAAAGAAACTGGAGAAGTAAAAGACCAAGAAGTCTTCTTTGGAGATTTCCCATTAATGACAGAAATGGGAACATTTATCATTAATGGTGCAGAACGTGTTATTGTATCTCAATTAGTACGTTCACCAGGTTCATACTTCCATGACCGCCCAGATAAAAATGGTAAAGCCTTATATGGCGCAACATTAATTCCTAACCGTGGTGCATGGTTAGAATATGAATCAGATTCAAAAGACATTTCATATGTACGTATTGACCGTACTCGTAAAATTCCATTAACAGTATTAGTTCGTGCGTTAGGTTTTGAATCAGATGATACAATTTTAGAAATCTTCGGTGAAAGCGAAACATTACGTTTAACATTAGATAAAGATGTTCATAAACGTATGGATGAATCACGTACAGAAGAAGCATTAAAAGACATTTATGACCGTCTACGCCCAGGTGAACCAAAAACAGCTGAAAGTTCACGTAACTTATTAACAGCTCGTTTCTTTGATCCACGTCGTTATGATTTCGCGGCAGTAGGTCGTTATAAAGTAAATAAAAAATTAAACTTAAAAACACGTTTATTAAATCAAACAATTGCTGAAAATATCGTACATCCTGAAACAGGAGAAATTGTTGTTGAAGCAGGAACAGTTCTTGAAAAAGAAATTATGGAAAAAGTAGCTCAAGCATTAGAAGCAGGAGCAAACTTATTTACATTATATCCTTCAAGTGAAGGGGTTATCCAAGAACCTGTAACAATTCAGTCAGTTCAAGTATATTCACAAAAAGATCCTGAAAAAGTGATTAAAGTAATTGGAAATGCAAATATTCCAGATGAAATTAAATGTGTAACAGCAGCTGACGTTTTAGCAACAATCAGCTACTTCTTAAACTTATATGAAGGCATTGGATCAACAGACGATATCGACCACTTAGGTAACCGTCGTATTCGTTCAGTAGGTGAATTATTACAAAACCAATTCCGTATCGGTTTATCTCGTATGGAACGTGTGGTTC
>NZ_CAUQUN010000027.1:0-30380 GCF_963521425.1 uncultured Granulicatella sp.
CCTAACTCTTCTAATCTTTCCTTAGCAGCCCTATTCGCTTCAAATCCGCCAACTCGTTCAATTGACGAAGATGGACTAAGTACTCGAATATGCATTCCTTTTTGTAATTTTTTCATATCATCACCCTATTCTAATTCAAACATTGGATAAATATTCGTTACATTTTCATCTCTTAAAAATGGTACAAGACCTTGAATAATGTAACTTGGAAATACAGAAGGATAAAACTTTCCTTGCTCCAATGCTTGTACAATCTGTAAAAAATCTTGCTCTGTATATGGTGGAACTAACATAAATGGTGGCATAATAAATTGGAAGTCATTTAAATCAACAAACATTGGATTATAAATTCTTGGGAAATCAACTTCAATGACTACGTAATCATCTGATAAGAATCTCTTCCATAATCCTTTGACTGCGTCTTTATGTTCTCTCATATAGGTTACAAATTCTTCATAGTCTTGGAAAAATGAAACACCCGTTTCAGTCCCTTTGGCAAAAGCAAATAACACTCCTTCTAATTCAATATCATTCAATCGATTAAAGGAATCTGTTATAAAGTCATATAACTCAGTCATTTCTTCATTTCCTTGTACATATTCACTTAATTGACGTTTCGGAATATACATTCCTGTTTGTTCAATGGTATTTAAAATTTCTCTTTTTTGAATGGTCCAAAATTTATATGTCATGTATTTCTCCTAATCTTCTGGGGGTTTGTTTTATAGTAGTTTATTTTTTGTCTGCAACCTAGCAATTCATTGATAATGTCAATTTCACCTTACAACTTAATTATGTGAGCTTCATATCCAATTGCTTTTAAGAAGGTGAATAAATCTTCTGTATTGACAAAAATCGTCTTCTCATTTGTATTTGGATGGAAGCACATTCGTTCTTCAGATACAATTTCTTGATCGAAATATACTTGAATATCTTTGTCTCTATTATTTAATAAGCCAAATGGAGATACAGTTCCTGGTAGGAGCATCATTTTATCATTTAACGTTTCAGCTGAAGCCATTTTGATTCGATTTTCTTCTACGATTTCTTTAAAAACATCCATATCTAATCGTTTTGCATCATCTATAATGACTAAGTAAAAATTTCTCTTTTTCTTATTTGTTAAAAACATTGTCTTTGTACGAACACCTTCAATTCCTTCAATAAAACGATCTGCTTGTTCTGTTGTTAGTACAGGTTCATGTTCTACAATTTGAAATGGAATGCCTAATTCATTCAACCTATCTGCTACTTTTTGATACATAGAAACCCCCCCTTATCATTTGTTTTCTTTATTATAAACTCTTCGTATACTGCTTTTCAATGTATACTACTATGCAGATGAACTAAATCATGTTATGATGAGAAAAAATTCACATAGGAAAGTGGTTATATGACAAAAAAAGCAATTTTACTTATGACCTTTGGGTCACCTGAAGGATATACTTTTGAAGATATCGCAAGATTTTTTACAAATATTCGACGTGGCGTTCGCCCAACAGATCAAGAAATTCAACATTTGTATGACAACTACCAAAAAATTGGTGGAAGTCCTCTACAAGAAATTTCGAAACAGCAAGCAGCAAAATTACAAAAACGATTACAAGGAGAATATACCGTTTATTTTGCTAATAAATTCTCCTCTCCATTCATTCCAGAAGTCGTTAAACAAATGGAACAAGATGGAATCGAAGAATGCCTGTGCTTAGCACTTGAACCTCACTACTCTTACTACTCCATTTATGGATATGAGAAATTCATCGAAAGCAAAACAATTCGTTTCCACATGGTAAAAGATTGGTATCATAATTCCAACTTATTACAATTCTGGGAAGAGGAAATCAAAAAGATTTTAACCGAAGATGTTAAAGATGGCAGTTTTAAAGTATTCTTCTCAGCACATAGCGTACCCGTTATTGCATTGGAATTCGAAGATCCTTATATCGACCAAATTTACAAAAATGGACAAATCATTGCAGAAAGATTAGGACTAGAAAAACATCAGTACACGCATACATGGCAAAGCGAAAGTGATATTGGACTACCATGGATGAAACCAGACGTTCTAGAATACTTACGAGAACAAACGGAACACCAAGAACATTATATCTTCATTCCAATTAGCTTTATCAGTGAACATATTGAAGTTCTATACGATAATGATATCGAATGTAAGGACTTATGCGATGAGTTTGGCGTACACTATCACAGACCTCCAATGCCAGATACTCATCCCCTATTAATCGAAGCCTTATACGAAACTGTTCGAGCTCACGAAACAGAAACATTCACTCTTAAAACAAACGAAGAAGAAACACTAGATGAAATGGTACCACCAGAAACCTCAAAAGACATTCTAGACCAAGAATCTGATATTCAAATGCCGGAATTTGTAAAGAAATTAATTGCCAAAAAAGGCAGAGAAAATGTTAAAATGCCGGAGTTTGTTAAACGTATGTTAGAACAACGAGCAAAACAAAAGAAACAATAAGACAGAAAGAACCCTGCATCCAAAACTCTATACTTTTGGATGCAGGGTTTGTTATTTGATTATATGTTATACCTTATAGTTTTTATTCAACTACTTCAAAGTCTGAATCAAGTATTACAACATTACTTTCATCAATTACATTCGAATCTTTTTTACCCTCACTAAAGTCATTTTCAACAAACCATTTAATCGATCTATTAGCAATGACTTTAGTTTCTGCAAAATCTAGTGTTCCACCAATAACACCACCAACAACAGGTACTAATTTTCCTAAATTAACTAAACCTTTAGTACCAAATTTTGTAAACAATCTAAATCCGACTTTTTGATTAATTTTTGTTAAAACTTTTCCAGGAAGCTTCTTTACTAAAGTGTTACAAACCTTAACACCAAAAACTACGGCAGCTTGTTTTACTAATTGATTAAGAGAAACGCCCGCTAAACAAGCATAAACAAATGTCTGAGTTTCATCACTGTTCAAATCATATCCATTTAGATAGGCTACTGCAGCAATCATACGCATTTGAACATAAATAACACTCGTTATATTAGCAGGAAGAGCAATAGGAATAGTAAGTACTCCACCTAATCCTGTTAAAAATCCAGAAGTAGTACATTTTAAAATTTGATTGTTAACTAATTTTTGACTCGCAATTTTACTATCTTTATATTTTTCTAGATATTCATCTGCAAATTCAGAAACAGGTTTACTAACTTTTGGAACACCGTTAAGTGTTACAGCGTAAATTTGTTCTAAAACTTCAAGCCATTGTTTTTCTTACAAAACTTCAATTTTTTTCATAATTATTTTCTCCTTTGAAAATTGTTATCCCTAGTATATCACTTCAACCTCAAGTTTTACAATTCAATTTCAATCCCTTTTGCTCGTAAATTCTCGATACATTCCTGTAGATAGGCTTCATTATGTTCTTTATAAATTGGTGTATTAATCTCTACTTTCTCAAGATTATCGTAGCTTGCTGCAATCTTTCCTCGATAATTCTTATCTCTCCACTCTGTTGCTACTTGGTAGCCTCTTCTATTCATCTCATCCATAATGAAAGTATGATAGCAAAATAGATGATAAGGAGAATATAAAAATACATAATCAACTGTTTTATGTTTCTTATTCCATCCATTTCCCCTAAGCGCACAACATTCTCTATGTTGTCCTAATAATTGATTCTTAGGTAATTTTGGAATCATCTGTTCATGCCATAATCTCATCTTGTTCTCCTGTTAATAACGTTGATTGTTGTAAATATTTATTGGGGTATTTCTCTAATAAAGTATGGATATAATGAATGATAGAACTTTGATCACTTACTCCAGTTCTATACTCCTCCAGTAAACGAAACAATTCATCTTTTTCGACTTTTTCAGCTGTATGTTTAAAATAGCCCCATACATGAAGAATCGCATTATGAAAATCTTTTTTACTTTCTTGTATCTCATTCACTTGTTTGATTTTTTGAAGTAACACATTTAAGTCAACTTCTGTTTTTTTGAAATATTTTCTTATTTCCAAATAAACTTTATGGGATTTACTCAATACGTAATATTTATTTCTTGCCCATATCTGTTCACATTGTTTTCTGATATCTTTTTGATTCACTTTGCACCTACTTTACACTAGAAAATTATCTAGAGGATGACTTCTGTATCATTATAGCATTGAAAGTGGGATTCTAGAAATTTATGAACTTTTATTATATATTTATCTCTAATATAACAAACCCTCACCTAATCGTAGGCTACTGCGAATTGGAGAGGGAGACATTATGCACGATTTAATTCGGCTAATAATGCTTCTTGTAGTATTTGACTAAAATTTAAATTTCTCTTTTTTGCTAATTCATTTAAATAACTTGGAATCGAAACATTTTTACGAACTATTTTCGTTTCATTTTTTCTAACATAATCCGCAATATCCATTCCAACTAAACTTACAAATGTTTTAGACATATCCGAAAATTCATCATTTTCAACTGTAATTTCTTCTATCCTACTTGATTTTGGAAAAGCAGTATTCTCTAGATAATCCTCATATAACCAACTTCCAATATAATCTTGAGCCATTTGTACAGCTTCTGTTTCATTTCTACCTTCAGTTGCTCCATATTCTAAATCAGGAAATACAACTGTGTAACCTTCATTTTCTTTATTCTTATAAAAAATTGCTGGATACGTTACGAACATATAATCACCTCGTTGTTGTAGTTGGAAATTGCTTTTTTCACTAAAAAAATCTTATCTCTCAAATACAATTATTCCTTATAAAAAAATGGTCAGGGCATCGTATGCTTCCTGACCTAATCTTTAAGTCGAATACTGAAACTAAATTAATCACTTGTCAAGTAGGATGAACTACTGTTCCATTTAATGATAAAAAAACTCTCATATTCTTATTCAATACACAGTACATTGAGGAGTTAAGATATTTATAAAACTTTATACATCCATAATATTATAAAAGGTAAATTCATCAATAATTTCTAAATCTTGTCCCTCCTGAATATACTTTTCAGCTTTTATTTGTTTTACGGATTTTTCCCTTTTAATATTGAATTTTGTTCTGTACTTCCTAAAATTAGGATATTCGTTTTCTTTGTAACGCTATTATCTAAAATAGATCCAGCATCAACAACTAGTTATTGAGCTTCAGTTTTAGTCATCTTTTCCAATGTCCCTGAAAATACCATATGTCTTTGATAAAATGAACTATCTTCATCAAACACGGTATAATTGGAAACAATATTCTTTACTTTTCCAGTAGACCACATGGTCTCTATTTTTAATTTTTTTCTGCCATTGTTTTTTTATTAAATCATACAATTTTTTTGTAGAGATACAATCCTCTAACGCTCTATGGTCATTTTTGGATAAATTAAATTTTTTAACTAGAGTAGTTAATTTATGATTTTTTAAGTCTGGAAATACTTTTTTAGCAAACTGTAGTGTGTCCATATATAGATTGCTTATTCTTGTATTAAATCTGAAATTTAAAAAAGCCAAATTGATATTCATTGGAAGAGTGATTCAGATAAACAAGCTTACGAGATTTTAGTTTTTAACAAAGATTTTATCGAAGAAAACTTCTCCAGTTACGATAACTTAAAAGGCGTTTTTACTATTGGAGAAGAGAATATTCAAGTTCAAGGTTTAATAGACGATTTAAAAGAAGAACAAGATGAGTTTAAATATAAATGATAAAGCATTCCTTAAAGAGCATCAAGCTGAAATAACACTCTACCAAAATTTACTAAAAGAACTTAAGAAATCCTACACAAAACTTCCAAACACTAAGGAACTTCTCGATTAACTCGACCACTTGCAAGAAAAAAAGAATACCCTTCTTCAAGAGTATTCTTCTTCAAAAGATAGTATGTCTGAACTGTATCAGATTAGAAAAAATTATGAGAATTATATTGGGAAGGAGGTGGAGAAGTGAGAATATTCAAATCATCATATCTCACGCTGAACTATTTGATTTCTGAATTCTTCTATCTTTCCTCAGAGTAACATAACCATATTCACTGAGCGAATCCGCAATTTTTTCCTGATAACTACTATCTAGAGAAGGTAAACGTCCATCCCATACATTAGATAACTCAGAAATTTCATCAACAAGTGCTATATAACCACTTAATTTTTCTTCGGGTGCTTGATTAGATATCTTTATTATTATTAACGAAATCTTGTTGTCTGTAGAAAGAATCGAAGAACTTAACATGTACTTAAGTACATCATCTGTTAGATAATCATTATCCAACACACCAATCTGCCCATTTTCTTTCAACGAATTGATAAATTCATCCTTGAAATTAAAGCTAGTAAAGTTACTACAAATATACTCAATATTTTTCCAAGACAACTCACTCTTGAGAATATCTTCGATAATATACACCTTGTTAGAATCAATCTTTTCAATCAGAACATTATCTTTAATAGTTTCTAATACTTTCATTGAATTCTCTTCAGAAATACTGGTGTTATTAATTACTGAATAAGATAAATCTTCAGGAATTTCATTATTTAATAAAATTGAAATTAAATCATCTTCTAAATTTATTGAAACTACAGACAGCATTAAAAGGATAACTTCAAAATAAGTTTCATCCAACAAGAACTGAATATTATCTTCATTAACACTGATCAAGTTATTGCTTGCTAGTGTTTTTACTCTATTTAAGCTCAATTTCGTATTAAGATTATCTATTGACTCACTTGCATGCCTAACTAAAACTGTAAATGCAGTATCACTTATGGTTTCTTCATTTACTAGAACATTGCAGGTAGAGATACTTTCTATCAAGACGTCTTCAAAGTTATCAGCTTTTGCGTTTTCATTGATATAGTCAACAAATTCTTGACTATAATCCTTAGTCAAATTCCAATATAAATTTATATTGCCTGAAGAAAAATTAAGAGTTCCACTTTTGAATAAAGGATTTAAAATATTATTGGAAATTTTTTCCTCATTTAAATTACGAAGTTCTGAAAGAATGGTTTTATTTTTTTCTAAATAATCAATCTTATAAGCATCAGAAATTTCCGAGTTCAAGATTTGAATCAAAATATCTTCATCATTGACAAAAAAAACATCAGCTGCACTTTTATCAATATAATCAGAAACAAAATCAATAAAGTTACTCTCTATATACTCCCTACTAGAAATCAGAATATTAGACTTGAATACATTATTTAATAAATTTCCATAGTTAACCACTTTTCCAAGTAGAGTTCTAGAAATGAACATTATATTGTTAACATCAAGTCTAAACGCTTTGATTTTCTCAATATCTACCAATCTGTTCTTATTACCATTATATTTTGTTAAATCAATAAATTTGACCTCGGATTCTGTAACGTTCTTTAAGAAAGTATCAAATTCTTCTTCTGGTATAAACTTAATAATTGATTCTGCACCTTCAATATATTTACTAAATAACGTCAAATCTTCTGACGAGATATTCTTATTGCTTGAAATTGCTATAAGAATATTTTGAAATGTAGGGTTATGGCTTTCACTAATAGAATCTAAAATATCTATAAGCCCATTAACTTTGTTTTTCAACAAAATATTTGTATACGTCTCAATTAAGTTGAATTCAAAACTATTCAAAATTCTTACTAGATTTTTATATTTCTCATTATTATCTACTGAATCAGTTATTGCAAGCACTTGTTCAGTAAATCCATCTTCTAAACAAGATTTCAATATCTTCTGGTTTAAAATACTAGGGCGGTTAAAGTCGCTTAACTTTAATTTTTTAATAATTAATTTAGGAGTTTCGACACTTAAGAAAATATCCAATTCTCTAGCTTCTTTTACCCCCATCATATAAATTCTATCATTCCGTTTTAAAGTATTAGATGTTTCTATTTCTAGTTTTCCCTTATAGTACCAATAAGTTTCGTCTAATAAGCCATTAATTATTAGATAGCGAACTAGTGGGAAGTAGTGATTTTTTGATATATGATTTTCCTGTTCTTCTAGTGTAAATAAATCTTCTATCTGAGAAGCTGTTAATTGCTTTATCAAGTCTTGATAAGAATAAATTTCAAGACTCTTTAGCTTGTTATTATGAGTAATTATTTTATCATGAAGCTTCTCTATTTCTAACACTTTATCCTCAGGAATTTTTTCTATTAATTCTATTTTTTCTTCAGTTGTTAAAATAAATGTATCCAAAAATCCTTGGTAATTAAAGTTATCACCTGTATATAAGTAGTTAAAATAATATGTTGTATCTTTATTTTTACTCCAATCAAACAAAAATTTTGACCATATTTCGTTATAATTTCCATTAATTTTTACATTAGATGGAATCATCAATGCCATGGCTTCGAATTTATCCGTTTCAATTCTATTATTAATAAACTCTATTTTTTCATTTAGTTTACTGATTTCACTTTCTATATTGGAAACTACTGTATTTCTAGATTGTTCCAATCTATTAAATATTGTTCTAATAAATCCCTTATCTTCCTGCAACAGATCAAATTCATTTGGGAAGATATTCTTTAATGTTATTATTGCAAAAAGCTTATTACTATCTAACTCTATATCTTCAAGTGGAATAATGTTAGAATAGACAATGAACTCGTTAACGATATTTTTTAAAAGTCGCATATCGTCCACATACATTGAAATATCCGCAAGTACTTCATTTTCGGGTGCATTATCAACATTTTTGAACATTCCAACCAATTTATCTTCAGACGTTTTAGAATTCACAACAGGTAAAATAGGCACAATAAAATCAAAGAATTTTGTCCTATTTTTAGATATAAAAAGACCATCACGTACCATGTAAACAAAACGTACTACACGATCACTCCCTTTAGTAATAGTGTAAGAATTCAAAAGGAAATTCAGTTCTCTAAGTTTCGTAAAAATTTCAGTATTTTCATATCTATCCAGATCTTCAAAAACTATTACTGATGATTCAGAATGATAAAGAAGATATACTATTTCCTTGACATCTCGATCTAGAACGGTCTCATCATTGTGAGCATCGTTTAAATAAGCTTCAGTACCTTTCCAATTTACTTTTGATAACTGCAGTCTATTGCCTTGAAAAAAAATATAAAGAAAGTAAGCAATAGGAACAAAAAACATCCCTGTACATAATATGCTTATATAGAAAAAAGGATTACAAAAGATATTTTTTGATTCTTTCAGAATCTGATTAAATGGATTCATTATAAGCCAGAGAAGAATGGAAAATATAATTGAAATACTTGCTCCTACGTAACTTATTAAAGTATATTTGAGAATATTTTCTTTAAATTTGTATTTGCTGAGTGGTATATTGCTAGATTTTATCTGAGATAAAATTTGATTAATAATTTGTCTCTCAACTCGATTGTGTAATTCATTCTCAGTGATTTCTTCTGAATCTCGCTCCATCAAAGAATCATCTTCGTATTTTCCTAAAGAGATTGAAATAACATTCTCGAAAATATGTTTATATTTTCCCTTTCTTATTTGTTGCTCTTTGTAAGTTCTCCATACCGTACTTTTTCCAGCACCATATATACCAGTAATGGCTATATTCTTTATTTCACTATTCTTAAAAGCATAGTCAAGGGCTTCGGTATAGATTGTTTCATTTTCTTTCAAAATTTCCGGCGTTAATGAATTAAATTTATTTTTATCTGTTTCCAAAAAATCACCTTCTCATTTCCCTATAAAACATCAAATATCGGATAAAAATTTCAATAATCTTTTTCCTTTGATACTATCAATTAGTAAATTGTTAGAATTTCTATCTATCTTCATTGCAACTCTTTAAGCACCACCGATATCACGGCAAAACACCTTTTATAGAAATATTCAAAATGAATACCGTTACTGACGGTAATCTTACCAACTTCATGATATCTTATACAATATGAATTGCCAATATCTATCAACGATCTAAACTCATTTTCAAACATTTGTTGAATATCTGTATTTCCTTTGGATATGTCGTCTATAACTCTCTCAACAGATTTATTTTTCTTTAATGAAGGAGCGTAATAGGTTTTAATTCTTTCAAATACATCCCAAATTTTTTCTACAGCTCCTGAGTAATTTCCTTCTGAATACAAAATTTCTGCTTTATTAATCAATTCTTATATCCTTTCTTCATTAATTCTTAAATCAGGTGCTATACGAAAAATATTATTCGAATAGTTTTGTACAATTAAATCATCTATAAATTGTAATGAGAGATTATTTAACTTGAATATTGAATTTATAGTATTACTCTTTTCTTTAACCTTCTCCAGTAATGCATCATTCCTATTTTCTACACTATAATCACTCATTAATGAAATAGCTGGTAATGAAGCTCCCAAATCAATTAAAAAATTAAGTTGTTTAGTAATTGCTAATTTACGTATAGTTTCTACTATAGCCTTTCCACCCATATGTCACCTACTTGAAATTTATATTTTTACACAAGTATCATACAATATATCGTTTCGTATTTTCAATAAATAATACAATATACAGTGTTGTTTTGAAAGGTAATTACATTTTGTATTATATCATTCACTATTTACACAAAAAAACGGCTCACGCCGTTTACTTACTCTCCAAACGTCAAGCCGTTTATTATCTTCTCTTCTGCAATTTTCATTTGCTTCATCAATTCATCAATAATAGCATCATAGCTAAAGTCTTCAATCTTCCAATATTGGTAACAATGGCAATATTTAGCTGCAACATTTCCATACTTACAATAGTTATTTCTCATTTTAGAAGTGCGATTTTGTTTTGCGATTTCTTCTGCAAAATTTCTCTTGAAGTAATCGCAATCGTATAGTTTATTAATAACCGTTTCCTCGTGAAAATTGCCTTCTTGCGAAGCTCCTCCATAAATTCTAAATTGGTCTCCTTCTATTTGTACACCAATCATGCCAATTTCTTTTGTTGGATCTCCATTGATTCTTTGCGAGAACACGATACTGAGGGTTGGTTTCTTGTGGTTGAAGCTGAGTCCGCAAACTGGTTTTGCCCAATCTTTATATGCTTCAAAAGTTAGTCGTTTATTAATTTCTTTCATAAATTCTGACCCTTTTAGTTTTACATAAATATCAGAATAGCGTATTTTTTCTAAGTCTTTATCTCCAATGATGTATTTGCCTTTATTTTGCTCCATTTTGCTTTGGAATAAGTCATAGAGTACTTCAATATCTTCAGCATATTGTTTGATATAATCTGCAAAATCCATTGTTGCATGTAGTTCTTGGATATTCATGATTCGTTTAGCAATTTCTTGATAACTTAAGAATGACCATTTTCCTAATTCTTGAATATCTAGTGATGCATATAGTCCTGTAAGAATTCCTGTAATAGGTACTTCTTGTTTTCCTAGTTCTTCTTCATATCTCGTCAATTGTTCTTTTGTTGGAATGGACTTAATTTTGTTTTCAATAATCAGTACTTCGGTTTCATTGGCTTTATTTTTATAAGTAATCGTTAAATCCACATGCTTCTTTTCTCGTTCGACTGAGATGAATGTACATCCGTTTTGATAAAAATAAGGGATGAATACTTCAATAAATGGATGTTTTCCTTCGACTTCTTGTTCCAGTAACCATGCCCAAAAATTAGAATGAGATAATTCCTTTCCACTTAATGAAATAGCAAATAATGGGGAACGGTTGAGTCGTTGTAATTGTTCTTCTATGATGCTTGTTGTTTTATTTTTCATGTTATTATCCTTTAACTTTGTTAGTACCTTAACGTTAACATAGTCGATGTTTGATTTCAATGAGTGATGCAAAAAGACACCTACTTCACAGTAGATGCCTGTATGATTTCTTACTTTATCCTTTATGGGAGTTGCCTTATTTTTTTATTCTCATTTTTTAATTTTTATTACAGCTTTCCAAAAATTCTTTCTGTACATCTTTTGTATATTTACGATATAATGACCCTGAAAATAAGTCTGGAGGGAATGTTAATATGCACATAGAAGAATTTGATAATGTTCTTTTAAAAAATGGACAAACGGCAGCGATTGTAGATAAGTTAAGTGAAGATACATTTATAGCTGACATTGGAGACTCTCCTGAAGACTGGAATACGATTACTATTACAATCGATGAAATTGAAAAAGTAGTTTATAGAAGTAAAAAATCTGTTGATAGGTGATAATGATCCGTAAGAATGAAAAACAGGATTTAATATTCATTGACGGTTGGGAGCACGTTCATTGCCCCATTTGTGGCAATATAGTAGAAACTTACGATATATGCGACACCTGCCATTGGCAGAATACTGGAAGATGTAATATTGATGGAGGCCCAAACAAAATGACTTTATCCGAAGCTAAGGAAGCATATACAAAAGGCTTACCAATAACATAAATAAGCTCCTAGTTTATTCTAGAAGCTTGTTTTTATATTCAATCCATTTTTATATGTCGGTATTATCTCTTACAGAAATTTTAAATCTTTTTTCTCTTGCTGTTCTTTCTTTTTTTCTTCAATTGTTTTACTAATACTTACAACTCTTTCATCACTTTTGCGAATTTCCTCTTGTGTGAATAGTTCTTTTCGAACGTCCTTCCAATTGCTACCAATAGCATTAGTATGTTTCATTTTGTTTCTTCTTTTCTTTAAATCTAAAATACCCATAAATTAACTATTAAAACTAAATGAAGCAGCAATCTAATAATATGATGTGACATATGTACTTTCTTAAGACTTTCCCTTCTATCCACATAAAACATAAACGAAATCAATAACAACAAACAGGAAATTACTACTTTAATAATAATATTTGTATACAACAGATGAATCCCTGCAAATAATGTTAACAATAATACTAATAGTATTGAAGTAATAGATATTCCTAACTCATTTTTATAAGCAAAAAATGCTAATATACATAACAATAAACTGTAGACAAAAAGTGTGATGTTCATAACTAGTTACCTCCTTATTTTTTTAATTTAAAATTTTTTTACTCTTAAAAAGATACTATTATTAAGAACAAAAGTCAATCATCAATACGAATAATTGCTTTAAATTACAAAACAAGCCCCTAGTTCATTCTAGGAGCTTGTAGTTGTATATCACTTTTCATCTTCTTTCAAATTCAACATAATGAATTTCTGAATTTTCGTTTCGGAATGTTTCACCTTTTGGAATGTCTTTTGTATCTTTCTTGAAAGCTATCCATGCCATTCCTTTTTCAGATAGAAATACCATGCTTCCATCATAGTCATATTCATTACGATGTTGTAAGTCAATCAAACGATAAGGTGTTTTGTATCGTCCAGATTCAGTATCAGTTGCAGAATAACTCATGAATCCAAGGTGATTTTGTTGGATAAATCCTGTGCTTGTATATCCATAAACCCAATCATATTTCTTCTCTGCTTGATTAACGTGGTAAATAGTTCCACTCTTCAAATCTGTTCCTAGTGAAACATATAATTCATGAGAATCAATAAATAATTGATTGAAATGTTCTGTTGCACTTTGATGCGTCAACGTTACTTCTTTCTCTCCACTCTTCATATCGTATTGAACAACTTCTGAATGGTTAGCACTTGCATCATAGCGAATATAATAAAGTTTTCCATTGAATTGAATCGGTGAAAAAGTATTTTGATCAATGACTTGATCTTTCATCGTTGTTGTTTCCAATTGATGAAGTGTATTTAAAGATGTATCTTCTTTACTATCCTTAACAATATTAAATACTAACTGCGAATCTTCTGTAAAAAATGCTGTAATCTGATGAACTAGTGGCATTTTTTCATTCTCTTTGACAGTTGTAACTTCACCCGTTGTACGATTCAATAAGTAGAAGTTTGCATTTTCTTTTGAGTCTGTATATTCCTCAAAAAATACCCAATTTTTGTCGACTGCTCGAACCCATTGATGGGAAACTGTTGCACCACTCATTTCATGAACCAATGAATAGGTATTTGTTTTTAAATCAATTTCCAAAATTCCAACATGATCCACACTGCCGTATAATTTTCCATCCTCTGACAACACTTGCGGAATAAAGTCTGGATACTCATCTGCATAATGAGCAACTACACTCTTGTCTCTAAACGTTTCATTGAATGAAACAGTATTAAACTGATTACTTCCTTTTCCTAATTGAAAGTTAGTGGTTTTATTTTGTTCCACCGTTGTAACACTTTCTTGAACCGTTGTTTCTTGAGTATTTTTCTGTTGACCACAAGAAGCTAAACAAATACTTAACAATACAATACTTACTACTCTATATTTTCCTAACATAAAGACTCCCCCTATTACTGTTAAATAAATGAACGTAAGCCAATCATTCTACCCTCCTTAACTTTTTTGGGTTCTAATTGAAAATATAATGGAGATAATGCAAAGAATAAGCCCAACGACAAACATTGGAAATTCAAAATTCTTAATCCCCTTCCCCAAAAATGTTATCGTTTTCACACATAGTATACTGCTCATTAAATTAAAAATCAATGTGAAAAAAGACTTTTCTCCGTAGTAATTGAGAATATTACCCAAAACTATTACGAAGAAAAGTCACTTATACTTTATTTGCTAATTTTATACGAATACACCATAGTAATGCCAATCGTTAGCACTAAAACAATACTTACAAGAAACAATGCTAATTTGTTCCCCGCAAATAATGAAATTAAGATAAAGATTACACCAGAAACCATGCTCGCAAATCCAAAGAATCGTTGTGTTTTTCGAAAAGCTTCATCTTTATTCATAATCCATGGAACACGGAACCCAAAGTGTTTATTCGTTTCTTTGATTTTAGGACTAACATTTCCAATGAATATCATAAATAACCCTATAAGAAATGCAAGAAAACGTACCTTTTGTGTACCTATGCTAACTCCTGTCAAAATTAAGACAAATTGAAAATAGGCAATAGCGTTAAACAATAATAATGTGATTCTAAAAATGTAACGACTAATTTCTTTATTTTGACTTCCAACTAATTCTTTATCATCAATCCATTTCATCAAACCTGAAAATAATAGAATGAGGATTGGTAATATTAGAATCGTCCAACGTGAAGCTGTTGCGACAACATTTCCTTCCAAATCAAAACGAGATACGATTGTCTCAGGTGCATACCAAACAACGCATAAAGCAAGTAATATAGGTAAAAAAGTCAAAATGACATCTAATAAATAAATTTTTCTTTGTTCTACTAACATATTATTTTCCTCCAATAATTGAATTCATCCAAACAATTGCCTCTTCTAAAACGGTTAAATTTAATTCATAATAAATGAAGTTTTTTTCCTTTGTTTCATAAATTAAATCCGCCTGTTTTAACTTTTTTAAATGATACGACAATGCTTGTGGTGTGATTTGTAAGCTCTGTGCTAAGTCTCCAGTATTCGTTCTTCCCTGTCGTAAAATTTCTAAAATCTTCCGACGGTTTTCATCCGATAATGCAGACAAAATATCATTTACAGACATATAATCATCTCTTTCTATTTAAAATTTTCTTTAAATAGATAATACTCCTTCTGAAATCAAAATGCAAGAGTTATTTAAAAATATTTTTAAATAGATAAACACAAAAAGACTTTTTAGCAATGAGACAGCTTTAGTAAAGCTGTTTACATCCTTTTTATAAATATAAAAGCATAAAATATATTATTTAGATGGAATTTCATAAATGAATGGAACACAAAAAACTCTCCATTGTAGCACGAGTAAAAGAAGTCTTTCCAGACTTCTTTTAATGGAAAAATTGAGACCTTAGGCTCAATTTTTAGGCATGAGACCGTAGGTCTGCTGCCGTCCATTGCTACAATAGAAAAGTTTATTAAATAATTATTTTTCTTCTTCGTTAAGGTTAAGTACTGACATGAATGCTTCTTGTGGTACTTCAACAGATCCCACTTGTTTCATACGTTTCTTACCTTCTTTTTGTTTCTCTAATAACTTACGTTTACGAGAAACGTCGCCACCATAACATTTCGCCAATACGTTTTTACGTAATGCTTTAATGTTTGTACGAGATAAAATTTTGTTTCCAATTGCTGCTTGAATTGGCACTTCAAATTGTTGACGAGGAATTAATGTTCTTAATTTTTCAGTAATAGCTTTACCACGATTATAAGCAAAATCTTTATGAACGATAATACTTAAGGCATCGACTACTTCGCCATTTAACATAATATCCATCTTCACTAGTTTACTTTCACGATAGCCGATTAAATCATAGTCTAATGATGCATATCCTTTTGTACTTGATTTCAATGAATCAAAGAAATCAAAAATAATTTCAGATAGAGGCATTTCATAAATTACATTAACACGATATTCATCTAAGTAATCCATTGTTACAAAAGTACCACGTTTACGTTGGCAAATATCCATGACACTTCCCACATATTCATTCGGTACCATAATAGATGCTTTTACATAAGGTTCTTCAATCGATTGAACACTTGATTGGTCTGGCATTTCAGCAGGGTTAGAAACCACTACTTCTGTTCCATCTGTTTTTTGAACATGATAAATTACAGATGGAGCTGTTGTAATTAAATCTAAATCAAACTCACGTTCTAAACGTTCTTGAATAACGTCCATATGAAGTAATCCTAAGAAACCACAACGGAAACCAAATCCTAATGCTTGAGAAGTTTCAGCTTCGAATTGCAACGCAGCATCATTTAATTGTAATTTTTCTAATGCGTCACGTAAATCATTATATTTAGAAGAATCAATTGGATACAAACCGCAATAAACCATTGGATTCATTTTACGATAACCAGATAAAGGTTCGCTTGCTGGGTTGTTTGCTAATGTAACAGTATCCCCTACACGAGTATCTTGGATTGTTTTAATAGAAGCAGTAATATACCCTACATCCCCAACCATTAAGTAATCACGACTAATTGGTTTAGGAGAGAAAATACCAACATCTACAACATCAAATGTTTTTCCATTACTCATTAATTGAATCTTGTCACCAGGTTTTACAATTCCGTTTTGAATACGAACATTTAACACTACCCCACGATAAGCATCATAAACTGAGTCGAAAATTAATGCTTGTAGAGGAGCTTCTAAATCACCAGTCGGTGCAGGAATTTTTTGTACGATTTGTTCTAAAATTTCTGGAATCCCAATTCCCACTTTAGCACTTGCTAGAACGGCTTCACTAGCATCAATTCCAATAACGTCTTCAATTTCTGTACGAACACGTTCAGGATCAGCAGCAGGTAAATCAATTTTATTAATAACTGGAACAATTTCTAAGTCATTATCAATCGCTAAATACACATTCGCTAATGTTTGAGCTTCAATCCCTTGAGCAGCATCTACTACAAGAATCGCTCCTTCACAGGCTGCCAAACTACGACTCACTTCATACGTAAAGTCCACGTGCCCTGGAGTGTCAATTAAGTGGAAAATGTACTCTGTTCCATCATTAGCATCATACGTTAATTCCACCGCATTTAATTTAATCGTAATTCCACGTTCACGTTCTAAGTCCATAGAATCTAATAATTGATCTTGCATTTCACGGTCTGCTACAGTATCTGTTGCTTGTAAAATACGGTCTGCTAAAGTTGACTTTCCATGGTCAATATGCGCAATAATCGAGAAGTTTCTGATGCGCTCTTGTCGTTTTCTCATTTCTTCTAAATTCATTCATAATCTCCTTCATATCTAAATTAATAACGGTAAAAAGACTTGTGCAATTCCTAGGAAAAAGAAAAATCCTAGAACGTCTGTTGCCGTTGTTACAAAGATGGTTGATGAAATGGCTGGGTCTAATTTCATTGCTTTTAATACTAAAGGTACAAAGAATCCAAAAATTGCTCCCACCATTAAATTCATTGCCATCGCTAAAACTACAATAATCGATAAATAAAAGTTTTGATAAGGAATATATAGCGCAAGTGCAGCTACAACTCCGGTAATAAGTCCGTTCATACAACCTAAAACAATTTCATTCCAAACATACTTTTTATCTTTTTCCAATGATAATTGTCCTAATGCAATTTCTTGAATTGCTAGAGCTAGAGTTTGAGAAGCTGAGTTTCCTCCCATCCCCGTAATAATCGGCATGGCAACCGCAAGAACAACGACTTGTTCAATCGTTGATTGGAACATCCCAACAACTGCTGAAGCCATAAAGGCTGTAATTAAATTAATTAATAACCAAGGTGTCCGTTTCTTAATCGATTCAATAAATGGGCCACCAATTCTTTCTGTTCCTTCAACCCCGCTAATTAAAAGCATATCTTCATGATGCTCTTCTTGAAGAACGTGGACGATATCATCAATTGTAATAATCCCAATTAAAACGCCCTTCGTACTAACTACGGGAACTACTGATAAATCATATTTTGAAGATAAACGAGCAACTTCCTCTTGGTCTTCTTCAGGAACTACAGAAATAATATTTGTATGCATTAAATCGTGTAAACTGACATCTAATTCATTCGTAAATAAGTCACGAATATCAATCCAACCAATTAATTGATTTTGGAATGTTGTGACAAAAATCGTGTGAATCACTTCTGTATTTGGAGAAATTTCTCTTAACTTCGTCAGTGTTTCTTCAACGGTTAAATGTTCCTTCACCGAAATAAATTCTGTCGTCATAATCCCTCCGGCAGAATCTTGAGGATATTTTAACATCGTTTGAATTTCGTCTTGAGAAGAACCCTTCATCATATTCAAATATTTTTTACGAATTCCAATTGGTAGATTTCCTAAAATATCCACGACATCGTCATTGGACATTTGTTGGAATAATAATCCTACACGGCGGAATGGTAGTTTTTCTAACATTCGAATTTGAAGTTCGGGGTCACTTACTTCCAAAATGGAAGCTAATCGTGTATTGGAAATAGTGTACATGAAGTTTTTAAGGACTTCATCAGTAACTTCTTCCAATCCTAGAGCAATATCGATTGGATAATTCTGGTTGAATAATTCCCTAATTCTTTTGACATCTTTCGATTCCACCATTTGTTCAATGACTTTGGACATATCCATCGTTTATCACTCCATTCTGTAAACATACTATTAGTAGTATACCATATTTTAGCGATATAAAAAAAGAGATACCCTCAAGATATCTCTGTTGTTTGGAAGATTATTTTGTTCGAAAATGACACAAAAACAAAGAAGCCCCTAATGCTACAATGACAAGAAGTCATTCGATTATATACGTACTCTCATTAGGTGACGTAAAACCAGAAGACTTCCTATAGTAGTATGAGTAAGATAAGCCTATTCGGCTTATCTTACAGGAAACTTTGAGACCATAGGCTCAAAGTTTAGGCATGAGACTCGCATTTGCGAGGCTGCTGCCGTCCGAATACTACTATTACAGGAAGTCATTCGAAATCTATTACAATTCTGTTGGATCAAAAGTATAAACTACGTTATTCAAATTTCCATATTCTTTTGTTGAATCATACTTCACAGATTCAATATGCATTCCATTTTTAACTGCTATAAAACGATAACATCCATGTTTCATCGGAAATCTCTCAGGTAAATATTTCGCTTGCATAAATGAGGTAGCAAACGTATCTTCATCATATTTTCTTAAACCAATATAAGCATAAGGTTCATCTTCTACATAAACCGTAAAATGAAAAGAAACGTTCTCATCATTGTTAAAAAGAGTATACGGTTCACGTATCGTTATCGTTTTATCAACTAATTGTTCTTTTTCTTCTTTTGGATAATCTACTAAAAATACTTGCTTAGCTCTTTCTAAATAAGTTGAATCTATCTCGCCTTCTCGTTCAAATAATAATTCATCGCTCTCATCATTTTCAGAGTCAACTGTTAGGTTCGTATAAGGATTTATAGCATATTTTATTTCTTTAGAACAACTCGATAACAGAGCAACTGAACAGACAAGTAATGCTAATAAAATAAATTTTACATTTCTACACCATTTCATTGTTAACTCCCCCTAATCATTCTCTTGATAAGTAATTCTTAAATTCAACTTTGAAAACGCTACACTCCTTTTGATTATAATTATATGAAAATTTTAAGGAAATACAATATTTTTGTGAAAAAAATAATTTTAAATTAACCTTAATAATTTACCTTACTACTTTTTACTCAATCCTGTATGAATACTAATCGTTACTTTTACTCCATCATTTTCATTTTTAATTTTTAATGTGCCACTATGTAATTCTGACACCCTTTTAACAAATGCTAGTCCTATCCCAAAATGTGCATCATTCAGATTGCGATTTTTATCTTTTCGGTAAAATAATGAATCTGCATGTTGTAAGGTTTCATCAGTTAAATACGCACCATTATTCCAAACGCTTATCACTAACTGCTTTTGAGTGTATTGTAAATCCACTTTGATTGATTTTTTATCTACCTGACTATATTCCACTGCATTTTGCATCATATTCATCACTGCTCTTAATACATAATTCAAATGAAGATATACTGTAGTATTTTTATCTATCTGTTCATTATATTGGAATGTTACAATGCTTTTGTCTTTCAACAAATAATGAATTTCTTGATCAATGGACTCAATCACATCTTGTAAGGAATACTCTTTCCATTCATTTTCATTCTCATAAAAAGTTTTCGAATAAAGGAGTAATCGATTAATATATTCAATCATACGATTACTTGCTATTTTGATATCTTGAATATAGGGAAGATATTTCCCTTCAATAGCTGATTGAGATAACAGTTCAGAATTTCCTTGAATAACTGTTAATGGTGTTTTTAAATCGTGGGAAGCTGCTGACACTTTAAACGCTAACGCTTCCTTTTGTTGGCGTTCCTTTTCAAGCATCCCTTCAATTTGTTGTTGCATGTGATTAATTTTTTGATTCGTCTCAATAAATTCTGTAATTGTTAATGATTCTGTTAAATCAGTTAATTCTAACCACATGGATTGATGGTAAACGATATTCATTTCTTTATGAATTTTTAATAATAATTGTCGTATATTATAACTTATAATTACTAATAAAGCGATACAGATATAAATCCAAGAAAAAATATTCAAAAATACAGGATAAGCTGTTTCTTCACCTGGTACTTTAATAGAAATAGACAATAATGGAAGCAGGTATAATACCAAAATAGCAATCACAAACTCCACTATAATTTTAAGACAAGTCTTTTGAACAAGTTGTTTAAAGCTTACTTTATTTTCCATTTATACCCGCCTCCTCTCATCGTTTCTATCGGATTTAAATGATACGGTTTGAATTTTGAACGTATTTGATACATATATTCGGAAATAGAACGAAATTGAGTATTAGAACTATTAGGATATACAACTTGATAGATTTCTTCAATTGTAAATATTCTGGATGTTTGACTAGCTAATAACTGTATTATCATAAATTCACGGTTGGTTAGTTTGATTTCATTTTCTTCAACAAAAACTGTTTTTAAATTCATATCAATTGAAATCGGACCAAATTCTAATCGTTTGGCAATTTGTCTATTTCGTTCTTCACGTCTAAGATGCATTTTAATTCTTGCTAAAAACTCATTTACTGAGAAGGGTTTAGTAATATAGTCATCTGCTCCCGCTAATAATCCATTGATTAAATCTTCCTCCATATCTTTAGCTGTGATAAAAATAATTGGAGCTATAATCTGTTCTCTAATTTCATGACAAATCGTTATTCCATCTAGTGGCATCATAATATCTAGTAATATTAAATTAAAGTCGACAAAGTCACAGATATTTACATCTTCAATACAATTCCTAGTAGTAACTTCATAATCATTTAACAATAATATATTTTTGATTAATCTTAGTACACTTTCGTCATCATCAATTACTAGTATTTTGTACGACATACCCCAACACTCCAATCTTAGACTGATTTTGCTTTCATTTTACACTCTTTCGATGCAAATGGTAATAGGCTAATCCGATAAAAACAATCATCCATACTGTTTGAATGAAAATCCCTTCTGTAACATTTGGATAAAAAGAAATTGGTTCAATGGTAAAACTATTCATAGTAGCTAATACAGGTAGTACATTCATTCTAGAAGAATATTGTAATAATAACTGCCCTAGTCCTAATAACATAGATAATACAATTATTAAAGAAGAGACTATCGATTCCATGAGTATCGTTAGACATAATGTAATCATACTGATTTGAATCGTTGCTATCATAGGTGGAATAAGTTTCAACAATAATTGACGCACAAATTCAAGATTAAGTTGAAATTTAAAATAGAATGATACTAATCCAATCCCTATTCCAATGGCTATACAAAAACAACATAAAATAGAGAACAGAGTTACAGTTGACTTCATACAAAAGAATTTCAAACGATTAGGATTTGCTAACAAACTAGTCCTTAACGTACTTTTTAGAAACTCTTGTCCCCAAAACATCGCAGAAAAAACTGCAAAAATCGTTTGAACTAAATAAATACTTTGTAAAAACTGTGTCACTATAAAATCTCGATTAATTATTGAAGCAGATGGATTTAATGCCAGTAACATTGCTAATACAAATAAAATAGAAAATACTAAAGTAAGCAATAACCCTTTATGATAGATCAGTTTGAAAAATTCACTTTTTATCTGATTTCGTAGCATTAATATTTTCCTCCTACATCACTTTTTTCAAATTGAAAATATACTATTACTCCAAAAATGAACACCCAAATACATAATAAAGTGAGCGTCCAAAATGGATGAGGTGAAAATCTAGTATCCGATGATGCAATTAAATGATTTCCAAGTGCAACTGGAAGAACCTTCCCCCATTCAAAATGACTAGATAAAAACTCTCCAACATTATAAACTTGAGGAATTAAAAATAATAAGGGAACAATGGCTGTTCGAAATAGAAAAGCCATAAAGTAAGATAAAATCGTGAGACTTCCCCATGCTAGTGTCGCAAATAAAATAAAGTACCAAACTTTCGAACTTAATAAAACACTTAGTCCTAAATTCCCTAATGTAACATGAGTCACTTCAATTGTGACTATAATCGATAGAAATGAAAGAACTAGTGATAAAATGGTTAACGTCATCAATTTAAAAAAGTATAAACTCTTCTTATCACTATTGGCTAGTAAAGTTGTTCGCAATTGATGGTTTTTAAACTCACTGCCACCATAAACAGCTCCCAAAATAATCATCGGCATCAGCCCTAGCATAACTGTATCAAATCCTAAATATTCAATTGGAGGTATTGCTTCTGCTAATATAGGTGTATTCTCGGGAGTTGCTTGTAAACCAAACTCTAAAACAGCCTTTGTTCCAAGATAGGCGAAAAATGGTTGTACGATAAAGGTTAATAACAAAACAATCTTGAAAAGTTTTGAATAGCTAATCTTTAATAATTCACTATAAAATAACTTCATCTTCTTTTCCTCCTTCTTGAATCAAGTTGAAAAAGACTTCTTCTAAAGTTGCAGCATTCTTCATGATGTTCTTTAACTCACCATTCGCAATAATTTTCCCTTTATGAATAAATACTACATCATCTGTTACTGCTTCAACTTCTGACAAAATATGTGAGGATAATAAGATCGTCTTCCCTTTTTCAGATTGTTCCTTTAAAAAATTTCTTAACCAACGAATGCCGCTAGGATCTAACCCATTTGTCGGTTCATCCAATATTAAAAATTGTGGATTTCCAAGTAATGCTGTTGCAAGACTAACCCTTTGTGTTTCACCGAGAGATAAATGTCCAATAGACTCATTCTTTTTGTGGGAAATATCCGTTATTGCTAGTACTTCGCTAATTCTACTTTTCTCAATTCCATTGCTAGCAGCTACGATTCTTAAATGTTGATAAACCGTTCGATCACTGGGTGAACCTAACCCATCAAAAGTTGCTCCTACAACAAATAATGGTTGTCGAATATCCTTATAGTTTTTCCCTGCAATGGTTACACTACCCGAAGTGGCTTGATCTAGTCCTAATAATATTCGTAAGGTAGAACTTTTACCTGCACCATTTGGACCTAAGAAAGCAGTCACTCTTCCTTCCTTTGCCACAAAATTTATATTGTCTAATATAGTAATATTTCCATATACTTTACATAAATTCTTAATTTCAATATTTTTTTCCATACAATCACTCCTCATACTCTTTATAACTGCATTGTAGAGTACCCTCTTCAGAATAATTTCAGAAAAAACAATAAAAAATAAAATTTATGCAAAAAAAGAAGACTTCCTATAGTAGTATGGGTAAGATAAGCCTACTTGGCTTATCTTTCAGGAAACTTTGAGACCTTAGGCTCAAAGTTTAGGCATGAGACTCGCATTTTTACGAGGCTACTACCGTCCAAATACTACTATAACAGGAAGTCATTCGACTTTATATACGGACTCTCATTAGGTCACGTAAAACAAGAAGACTTCCTATAGTAGTATGAGTAAGATAAGCCTATTCGGCTTATCTTACAGGAAACTTTGAGACCTTAGGCTCAAAGTTTAGGCATGAGACTCGCATTTTTGCGAGGCTGCTGCCGTCCTAATACTACTATAATCAGGAAGTCATTCAAAAATCTATTATATTATTTAAAACTGTCCTTAAACGCATCCTTCACTTTATCGAAGAAATTGCCTTCACCTTCAACATGAGTACCCGCTTCTTTAGCGAAAATCTGCATCGCTTCACGCTGTTTATCCGTTAAATGCTTAGGTGTTACAACACGTACCGTTACATGCTGATCACCCATTCCATTACCACGAAGTCTAGGAGCACCTTTTCCTCTTAAACGAAGAACCGTACCAGATTGAGTTCCCGCAGGAACTTTTAATTTCACTTTACCGTGAACAGTCGGAACATCCACTTCATCTCCTAATGCAGCTTGAGCAAAGTTGATTGGAAGTTCGTAGAAAATATCCGCCCCTTCACGTTCAAACGTATCGCTCTTACCAACACGGAAAATCACATATAAGTCACCATAAGGGCCGCCATTTTCTCCAGCTTCCCCTTGTCCACGTAATGGCATTTGGTTTCCATTTTCTACACCGGCTGGGACTTTTACTTTCACTTTATGCGTTTCTTCTACATGTTTGTGACCATGACATGTCTCACATTTTTCTTTGATTTCTTGTCCAGTACCACCACAGACATCACACGTTGTTTGAGACATCATTCTACCAAATGGTGTTGCTCTTTCAACATTGATCACACCTGCACCATGACATTTAGAACATGTTACAGGATCTGTACCAGGTTTTGCACCAGAACCATGACAAGTTTCACATTCTGCATTACGATGGTAATGAATCACTTCTTCTTTACCAAAAATCGCTTCTTCAAATGTTAAGTCCATGACATATTGTAAATCTGCCCCTTGGCGTGGCATATTGGCACGATTTCCACGACGACCACCGCCGCCACCAAAAAATGTATCGAAAATATCTTCGAATCCACCAGTATAACTTCCAGAGAATCCTTGACCTCCGAATCCACCAAAGCCACCAAAACCGCCACCAGAAAATCCTGAGTTTGGATCGTATGAAGCATGACCATATTGATCATACGCAGCACGTTTTTGACTATCACTTAAAATTTCATAAGCTTCTGCTATTTCTTTAAATTTCTCTTCCGCTCCAGCTTCTTTATTAATATCTGGATGGTATTGTTTGGATAATTTACGATAAGCTCGTTTAATATCTGCATCGGAGGCATCTTTGGAGACTCCGAGTACTTCATATAAATCACGTTTTGCCACCATTATCCCTCCTTATCATATCATTCTACAAAAGAGCGAGTGGAAGAAGTTCTCCCACTCTTACTTGCTCTATATTAGTCTTTTACTTCTTCGAAGTCAGCATCTACTACGCCATCTTGTGGTTGAGAGCTTGCTTGTTCAGCTCCTGCTGCTCCTTGAGCTGCTTGGCTAGCTGCTGCTGCTTGTTCATATAATTTTACAGATAAGTTTTGAACAACTTCATTTAAAGCGTCACGTTTAGCTTTCATTGCTTCTAAGTCATTTGCTTCTACAGCTGCTTTTAATTCATCACGAGCTGTTTCAGCTTTCTTAACATCTTCAGCATCTACTTTACCTTCTATTTCATTCAATGTTTTATCTACAGTGAAGATTAATTGATCTACTTCATTACGTAAATCTACTTCTTCTTTACGTTTTTTATCTGCTTCAGCATTCGCTTCAGCATCTTTTACCATGCGTTCGATTTCTTCGTCTGTTAAACCTGATGAAGATTTAATTGTAATTGTTTGTTCTTTACCAGTACCTAAGTCTTTTGCACGAACATTTACAATACCGTTTTTATCGATATCGAATGTTACTTCGATTTGTGGCACATTACGAGGTGCAGGTGGGATATCTGTTAATTGGAAGCGACCTAAAGTTTTGTTGTCTGCTGCCATTGGACGTTCCCCTTGTAATACGTGAACATCTACTGCTGGTTGGTTATCTGCAGCTGTTGAGAACACTTGTGATTTACTTGTTGGGATTGTTGTATTACGATCGATTAATTTAGTAAATACACCACCCATTGTTTCAATCCCAAGTGATAATGGAGTTACGTCTAATAATACGATATCTTTTACATCACCTGAGATTACTCCACCTTGGATTGCAGCACCCATTGCTACTACTTCGTCAGGGTTTACTGATTTGTTTGGTTCTTTACCAGTTTCTTTACGAACAGCTTCTACAACTGCTGGAATACGAGTTGAACCACCAACTAAGATTACTTGGTCGATCTCACTTGCTGATAATCCTGCATCACTTAATGCACGACGAACTGGTTCTTTTGTACGTTCTACTAAATCTAATGTTAATTGGTCAAATTTAGCACGAGTTAATGTTACTTCTAAGTGTAATGGTCCAGCTTCACCAGCAGTGATGAATGGTAAGCTAATTTGTGTTGAAGTTACACCTGATAAATCTTTTTTAGCTTTTTCAGCAGCATCTTTCAAACGTTGCATTGCCATTTTATCTTGTGATAAATCAATTCCGTTATCACGTTTAAATTCAGCCACTAAGAATTCAATAATTTTATTATCGAAGTCATCTCCACCTAAGTGGTTGTCTCCTGCTGTTGATAATACGTCGAATACGCCATCTCCTAATTCTAAGATAGATACGTCGAATGTACCACCACCTAAGTCGAATACTAAGATTTTTTCTTCGTGGTCTACTTTATCTAAACCGTATGCTAAAGCTGCTGCAGTTGGTTCGTTCACAATACGTTCTACTTCTAAACCTGCGATACGTCCTGCATCTTTAGTTGCTTGACGTTGAGCATCGTTGAAGTAAGCTGGTACAGTAATAACTGCTTTTTCAACTTTTTCTCCTAAATATTCTTCAGCATAGCCTTTTAAGTATTGTAAGATCATTGCTGAAATTTCTTGTGGTGTATATTGTTTACCTTCGATTTCAACTTTATATGATGCATCACCCATATGACGTTTAATAGATGAAATAGTGTTTAAGTTTGTTACAGCTTGACGTTTTGCAACTTCCCCTACTTGAATTTCACCATTTTTGAACGCTACAACTGATGGTGTTGTACGGTTTCCTTCTGGATTTGGAATAATTTTAGATTCATTTCCTTCTAATACAGCAACTGCTGAGTTTGTAGTTCCTAAGTCAATACCAATAATTTTACTCATAATTCATACACTCCTATAATTTTAAATTTTTTAGTTAGCTTATTGAGAGACGATAACCATTGCTGGTCTTAATACACGGTCTTTCAACATATAGCCTTTTTGAAATACTTGAACAACAACATCACTTTCTTGTCCTTCTTCAGCTGAAATTGCTTGAACAGCGTGATGTTTATTTGGATCGAATGGTTGATTTAATGCTTCAATTTCTTCAATACCTTCTTCTTTTAAGGCATATAAGAAACCTTCATATACCATTTCAATCCCTTTTTTAAGATTTTTCGCTTCTTCTGATTCACTAGGTGAGGCAATCGCTCTTTCTAGATTATCAATGACATTCAATAAGTTTTGTGCTAGAGATTGACTACGATACTTCGCTGAATCTTGTCTTTCTTTTGCATTTCTCTTTTGAATATTCGCAATTTCTGCTGATAAGCGATATACTTGGTCATTTAATTGAGAAACTTCTTGTTGTAATTTTTCTTCAACAGAAGGTTCAACTTCTTCGGTTTCTTCGACAGTTTCTTCAAACTCTTCAGTTTCAGGAGATTTCTCTTCTTCTACTTCTTGAGTTTGTTGAACGTCTTTTTCTTCATTTGTTTCCAAGCTTCCATCTCCTTTTATAAATTTCTATAATATTGCTCCATCGTTGTTGTGAGCTCTTCTTGTAATCCTTTGACAATCGAAAGGACATTCGAATACGGCATATTTTTAGGGCCTAATAAAGCAATGATTCCTCTATCGTGTTTTGGAGTTTCATAGCTTGCTGTAATAATACTAAATTCTCCTAATAATGGATCGTTCATCTCAGAGCCTAAACGAATTTGGATATCTCGGTTAGAAGGCATCACTAATTCGTGCATCTTCGATTGGTCATCCATTAATCGATAAATTTCTTTTAAATGATGGACATTGGCATGTGAGTCGAAGTAGTTTAATAAATATCTTCTTCCTGCAACATGGAGTCTATCTTGTTCAAATTGGTTCATCATATCTTGAATCACTTTAACAATTTGAATTTGAGAATTCATATATCGATTCATTAAAGCTGGTAAATCAGACTTCAATCGTTGTAGAACTGTTTCTAGTGGCAAGCCAATCAATTCCTCATTAATGATTCGAACGACTTTATCTAAGTCGGAATCATCAATCGCACTTGGAATCGAGTAAACTTTATTTTCAACTAAACCATTGCTCATAACTAAAATCGCCATCACTTGGTTTAGCCCTAGTCGAACGAGTCGAAATCCGGATAATGTAGCACTCCTTACTTCGGGTCCAATGGAAATTGTTGTGTAATTCGTCAGTGTCGACAAAATATCTGCCGAAACTTTAAAGACATTTTGAATTTCCATGGTCGATTGTTGGAAAGTTTCACGAATTTGATTTCGAATACTTAATGAAACTGGACTATTCTGAACGGGTAAAATATTATCTAAATAGTAGCGATACCCTTGATTCGATGGAACTCGTCCTGAAGAGGAGTGATTCTTTTCAAGATATCCCATCTCTTCTAGTTTCATCATTTCATTTCGAATGGTTGCAGAGCTAACTGCTAAACCCGTTTGCTGCATCAACTTCTTTGATCCAACTGGTTCTAATGTTTCCGTATATAGTTGAATAATCGATTGTAAGATTAGCAATTGTCTATCGGTTAACATTTTGGTCACCTCTCTTTAGCACTTGACTAAGACGAGTGCTAACCACATGTATAATTTATCATATTGGTCAAAGTAAGTCAATAATAAAACACTCGGACTTTAGTCTGATTTTTAAAATATTTTTTATATAATAAAAAAGGCTATGTATCGGGATTTCTCCTTTACATAGCCTTAAAATATATAGACTGAACTATATTTTCTATTTAACTTTTATACTAATTTCTCTTTCAATGTTCTGACCATATATTCTCCTACGTCAATAATTGGGAGTTTGGTCAAACTTTCTAATTCTTCTTTGATGTATGGAAAATGAGTACATCCTAAAATGACTGCTTCTACATTGCTTCCATTAAAAAATGAAAATAAACTACTAAAGTCAAACTTTATCACAATTTCTTTTGGTGAGAGATTGGCTTCAATCGATTTGACTAATTCAAGTAACGTAATGCCGATGACTTGTAAACTAGGATTTGCTTTGTATAAATTATTCTCCACTCCCATTAGTCCATGAGAGTTTGCAGCCATTACAGCCACTTGTTGATAATCCATTGCTAATTGACGATACATTTGCATTGGCGTAATCATTGGCATCTCATATTCCTGCGATAATTGATCAAAATCTACAACCGAACTAAGAGAATTGCAATAAACAAAAATGGCATCATATTCCGCTCGAAGTTCTTCAACCTTTTCTCTCATAAAAGCCATTCGATATTCACTAGATGAAGATTGAAAAGTTGTTTGTTCAATCGGATTATTCGAAATAGGCACTGGTAAAATATCGACAAATCCATGCTTTTCTAATAATTCCTTTCCTAATCTTGAATCAACAGGAGTTCCACCCATTACTGCAATTTTCATCTCTATCACCTCTTTAACACTTTTTGCTAGTGTAACATAGGATGGTTGAAATGGAAACAGAAGCGTATCAAAAAACAGTTTGCTTTCGCAAACTGTTTCTTTACTTTATTCATTATTTAGTTGCACGACGTACGTATGTACCTTCTGAAGTGTTTACTTCTAAGTACTCGCCAGCTTCGATGAAGTCTGGAACGTTTACGACTAATCCTGTTTCCATTGTTGCTGGTTTACCAGAACCTGTAACAGTAGCACCTTTAATAGATGGTTGAGTTT
>NZ_CAUQUN010000028.1:0-28224 GCF_963521425.1 uncultured Granulicatella sp.
GAAGTTTGGTCTTTCGTTGCTGAACGAATATTTGTTTGTTGTTTTGCTTTCGTAATATTAACCGCTAAATCATTTTCACGAGAGTGTTCCCCAACAATCATTCCTTCATAAATTTCAGTACCTGGTTCAGTAAAGATTACTCCACGGTCTTCAACACCCATAATTCCGTAAGTTGTTGATTTACCAGTATCTGTAGATACTAATGCACCATTTCTACGTCCACCAATATTTGCAGCAATATATGGTAAATATTGATCGAATGTGTGGTTCATAATTCCGTATCCACGAGTCATTGATAAGAACTCAGTTGTATATCCTAATAATCCACGAGCTGGTACTAAGAATACAATACGAACTTGTCCATTTTCACTATGCTGCATATCTTGCATTTCACCTTTACGATTACTTAAAGACTCAATAATTGAACCCATATATTCTTCAGGAGTATCAATTTGTACGCGTTCAAATGGTTCGCATTTTACTCCATCGATTTCTTTAATGATTACTTCTGGACGAGATACTTGTAATTCGTATCCTTCACGACGCATATTTTCAATTAAAATTGATAAGTGTAATTCTCCACGTCCTGATACAATCCATGCATCTGGTGAATCCGTTGGTTCTACTTTTAAAGATACGTCTGTTTGTAATTCACGCATTAAACGTTCTTCGATTTTACGAGCTGTTACATATTTTCCTTCACGTCCTGCAAATGGTGAGTTGTTTGTCAAGAATGTCATTTGTAATGTCGGCTCATCAATGTGTAAAACTGGTAATGATTCTTGTGCATCTACTGGTGTTACAGTTTCCCCAACGAAGATATCTTCCATCCCTGAAACAGCGATTAAATCCCCTGCTTTTGCTTCATTAATTTCTAAACGGTTTAATCCGAAGAAACCAAATAATTTTGTAACACGGAAGTTTTTCTTAGTTCCATCTAATTTTAATAGAGATACTTGGTCACCAACTTTTACAGTTCCACGGAATACACGTCCAATACCAATACGACCTACATAATCATTATAGTCTAATAATGACACTTGGAATTGTAAAGGTTCATCCGAATTATCAATTGGTGCAGGAATATGTTCGATAATTGTATCGAATAAATAGTCCATTGTTGGTTCTTGATCAGCAGGATTATCAGACATACTAGAAGTTCCGTTTAATGCTGAAGCATATACTACTGGGAATTCTAATTGATCATCATCTGCTCCTAATTCAATAAATAATTCTAATACTTCATCGACAACTTCTTCTGGACGAGCAGCATCACGGTCGATTTTATTTACTACCACGATTGGTGTTAAATGTTGTTCTAATGCTTTTTTCAATACGAAACGTGTTTGAGGCATTGTTCCTTCATAAGCATCTACAACTAAAACTACCCCATCCACCATTTTCATAATACGTTCTACTTCTCCACCGAAGTCCGCGTGTCCTGGTGTATCCATAATGTTAATGCGAGTACCTTTATATTGAACAGCAGTATTTTTCGCTAAAATCGTAATACCACGTTCACGTTCAATATCGTTTGAGTCCATTGCACGTTCTGATAATTCTGTACGTGCATCTAATGTTTCTGATTGTTTTAATAATTCGTCTACTAATGTTGTTTTACCATGGTCAACGTGAGCGATAATGGCAATATTACGAATATCATTTCTTAATTTCATGTTTTCCTCCAATTTGTAACAAAATGAAAGTGATGGAATACGCTTAAAAAGGGAATTTCCATCACTCAAACCTCTTTTCAACTCAGAAATTATACTACAAAAATCTCACAAACTCAATTCATTTGATTATTTAACACATACATTTGTATGATTTTTTTCACATCGAGTAAGAATTGATTTCATTTTAATTTCTTTACTTGCCTAATTCTTCTGTTCTTTGTTTGGCACGTCTAGTCGCTTCGATGATACTAGATCTAAATCCTGTTTGTTCTAATGAAATCACTCCAGCGATTGTTGACCCTCCTGGGCTGCAAACTTTTTCTTTTAATATAGAGGGATGTTCTTTTGTTTCACCTACCATACTTGCAGATCCTTTAACTGTTTGAACAGCTAATTGCAGTGCAACTTCTCTTGATAAGCCCATACTCACTCCTGCTTCTGTTAATGCTTCAATAAAAATATAAACAAAAGCTGGGCCACAACCTGCTAATGCTGTAGCAGCATCTATTTGATATTCTGGTAGTTCTACTAGAGTTCCACCTGAATGCAATAATTGAAGAAAAACTTCTTTATCTTGTAGAGTTGCTTTTTTTCCTAAAGAGAAACTAATCACACCTTCTGCTACTTGTAGTGGTGTATTTGGCATCATACGAATCCAACGATGACGAGTATCCGTCATTAACTCTAACTGTTCTAAAGTCACTCCAGCAGCCATACTAATCAATAGGATAGACTCTCGTCGCTCTAATATATTTTTATTTTCTTCTAATAACTCTTGAATTTGATTTGGTTTTACTCCTAAAAAAATCACATTTGCCTGTTCAAAAACTTGTCTATTAGTAACTGCTCTAGCGTTTAATTTTTCTGCTAGATTCACTGCTTTTTCATGAGTACGGTTAGCAAGTAATACTGGATAAGTTTCATGTTTAGCCGCAATTGTCGCAATGACGCTTCCCATATTTCCTAAACCGATGATTCCAATAGTTTTCATCTTATCTCACCTGACCTTCTCCATACACAATGTATTTATAAGTTGTCATTTCTTTTAATCCCATTGGTCCTCTAGCATGTAATTTTTGAGTAGAAATTCCCATTTCACATCCTAATCCAAATTCTCCACCATCGGTAAATCGAGTAGAAGCATTGACATAAACTGCAGCACTATCCACTCTTGTAGTAAAGAATTCAATGGCATCATCCGATTCAGAAATAATCGCATCGGAATGATGAGTACTATGCGTTTCAATATGATCGACTGCTTCTTCAATCGAACTTACGACTTTTACAGCCATAATATAATCCGAAAATTCTGTATCAAAATCTTCTTTTTGAGCTTTCTCTCCCGAAATGTATTGAGCTGCTTTTTCATCTAATCTTAATTCAACGGCTGGAGTATGATGTTCCACTAAAGATTCTTTTAATAATGGTAAAAATTGAGATGCCATAGCTTCATGAACCACACAAACTTCCATAGCATTACATACAGATGGACGACTCATTTTAGCATTTTCAACAATTTTCATCGCTTTAGCTAAATCTGCATCTTTATCAATATAAATGTGAACGATACCTGTTCCTGTTTCAATAACTGGGACAATCGCATTTTCAATAACTGCACGAATTAATCCTGCTCCACCACGAGGAATTAGTACATCGATATAGCCTTTTGCTTTCATTAATGCCATCGCACTTTCTCGACTCGTATCACTGACTAATTGAATACATTCTGGAGAAATACTTGTTTTTGCTAATCCTTTTTTCAAGGCTGTCACAATCGCAAAAGCACTTTGATATGCTTCCTTCCCACCTCTTAATACAACTGCATTTCCACTCTTAATCGATAATGCTACGGCATCTGAAGTAACATTAGGTCTGCTTTCATATATAATTCCAATAACGCCAAATGGCACTCTCTTTTTCTTAATTTGAATATTTTGTGCGCCAACTGTTTCTTCAATGATTTCTCCAACTGGATCTGGTAATTGAGCTACTTGACGAATACCTTCAGCCATTGCTTGAATTCTAGATTCATCTAATCTTAAACGATCTAGCATCACTTCAGAGATATGACCTTTAGCTTTTTCTAAGTCTAATGCATTTGCTGTTAAAATCGCATCTGTATCTTCTAGTAAAGCTAGAGCCATTGCTTCTAGTGCTTCATTTTTTGACTTTGTTGAAGCAATATTGATTTCTTTTTTAAAGCGATTCACAGTTTCTAACAATTGTTGTGTGGTCAATATGCATGCCTCCTTAAAATTCTTGTTCTAATAGTTCTAATTCTCCAGAAATAGTCATCCAATCATCTCGATGAATGACAATTCCTTTTCGATTATTTTTTGATAATTGTTGTGCAATAGCGTATTTACTTAAACGAGTTTGTCCTTTGCCAATCACTTGATACTGTTCATCTACAACTGTCACAATTTCGGACTCATAAAACTCTCCCTCAACTGCTTTCACACCCGAGATTAATAAACTCTTACCTTCTTCTTGTAAAGCCTTTTTTGCTCCAGCATCAACGACTAATTTCCCTTTACTTTTCGCATATAAAGCAAGCCATTGTTTATGAGTTTTCATCACTTTTTCTTGTGCTGTAAAATATGTACCATCAACGGTGTAGTGAGCAGCTTCAATAAGTGCCTGTTCTTTTAAAGAGGAGCAAATATAAACAGGTACACCTGCCATTGTTGCAATTGTTGCTGCTTTAATTTTCGTATACATTCCACCAGTTCCATTGCTAGAACCTGCTCCACCAGCCATTTCAACTAGTTCTTTGGTAATATCATCAATTGTATCAAATCTTTTTGCCTCTGGATTTTTTGAAGGATTATCATTATATACGCCATCAACATCCGTTAATAAAACTAATAAGTCTGCTTGAACCATTGCGGCTACTTGCGCACTTAAAGTATCATTATCGCCAACTTTTAATTCCTCAATTGAGACTGTATCATTTTCATTAATAATTGGAATCGCATGACGAGTTAATAATACAGATAACGCTTGATGAGCATTGTTGTAACGACGTTTATCGACAAAATCATCTTGTGTTAATAAAATTTGCGCTGAAACAATGCCTTTCATTAATAAATTAGACGTGTATTCTTCTAATAATAATCCTTGGCCAACTGCAGCAGAAGCTTGTTTATCTGCAATTTTTATTGGTCGTTTTTTAAATCCTAAAGAAGAGAAGCCTGCAGCAATTGCTCCAGAAGAAACTAAAATTAATTCATGTCCTTCTTCATGTAAAGTAGCCAGTTGTTGCGTAATAGCCTTCACTTTTGCTCGTGACAAACTTCCATCCGGATTTGTTAATGAACTTGTTCCTACTTTAAAAACAATTCTTTTATACTTCATAGTTTCTCCTCTCATCAATTTTATTTTGCTTCATACCAGTTATTGCCAATATTACTATCTGCTTTTAATGGTACGGATAAGCTTACCGCATTTTCCATGACTTCTTCTACTAAGCTTTGTAAACTTTCCACTTCTTCTTCTGGTACTTCAAAAATCAATTCATCGTGTACTTGTAATAATAATTTGGCTTGGAAATTTCGTTCTTGCAACTCTCTATCTAATTCAATCATAGCTACTTTTAAAATATCCGCAGCAGTACCTTGAATTGGTGAATTCATTGCTGTTCTTTCTGCAAATGAACGAATGTTAAAATTGCTCGAATGAATTTCTGGTAAATAGCGACGGCGATGGAATAATGTTTCTACATAATCTTTTTGACGAGCTTCCTTTACAATAGTTTCCATATACTCTTTAACGCCTTTGAATTCTTCTAAATAGCGATCAATAAATTCTTTTGCTTTCTTACGTGGAATATTCAGATTTTGAGAAAGTCCATAATCACTAATTCCATACACAATTCCAAAGTTAACAGCCTTTGCCTGTCTTCTCATACTACTTGTCACTTCTTCAGGATTTTGAATGCCAAATACACGCATCGCTGTATTCGTGTGAATATCAATATTATTTTTAAACGCTTCAATCATATGAACATCATTTGCCATATGTGCTAATACTCGTAATTCAATTTGTGAATAGTCACTAGAAAGTAGTTTCCATTCAGGATGACTTGGTAAAAATGCTGAACGAACTTGTCGCCCTTCTTCAGTACGAATCGGGATATTTTGTAAGTTTGGATCTTGAGAACTTAAACGTCCTGTTTGTGTTAAGTTTTGTACGAAACGTGTATGAATTTTACCAGTTTCATCAATATAGGTTTGTAATCCTTCAACATATGTTGAATTTAATTTTGCTAATTGTCGATATTCTAGAATAGACTCTACAATTGGAGCTTGGGAGGCTAGCTTTTCTAACACATCGACTGCTGTAGAATAACCCGTTTTTGTTTTCTTAATGACTGGTAAATTCATTTTTTCAAATAAAATCACACCCAACTGTTTTGGAGAATTAATATTAAATTCCTCTCCTGCTAATTCATAAATTGTTTGTTCAATTTCTTTTAATCGTTCTTCAAACTGTTGACCCATTTCAATTAGACGATTCTGATCCACTCGAATTCCTTTAATTTCCATTCGAGCTAAAATATCACTCAATGGTAATTCCATTTCCCAATATAAATGAGTCTGTTCATTTTCATCTAATTGTTTTAGTAAAGGTTTTGGAGCATTTGCTAGTACATAAATTTTAGCAGCTAAATGATTCCAAAATACTTCCTTCTCTTCTGGAATTTTTATTTTAACACCTTTTCCATACACTTCTTCATCGGTCTTCAATAGTGAAATACCGAATCGTTTCGCTACATCATAAATTTCATTGACTATTTCATTGGCATCCACTAAGTATGCTAATAGCGAGACATCATATTTCGCTCCTGCTACTATTAGGGCAAAACGGTTAGCGAATACTTTTATCGCTTTCGTATCAAACATCGTCTTCTCAATATTTTCATCTGCTAACCATTTTTTAAAAGCTTCAGACTGAACAGCTGACTCAATAGAAGTAACATACACTTGTTTTTCATTTCCAAATGCGACTGCCAAAACTGGAGCAACATGATAGTTATTTTCAAATGTTTCAAAATGAAGCGTTGTTGCATCTTGCAATTCTTTTTCCGTTATAGTTTCAATCCATTGAACGTTTGGAATATCAATAGTTTCTTGCTGAGCAATTTGCCCACCTTTTTTATTGAGCAAATCTTTTTGGAATGATTGGAAACTCATTTCTTTATAAAAGGCTATTAGTTCTTCGACATTCTCTTCTTTTCGAAGGGTATCTGCTACGGTAATTTCTAATGGGGAGTTAATGTCAATTCTTGCTAATGTTTTACTTAAAAAGGCTAATTCTTTATCTTGAATTAAATTATCTTTTAGCTTACTTTTTTTCATTTCTTCAACGTGTTCATAAATCCCTTCAACACTACCGTATTCTTGGAGTAATTTAATGGCAGTTTTTTCACCCACTTTTGTTACTCCTGGATAATTATCTGACGAATCGCCCATTAGTCCTTTCATATCGATAATTTGTTCTGGTGTTAGTCCATATTTTTCGTTGATAAATGCTGGAGTGTATTCGACTAATTCGCTCACTCCTTTTGTTGTTATTTTAACGGTAATTTCTGGAGTTGCTAATTGAATTAAGTCTTTATCTCCGGATAAGATGACTACTTCAAAACCTTCTTTAGATGCTTGATGTGCTAATGTGCCAATAATGTCGTCGGCTTCGTATTGGTTTAAGCGATAATGTGGAATTCCCCATGCGTCTAATAAGACGTTGAAGTATGGCATTTGTTCTTTGAATTCTGATGGTGTTTTTGCTCTGCCGCCTTTGTATTCTGCATACATTTCTGTACGGAAGGTTGTTTTTCCTGCATCCCAAGCTACTAATACGTGGGTTGGATTTTCTTGTTCTAAGATTGTTTTAAACATTCTATGGAATGAATACAATGCGTTTGTATGTAATCCATTTTGGTTTTTAAATCGGTTTAGATCTAAGATGGAATAGAAGGCACGAAAGGCTAAACTGCTGCCATCTACTAGTAATAATTTTTGTTTCACGATAAGCTCCTCAATTCTTCACAATGTTATTTTCAGTGTACCATATTTTTATAAAAATTTGCATTGATAGCCTATTACGGAATAAAAAGTAAGTAGCACAACTATTTTTTATTTGTGAGGTCGCCAGTAGCCTCTACGAGTCTCTTGGCTAAAAATCGAGCCTTGGTCTCGATTTTCACCTGTAATGGAAGCCAACCCTGGTTTCCATTACTTTCACTACATAAAATATTTTTGCTTCTTGCTTTTATATGATTTTGATGCTCTTTTAGAGACAGCATGTAAAAACGAAAGACATGGCTTAAGTTTATATCTACGTTTAGAACGTATATAAAAATTAGTAAACGAAAGAAATATAACATAAACTCTAGCCAAGACTTTTCCCGTAGCAGTAGTAACAGAAACTGGTTTACCGGATTCTGTTACCGGAAAATTTGAGACTCTAGGCTCAAATTTTAGCAATGAGATTCGCAAAGCGAAGCTGCTTGCGTCCGTGCTACCTTTGAAAAGTCATGGCTAGAGTTTATGTCTACGTCCAGAACTTATACAAACATTTTAGAAACGAAACAACCATAACAGAAACCCTAGACTAAACTTTTCCCGTAGCAGTAGTAATAGAAACTGGCTCGCCAGATTCTATTACCGGAAAATTTGAGACCCTAGGCTCAAATTTTAGCAATGAGACTCGCATAAGCGAGGCTGCTTGCGCCGTTGCTACCCTTGAAAAGTATAGGCTAGGGTTTCTGTTTACGAAAAAAAGCATAGAACGATTGTTCCATGCTTTCTTTATTTTTCAAATTATGATTCCATTAAAGCTTGGTTTGCAGTAATGATTGCTAATTTATAAACGTCTTCTTCATTACATCCACGAGATAAATCAGAAATTGGTTTGTTTAATCCTTGTAAGATTGGTCCAATTGCTTCAAAGTTACCGAAACGTTGTGCAATTTTGTAACCAATATTTCCTGATTGAATTTCAGGGAATACAAATACTGTTGCTTCACCTGCAACTGATGAATCTGGTGCCTTTTGTTTACCAACACTTGGTACAAATGCAGCATCAAATTGTAATTCCCCATCAATATTGTAGTTAGGAGCTAATTCTTTTGCAATACGAGCAGCTTCTGCTACTTTTAATGCTTCTTCAGATTTTGCTGAACCTTTAGTTGAGAAACTTAATAAAGCAACATTTGGTTCAATCCCAAACAATTCGGCAGTTTTAGCTGATTCAACAGCAATTTCAGCTAATTCTTGAGCATTTGGATTAATATTAATTGCGCAATCAGAGAATAAATATTTCTTAGATTTATCACTATTAATCATAATAAACGCACCACTTGTACGTGATACACCTGGTTTAGTTTTAATAATTTGTAACGCTGGACGTACAGTGTCTCCAGTAGAGTGAACTGCCCCAGATACTAAACCATCTGCTAATCCCATATATACCATCATAGTTCCAAAATAAGTAACATCTTTTAATAATTCATGAGCAGCTTCTGGAGTTGCTTTTCCTTTACGACGCTCTACAAAACTTTCTACTACTGCTTCGAAGTTTTCGTAAGTTTCTGGATCAATGACAGTAATTCCATTTAAATTAAATCCACGTCTTTGAGCAACTTCTTCAATTTCATTTTTCTTTCCTAATAAAATAGGTTCACATAATTCATCTGCTTTTAAACGTACAACAGCACCTAAAATACGAGGTTCGCTTCCTTCAGGGAAAACAACTTTCAAGCCTTTCCCTTTAATTTTTCCTGATAATTCTTCAAATAGTTCCACAACTATCCCTCCAATAATTTTCTATAACTATGATACAACAAAATCATTCTAAAAAACAGTACCAAGTTGAAGATTAAAAGAATATTCTTCAAATTTTCATATCTGTTATAGTCTAATGATTAACACAGTTAAATCGAAAGACTTATTTACACTCCTTGAACTTATGGTATACTAGACTTAATAAGTGTTAAAGGAGATTCATCATGCGAGAATACGCTAAAAAATTGATGGATACTGCCATGCTTGCAGGTCAAATTATGTTAGAATGCAATGCAGAGAGTTATCGTGTAGAAGAAACGATGAATTATATTTTATCTACTTCGCATTTTGCAACTTGTGAAGCTTTCGCCAATGCAACAGGGATTTTTGCAACTTTAGACGATGACTGTATTGATTGTATTACCGAAATCCGTCGTGTTCCAAATCGAGATACAAACTTAAATCGAATTTATAAAGTTAATAGTATTTCACGTCAATTAGTCAGTGGAGAAATTGATATCGACACTGCTTATGAAAAATTTCAAAATTTAAAAGAATCGGATTATCCATCTTGGTTAAAAAATGTTGGTTTAGTAATTATGTGTGGTTGCTATGCTGCCCTCTATGGTGCTACTCTATTAGAAATGTTTGTCGCCGGAATTGCAGCTATAGTCCTTCCATTTATTTATAAATTAGATGTAAAATTAGGACTTGGAATGTTTATCACCAACTTAATTTCAATTATTCCAATGGTCATCATTATTTGCTACTTACAAGAAACAATATTTCCAAGTATTCATATTGGTATTCCTATTATTGGAGCAATTATGCCAGCAGTTCCTGGAACAGCTATTACAAATGCTATTCGTGACACTTTACGAGGAGATTATAATTCCGGAACAGCACGAGCTGTAGAAGCTGCAGTTACTGCTCTATCCATTTCCATTGCTGTAGTAATTGGTCTATTGATTGGAGGAGGTGTGAATCCAATATGATGTTTCAAGTAATTAGTTCTGTTATTGCTGTTTATTTTAGTAGTATTGTATTTGAAGCTCCTAAACGTTTAATAAAATATACCGCGCTAATTGGTGGAATTGGTTGGTGGATTTACCTTTTATTTTTAGAGAGTGCAGGTATGGAGCTTTCTACCTATTATAGTGGTCTAACTGTAGCTTTTCTTTCTCATTTAGCAGCAAGATTTTTTAAAGCTCCAGTAACCGTATTCTTTATCCCTGGATTTTTTCCTCTAGTACCTGGAGCTGGAATGTATCGTACAGCATATGCTTTTTTAACAGGAGATTCCGTTAAAGCTCATTATTATTTATCTAGTACAATCGCCGTAGCAGGTATGATCGCTTTAGCAATTTTTACAGTGGATTCTCTATTTAGACTTCACTCAATATGGAAAAAACATACAAAAAAACGTGATACCTAATTAGTATCACGTTTTTCATATTATTCAAATCCACCTACAGTAATAACTTCATCTGTTGGAAGTACAATTTCTTGTTGATTTGAAGTTGGTTCTTCAACAGTAGGTACTACTTCTGGAGCCACTTCAGGTGTAATTAATTGTTCATTTTTTTTAGCACGTCCAGCTAAAATTGAATCAACTGATGGTGCAGATACCTCAATTTTTGAATGAGTATTTAACAATAAATCCCATTCTTCATTTTTAATCATTTCTAATTGAGATTCAACCATAATTTGTAATCTTTGGCGGAACATACGTGTTTCTTTTTTCAATACATCAGTTTCACGATTAATTTCAGTTGCCTTTTCAGCAGCTTCTTTTAACAATCTTTCCGCTTCTTTTTCAGCTTCAAAAATAATAATTTCTGCATCTTTACGTGCATTTTCTTTTAAACGATCTGCAGCTTCTTGAGCTACAATAATTGATTTATTTAATGTTTCTTGAATTGAATTGAAGTATGAAACTTTTTCTTCATTGAATTTTATGCGTTTTTCTAAATCTTTATTATCACGAATTAATTGTTCAACAGTACGAATGACTTCATCTAAATAATCATTTACTTCTTCAGGATCATATCCTTTAAATTTTGTAGGAAATTCCTTATTATGGATTTCGATTGGTGTTAACATAATTCCAACTCCTCTTATTTGTTTTCTCGAGTAGACCTATTTCAAGTTTTATTTTATCCTTTTTTGTCCGTCCCTCAATATTTTTTATCTGTATTCTACCATACCCTCTTATTGAAATAATATCAAGTAATTCTATCATAAAATCAGGACGAATTTCTTCAGTCCAGTTAACTTTAACTTTATTACTCTCTACTAATTCCTTTGAGCGCTGTCTAGATATATGAAAAATAGATGCAATTAATGTATCTAATCGTAATGATGACACAATTGCGGTTGTATATGTCCAGTGATCAATCGGTAAAATTAATTCTGTATATTTTTTTTCATCTATTCGAATACTAATTTTTCCAACCTTTTGAAAATTTTGTTTCAAATAAGGTAACATTTGTTTCGTGAGCAATAATTGCCAACGAATCCCATCAGAAATAATATCTCCTAATTGGTCACGGTCTATCCCTAAGCCTACCAAAGAACCGAGGATTTGTCCATGACTAATTGAAGAAAATTTAATTGGATAATGAATTTCTATCAATTCAACATCAAACTCTTCTGTTGTTGGTGCATAAAAATCTGGATAAATCATACATCGTTTTCTCTCAGCAGCAATGTATCCACCTTCAAACCGAAATTTAATATCATCAAATTGACCAACAATCGCTTCAACAATAAACTGTTGACGTGGATCTAAAAATGGAGTCAATATTTGTGCATACTGTTCTTGACAAGAAATGACCCAAGATTCTACTTTTCGAATAAAATCTTGTTCTTCTTTTCTAAAATGTTGAAATATAGACGTATCCATAACTATCACCTATTAAAAAATAAATTTAACAATTTGAATAATGCCTAGTTTTACAAACTGTAAAAATAAAATTCCAAAGATAGCTGAAAAACCAAACATTCCAATTCTTATCTTATCAAAATAAGATAAATAAGGTTCACACAATGCTTGAAGCCATCTTGCTAATTTAGTATTTTGCGCTTGTGGTAACCAAGTTAATACAATATAAATTGTAATTAACAATATATAAAGATCAATTGCCCGTAATAATAAACGGATTAATTGAAATAATAACATATCTTTCTCCTTAACATTAATATATTCCCATTATAAAGAAGAATCATCATCCTCAACAAAAGAGCCTTGCACTTGATAATTTGGCGGAGAACAAATATAAATATCCTCTCTAATTTGTTGGACATCTCCATTAATGGCATAAGTCACTCCTACCACAAAATCAATGACTCTTTTAGCATCTGCAACTTCCATTTTTCTAAAATTAATAATAACTGCTTCACCTTTTAATAAGGCATCAGCAATTCTTTCTGCTTCAGTATAAACAGAAGGCTCCATCACAAAAATTTTTGATATTTTTTTATTTTGTTGAGCTTGTTGAAAAGAAACAACATTTGAAGGGGTTCTTCGATATTCTTGAACATTTGATGAATCATTTCCTTCTTCATACATTTCTTCTTCTACCTCATGATAGCCATCATCTGGATCTAAAAATGTTTTAAATTGATTCCAAAATCCCATACTACTCCTCCTATTCAAACCAAGCAGTACCAATTCTAATAAAATGTGCTCCTTCTTCAATTGCGATTGGATAATCTTGACTCATCCCCATACTTAATTTTAGAGTAGATTCACTTTGAAGTTTTTTTGAAACTTCTTTTAACTCCCTAAAATAGTTACGAATTGCTTCATCATTGGCTTCAAAAGGAGCCATTGTCATTAAGCCTATAATCTCAATATTTGGATACTGTTTTGCAACTTCATATGCTTCAAAAACTTCTGAAATTGTAAAGCCATGCTTAGATTCTTCCCCTGAAACATTAACTTCTAAAAAACATTTTAATGGTGAATCTAATCGCTTATCAATTTCTTCCATAATCGATAAACGATCAATCGCATGAAAATATTGAATTTGATTCACAATTTGTTTTACTTTTCTTTTTTGTAAAGGGCCAATCAAATGCCAAACAATATCTTTTTGAGGAAATGCATGTTGGCGATCTAATAGTTTTTCGACACGATTCTCCGCAAAATGCCGAAATCCAAGAGAATAAACTTCTTGGATTTCTTCATTCGTACGATTTTTAGTTACTATAATTGGACATACTTCTTGTACATCTCTCGAAACTTTATCGCATGATTGATGAATGCGAGTGACAATTTGTTCTGCATTACTTTTAATCATGGTCATTAGTTTCTGTTTCTTCTTCTGAAGAATGGTGGTGTATCTAAAGTATCATCTGATTCATATTTTGTTTCAACTGGAGCTTCTACGAAATTCTTTTGAGCAAACGGTGAATCTGTTTCTGTTGTTGTTTCACGAACAGTTGCTTCACGACGAATATCCCAATCTCCAAAAATATCTTTTTCAGGTTGTTTTTCTTCAACTACTGATTTTTTCTTTGGAGTTACTTGTTTTTCTTGGAATGTTTGAGGATTATTTCCAATTTCTTTTGTAGAAGCAGGTGTTGTAGGTGTTAATGTTGGACGGCTAGTACGAGCCACTGACTTTTTTGTGCCTTTGTGTTCTTCATCAATACCAGTCGCAATAACTGTTACAATTACTTCATCTCCAAGATTTTCATTAATAGATGTACCAAAAATAATATTTACATCATTTGTTGCGGCTGCTGCTACGATATCAGAAGCATCTTGTGCTTCAAATAATGTTAAATCAGATCCACCTGTAATATTTAATAAGATTTGTTCTGCTCCATCAATTGATACTTCTAATAATGGAGAAGAGATAGCTTTTTTAGTTGCTTCTGCTGTACGGTTTTCACCACTAGCAACTCCAATACCCATTAATGCAGAACCTTGATCTTTCATCACTGTTTTAACGTCAGCAAAGTCCAAGTTTACATAACCAGGTGCAATAATTAAATCAGAAATCCCCTGTACCCCTTGGCGTAATACATTATCCGCTTCACGGAAAGCTTCTAACATAGGAGTCTTCTTATCCACGATTTCTAATAAACGGTTATTTGAAATGGTTACTAATGTATCCACATTCGCTTTCATTTGTGCAACACCTTCTGCTGCATAACGACCACGTTTTGGTCCTTCAAAACTAAATGGACGTGTCACAACCCCAACAGTTAATGCTCCTAATTCTTTTGCGATACGAGCTACGATTGGTGCTGCACCAGTACCAGTTCCTCCACCCATACCAGCTGTAACGAAAATTAAATCCGCTCCTGATAAAGCTTCACGAAGACGTTCTTCACTTTCTTCTGCTGCTTTTAAACCGATATCCGGTAATGAACCTGCTCCTAAACCTTTTGTTAATTTAGGTCCTAATTGAATTTTAGTTTCTGCTTTAGAATTAGCTAAAGCTTGTGTATCTGTATTGGCAACAATAAATTCAACGCCTTGAACGCCTTCATCAATCATACGGTTAACAGCATTATTACCTGCTCCACCTACACCAATGACTTTAATTACTGCGCCTTCTAAATTTGTATCAAATTCGAATTCCATTCTTTTTCCTCCTTAGATTCGTACTAGTCTATAAACATTTTGAAAAAGTTTTTCACTTTATCTCCAAAATTTTCTGATTCTGTTTCTTGTGTTGATTCCACTTCAGCTTTTGGTTTTTCAACTGGTTGTGGAGTTGTTTCTGCAACTGGACGGCTAGGGCTAGCTAAAGGCGTTACTCTTGTTTCAGTCGTTAACTTACCTTTTTGTGCAATACGATGAACATCATCTAATGATGCAGCATATTGAATCAATCCCATGCTTGTTGCATAAATTGGATTTCTCATCCCCATTTGTTCTGGAATATATGTCTTTACATTTACTCCAAAAATTTCTTGAGCTAATTCAAGAACTCCTGCCATAGAAGAGGCTCCCCCTGTTAAAACAATTCCTCCAGGTAAACTTAATGCATCTACTTGATCTAAAGCACGTTTAATTGTTTCAAAAATTTGAACTTCTCTCGCTTCAATAATTTCTGATAAGTAATGTTCATCTACTTTAACAGGATCTTTCTTTCCAATAGTTTCAACTGGGAAGAATTCTTCATCAGAAGTTTCAGTAGAAATAGCATAGCCATACTCACGTTTAATACGTTCTGCATTTTCATAGCTCGCATTTAAAATTACTGAAATATCTTTTGTAACGAAATCTCCACCTTCTTGGTCAACATAAGAGAATTTTAATTGATGGTCATGCATAACTGACGCACTAGTTTGTCCTCCACCCATATCAATTAAGATTGTACCAAATTCGCGTTCACCTGCAGACATTGCTACTTGGCTAATTGCAAGAGGTTGAATAACCATTTCTTCAATATTTAATCCTGCTTTATCAATACAACGTTTAATATTATGAACGATTGTTTTCGGCCCAGTAATCATACTTGCATATAATTCTAGTCGAACTCCAATCATGCCACGAGGATCTTTAATGCCATCGAATCCATCAACTATAAACTCTTCTGGAATAACTGAAATAATTTCTCTTTCAGGAGCAACTGAACGAACTTTTGCCGCTGAAATCACATTATGGACATCGACATCTGTAATTTCACGATTTTCACTAGAAACAGCAATCATGCCATGACATGGTTCAATCGAAATTTGATTACTTGGGATTCCTACGATAACGTCTTTAATTTCAATATTTGATTTTTGCTCTGCTTGTTTAACGGCTTTTTTTATAGATTCAACAGTTTCATCGATATCTACAATTACTCCCCGACTTAGTCCTTGAGATTTTTCATTGCCGACTCCAATAATGTTTAATTGTCCACGAATATACTCAGCAACAACAACTTTAATTGAAGTGGTTCCAATATCTAAACTCACATAAATTCTTTGATTTTTCACGCTTATTGAAACCTCCTACTAAATTTTTCCATTCACATTTTATAAATAATTATACATTTTTATTCTACCATATTTCTTGCTCGTTAAGAAAATATTTGAATATTTTTTACGAATTTTCTTTTTCTATTGAGCATTAATATCTGGTGTATAGAAAATACCAACTTCCATATCAATTGTTCCAGATTTCATTTGTAGTTCGTTGTAAATACTTGGATAATAATTCAATTTTTCTCCAATATCTTTTAAAGTTCCAATAACTTTCATTCCATCTCTCATTCGAATTTGAAGTTTTAATGGTTTCTTTTCTGGATCTACATATTGAATTTGACGAATCATTCTAATCACACTAGGAGATGTTTTTTCTAATTGACTTGCTAGTTGAATTCTTGATTCTTCATCAAAATTTACTAATTCTGGATACCCATCTTTATTAGCTGGTTCCTCTGTTTGAATAGACTGAGCATCTACTAATAATTCCTTATATTCCCCATTTTCAACATAATAACCAATCGCCGGATTTTCTAGAATAGTTAATTGAATTGTATTTAACCCAGATAAAGTTACAGAAGCCGCTTTAATTTTTGGATTTCTTTTTGTTATTCTTTGTTGAATTGTTTCATGTTCAGACAAGATTCCCCAAATTGTTTTCCCTCTTTTTATTCCAGCTTGTTCTCGTATAGTTTCAATTTCTACTTGTTGATTACCATAAACATAAATAGCTTTTGGTTTTGATAAAGGAGAAATAAAATAAATACTCCAGAACATACAAGCTAGGAAAATCCAGAACAAAAATTTCATTTCTAAATGATTAAAATGAAAAAATTGTTTTAATGGTTGGATAGAACTTTTTTTTGAAACCTCCTCTGTTATCTCTGTTGGAGGAGGCGAAGAAGTTGAAGCTTTTTTAAAAAATTTCATAAGGCTCCTCCTTTTTTCTTTCTACAACATTTCATGAATCATACTTGTTAGTCTTGAACTTGCATCTGTAATTCCCATTTTCTTAGCGGAAGTAGCCATTGCTTCTTTTTTATGAGAATCTAATAAAATGTGTTCAATTTCAGCTAACATTGTTTGAGCATTTAATTCTTTTTCTAAAATCATCGATGCTGCTCCTTGATCGACTAAGGAACGAGCATTAGCTTCTTGATGATTATTTGTTACATATGGACTTGGAATTAAAATACTTGCTAAACCTAATGCTGTTAGTTCAGTTAAAGTTGTTGCGCCACTACGACAAACAACTAAATCCACATTTTGGAATAGTTGTGGCATATCTTTAATATACGGAAAAACAGAAACATTTGGCAATGATTTTTCTAAATTTGTAATCTGATTGTTGATTTTGTCATAATGCACTTCTCCTGTAACCATTATGACATGATAATTTTTATCCGCAAATCCTTCTAAAGCCTCAACAAATACTTCATTCATTCGCTCAGACCCACGACTTCCACCGAAAATGACTACGATTGGTAAGTTGGTCTGTACTCCTATTGAAGCCAAATATTCAGGATTTTTCTTAATTTCTACAACTTCTTGTCCTCTAGGATTTCCTGTTAAAACAACTTTATCACTATAAGAAGCAAAATCTTTTTTTACATCATCAAAGCAAATTGCAATTTTATTCACCCATTTTGCTAAAAATTTATTTGTTACTCCTGCAACACTATTTTGTTCATGAATAATCGTTGGAATTTTTAATAAACTAGCTGCAAATAATACTGGTGCACAAACATAACCACCCGTACCAATGACAACATCTGGTTTAAATTCTTTTAAAATTTTTCTTGCTTTAATAACACTTGTTACCATATAGTAGGCTGTTTTTAAGTTTTCTAATGAAAGCGAGCGTTTTAACCCTTCGATTTTAATAGATTCAAATGCATATCCTGCTTGTGGAACAATTTTACTTTCTAATCCTCGTTTTGTTCCAATATATAAATATTCTACATCCTCTTGTTTTTCTAAATATCTCATAAATGCAAGTGCAGGATAAATATGACCTCCTGTACCTCCACCAGATACGACAACTCTCATGAATATTTTCCTCTTTCTTATAAATTCTCTACAACGCGAATAAATTCATCCCCACGAATTTCAAAATTCTTAAATTGATCCCAACTTGCACAAGCTGGTGATAATAAAATAATATCGTCTTCTTTACTGATTTCATAAGCCTTTTTAGTCGCTTCTTCTAATGTATTCACGACTTCAATGACTGGAATTCCTGCAACTTTCGCAGCTTCTTGTAATTTTTCTTTTGTTTCACCATACAAAACAATGCCCGATACAGCTGTTAAGTCTGGGACTAATTCATCAAAACCATTTCCTCTATCTAAACCACCCGCAATTAAAACAACAGATTGATTTGTAAAGCTGCGTAATGCTGTTTGTGTTGCAATAATATTCGTCGCTTTGGAATCATTGTAGAAACGTCTTTTATTTACTTCTTTTACAAATTGAGTACGGTGTTTTACACCATGGAAATTTTGAACGGCTTTTTCAATGCCTTCATTTGTAGCTCCTGCTAATTTTGCAATCGCAACTGCTGCTAATACATTTTCAATATTTTGTGTTCCAGGAACTTGAATCGTTGAAACAGGAATTACTTTTTCACCATTGAAGCATATGTAGTCATCTTTAACCGAAGCACCAAATTCTAAAACATTTTTTCTACTAAATGGAACTAATGTTGCTTTTGTATGACCTTCAATTAATGTAATCAATTCTGGATAATCAGCATTATAAACTAAATAATCTTCTTCTGTTTGATTTTTCGTTAATTGAAGTTTTGCTTTAATATATTCTTCTCGTGTCCCATGATAATCTAAGTGAGCACTAAAAATATTTACAATACACGCAATTTTCGGTTTAAATTGATCAATTCCCATCAATTGGAAACTACTTAATTCAGAAACATAAATATCTTCTTTTGTCGATTGTTCTGCTAGTTGCGATAATGGAATTCCAATATTTCCTGCAGCAAAAACATTTCGTTTAGGGAAAGAGTCTTTCAACATTAAACTTGCTAATGTAGTCGTTGTTGTTTTACCATTTGACCCTGTAATTCCAATGATTAAACCTTGTAATAAATGATACGCAATTTCAACTTCTGTATAGACTGGGATTCCTTTCTTTATGGCAGCTTCAACCATACAATTATGATATGGAATTCCAGGATTTTTCACTACAAAATCAAAATGTTCTTCTAATAAATCTACTGGATGTGAACCAGCTAAAACACGAATTCCTTCTTCAATTAAACTTTTTGCATCTGGATTTTCTTCTAATGGAATACGATCATTAACTGTTACAATCGCCCCTTGATGTAATAAGAGTTTTGCAACTGCAACTCCACTTTTTGCTAATCCAATAACTAATACTCTTTTATGTTCAAATTTCTTTTCATTCAGCACCTAATATGCCCCCTAGATTTATTTCGATATGTATATGGCAGTATGAACTGCCGAAAAATATGTATGAAAAGCTAAATAGCTTTTCTAAATTAATACTAATGTAATTAGCGCTCCGATTAGTCCAACTAAACTGAAGACTAAAACGATTTTCACTTCTTTCCATCCACACATTTCAAAGTGATGATGAATTGGACTCATCTTAAATACTCGTTTTCCAGTTAATTTGAATGAAGTTACTTGAATAATAACGCTAGCTGTTTCTAACACAAATACAATCCCAATTCCTAGTAAACTCCATTCATGATGAAGCATTAACGAAATAATGGCTAATCCTGCACCTAAAGCTAGAGAACCAACATCCCCCATAAAAATTTTCGCAGGTTTCCAATTAAACATTAAAAATCCAATTAATCCTCCAACTACACTAAAACAGAAAAATGCAATCTCTACTTGCTTTGAGTGTAATGCTAAAAATGCATATGTACCGTAAGCTACAATAGATGTTGAAGTTGCAAGACCATCTAATCCATCTGTTAAATTTACCGCATTTGAAAATCCTGTAATCCAAATGATTGTAAAAATTGCAAATAATACTAAGCTGTGTACTTCACCAACAAATGGAATATAAATTAATGGAGCACGTCCACTTAATAAAAATAGAGCAACAAAAACAGTTGATCCTAGTATTTGTAAAACAAATTTTTGATGACTTTTTAATCCTTGATTTTGTTTTCTAAAAACTTTAATAAAATCATCAAAAAATCCAATTCCACCAAAAAATACAAATCCTATTACTCCACTTAATAATGTAAAATTAAAATATCCGAATAATCCTCCAAGAACTAAACTGACAATTCCAATCATCATTAAGAAGATAAATCCTCCCATCGTTGGTGTTCCGCTTTTAGCCTGATGCCAAGATGGACCATCCTCTAAAGTTGTTTGCCCAAATTGATTCCTACGCATAAATTGAATAAATTTAGGCTCTGCAAATACTGTTGCCAATAATGTTGCGCCTAATACAAGTAAAAATTGTAATGTCATCTTTTTCTCCTCTTTATCTATTTCCTAATAATGTTTCTACGATTTCAATTTCATTATAAGGATATTCCACTTCACCAATAATTTGATAAGGCTCAACACCTTTTCCAGCAAGTAAAACAATATCTCCAACACTCGCTAATTGAAGTGCTTTTTCAATTGCTTCTTCTCGCTTATCAATACATTCATAAGAAACAGAATTCTTATCAACCGCACTTAACAATCCTTCATAAATATTTACTAACGGCTCTGTTCTAGGATTATCTGCTGTAAAGACAACATGGTTTGATTTTGTTAAAGCTATTCTTCCTAGTTCTGGTCTCATACTAGAATCACGATTTCCTCCACTATGCCCCACAACTGTAATGATTTTTCCATGTGGAATTTGTGATAAGGAATCTAATACATTTTCTAATCCATCCGGAGTATGAGCAAAGTCGACGATTACTTGGAAATCTTGCCCTTTATCAACTGCTTGCATACGTCCAGCTACCCCTTTGAATGCTTTCACTTTTTCCAAAATTTCTTCTATAGAAACTCCATAAACATAAGCTACTGCAATAGCAGATAACATATTGTATACATTAAAAATTCCTAATAATGGCATATCAACCAAGTAGCGTTCATCTTGTTGAATCACTAATTCAAATAAAGTATGTCCATTTTCCGTACGAATATTTTCAGCTTTAAAATCAGCCTTTTCTTTGATTCCATAACTAATTACTTGTACAGGAGTTGAATACTCAAACATTTGAAACTGTTCATCATCCGCATTTAAAATTGCTACTTTTGGTTTGCGATTTTTTCCAACATAATTCCCTAATTGAGAGAATAATAAACTTTTAGCATGCGCGTATTGTTCCATTGTTTTGTGTAAGTCCAGATGTTCATGAGTTAAATTCGTAAATACAACACAATCATAATCCAATCCCCAAATACGACCTAATTGTAAAGCATGAGAAGAAACTTCCATCATACAAGTTTCTCCACCAATTTCTTTTAACTCTTGGAAAGTTTCATGCAACGTTAAAATTTCTGGGGTTGTATTATGAGTCTGAATAATTTTTGGACCAATTTTACGATAAATAGTACCAATTAATGCTGTGGGTTTATTCGGTTTTTCCAACAATGCATCTATCATATGAGTGACTGTTGTTTTACCATTTGTCCCTGTTACTCCAATCATTTGTAAAGATTGAGTTGGGTATCCATAAAAATGATTTGCCATCAAAGCCATCACTCTTGTCACATCTTTAACATAAATTACCGGAGTATCTCCCACTTGATCTTCAATAGATTTACTTGCTACAAACGCAACTGCTCCTTTTTCTTTTGCAGCAGAAGCAAAGTGATGCCCATCTACTGTTACCCCATCAATACAAAAAAATAATGTGTTTGGACGAACTTTTCTTGAATCTTGTGCTAAATAATCAATTGTTATATCAGATAAATCACCTACAATTTTTTTTAGGTATATCAATTGAGTTAATTCTGTAGCTAACATTGCTAAATTCCTCCTTTTATTGCGTTAATCGACTATAATCTAACGCACGTTTCATCATTGGGTTAAAAATTTCTTTAATAATAGCACTTGCACCATCGCCGTATGGGTTATTTTGAGGCTGTTTTAAAGTGATATATAAAATATATTTTGGATTGCTAGCAGGTGCAAAACCAATTACTGAATAGATATAGTTACTTCCATACGAATAGTATTTTCCAGTTTCAGGATTAACTAACTCAGCAGTTCCAGTTTTTGCTGCTACTTCTTCCCCTTCAATATCAAAGCCATTAGAAGTACCATTTTTCATAGTAGTTGCTTCTCGTAAATACTCTAAAGTTTTTTTAGCTGTTTCAGGCTTAATAACTTGACCTAAAGAATTTTCAGAAAAATTAATAGTAGTATTTGTAGCTGGTCTAAATTCGTGATCCACGATTCTTAATTTTTTCATTTCACCTTGGTTCGCAATTGCTGTAAATGCTTGTACCATTTGAAAAGCTGTCACCGAAATCCCTTGTCCAAAACCTGTCGTCAATTGTTGTAAATAAGAATTATAGGAATTTAATCCAGTAGACTCATTTAAAAATCCTGATTGTGTACTTTGACCAAAACCAAACAAATCTAAATATTGCTTCCATTTTTCAACACCAATTTTTTGAACAACATGAACAAATGCAACGTTACTTGAGTGTGCTAATCCTTCTAAATAAGTAATTCTTCCCCAACCAACTTTATTATAATCACGTATTAAATCTTTAAAAATCTGAATTTTACCAGATTCATATTTTTCATTAGGATCAAATACACCCTCATTAATAGCTGCAGCAAGAGCTAATACTTTCATTGTGGAACCAGGTTCATAAGCTTCATCCATTAATAGATTATTCCACATTGTATTAATACCTTCTTTTGTTGTTCCATTAAATGTAGGTCTTTGAGTCGCAGCTACAATATTTCCTGTTTTAGGATCAACTAACATCGCTGTTAATTGATTTGGTAAATATTTTTCAGTTACTTGGGAAACTAAAGATTCTAAATAAGTTTGTAATTTTTTATCTAATGTTAAATACAAATCATTTCCATCTTTGGGTTGCTCTGTTATTTTTTCACTTCCTGGAATGACATAGCCATTTCCATCTGTTCTTGAAACTACTTCACCAGGTTTCCCTGTTAATGTAGCATTATAAAGTGCTTCAATGCCCATTTTCCCAACTAATTGCTCCACGTTTTTACCATCTACTTCTTGTTCTTCTACTTCTGTATATCCAATGAGATGTGAAGCAAAAATTCCATTTGGATAATAACGTGAAAGATTTTCCGTAAATTTAATACCAGGAAGTTCCTCTTTTTCAATTTTTTCTTTTGTTTCAACAGAAAGATTTTTTCCTGCCTTTCCAAATTCTACTTGTGCAACATTTTTTTGAGATAAGATTTTTTCAATTTCTGAAGCTTTCATATCGATATATTTTGATAAAACTTGTGCAGTCTTAGAAAAATCTTGAACATAATCTTTTTTTTCCTTATCCCATTGGTCAGTTAACACTGCAAATAAAGAATAATTTGTTGCATCAACTGCAATGGGGCTACCACTTGCATCATATATATTTCCACGTTTTGCTTTTAAAAGTGTTGTATGTGTTAATTTTTTATCCAATTCATCTCTTAAATTAACACCATGGCTTTGACCTAATACCATAATTTTAAAAAAGTAAAAAGAAAAAATGAGAAATAGGAAGATTGCGATTGCCATCAAGCAACGTATCGCAATCTTTCTATTCCCCAAATATTCCTTAAAATGTTTTTTTATCATTGTCCAACATTCCTTATGTTATTTTGACCCATTTCCAATCCTTGTTCTTTAGCAATACGATTCACACGATCATATTGTGATAGTTCTTGTGCAGATTGTAATAACGTATCATTTTTTCTTTGCATCAATGTCGTATTTGTTCGTATATCTTGCAATTGACGATTTTTATTCGCCACTAACATTGAACTAACAACTGTTAAAGTACCTAACAATACAATTACCACAATTGAAACAATCATATTTCTTGCATAATTAACTTTTACTTTTTCTTGAGGAATAGCCGTTACTACTTTATCAGAATAAGTATTCGGAAAGGCTTCTTTGACTGTTGTTGTAGAATTTACATCAACGATTTGTTCTGCTAATGCCATCAAAAAACGCCTCCTTTACTAATTATTTCACACGTTCAATCACTCGTAATTTTGCACTTTGTGATCTTGAGTTTTCTTGCATTTCTTCTTCTGTTGGCAAAATTGGTTTTCTTGTAATCAATTTAAAATCAGCACTTTCTAACTGCCCTGGTAAAATTGGTAAATTTTTTGGTACTTGTTCTACCGTACTTTTTTGTTTGAACATCGTCTTCACAATACGATCTTCTAAAGAATGGAAAGAAATAACACTAATTCTTCCTCCAACTTCTAACAAGTCAAAAGCTTGTTCTAGAGAATCTTCAACTGCTGCTAATTCATCATTTACAGCAATACGAACTGCTTGAAAAATTCTTTTAGCAGGATGTCCACCTTTTCTTCTTGCAGCAGCAGGAATACTATCTCGAATAATATCTACTAATTCTCCAGTCGTTTCAATCTCATGATCTTGACGAATTCGTTCAATGTTTCTTGCAATTTGTTTCGAAAATTTTTCCTCTCCATAACGATAAAAAATTCGAACTAATTCATCATAACTCCACTCATTAATAATCTCTTTTGCAGTTAATGGCGCTGTTTGATCCATTCTCATATCTAATACGGCATTTTGATGATAACTGAATCCTCTCTCAATTTGATCTAATTGCGGTGAAGATACTCCTAAGTCATACAAAATCCCATCAACTTTTTTAATCCCTAATTCATTTAGTTTTTTCTGAATCATTCTGAAATTTGTATGAATGAACGTTACTTTATCTTCTTCAATAAATTTTTTCAAACGGATTTTAGCATTATCAATAGCATTCATGTCTTGGTCAAAACAGTATAAGTGGCCTGTTGTTAATTGACTTAATAAATATTCACTATGTCCTGCTCCACCTAATGTACAATCTACATAAACCCCATCTGGTTTCACCTCAAGGTTGTCTACTGTTTCATGTAGCAATACGGTTACATGTTTAAACATTCTCTATTAATATCCTTTCTAAAATCCAAAATCAGCCATTTGTTCTGCTAATTCTTCAAAATTTTCTTCAGTTTCAGCAATATAAGCTTTCCAACGTTCTTCATCCCAAATTTCAATTCGGTCATTCACACCAATTACTCGACAATTTTTCACTAGTCCTGCATGTTCTCTTAATGTTGGTGTGATATTAATTCTTCCTTGCTTATCAAATTCTACTTCACTTGCAGCAGAATTGAAGAAACGAGCAAATGCACGAGCGTCTTTTTTCGATTGAGGTAATTCACTCAATTTTTGACGTAGCAATTGCCATTGATCAAGAGGGTAGCCGTATAAACAGCCGTCTAGTCCACGAGTTACAACAAAAGTGAATCCTAAATCTTCACGAAACTTAGCAGGAACAATCATACGTCCCTTAGCATCTATTGTGTGTTGATATTCACCGATTAACATGCAGACTCCTCCTATCATTCATTAATTATCCATAGTTTACCACACTCCCCCACTTTTCACCACTTTTTTATTAAAAAAGTTAAAAAATATTTTAAATTCACCCCTTTTTTATATAAAATTCAAAATGCTCTTCATTGTAGAACACTCAAAAAAACTTTCATATCAACGTTTCTCATCAATTAATCATAATCTCCCTTTTTATCCTTGCTTTTTATTTTTTTCAAAACAAAAAACACTTAATCAACTGACTAAGTGCTTCTCTATCTAATTCTAAAACTATTAACGAATAACTCCCCAAGAGAGTAATAAATAAAAACAATACTGAATGACTAACGATAGATGTCCAATTACAAATACCAAAAATTCTAATGAGAAAAATTGATATAAAAATTTTCTTAATGAAAATTCATGACTACTTTTTTTCACTAATAATAATGTTATTCCAATAATAGAGCTAAATAATATCATCCAAGGTAATTGAGAATATCCTAAAACAACTTGAGAAAAAATTTCAAAACTAACAACTAGTAAAGGTAACATTACTTCTCTTATTGTTAGAAAGAATGAATCTGAAAAATAAATTCTTGTTCCAAAATAATATTTTAAAACAGCATAACTGGCTATCGTTATCGTAATTAAAAGTGGTGCTAATAAAAACATTCTTTTCTCTCCTTTTCTGATTGTATTGTACACTAATCTTTCTTTATCGTACAGTGATAGATATATTCGTTATTCATCTATATAAAAAAATCGTACTACCTTCTTAGATAGTACGATTTTTTCTTATTTAATCTGTCAGATTCATACAATTATTCATCTTCTTTTTTCTTTTTCGCAAATAATCCTACTCCTGATAATAGAGCTGCCATTGCTGGAAGAATTGTTCCAAATGTTGATGTTCCTGTATTTGGAAGTTCTTTTTGAGAAGATTGTTTTATATTTCCGACTGATGAGCCTACTGCTTTAGTTCCTTTATTGCTATTTTCTTCAGAATTCACTGTATTTTGAGGAGAATTTGTAGAAACTTTTGCAATAAATTCAGCAATACGTTTCACCATTGCATCTACTTCTTCTTGTGTAGCTCTTGGATTATTGAATACTGCTTTTGCTACATCCAATAATTCAGAACCTTCTGTCTTGTATTCATCATTTAATTGAGATACTAGACTATCTAATTGAAGAATTGATACTTCCAATTGTGTTTTATCAACTTTTACATTTGTTTGTGGTGTCGATACTACTCCACTTGGTTCTTGTGATGGTTTAAAGATATCTTTTGCTAATACTTTAAAGATTTGGCCATCTTTTAGAATAATAATGGCATTTCCCATATCATCAAAGACTACATCCGCTATTTCTGGATTTTTAGCAATAATATTAGATTTTACGTTTTCTTTTTCTTCTTTAGTAATACGAGAAATATTCATAACTATTTGTTTTTCAAAAGTTAAATTAATATTATCTAAACCAGTTGAAACCTTAACTAATTTTTCAACAGAAATTGTTTCACTTACACCACTTTTAGATGTCACTGTTACATTCCCTTTATCATCAACTGATACTGTTGCTTCTGGATTTACTAATTTAACACGTTCTAAAACTTTAGATTTTTCTTCTTCTGTTAATTTAGTTGGATTAACAATAAGTAGTTTTTCAGCTGGAACAATCACTTCACCTACTGACTTCACAACAAGTTTTTGATTTTCTGTAACATTAGTAACAAATCCATCTTTAGTTTCACGATCAATAGCTTCTTTAGCTTGTGCTACTATTGCATCCACTTGTAATTTAAGAACCTCTTTTGCCTTTTCTGAAAGATCGGTTCTTGCATCAATCGCTACTTTTTTAACAATTGCTTCATTTTCAATTGCTGTTTTAGCTTTGGTTTTCGTCACCGATTCTGGGTTTACTGAAGTTACTTCTGTTGTTCCTTTAGTTTTAGCTTGATTAACCTCAGCATTAGTTGTTGCTTTATCGATTGCTTCTTTTGCTGCATCAGCCTTAGCTTTAGCTTCTTCTTTAGCTGCAGTTTTCTCTTCGTCTGTTAAGTCTGTACGAGCATCAATCTCATTATTCTTAGCTTTAAGAGCTTCATCGATAGCTTTTTTAGCTCCCGTTTTTGCTACTGATTGTGGTTCTACAGCTTTTACTTCTGTTGTTCCGTTTGCCTTAGCTTGGTCTACTGCTGCGTTTGTTGTCGCTTTGTCGATTGCTTCTTTTGCTGCATCAGCCTTAGCTTTAGCTTCTTCTTTAGCTGCAG
>NZ_CAUQUN010000029.1:0-27974 GCF_963521425.1 uncultured Granulicatella sp.
AGCTGTCTCATGGCTAAACTTTGAGCCTAGGTCTCAAAGTTTCCCTGCAATAAAAATAGAATTATCTACTTTTATTGCTTTTGCTACTATGGAGTATTTTCTATGTATTCTGAATCCTATTTATTTTTCGTTTCTAACAGTTTAAAATAAGGATAATGATACGTAAAAGGGAGAGTGAGTTTGTTGTATTCTTATATGCAAAAGTGTATTGATAAAAATTTTACGCCAATTACAAAAGAGCTTTTTATACATAAATTTTCTCAGTTAGGAATTAAGCAGGGGGACACTTTATTAGTGCATGCTTCTTTATCTTCGTTAGGATATGTTGTTGGTGGTGCGGAAACTTTATTTTTAGCGTTAAGAGATGTTATTGGAGAGCAAGGAACGATTGTAGTGCCTTCTCAAACGGTTGAAATTTCTGATCCTGCTAGTTGGCAATATCCTCCAGTACCACAGGACTGGCACGATGTCATTCGCTCATCAATGCCGGCCTATTCAAAGGATTTATCGTATAGTAAAGCAATGGGAGCTTTTAGTCAATTTATTGGAATTTTACCTGATTCTATTCGAAGTAATCATCCAATGTATTCTTTTACGGCAATAGGAGAGAAGGCTAGTGAAATTATTGACCAGGTTACTTTTGATTTCCCATTTGGAGACAAATCTCCATTAGGAAGAATGTATTCCATTGGTGTAAAAGTATTAATGATTGGAACTGATTTTGAAACGAATACATCACTCCATTTAGCTGAAAATAGATTGAATCGAGAAGTGATTCAAGAAAAAAGTAAGATATTAACGAAAACTGGCGAGAAATGGATATCATTTAAAAATATTGAATTGGATATATACGATGACTATTTAGAAATTCAAAAGAACTTTATGGAACAGTATACTGTTAATCATATTTCAATTAACGAAAGCAATGTTTATTTATTCGATATGAAAGAATGTGTCGAATTTACGGAACATTATTATCAATTAAAGGAATAAAAAAGTGTTTTATGTATAGATTCAGAATACATAGAAAATACTCTATAGTAGCAATTGTAGGGAAAGTTTGAGACCTAGGCTCAAACTTTAGCCATGAGACTCGCTAAGCGAGGCTGCTGGCGACCTTGCTACTATGTCCACAGTATTTTCAATGTATTCTGAAGAAGTTAAGGGGAAAAATACCTTTTCAAACCATCACGAAAATAACCGAATGTTATAAATGAAAACGTTCGGTTATTTTTATATTTTTTGATATATAATTTGTTTCATTATTTACTAGTTATTTATTATTCCTGCTTTCATATACTTAATGTTCGTATTTTACACGTTTACACTGTTTGAAAATGAATTATTTTTATGAAAATATAGCTAAAAATGTATTTTTCAAGTAAAAACTCTTGTAATTATCGTTCGTATTTTGTATGATTGTACTTGAGGTTGAGAGTTCAATCTTGTAGAAAACATATCTTAGGGGGATATATTTTATGAAGAAGTCTTTTTGGTCAAAATTAGTACTTGGAGTATCAGCAGCAGCTTTACTTGCAGCTTGTTCAAGTCAATCTAGTGATTCAGGTTCTAAAGGTAATGGATCTAAAACAATTGATACATTAAAAGTTGCATTTGTACCTTCTCGTGATCCAGAAGCGATTGTAACTGCTACTGAACCATTAAAAGAATTATTGAAAAAACAATTAGCTGATGAAGGTTATACAGTTAATAATGTTGAAATCAATGTTGGAACAAGCTTTGATGCAGTAGGGGAAGCTTTAGCATCAGGTACAGCAGATGTTGGTTTCATTCCTGGTGGTACTTATGTATTATTTGACAAAGAAGTGGATGTATTATTAACAGCAACACGTTCTGGTTTAGAAAAAAATTCAACGAATCCAAAAGATTGGAACGATGGTCAAGAAACAAAACGTTCTAAAGATCAAGTTACTTCATACAAAGGATTAGTAATTGCTGGTCCAACAGAAAAAGGGAAAGCTATTGCTGAAAAAGTTAATAGTGGTAAAGATATTTCATGGGATGATTTAAATTCAGCAAACTGGGGAGTTTTAGGAACTTCTTCTTCTTCAGGATATATTTATCCTACATTATGGCTACAAGATAAATTTGGTAAAAACATTTCAGATTTACAAAATGTTGTTCAATCTGATTCTTATGCTTCATCTGCAGCTCGTTTAGCTTCAGGACAAATTGATATTATGGTTGGTTACGCTGACTTACGTTCTGACTATGCTAAAAAATGGACAAGTGAATATGGACGTTCAGAAGAAATTTGGAAAGAAACAAATGTTATTGGTGTAACTCCAGATATTTATAACGATACAATTTCAGTAAGTAAATCTTCTCCAATTGTAGACGACGCATTCAAAGAAGCTTTTGCTAACGCAATGATCAAATTAGCTGGAACAGATGAAGGTAAAGAAGTTATTAAGATTTACTCTCATTCAGGATATAAGAAAGCTAATGCATCTGATTACGATAAAGAACGTGAAGCTCAAAAAGTTCTTAAAAAATTAAAATCAGGTAACTAAGGAAAGAAATGATGATCAAATGAGGGTTAGGAGCGAATCCTGACCCTTTTTTTGAGAAAGAGGACAGATATGATTAAATTTGAAAATGTTTCAAAAACCTATCCAAATGGAGTTAAAGGGTTAAAAAATATTAATTTAGAAATTGAACAAGGTGAATTTGTTTCAATTATTGGTTTATCAGGAGCTGGTAAATCAACTTTAATTCGTACTATCAATCGTATGATTGAAATTACTGAAGGAACTTTAACCGTTGATGGTACAAATGTATCTTCATTAAAAGGAAAATCTCTTCGTAAATTCCGTAGAAATAAAGTAGGAATGATTTTCCAATCATTTAATTTAGTAACAAGAACAACGGTTATTAAAAACGTATTAACTTCAATTGTTCCAGATATTCCATTTGTTCGTTCATTATTTGGAATTTATACAAAAGAAGAAAAATTACACGCCTTAGAAGCTTTAGATAAAGTAGGGATTGTAGATAAAGCGTTTATCCGTGCTGACCAATTATCAGGTGGACAACAACAACGTGTTGCATTAGCTAGAACTCTTGCGCAAAATCCTGAAATTATTTTAGCAGATGAACCTGTTGCGGCATTAGACCCAATTACTGCTAAACGTGTAATGGAAGACTTTAGAAAGATTAATCAAGATTTAAATATTTCTATTTTACTTAATATTCACCATGTGGAATTAGCTTTAGAATATGCAGATCGTATTATTGGTATTCGTGATGGAGAAATTGTTTATGATGGTCCAAGTAGCCAAGTAACAAAAGAGGTATTAGATTTAATCTATAAAGGAAAGGCGGAGGAGTTACATGAAGGATAAGAAACTCTTCGCTTCAAAAGAATTTACGTTAAAAAATGGGACAACTGTTACTGAACCAAAATCAAAAGCTATTTTTGTCGTCATTGGTCTATTAATTGCAATGTATTTTTCAGCTAAAATTACTGGATTTAATTTACATACCATTTTAACACGTGGTGTTCAATTCTTTGTTATTATTGGTCGTATGTTTCCACCTGCCTGGGAATATTCAAGTAATATTTGGCAACCATTAATTGACACGATTAAAATGTCATTATTAGGATCATTATTGGGTTCTATTTTAGTAATTCCATTTGCCATTGTAGCTTCTAGTAATATTGTCAAAAATAAATGGATTATTAGTTTAAGTCGTTTATTTTTAAGTGTAGTTCGTACATTACCAACTCTTGTGACTGCCTTAATTGCAACTTATATCTTTGGATTAGGAACAATGGCTGGTACATTTGCGATTGCAACATATACATTTGCATACTGTGGTAAACAATTATATGAACAAATTGAAACAGTTGATATGGGAGCTTTTGAAGCAGCTGAAGCTTTAGGAGCAACAAAAGGTCAAGCATTTACAAGTGCAATTATTCCTCAAATTTTACCAACTTACTTAGCAAGCTCATTATATTGCTTTGAAGGAAATGTTCGTTATGCATCTATTTTAGGTTATGTAGGTGCAGGTGGTATCGGGATTATTTTAAATGAAAATCTTGGTTGGCGCGAATATGGAAATGTAGGGATGATTTTAGTGGTATTATTTATCACTGTAGTCATTATTGAATCAGTAAGTTACTACTTACGTACGAAATTAACATAGAAGGGGAGTTAAACACATGAATGAAGCAGTATTAAAACAATATGAAAAAGCTCCTCGCACATGGATTGTTCAATTAGGCGTTTTATTCTTATTCATTATCATTTTTGCATGGTCTGGATCAACGATTGAATTAAGTAAAATTCCAGAAAATGGATTACAAATTTCTCAAAGTATTTTACAAGGGATTGTAACTCCTGAAACATCCTTATTGTTAAACTTTACAACGAAAGGTGTTCCATATTTATTATTAGAAACTATTGCAATTGCATTTCTGGGAACATTGGTAGGCGCAATTTTAGCGATTCCATTTTCATTTATTTCAGCAACAAATATTGTACCAAAACCAGTAGCAATTATTGGACGTACAGCTATTATGGCCATTCGTACTGTTCCAACTTTAATCTATGGGTTAATGTTTATCCGTGTAACAGGGCCTGGTGCCTTTACAGGGTTGCTTACAATGTCTGTAGCATCCATTGGGATGATTTCTAAACTATATATCGAAGCGATTGAAGACTTAGATTACAAAATTTTAGAATCATTAGATGCTAGTGGATGTAACTTCTATCAAAAAATTCGTTTTGGAATCTTACCACAATTAATTCCAGCATTCATTTCTACAGTCATTTATCGTTTTGATATGAACTTAAGAGATGCAACTGTTTTAGGAATGGTTGGAGCCGGTGGTATCGGTGCTCCATTAATCTTTGCCATGACAGCTTATAAATGGCATGAAGTAGGGGCTATCCTATGCGGATTAATCGTCTTAGTCTTAGTGATTGAATACTTATCAACGAAAATTCGTACTCATTTAGCACGTGGGTAAAAGAAAAAGCATGAGGGGTTAACCTTCATGCTTTTTTTCTACTTTTGAAAACATTTTATGAAATAATGGAGCTAATGCATATCCCATTAACGAAATTCCAATAATTCCCATGAAATATAATACCGTTTCTTGGAAAATACTAAATCCGATTAAAATAACTGGAATTGCCAAAATAGCAACAGCTTCCTTTAAAGAAATAAAAATAAATAAATATCCATCACGTATATAACTCTTAATCGTACCAAAATACTGAGTTCTTGCTAACGAAATTAACATTGCAGTGATCGTCATACATAGGAATAAAAAGAAAATAATTGCTAACATCATGCCAAAAATATTTTGGAAACTATACCAAAATTGAATAACATACACAGTAGCTGCAATGATTGCTGTATAAATTAAAGAGACAGCAACACGTACAAAGAATAAATGTTTCAATTCATTCCAGAAGGTTTTCACTAAATAACCATCTTCGTTTTCAGAAAACTTCATCATTGTATAAAACAAAGCCGCCAAAACAGGCCCAATCGTAACAATAGGAATACTAATTACAATAACGAATAAGTTCAACAAAATAAAATCCGCCAACATCGTAGCAAATCTCCAAAAAGGACTTTCCTCATTAAATTTCATCCAAAACCATCCTTTAACAATTAAAATACAAAATACATTATACGATTAAGCCCCAAATTAAGCAAGTTATCATATAGGAGTTCATATCATATAATTAAAACACAATAGATAACGTTCTAGACTGCTAACGTAAAAAGTAAGAAATAATTGATACAGTAGCTACAGTAAAAGAATTCTATCTGATTCTTTTACAGGGAAACTTTGAGACCAAGGCTCAAAGTTTAGCCATGAGATTCGCAAAGCGAGGTTGCTGGCGACCTAGCTACAGTCAATCAATTATTTTGAATGACACTTAGGTTTACATAATATATATTAAAGAAAGTTATATATCGAAAATTTAACCTCCAAAACAATTCCTCCTCCACAATCCAAACAAACATAAAAAGGACGCTCATTACGAACGTCCTCCTATCATCATTAAACATTAGAAATATCAATTGATTGACCAATCGATAATAAACATAACATACGTTTAGTAACTTTCTTTTGATAACTTGTTTCTAATGCCTCAGCATATAAATTCAATTGCTGTTTATACTTATCAACGATTTTCTGTATACCTTTTTGTGTTGGTACCACATGATCTGTCTTATAATCAAATAAAATAATCTCATTATCTAATTCCACAAATCCGTCAATAATTCCATGAATTAACATGGAATCCTCATTATCTGGTAAATGTTTAAAGATCCGTTTTGCTGTTACAACATGTGAAAATGCTTGTTCACGGTTTAATAATGCTTGATGTTCCTGTATCCATTGACCAAATTCACTTTGAAAGAAATGATAAACTTGGTCAACTGGAATAACTGCAGCAACCTCTTTTTCTAAAAATTGTGTCTCAACTAATTGCTGAATTGTTTCTTGAATAAATTCTGGTGTAATTTCCTTAGTTAAGTCTAATTTTTGCATTAACAAATGTAAACCGCTTCCACGTTCTGCAGCTGAAACTTTTTGTTTAGACTCAATAAAGCTTGGTTTTGCTAATTCAGATGTTAAATAAACATATTGTTGCACATTTTTTTCTGTTTCTTGAGTTTGTTCTTCCAACTGAGGTAGTTGTTTCACATCTGGTTCTTCATTCATACGTTTAATTTCAGATACACTTTGATAACTTGCAGTTGTTGAAGCTAATAAATATGGATATGTTTGTTTTAAATCTTCTAATAAATTTGATAAATTTTTAATCGGTTTTCCTTTTACTTGCTTTTGTAGCCACTCTTCTTCATCAATAGAAGCCATTTCACTCTCTTGTATCCAACTTAGGGCATTCTTTTTAATTTGTTCAAAATCAACGACTTCTTGATGGAAGGAAACTTTCTCCTGCTTTCTCATTGTAGCCATTAAAATCCACGTTAAATAATTATCGACATGATAGCGAAGAGAAAATGGTAATGTTTCATCATGAATATCTTCTATCATAGAATGTTCTTCTTTAAACTTTTCATAATCTTTTATAGAACCGACAATAATGAGCTTTTCTCGTGCACGAGTCATTGCTACGTATAATTTTCTCATTTCTTCAGAAAGTAATTTATTTTTCTCTGCTTTATAAGCCATCACATATGGAATCGTTGTATATTGAATTCTTTCAGGGAGTTGTAAATATTTCACTCCTACACCTAATTCATCACTACGAATCGCTTGTTGGCGTATATCTTGCTGATTAAATTTCTTTCCTGCATTCATTAAAAATACAACGGGATATTCTAATCCTTTACTTGCATGAATCGTCATAACACGTACAGCATCTTCTTCATCAGATATTTGTGTAGGTTCTTCTAAATCTTGCTTTTTATGTTGCATTTGCTGAATAAATCGAACAAAATTACGTAATCCTTTAAAACTAGAGTCTTCAAAATCTTTTGCATACTTATATAAGGCATGTAAATTCAAGACACGTTGCTGTCCAACGGATTGTCCATGTACATAGGTTAAATAGTTTGTATCCATATAAATTTGCCAAATAAGCGTACTGATGGATTGATGATTCGCAATATCTCTCCAATTTTCTAACTGTTCTAAGAATGATTGTATTCGATCTTTTAATTGTTGTTGTTGAGCACTATCGTAATAGGTCACTTCTTCTAATTTAAATTGTTCGACAAATTGAACACATGCTTCATAAAACGAACTAGATTTATTGTTTTTACGAATATGAGCTAATGCGATTTCATCTAATCCAACGATTCCTGAACGTAATACGGCTACAAATGGAATATCTTGAGTAGGATTATCAATAATTTTTAGAGCAGACATCATAATGGCAATTTCTGTTCGTTTGAAATACTGAAGATTTTTTTGAACTAAAACAGGAATTTGATATTGAGTAAAAATTTCTTCAATTAATCCATTATTAGCCTTTGTTGGCGCTAAAATGACAATATCTTTATATTGTATTGGTCGTTTTTTCGGATTTTCCTTTGTACTTTCTTCATGCATGATTTCAAAATGATTTACCATCATTTCTTTAATTTTAGCTGCAATAAAATGGACTTCAGCACTCGCTGAACTATCAATTAGACTTTCGGTTTCTAATTCAGACGATTCTTCTTCGTCATCTTCTAAATTAGCATTTTGAATAATATAGCATTCGCTAAATTTATCCGTATCATCTGAATAATTTAAGTTTCCAGTTTTTAGAGCAGCGTCATCATCATAATCAATTTGACCTAATTCATGGTCCATAATCTGTCTAAAAATTAAGTTTGTAAAGGATAATACTTGATCTCTAGAACGGAAATTTTCAGCTAAAATAATTCGTTTTCCACCATTTTCATCTGCATAGGCTTCATATTTATCTCTAAATAAAGATGGATCTGCTAGACGGAAGGCATAAATCGATTGTTTTACATCGCCTACCATGAAGAGATTATTATCCTTAGTAACACTAGTTAAAATTGCTTCTTGAACACGGTTTACGTCTTGGTATTCATCAATTAAAACTTCGGTAAATAGTTCTTGATAATATTTTTTAGCAATCAGAACTCCATTTTTCTCAGTAGAAAGAATCGCTAATGTATCATGTTCTAAGTCAGAGAAATCAATTTTATTAGAAGTTTTCTTTTCTAATTGAAAAGCTTCATAAAATTTTAAGACAACTTGAGATAAATGCAACATCATTGGATAAATTTCTCTTAAGTGCTTCATTTGAATCTCAGGAGACTCGAAAAATGCTGTTGCTAATAATTGATCTTCCCAATGTTTCTTTAAGCTATCTCTTTTCCTTTTAATGGCTTGAACAGCTTCTCTATCGGTTGTTTCATCTTTTTTAGGAACAGTTGGGAAACGGTCAAAACTTACTCCCTGTGCTAATGTATACGCTGCTGTGTAATTACCACTTTCAAATGCGGCATACACTTCTTGAATTTTTTGAGCATCAGCTTCAACTACATCTTTACACTTTTCAAAACCGGTTAGTTCAGCTAATTTCAGTAATTCATCATAAGCAGACACTAAATACTTTAATTCTTCGCAAATATAAGGTGCAAATTGATCTTTTATAATAGGAATTTCACCATATTCATCCTTTGTTTCATATAAATCTGCTAAAGAAGAAATCCATTGTTTTGGATGTGGTTTTGAACGAGAAAAATCATATAGTTGATAAACTAATGTTGTAAAGCCATCATCATTACGGTCGCTAGAAAAATATCGCATTAACCCATCCATCCAAGAATGTTCTTCTAATAATTCATCTTGGATGTTTCGCCATACTTTTTCTTTTAATAAAGTCCCCTCTACTTCATTTAATAGTGAAAATACAGGATCTAATTGACTTAAATAGAAATAACGACGAATGACTTTCATACAGAAACTATGAATGGTAGAAATTGTTGCATTTGGTAATAAACTTAGTTGTTTAATATACATATGTTTCTTAGAAAAATCGTTTTCTTTTGTAATAGCTTTTTCTAAATTTGTACGTAAACGTTCTTTCATCTCTTTAGCAGCAGCTTCCGTAAAAGTCACAATTAATAAGGAATCAATATTAACTCCATCTTCAATATATCCCATAATTCTGTCGACTAATACTTTTGTTTTTCCTGATCCGGCAGAAGCAGAAACTAATAAATTGTCGCCTCTTTGCCAAATTGCTTGCCACTGTTCAGGAGTTGCTAGTACACCTTCTGGTTTTACTGGTATCATCCACTACTCCTCCTTTCCGTCAATTTTATTTCTCATCCAAGTTAAGTTCTCTTGAAGAGGCATTTTCGTTAAAAATTGATAATTATTTTCTGGATTTGTTGCATCGAACATTGCAATGGCACTGAATTTTCCATTCACTGAATCTGCATATTCTTTTAATTCATCAAATGGAGCAATTTGATTTTCCCCATTTAAAATGCGTTCTCCTGCAGTTTTCAATTGATAGAAAGCAAAATCCATTAATAAATTGATGTCATCAGGAGCATATACTTGGCTAGTTGCCTTATACTCTCCATCTTTTTTTACTCCAAATGGTAATACAATAGAGTCTCCTGATTCAAAATCAGGTTGAACTTGTTGCAGAACTCCTAAATCATTCGTCAATAATCCAGATAGTTTATATTTCTTCAGACGAGTTTCTTCAAAATCTGCATCTGCTTTAATATCTTTTGCATTAAAGCTTGGTTGGAAAACATGCATATATAATCCACCATATGGAGTCACAGCTTTATTAAATTGATCAGAAACAATATTTTTTGCAACTGATAAATACGTTAAAAGTTGTAGTTGAATGCCATAACGTAATCGATTAATATCAAATTTTTGAGCTGAAGACTTATAATCCATAATTCCTAAGTGATAGCCCTTTTCAGTTTCTAAAAGGTCAATACGGTCAATTTTCCCACGAATAAATAAAGATTGAGCATCATTCAATGGAATTTCAATTTTCTTATCAGATTTTGCACCGAAAACGACTTCTGTTTTCCATGGAGTTACTTGTAATTGTTGTAATTGCATTAATGCTGCAGCTAATGTTTGTCGAATTGTATCTTGTAGTAGCACTTTAGTCCAATTCATTCTAGGAGATGCGTTTAAAATTTGGAATCTTGCATCTTCATTCATAGAATCAAAGATTTCTTTTAATAATGTTTCTGTTGTCGTTTTATCAATAGAACGAATATCTAATTGTAATTCATGAACTTTACGAATAAACTGGTCAAATGTTTCATGGAAATATTCCCCAGATCCAGCAGCTGTTAACTCGAACTCTCTACGTTCTCGTAAATTTAAACCATATTGTAAGAAATGACTAAATGGATCTTTATAAAATGTTTCCACTTGAGAAGTCGATAAGTATAAATGATTTCCATAAAGTTCAGCAGCTAATTCTTTTGGTAATTGCTTGGCAATATTTAAATGGAATACACTGTCCACTAATGTGTGATATTGATTTTGGAAATCTTTATCCTGTCTTAATAAATGTGGTAAAGTAAGCCAAATAGATGGGATATCATCTTCTTTTGAGAACTTATACTGACGAAGTTTTTGTAGTAACGTTGTAAATAGTTCATGAATCGTTACAAAGTCGCCCTGTTCAAAACGTTCTTGTTGTTTTTGATTGCCATCTTGGGTTGTAATTTCATATTTATTTAAAATACGTTCTACAAAGCTAGATGGTTTTAATTTAGCCCCTTTATCTGTATGATGCATTGATAAGTATAACTTTTCAGTTGCGGAAGTTAACACTTTATAAAATAAAAATGGTTCTACCGATTGTTTTTGAATCGTTGTTGGGTGTAAGAAACGCCCACTATCTAATTTACTTAATAAATATTCTCTTTCTTCATCGGTAATTAAACCACTCTCCTCTTCCATTCTAGGAAGGACACCTTGAGATAACCCAATAACAAATGTAACCTTTTTAGGAGAATAACGAACAGAATCAATTCCCGTACACGTTAATTGGTCTAAAGTAGATGGAGCCATATTATAATGTGTATGTTCAAATCCTGTATGTAATAATAATTGGAAAATTTCCCAATCAAACGGTTCATCGCCAAAAATATAGACATACTCTTCCAATAATTTTAAAAATTCATTCCATACTTGATCTTGTCTACGAGCTGTTTGAATGTCCCCAATATTGGCAGCGTGATTTCTCCAGAATAGGAATGCATCCGTTACCCCAATTTTTTCTAATAATTGATATAGAAGAGTGATTGCTTCTTTTGTTGTCTCTACTTTATCTAATTTCTTATAAAAAGGTTCTAATAAAGAGACGATTTGTTCTCGTAGTTCTTGTGCTTGTGTTAACTGTTGATTTACTAACACTTCTCTGCTACTTAAGCTTTCTTCATCAATATTTTCAAGTTGATAATTCCACGTTTTACTTGAAATCCAATCTTTTCCTTCATAGCCTTGCGCTAGTATAATTGTTTCTGTTTCATCTAATTTTTGACGATAGTGAATAAGTGCTTGTCTTAAATTCTCTTCCTCATTATCTTCACTCTTTGAATTTGCTCGATTTAGAGGCCAGAAACAATATTCACTTCTTAGAAGGTTCATAATGTCATGATAACGCCAAAAATGCTTCTGGATAGCAAAAATAGCGTCTAGTACTTGAATGAGTGGATGATGCTCCATTGTATCGGATAAATCCATGAAATACGGAATTTGGTACGTTTCTAATAAAGGTTGTAATAATGTTTGTTGCTCTTCTAAATTTCTCGATAAAATTTGAATATCTTGGTAACGATACTTACCGCTATCGACTAATGTTTTAATCGTTGCTAATGTTTCTTGGATTTCTTGACGTTCATCTTCATAAGTAATCCATTGTAACGCATCGATTTTTTTAGATGAAGATTCAGAAGAAGTTTCAAGACCACCACTAGTTTCTAACCAATATTTCTCAAGTTCTAAAAAGTCAGGATGATAAGTCGTATTGGTCTCTTTTAATTCTTTTAAAACAGGTTTACTTTCATCAATCATTAACCAAGTTAACAATCTTGAAATTAATTGACGATTGGAATCAAATAAACTAGATTCTAGCGTTTCTTTTGGTTTAAAGGCATCAGTTGTTGCAGTTGTATAAAACTCTACGCCTCCGCATGATTTCACTAAAGCATCAATTACTTCTAATTCCATCGCATTTAAGTGATACGATTGATCAATGACAACATACGTGTTTGATAAATCCATCGATGAAATTTCTTGCGCTAATATACGTAATAAATCTTCTGATTGAACAAAATCTTGTTTTAAATATTCTAAATAATGTTTATAGATGATACCAAATTCTTTCAAACGTTGGTCAATTTCTTCATAAGAACCTTGTTCAAACCACTCTGAGAAGTCCTCTACTTCGATTCCACCTAAACGAAATTCTTGCATGACAGCAGATAAACGTTCAATAAATCCTTTATGTCGTGATTCCTTGTTAAATAACACTAATTCATCTTGATATTCGGATAAGATTTTTTGTAAAATCATACAAATTCCAACTTTGGATAAAGAAGGACGTTGCAATGCAGCATGATCTCTTAAAAAATACCATGCCAAACGTTTAAAACTATACACTTGAAGCTTTGTAACAGCATAAGAATTTTTCGGTTGTTGTAATAATTGACCCACTTCTTGAATCATTTCTAATTCTGCAGAAAATTTAATATGATCTGGAACTAGATAAATTACTTGATTCTTGCTAGATTGTTTCAACCAATCTGCAATTTTAGTAGCAATATGCGAAACTTTCGCACTTGTTTCTTTTGTAAGAATGACTTCGAAACTCATAAGAACCTCCAATCGTTTATTCTCTTTAACTAAACCATAGAACGATGAATTTGTAAACAAAAATAAAACGATTTTTCTTCGTAGTATGATGCTACAATAGAAAAATCGTTTTTATAGATTCAGTTATTAAAATTTTATCCAACTAATTGTTCTAAAATGTCTGGTCGGAAACCGAAGAAAGGTTCAATTCCATCTGCTACAACAACTGGTAAAGATTGGAATCCTAATGCTTTTACTTCTGCTAAAGCTTCTTCAGATTCAAAAACATCCTTAATAACAAATGGTACTTGATTATCTTCGAAAAATTGTTTTGTAAAGTTACATTGCATACAATTTGGTTTTGAATATAGTGTAATTTGACGATTTGACATAAACATCTCTCCCTTTTCTTTCATACAGGTAGTATGATACCTCATATTAGAATGAAATACAATATATTGTGCTTAATTTTTTTATTATATTTTTACAAACACAATATATAGAAATAAACTGTTATAGAATAATAGCGTTAATCGTTGATAATAAAGCAAAAACAGATTTAATACAGACCATCAAAAAAAGCTAAGTACTATATTTTGTACCTAGCTTTTACTTAGTTATTCGTTTTCAGAATCTTTTATTCTTTTAATATTTGCAGCATAAATTGCGGCTCCAATAGATGCAAATACTGCGATCATCTTTTTATCATTGAAAAAGACAGTAAAGACGACTACTAAATATATCAAAAATAAAATTGTTACGATAACACTTCTTTTTTTCATAACTCTGCCACCTAATTAATATGTAATCTTGGCAAAATTATATCATAACTGAGACTGATTAGTATACACTTGGGTCAAATCCACGATTTGTTACATAACCATCTTTTTCCCAAATATTCTTCTTGTTCTTCTTCGTTTTTTCTTCAACTTTTTGTAAATCTTTTAGTAGCGTTGTATTTGGTGGATGAGCATACCCTACCCTTGCTAAACTTTCTTCCACTAAGGTTTGTTGTAATAATTTTCCATCTAAATAAACATACATTAAAGCACGTCCATATTTATCTGTATAATCTCCTACATCAAATTTTCCTTCTACCTTTTTAGCTTTTTTAAGTAACTCTTCTGTTCTTTGTTTTGCTTGATCTGCAAATGGTTGAGCAGCTTTGCCTTCTTTAGCAGTTTCTGGTGTATCGATTAATAATAAACGAATTTTAAAATCTTTTCCATCTAATCGAACGTGGAATGTATCTCCATCCGCTACTTTTCCTACTTCAAGCGTATACAGTTTTGATTTGTCATAACCAGAAAAATCTACACTACTTTCTACTTGTATTTGACTAGTATTTGATTTATTGGAAGATTTCTTTTTATTCTTTGAGAATAAACCAAAACCAGAAATAATGAGAATAAGCGCTAATATCGCTAATTTAACGAGTAAAAATTGTTGTTTTTTCGTTAATTTCATAAAATCTCCTTTCTACAATTCAAAAAATAAATGACAACAAATCTATTAAGATTACTAAGATTTGTTGTCACATGATGAATTATACTTCTAATAATTCTTTTTCTTTTACTTGTGCTAAATGATCAATGTTTTTAACACTGTCATCTGTTAATTTTTGAATATCTTTTTCATATCCACGTAAATCATCTTCAGTGATTTCTTTATTTTTTTCAGCTTTCTTTAAGTGCTCGATGGCATCACGACGAATATTACGAACACTAACTTTTGCGCCTTCAGCTTCTTTTCCTACTTGTTTTGCTAATTCTTTACGACGTTCTTCTGTTAATTGTGGAATGACTAAACGAACAACGCTACCATCATTTGTTGGAGTAATTCCAATATCTGACATTAAAATTGCACGTTCAATATCTTGTAAACTTGATTTGTCATAAGGTGTAATTAAAAGCATACGAGCTTCAGGAACTGTAACAGAAGCTAATTGATTAACTGGAGTTGGAACTCCATAATACTCAACTTGTAGACGATCTAAAAGACTTGCATTCGCACGACCAGCACGAATTCCGCCTAATTCGCGTTGAAGCGCATCTTCAGTTTTTTTCATACGTTCTTTAGCATTTGCAATAATTTCAGTTGCTGTCATATTATTTCCCCCTTACAGTTGTACCGATATTTTCACCAAGAACAACTCGACGAATATTTCCTGTTTCATTTAAATTGAAGACAACTAATGGAATATCATTATCCATTGATAATGAACTTGCAGTAGTATCCATTACTTTTAGTCCTTTTTGAATGACATCTAAATGTGTTAATTCATTAAATTTAATCGCATTTGTATCAATACGAGGATCTGCACTATAAACTCCATCAACATTATTTTTAGCCATTAAAATAGCATCTGCTTCAATTTCAGCAGCACGTAATGCAGCGGCAGTATCTGTTGAGAAGTATGGATTACCAGTACCTCCAGCAAAAATAACTACTCGTTCTTTTTCTAAGTTTCTAATTGCTTTACGACGAATATAAGGTTCTGCAATTTGACGCATTTCGATTGAAGTTTGAACACGTGTAGGAACTCCAATGTTTTCCAATGCATCTTGCAGTGCTAATGCATTCATCACTGTTGCAAGCATTCCCATATAGTCTGCTTGCGCACGTTCCATACCTACTTCTTCTCCTGTTACACCACGCCAAATATTTCCGCCACCAACAACGATTGCCATTTGAACTCCAAGATCATGAACTTCTTTAATTTCTTTAACAATTTCCTTAATAGTTGGAGGATTAATACCAAAACCTGCTTGGCCTGCTAATGCTTCTCCACTTAATTTTAATACAACACGTTTATATTTAGGTTCAACCATTGTAAGGACTCCTCTTCTTATACATTTCTTAGTGAATTTAGTCTAAAAAAAAGGGGAATAGAGGGCAGCTTCCTACCTTATTCCCCACTATAATTGAAATCAATTATTTTTTAACTTGTCCCATTACTTCTTCAACGAAGTTATCAACACGTTTTTCTAAACCTTCACCAACTTCATAACGGTGGAACAATTTAACTTTACCACCTTTAGAAGCAGCATATTTAGCAACTGTTGTATCTGGATCTTTAACGAATGGTTGGTCGTTTAAGCTGATTTCAGCTAAGAATTTGTTTAAACGTCCAGCAATCATTTTTTCAACGATATTAGCTGGTTTACCTTCGTTTAATGCTTGTTCTGTAAGAACTTTTTTCTCATGTTCTAATTCATCAGCAGAAACTTCTGAACGGTCAACATATTTAGGATTGATAGCTGCAACGTGCATAGCAATGTCTTTAGCAGCATCTGCATCTGAAGAACCTTCTAATACAGTTAACACACCGATACGTCCGCCCATGTGTAAGTATGCACCGAATGCATCTGCATCAGATTTTTCAACTATTTCAAAACGACGTAATGAAATTTTTTCTCCGATAACTGTAGTTGCTTCAGCAATTACGTCAGAAACTTTACCTTCTGGAGTAACGATTTCTAAAGCAGCTTCTAAGTTAGCTGGTTTGTTAGCTAAAATTACTTCTGATAATTTAGCTACTAATGCTTGGAATTTGTCGTTTTTAGCAACGAAGTCTGTTTCAGCATTTACTTCTAATACAACTGCAACGTTTCCATCTACTAATACGTTTGTAATACCTTCTGCAGCGATACGGTCAGCTTTTTTAGCTGCTTTTGCTAAACCATTTTCACGTAAGTAGTCAACAGCTGCATCGATATCTCCTTCAGTTTGAACTAATGCTTTTTTAGCATCCATCATCCCTACGCCAGTCATGTCACGTAGTTGTTTTACTAATTGTGCTGAAATTTGTGCCATTTCAATTTCCTCCTAAATGTTATAAATTTACAAAAATTATTTTTTAAAAAAAGCTGTTTGGATGAAAGATTTCTTTTCCGATTCCAAACAGCCTACTGGTTAGTGATTATTCAGCGTTGTCGCCTTCAACTAATTTTTCAATATCTTCTAATGAAGTATCTTTATCTAAGTCTTCTTCGTCAACTGCTACGTCTTCACCTTGGTTACCTTCAACGAATGCATCAGCCATTTTAGCTACGATTAATTTAACCGCACGGATTGCATCGTCATTTGATGGAATAACAACATCGATTTCATCAGGGTCACAGTTTGTGTCAACCATAGCAACGATTGGAATGTTTAATTTGTGAGCTTCTTGAACTGCAATGCGTTCTTTACGAGGGTCAACGATAAACATTACATCAGGAATGCGTGGCATATCTTTAATACCACCTAAGTATTTTTCAAGTTTGTCTAATTCTTTTAATAGAACGCCAACTTCTTTTTTAGGTAATACATCGAATGTACCGTCTTCTTGCATTTCTTTAATTTTTTTCAAGCGGTTGATACGTGTTTGGATTGTATCCCAGTTAGTCAACATACCACCTAACCAACGATGGTTAACATAGTATTGACCAGTACGGATTGCTTCATCTTTAACAGCATCTTGTGCTTGTTTTTTAGTACCAACGAATAAAGCAATACCTCCGTCTTGAGCAACTTCACGCATGTAGTTGTATGCGTCGTCCACTAATTTAACGGTTTTTTGTAAGTCGATGATATAGATACCATTTCTTTCTGTGAAGATGTATCTCTTCATCTTAGGGTTCCAGCGACGTGTTTGGTGACCGAAATGTACACCAGCTTCTAACAATTGTTTCATTGAAATAACTGCCATTTTTGTTTTCCTCCAATTTTGGTTTTATTTTTCCTCCCCAATTTTCAACGAAAAGGGTACTTATTCCTAAGCACCACCCTTATCATCCAATTAGGTGTGAAATATGGTTTTTATACCGTTAGTAATATTACACTAATATGAATTAGAATGCAACTATTTTGATATTTTCCTCATACTTTTTTTAATGTCACACATTCATCATCGTCAACTTCATGTAATTTCACTAAAATTTCCTCTTTTTTTGAAGTTGGAATGTTTTTTCCTACATAATCCGGACGAATGGGTAATTCACGATGACCACGATCAATTAAAACTGCTAAACTAATCGTTTTTGGTCTACCATATTCCATTAAAGCATTTAATGCAGAACGCACAGTTCTTCCTGTAAAAATAACATCATCAACTAATACAACATTTTTTCCATTTAATGAAAAAGGAATATTCGTACCATTAACAATGGGGTCAACTGCTGGGTCTGGTTTGTGACGATCATCTCTATATAAGGTAATATCAATTTCCCCTAATAGAATTGGTTGGTTTTCAATTGATTCGATTTTTTTTTGAAGACGTTTAGCAATATGAACTCCTCTAGTCTTAATCCCAATAAGTACTAAATCATCAACTGACTTGTATTGTTCAATAATCTCATATGAAATTCTCGTCATTGAACGGTTAATCGTTGCTTCATCTAATAAGAATACTTCAGACATATCCATACTCCTCTACTGTAATTCTTGAATCATTTCTTCAAACTCTTTTGGTAATGGACTTTCAAAATATAGTTTTTCTTGTGTAATAGGATGAACAAATCCTAAAGTTTCTGCATGTAAATATTGACCGAATTCTGTCGCATTTTTTCCATTTGGGTGATACATTGGATCATTTAAAATCGGATGATGAATAAAATCCATATGGGCACGAATTTGATGCGTTCTTCCTGTTTCTAAATTTAATCGTAGAACACTTGTATCTTTTAAAGCTTGAATAACTGTAAAATGCGTAATCGCAGTTTTTCCTTCTTTTTGTACACAACGTTTTAGACGATTATGTGGATCTCTAGCTAGCGGTGCATCCACAGTTCCTGTAATATGTTCAAAACTACCTTCCACAATTGCCACATAACTACGAGTCATAGAATGATCCATTAACTGATTTGATAACCCAACATGAGCTTGTGGTGTTTTTGCAACGACTAATAATCCAGATGTATCTTTGTCAATTCGGTGTACGATTCCTGGTCGATAAGTTTCAGAACCTTTGGATAATTGATCGACATGGTACAGTAATGCATTCACTAAAGTTCCTGTAGAATGTCCTTTTGAAGGGTGGACAACCATTCCACTTGGTTTATTAATGACTAATAAATGTTCATCTTCATAAACAATTTCTAATGGAATATTTTCTGCAAGAACCGTTAATTCTTCCTCTTTTTCAATTTGAATGGTAACTTGATCTCCATCTTTTGCTTTATAATTTGCTTTGACGACTTCACCATTCACAGATACAAATCCCGATTTTAACCATTGTTGAATGACAGAACGTGTGTGTGATAATTCTTTTGTTAATATTTTATCTAGTCTCTCGCTTTTTTCTAAAGAAAATTGTAATTGAATGATATTATTTTCCACTTTTTTCCTTCTTCCTTTCAACAATTAAAATATATAAGAATAATGCTGCAACACCAACTGTTAAACAAATATCCGCTATATTAAAAATAGGAAAATCTATAAATTCTAACTGGAACATATCAACAACATATCCTAAACGAACACGATCAATAAAATTGCCTAGTGCTCCAGCTAATAACAAACTATAGGTTGTTAAAGCAAATTTTGATTTTCCTCTTTCTTGAAACATTAAATATAAAATCGCAGAAACACCAAATGCTGTAATAATATAGAATACAAATTGTTGTCCAGCTAAAATACCCCAAGCTGCTCCTGTATTACGAATATAAAACAGTTTTACAATTCCAGGCAATAATTCTTGCCCTGTTTGCAAAGCAAAATTAGAAACAATCCACATTTTCATAACTTGGTCTACTGCAATCAATAATAAACTTAATACTAAATAAATAATCATAAAATACCTCTTTCTACTCTCAATAGCTCTATTGTACCTATTCTACTATTCTTCGTCAAACAAGAGAACAGAACCAATAAAACTTTCAAGATTCGCTTTAAAAAATTCATTTTTTACTAAATTTTACATATTTTTGTCCCATTTTCACATGAAAAACCTATCAAATCGGTTAATAATTTGTATATTTCACAAAAAAACTGTATAATGACAAAGTAATTTGTGTGTCTATAAATTAAGATGCGCGCATTCAATAAGAATGCAGCCTCAAAGTAAGGAGTGCGTTATGAAAAAAATTGCAACGAAGGTATTCTTGATTAGTGCAAGTTTGCTAGTATTTGCAGCCTGCTCTAATACAAAGAAGAGTGCTGAAAAAACTGTTCAAGAAGTACAAGATACCTTACCTGTGGTTGTTGATCATTTAAACAACATCCAAACTTTTGAAGCCAATTTGCAAAGTGATTGGGAAGATGATATCGCTGATGATTCGACTCTAGCAAATTACGCTAAGAAAAAAGGTAAAGTTTTTGATAATCTGCAACAAAGAAAAGATATTCAAAAACAAATTACTAAAACATTAAAAGTGATTCGTGATGATGCGTCTCACCTTAGTAATTTACAAGACAAGGACTTGCCAAGTGTTGAAATCAAAATTGTCAGTTCAAACTTGCAAAAAATTGTCGACAGTATAACAGATTATATTAAAAAATCTGAAGAACAATTGAATAATGAGCAAAAATTCTTTGTTGAAATATCTGGGAATAAATTATCTAAAGATGATTTGAAAGATAAAATTAAAGAATTAAATGAAGCGGCATTGGAACGTCAAAAGGTTTTAGAAGAAATCAATGACCCTCTTTCAGCAATTGATAAACCAATTCGTATTTTAAAAGCTCGTTTAAATGCTAGAAAGGAGTAAGATGCTGATGAAAACATTTGTAAAAATTACTCGTATTCTTTTTATAAGTATGTTTGTTCTATTGCTACACTCTGCTCGTGCTGAGGAAGAAGTAACACAAAAATTGACTTTAAGAACTTCAAGCTTACTAAAAGTTCCTGTTAATTTCCCTACAAGTAGTACTTATGATTCAGGCATTAATATACCTTATCCTAAAGAAGGTGTAAAAGGAATTTATGTACAAGCTTTTAGAGCAAAAGGTACTGAACTAGACAAAATAATTCAATATGTGGACAAAACTGACATTAATGCGGTAGTTGTAGATGTACGAGATGGTTATGGGAAAATAACTATGCCATTAGAAACAGATAATAAATTAATTCAAAGCAATACCGTTAATGAGATAACAGACACAAAACAATTACTAAAAACATTAGAAAAACATCAGATTTATCCCATTGCTCGTATCGTAAGTTTTGGAGACCATCTAGTTCCTTATCAAAATCCTGAATTAACATTTCGTACCCAGGCTGGAAGTGTTTGGAATAACAATGAAGGTGAAGCTTTCTTGAATCCTTTCTTAAAAGAAAATTGGGAATACATTGCTGAAATTGCAGTAGGTGCAGCTAAAGCGGGGTTCAAAGATATTCAATTAGACTATGTTCGTTTTCCCCTTGGATTTGAATTAGTGGAAAAATACTTAGATTATGATTTAGGTGATTTTAGTCATTATACAGATATGGATGAAGCTCGTATCGCAGCTATTACCGAATTTGTTGAGTTTGTTCGCGAAAGATTAAAGCCCTATGATGTTCATCTATCAGCCGATATAATAGCTCATGCGATTACTTCTAAAAAAATTGGTGGAATTGGTCAAAAATTCACTAATATAGCTGATCATGTGGATGTTATTTCACCAATGATATTTCCAAGTCATTGGGTAAAAGGTATATTTGGTGTCAAAGATCCAGATAAGCAACCATATGACATAGTAACTGAGTACATGAAAATAGAAAACAGTTATGTAAAGGAATTAAATCCGTCACCAACATCAAGACCATGGATTCAAGCTTTTACAGCTGATTTTTTAGGTGAAGGAAACTTCCAGCTATATACTGCTGAGGTAATTAGTCAAGAAATTAAGGCTCTAAAAGAAGCAGGAATTAAAGAATACTTACTATGGAATGCAGCCAGTCAATATTCAACAGAAATTAATTTTTAAGACAAAGAAAAACGACAGAATCATTTAAGGTTCTGTCGTTTTTTATATGGCAAGTAATACTACTAACTAAGAAAGTCTATTAAAGACTATAAACAAATTTTTTTAATACTGTCTTCGTAACTCCATCTACATCATTTAACAATGCTGAACCATTACTTGTACGATCCACTAAACTTAAATCCATTGGGCGAATCTCTTTCATTTCCCCATTTGTCGAAACAACAATATATTCTTGTTTTGAGGTAATATTACCGTCTAAATAAACAACTCGATGAGGATTACTCTTCAATTCTCTTAAGACCATTAATCCTCTCTTAGCTCTCGTAAGCATTGAAACTTCTAAAACATTGAAGCGTTTCACCGATCCACGTTGAGTCACCAAGAACGCTGAAACAACTTTATGTTCCGGGCTATATACCATTGCTCCAGCAACAAAATCATCTTTTCTTAAATTAATTGCCTTAACTCCACTTGCAACAGTACCTACAACTGGAACTTCACTTAATTCATAACGTAAGCCAAAACCACAATGGGTCACAATAAAGATTTCTTGCTCTTGATTTGGAACTAGTTCAACAACAACTACTTCATCCGTTGCTGTTTTTAATTTAATGGCATTACTTGTACGAGTTTTATAGCCTCTATACGTATTAAATTCATTTAACGCAGTTTGTTTCACAAGTCCCTCTTTTGTAAAGAATACAACTGTCCAATCTTGATAAACTTCCGTACTATCTTTTTCTTTCACCATACCAGCTAAAATAATTTCATTTGTCGCTAGAGAAATGGATTGACTTAAATGATGCCCTACATCTTTCCATTTTGCTTCAGGAATTTCGTGAACCGGTAGATGTAAATAATTCCCTTTAGACGTAAATAACACTAAACTATCTAAAGTCGATACTTTTTGAACAAGTAAGACTTCGTCCCCTTCACGCAATCCATTCTCTTCAGGAGCACTTGAAGCAAAGGAACGTGGACTCACTCGTTTGTAATAGCCTTGTTTTGTAGCGACTACATACACTTCTTCTTCTGGAATTAAAATCTCGGTTTCAATTTTAATTTCTTTAATTTCTGCTTGAATTTCAGTTAAACGAGATGTTGCATATTTTTTCTTTAATTCACGTAATTCTTGCTTCATCACTTGTAATAATGTTTTTTCTGATTTTAAAATACTTGTTAAAGTAGCTACACGTTCATTTAAGTCTAATTTTTCTTCTTGTAAAATTGTAATATCTGTATTTGTTAAACGATATAATTGCAAGCTAACAATTGCTTCTGCTTGAGTCATAGTAAAATCATAGGTTTCGACTAATTTCTCTTTCGCATCTTTTTTATCATTACTATTACGAATTAACGCAATCACTTCATCTAATATCGATAAAGCTTTCATTAAACCATCTACAATATGCAAACGATCTTGCGCTTTATTTAAGTCAAACTGAGTTCTTTTTGTAATAACTTCTTTTTGATGCGCAATATAAGAATCGAGTATTTTCTTCAACCCAACTTGCATTGGACGTCTAGCATCAATCGCAACCATATTAAAATTATAATTAATTTGAAGCTCAGTATTTTTTAGTAAATAATTTAAAATTCCTTCTGCATTTGCTTCTTTTTTTAACTCAATGACAATTTGTAAACCAGTACGATCAGATTCATCCCTTACTTCGGCAATACCTTCAATTTTTTTATTTAATCGAATTTCATCAATTTTCTTCACTAATAAAGCTTTATTCACTTCATAAGGAATTTCTGAGACAACAATTTGACTTTTTCCACCTTTAATATCTTCAATGGATGTTTTAGAACGAACAACTACTTTACCTTTACCGGTTTCATACGCTTGTTCTAATTCATCTATTCCTTGAATAATCGCTCCAGTTGGAAAATCTGGCCCCTTTACAAATTGCATTAATTCCTTAACTGTTGCTTTTGGGTGATCAATGGTATGAATTGTTGCATCAATGACTTCACCTAAATTATGTGTTGGAATTTCAGTTGCATAACCAGCAGAAATCCCTGTAGCACCATTAACTAATAAATTAGGGAATCGAGCTGGTAAAACTGTTGGTTCTTCTTCTGTATCATCAAAGTTTAATACAAAATCAACTGTTTTCTTGTCTAAATCACGTAATAATTCTTCAGAAATTTTTGATAAACGAGCTTCCGTATAACGCATGGCAGCAGCTGGGTCTCCATCCATACTACCGTTATTTCCATGCATTTCAACTAAAACATCTCTTAATTTCCAATCTTGGCTTAAACGAACCATCGCTTCATAAACCGATGAATCACCATGAGGATGATAATTACCAATTACATTACCGACAGTTTTAGCAGATTTTCTAAATTGTTTTTCACTCGTATTTCCTTCTACAAACATCGCATATAAAATACGTCTTTGTACAGGTTTTAATCCATCACGAATATCTGGTAAAGCACGATCTTGAATAATATATTTGGAATAACGTCCAAAGCGATCGCCCATTACATCTTCAAGATTTAACTCTTGGATATCTTGCTGCATGCTCATATTATTCCTCCTCCATTAATAGTGATAATTGTTCAACAGATGATGGAGAATTTACTTCTTCTTTTTCTGCTTTAGAAACTTTTGGTTGCTCAGTCACAGTTAGATGCCCTTCTGTTTCTAAAATACTCTTTCCATCTTCTAAACTAAATTCCACATGACTTTCAATCCATTTTCTACGTGGTTCAACTTTATTTCCCATTAATGTACTCACTCGACGTTCTGCTTGAGCTTTATCATCAATAACAACACGAATTAATGTTCTTGTTTCAGGATTCATCGTTGTTTCCCATAATTGGTCTGCATTCATTTCACCCAGACCTTTATAACGTTGTAATAAATATCCTTTGCCAACTTTTTTAATTTTTTCTTCTAATTCTTTTTCAGTCCAAGCATATTCTACAACTTGTTTTTTACCAGTTCCTTTTGAAATCTTGAACAATGGAGGTAAAGCTAAATATACTTTTCCTGCTTCAATTAATGGTTTCATATAACGATAGAAGAATGTTAATAGTAATACTTGAATATGAGCTCCATCGGTATCCGCATCGGTCATAATGACAATTTTATCGTAATTACAATCTTCAATATTAAAATCTGTTCCAACTCCAGCACCGATTGTATAAATAATGGTATTAATTTCTTCATTTTTTAAAATATCGGATAAAGAAGCTTTTTCCGTATTAATAACTTTTCCTCGTAATGGTAAGATTGCTTGGAATTTACGGTCACGCCCTTGTTTAGCAGAACCTCCTGCAGAATCTCCCTCTACTAAGTAAAGTTCATTCTTTTTAGGATTTTTCCCTTGAGCAGGTGTTAATTTTCCTGATAGAAGTGTTTCTTTTTTCTTCCCTTTTTTACCGTTACGGCTCTCTTCTCTTGCTTTACGACTCGCTTCACGTGCTTCTCTTGCTTTTAGAGCTTTACGAATTAATTCTTGAGCGATTTCACCATTTTCTGTTAAAAAGATTCCTAATTGTTCAAAAATCGTATTATCAACAATACTTCTTGCAGCAGGAGTTCCTAATTTATCCTTCGTTTGTCCTTCAAATTGTAAAATCTCTTCCGGCACACGTAAAGAAACAATTGCTGTTAATCCTTCACGAACGTCACTACCTTCTAGATTTTTATCTTTTTCTTTTAATAGACCCACTTTACGAGCATATTCATTAAAAGCTTTTGTTAAGGCAGTTTTCATTCCTACTTCATGAGTTCCACCATCTTTTGTACGAACATTATTAACAAATGATAAAATTGTTTCAGAATAGCCGTCATTATATTGAAAGGCAAATTCTGTTTCTACTCCATCAATCGTACTATTGAAATCTACAATTGGAGATAAAGTATCTTTTTCTTCATTTAAATATTGAATAAAATTACGGATTCCTTCTTCATAACAAAACACATCACTTGTATCCGTTCTTTCATCCGTTAATGTAATCGTTAATCCTTTTAATAAAAAGGCAGATTCGCGTAAACGTTCCGCTAAAGTTTCATACGACCATACAATCGTTGAAAAAATATGTTCGCTTGGTAAGAAACGAACCGTTGTCCCTGAACCTTTACGATTTGTTTTTTCTTTTTTAATGGAACTAACTTTTTCTCCACCTGTTTTAAAGGTTTGAGTATATAATACGCCATCACGTAATACTTCAACTTCTAACCAATCAGATAAGGCATTTACAACACTGGCACCTACCCCATGAAGTCCTCCAGAAGTTTTATATCCACCTTGTCCAAATTTACCACCAGCATGTAAAACGGTAAAAATTACTTGAATTGTTGGAATTCCTGAAGCATGTTTTCCAGTTGGCATTCCACGTCCATTATCTCTTACAGATAGTGAGCCATCATTATGAATTGTGACATCAATCTTACTCGCATATCCAGATAAAGCTTCATCGACTGCATTATCTACAATTTCATAGGCAAGATGATGCAATCCACGGTGGTCGGTTGAACCGATATACATCCCTGGACGTTTTCGAACGGCTTCTAAGCCTTCTAATACTTGAATTGAATCATCATTATATTGGTTAGTGACTTTACTCATTCACGACTCTCCTTCTTACTATTTATAAAACATATCTACTCTATCATACTTAATTTTTCAAATATTGCAAGAATTCTTCCTATCTCCCTTTAAAATTAGACTAATTTTTTGAAAATATGCTATAATCAGTAAGTATAAATTAAATTTAACGGTTAAAGGAGAAAGACATATCTATGCTATCCATTGTTTTAGGTGCTACGATGGCATACTTATTAGGATCCATTCCTTCTGGATTATGGATTGGACGTAAGTTTTTTCAAATTGATATTAGACAACACGGAAGTGGCAACTTAGGAGCTACGAATTCCTTTAGAATTCTTGGCAAAAAAGCAGGAACCATTGTTTTACTAATGGATCTTTTAAAAGGTTCGATTAGTGTTCTTCTACTAAAGCATATGGATTTACATGGGGTTTCCCCACTCATTATTGCTTTATTTGCTGTGATTGGGCATACGTATCCATTATTTGCAAACTTTAAGGGTGGTAAAGCTGTTGCAACTTTTGCTGGAATTATTTTGGCTTATAAACCAGAATTGTTCATTCCATGTTTATTATTATTTGTCATTATTTTAGGAATTTCTAAAATGGTGAGTTTTTCTAGTATGGTCACTATTTCTATCGGTGTACTAGCATCTCTGTATTTCCAAGATATGGTTTTAACAACGATTGCTCTTATTGTTGATATCTTTATAATTTATCGACACCGTACGAATATTCAAAGAATTTTGAATGGAACAGAACCGAAAGTTGATATTTTTAAGCGTAACAAAAGATAGGAAGAAAAATCTTATTTGTTTGTGTGGTCGCCAGCAGCCTCGCTCTGCGAGTCTCATGGCTAAAATTCGAGCCTTGGTCTCGAATTTTACCTGTAATGGAAGCTAGAGAACTATCTTCCATTACTTTCACTACAAAAAAATTTTTCTTCCTATCTTTTATATTATATTTACATTTTTCTACTAAAAATTCTGAATACACAAAAAAGAATATCCTACCGAAAATATACTGCACCCCAAAAGTTAGACACAAAAATCTAACTTTTGGGGTCACTTCATTTATCCTTGTCTTTTTCGTTTTAGTATTACTTTGGTTTCAATGTCAATAAGTGTGATCTTTTTGAATCAGTAACTATTCCAATTTATCTATCTTGAAATAAATAAAATCCC
>NZ_CAUQUN010000030.1:0-26970 GCF_963521425.1 uncultured Granulicatella sp.
CAAGTACATCAACAACAGCTACAACTAGTTCAGAACAAACAACAGGTGGAAGTTACACAGTTGTGAGTGGAGATAGTTTATATGCTATCGCTCGTAAAACAGGAACAAGTATTCAAGATTTATTAAGTCTAAATGGATTAAACTTAAACTCAGTTATTCATCCTGGACAAGTATTACAATTAAGTAATGCTTATGAATCAACTTTAACTGAAGAAACGGTGACAAGTACACAAGGAACTGCTTCATCTGAAGAAACAACTACATCTGGAAATGCTCAAATGTATTATGTTCATCAAGGGGATACTTTGTATCGTATCGCTCGTAACAATGGTATTTCGTTATCAACATTATTAGAATGGAATCAATTAAGCGTAGATAGTCCAATTTATCCGGGGCAAGGATTAATTGTTTCTTATGGTTCAAGTAGTTCATCTGTAGAATCTAATACTACAACTCAAAGCTCTGAAAGTACCTATACTGTAAAAGCAGGAGATGGCTTATGGAGAATTGCAAAAAATCATGGATTAACATTAGATGAATTAAAATCAATGAATCAATTAAGCTCTAATATTATCCAACCAGGACAAGTCTTGATTGTTTCAAAATAAATTGATATAATGCTAGTAAATATTAGCAGACAAAGGAATAGTAGAAATTTGGATTGTAGTAGAGAGTGCATGGTTGGTGAAAATGCATCCTGAAAAGTTTTGAACTCGCCTTTTAGCTGAATTTCTGAATTTTAGTAAGAAATTCCGTTTCACTCGCGTTAAGAGTAAGTTGAGTATAATAATTAGGTGGTACCACGTGTAAACGTCCTATTGTCTTTAGAGACATTAGGGCGTTTTTTTAGGTATTTCCGGAAAAGAGGGGAAAATTATGTCATTTAATCATCATGAAATCGAACCAAAATGGCAAAAATTTTGGTTAGATAATCATACATTTAAAACTACGGAAGATAAAAATAAAAAGAATTTCTATGCATTAGATATGTTCCCATATCCATCAGGACAAGGCTTGCACGTAGGGCATCCAGAAGGATATACAGCTACTGACGTTGTTTCTCGTATGAAACGTGCGCAAGGGTATAATGTATTACATCCAATGGGATGGGATGCGTTTGGTTTGCCTGCAGAACAATATGCGTTAGATACTGGAAATGACCCTGCTGAATTTACATTGAAAAATATTGCTACTTTCAAACGTCAAATTCAAGAACTAGGATTTAGTTATGACTGGGATAGAGAAATTAATACAACAGATCCAAATTACTATAAATGGACTCAATGGATTTTTACAAAATTAGTAGAAAAAGGGTTAGCATATGAAGCAGAAGTACCGGTTAACTGGTGTCCTGCATTAGGAACAGTATTAGCTAATGAAGAAGTCATTGATGGTAAATCAGAACGTGGTGGACATCCTGTTTATCGTAAACCAATGAAACAATGGATGTTAAAAATTACTGCTTATGCGGATCGTTTATTAGAAGATTTAGATGACTTAGATTGGCCAGAAAGTATTAAAGATATGCAAAGAAACTGGATTGGTCGTTCTAAAGGGGCACAAGTAACATTTAAAGTAAAAGGTTCAGATGAAAGTTTTGAAGTATTTACAACTCGTCCAGATACATTATTTGGAGCAACTTATAATGTGTTAGCACCAGAACATGAATTAGTTCAAAAAATTGTAACTCCAGAACAAAAAGAGGCAGTTGATGCTTATATTGCTTCAGTTGCTACTAAATCAGATTTAGAACGTACAGAATTAGCAAAAGAAAAAACAGGGGTATTTACAGGAGCTTATGCGATTAACCCTGTTAACGGAAAAGAAATTCCAATTTGGATTGCAGACTATGTATTAGTTAGTTATGGAACAGGAGCCATTATGGCAGTGCCTGCTCATGATGAACGTGACTATGAATTTGCAAAAGTATTTGGATTAGACATTATTCCAGTTATTGAAGGTGGAGATGTTACTCAAGAAGCTTATACTGGAGATGGCGTGCATATTCATTCTGAATTTTTAGATGGCTTAAATAAAGCAGATGCAATTGAAAAAATGAATGAATGGTTGAAAGAACAAGGCGTTGGAGAAGCAAAAGTAAGTTACCGTCTACGTGACTGGTTATTCTCTCGTCAACGTTATTGGGGTGAACCAATTCCTGTGATTCATTGGGAAGATGGTACAATGACTACTGTTCCTGAAGAAGAGTTACCATTAGTCTTACCAAAAACAGATAAAATTAAACCAAGTGGTACAGGTGAATCACCATTAGCAGCTATTGAAGAATGGTTATATGTAACAGATGAAAAGACAGGATTAAAAGGACGTCGTGAAACAAATACAATGCCACAATGGGCAGGAAGTTCATGGTATTTTGTTCGTTATATTGATCCACATAATCAAGAACAAATTGCAGATCCTGAAAAATTAAAAGAATGGTTGCCAGTCGATTTATATATCGGTGGAGCAGAACATGCGGTATTACACTTATTATATGCTCGTTTCTGGTATAAAGTGTTATACGATTTAGGAGTTGTTCCTAATAAAGAACCATTCCAAAAATTATTTAACCAAGGAATGATTCTTGGTGAAGGTAATGAAAAAATGTCTAAATCAAAAGGCAATGTCGTAAATCCGGATGATGTTGTTCGCCAATATGGTGCAGATACATTACGTCTATATGAAATGTTTATGGGACCATTGGATGCTTCAATTGCTTGGAGTGAAAAAGGTCTTGAAGGAAGCCGTAAATTTTTAGAACGTGTTTGGAGATTATTAGTGGATGAAGAAGGAAAACTACGTGATCGTATTACAACTTTCAATGATGGTTCATTAGATAAAATTTATCACCAAACAGTTAAGAAAGTAACAGAAGACTACGAAGCATTACGCTTTAATACAGCGATTTCTCAAATGATGATTTTTGTAAATGAAGCGTATAAAACAGAAGCACTTCCAGTTCAGTATATGAAAGGCTTAGTTCAATTATTAGCACCAATCGCTCCACACTTAGGAGAAGAATTATGGTCTAAACTAGGCGCAACAGAATCTATTAGCTATGTTGTATGGCCAACTTATGATGAAGCCTTCTTAGTAGAAGATGAAGTAGAAGTTATCTTCCAAGTAAATGGAAAAATTAAAGCTCGTGTAATGGTTCCAGCAAACAGCGATGCAGCCTCAATGGAAGAAATTGCAAGAAATCATGAATCTGTAAAAGCAGCTATTGAAGGAAAAACAGTTCGTAAAGTCATTGCAGTTCCAGGAAAATTGGTTAATATTGTAGCCAACTAATGAGATATTTAATATAAAATGATGGTGGGAGGGGTTCTTTTAACTAAAGAACTCGCTCCTTTTGCCGTTATGAGATGTAGAAAAGGAGATAACATGATTTATTTTGATAATTCAGCAACAACAAAAATTGCTCCAGAAGCATTACAATCATATGTTCAAACAAGCGAGCGTTTTTGGGGAAATCCTTCAAGCTTACATCGACTTGGAGGACAAGCCTTTCAAGTATTAGAAAAAGCAAGAGAACATATTGCCATTCTTTTAGGTGCTAAAACAGAAGAAATTTATTTTACTTCTGGAGGAACAGAAAGCAATAACTGGGCCATTAAAGGTACTGCGCTTGAAAAACGAGTGTTTGGAAATCATATTATTACGACCAAAATTGAACATCCCTCTGTTTTAAATACGGTGAAACAATTAGCTCAATTAGGATTTGAAATCAGTTATTTAGAGGTTAATGACAAAGGTGAAATTTCACTGGATCAATTAGAATCCATGCTTAAAAAGGAAACCATTTTAGTTTCTGTAATGGCAGTCAATAATGAAATTGGTGTGAGTCAACATATCGAAGGGATTTCTCGTGTTCTTGAACATTATCCATGGGTTCATTTTCATGTTGATGCTGTTCAAGCTTTAGAACAAGTTCCAGACCTATTAACTCTTGGACGAATTGACTTATTAAGTTTATCGGCGCATAAATTTCATGGACCACGTGGAGTTGGAATACTTTATAAAAAAGCAGGAAGAAAAATTCAGTCGTTATTAACAGGTGGAGGTCAAGAAAAGACCGAACGTAGTACTACTGAGAATTTACCAGGAATTGTGGCTACCGCTAAAGCCATGCGTATGTATTTAGAAGCAACTCATCCAATGAAGGAAATAAGAGACTATTTGTGGAGTTTTTTAGAACAACAACCCCAAATTAAAATTTTCTCTCCAAAAGAGGGAGTGGATCATATTCTTTGTTTTGCATTAAAAGGAGTTCGTGGAGAAGTACTTGTCCATGCATTTGAAGAGGAAGATATTTATATTTCAACAACTTCTGCTTGTTCAAGTAAAAAATCTGATAGTTCGAGCACCTTAGCTGCTATGAATATTCCTGATTATTGGGCAACAAGTGCTGTTCGAGCAAGTTTTTCTTATTTGAACACAATGGATGAAGCTAAACAATTTATAGAAGTATTAGAAAAATTAATGAAAAAATTTGAATTTCTAAAATAAAGGAGTGAAAAAGTGAAAGTTAGATTATTAGTAAGATATGGCGAGTTATCGACTAAGGGACGTAATAAAAAAATGTTTACGCAAAAATTAGCCAATAATATCAAAAAAGCATTGATGAATTACCCTCAAGTTCGGGTTTTTCCAGACTATGATTTTATGTACTTAGACTTAAATGGAGTTCCTCAAGAAGAAATTATTCCATTATTAAAACCAATTTTTGGGATTCAGTCATTTTCTCCTGTTTATATTTTAGAAAAAGAGATGGAGAAAGTGAAAGAAGTCGTATTGGATTTAGTTGGAAAAGAAAACCCAAACGGAAAAACCTTTAAAATTGCAACTAAACGTAGTGACCATGAATTTGTGATGGATACGAATGAGATTAATCTATTTTTAGGAGATGCAGTATTAGAAGCTTATCCAGAAATTCGTGTACAATTGAAACAACCAGATATTACGGTTCGTGTAGATGTTCGTCGTCAACATATTATGGTGAGTTTACAAACGATTCAAGGAGCAGGTGGTTTACCTGTTGGAACAAGTGGCAGAGTTTCCTTAATGTTATCAGGTGGAATTGATTCTCCTGTTGCTGCTTATTTAGCAATGAAGAGAGGAATGGAAGTACAATGTGTGCATTTTGCAAGTCCACCATATACAAGTCCTCAAGCATTAGTGAAAACAAAACAATTAGCTGCAAAAGTTGCTATTTATGGGGGAAGTTTACAATTCTTTACTGTTCCATTTACAGAAATTCAAGAAGAAATTAAAAAGGCTGTCCCAGAAAATTACTTAATGACGGTTATGCGTAGAATGATGCTACGCATTACAGATCAATTACGTGAGAAAAACCATGGATTAGCGATTGCAAATGGGGAATCAGTAGGACAAGTAGCATCTCAAACATTAGAAAGCATGATTGCGATTAATGATGTTACTAATACACCAATCATTCGACCAGTTGCCACAATGGATAAATTAGATATTATTGCCATTGCACAAGAAATTGACACATTTGATTTATCGATTCAGCCATTTGAAGATTGTTGTACTGTTTTTGCACCACCAAGTCCAAAAACAAAACCAAAATTAGAAAAAGCAAGGGAATATGAAGCAAGATTGAATATTGAAGAATTAGTGGCTAGAGCAGTAGAAAATACAGTAGTAGAAGAAATTACTCCAAACTATGTAGCAGAAGAAGTAGAAAATTCAGTTGTGATGGATGATTTGTTCTAAGAAAAAAAGGAGACAGGCGATTTTCGCCAGTCTCCTTTTTAATTTATATTATTTTACGGTTGGAAATATTCTTTCAAAGCATTTGCGATACTTTTGGCAATATTTTCTTGATATTCAGCTGACTCAATTAATTTATTGTCTTCAACATTATTTAAATAACCTAATTCTAAAAGAATAGCAGGTTGTTTATTATCCCGTAAAACTAAGAAGTTTTGGAACTTTGTTCCTTGACTCTTCAAGGTTAAGTTTCGAGCGATATATTTATTAACAGTTTGTGCTAAGTTTTCACTTGTTGATGAAAAAAAATATCCAGTTGTACCTGAAGCATTTGCATTTGGACCAGAATCAAAGTGTAAACTAATAAACGCATTTGCTTGTTCACGATTACTTAATTGAGCACGATTTTCTAAGCTAACGCTCTTATCAGAATCACGAGTGAGAATAACATTTGCACCTAAAGCTTCTAGTTCTTTTTTCAAAAGAAGTGCCGTAGTTAAAGTATGATCTGCTTCATGCTTTTCACTAAAAGTAACGACAGCTCCCGGATCGTCACCGCCATGACCAGGGTCGATAACAATTTTTGCTTGTTCAATTCCTTGTGGAATATGAGCATCAGTCTCAACAGCAGCAAAGTTTGTATTGACCAACCAATAAGGAATATAGGCTATTTTACCATTACCAACAGAAACTTTATAAAAATCATTTTCTCGATCTTCATAGTTAAAAATAGTTCCAGCATTTACAGTACTGATGCGTTTTGAAAATATATCAGCAGATTCATACAGAGGAGTTTCTTTTAATTTTGTAACAATCATTTTTTTTGCATCAATTGTTTGAGGCAATCCTGATTGTAATTTATATAATTCATTCATGTGGTCAATAGCATAATTTAATTGATTATTGTCAATATAACCTTCTTGTTGGTTGTAAGAAACTTTTGAAAAATTTGAGTCTGTTTCATCTAACAGATAAAAAGTTTCTCCATTAGGAATTGTTGTTACAACTTGAGAAGATTTATTTGCTTCTTTATATAGTGAAACTGTTCCGCTAGAATGTCCTATCATTAAATGAGTTAATAATACATCTTTTGTAGGCATCCATGCAACTTGCTGATGATATTGAACTTGTAACCAATCATCATTGACTTTATGTAAAAGAAGTACGTATTCACCTTTTTTTAATTCAGCAATTGGAAATTGTTGAGTGTTAGGTTCTTGATACAATTTTACAGAATTTTCACTTTCTACAGCTGCTACTTGAGCAACTAATGACTTATCAAGTTTTTCAATAGTTTGAGATTCATCTTCATGATGGTCTGTAGAAACAACAGTTGTTTCATTATGATTTGAAAAAGGATGTGGATTAGCATCTATCAATGGAATAATTGAAAAACCGAAAGCTAGAAGGAAAGTACTAAAGCTCATGAAATATTGAACGTTTTTATTGCGTATGATTTTTTTAACGTTTTCCATAGTCGCTCCTTTTATAATCCTATTTTAATCTTATACAATTTTTATTATACCAATTATGAAAGGGTTTGAAAAGTAAAAGATAAGGCTTAATGATACAAGCTAGGATGTATTGTTAATAAAAGAGTTAATGCTTGATGAATCATAATTTCTAACGTAAAATAATAGTGATTATAACAAGGAGGAAGATAGATGTTATTAGGATCTCATGTTTCCATGAGTGGAAAAGAAATGTTGTTATTATCTGCTAAAGAAGCAGCTAGTTATAAAGCAAATACGATGATGGTGTACACTGGCGCACCACAAAATACAAGAAGAAAACCGATTGAAGAATTGATGATTACACAAGGTCAAGCATTTATGCAAACAAATGGAATTGAAGAAGTAGTTGTACATGCACCATATATTATTAACTTAGCAAATACGACAAAAGAAGGCTATTTGGATTTTGCAATTGAGTTTTTGAGAGAAGAAATTCGACGTGCAGAAGCAATTGGTGCAAAACAAGTTGTCCTTCATCCAGGTTCTCATGTTGGTGCTGGAGTTGATGTTGGAATTGCACAAATTGTTAAAGGATTGAATGAAGTTATTGATAAAAATCAAAAAGTACAAATTGCGCTAGAAACAATGGCAGGAAAAGGAACTGAATTAGGTCGAACTTTTGAAGAAATTGCTCGTATGATAGACGGTGTTACTCATAATGATCGATTATCTGTGACATTGGATACTTGTCATATTCATGATGCAGGGTATAACTTAAAAGAAGATTTTTCTGGCGTAATGACTGAGTTTGATAAAGTAATTGGCTTAGATCGTTTAAAAGTATTACATATCAATGATTCTAAAAATGTATGTGGATCCCACAAAGACCGTCATGCAAATTTTGGATTTGGTGAAATTGGTTTTGATGCTTTAATGCAAGTTGTTTCAGAAGAAAAATTTATAAATATTCCTAAAATTTTAGAAACTCCATATGTTGGAGAAGATAAGAAAAATCAAAAACCGCCTTATTTATATGAAATTCAAATGATTCGTCAAAATAAATTTGACCCAGAATTACTTTCAAAAATTATTAGTCAGTAATAGGAGGAAGTTATATGCCACATGATCACGGACACGAATGTTGTCAGCACAAAGGAAAACACAAAAAAGAATGTTGTCATCATCATGGAGAAGAACATACACATCATGAACATGAGTGTTGGCACCACCACTCAAGTAAAAATGAAAAACAGCACCAACACTGTCATTGTCATCATGGACAAATTGAGCAAGCTATTCAATTATTAAAGCAAGCTGGATTTAAATATACAAGTAAACGTGAAAAAATTATTGAAATTTTTAGCCACGAGGATCGTTATTTATCTGCTAAACAAGTACAACAACTATTAGAAGCAGATTTTCCAAATATGAGTTATGATACAATTTATCGTAATTTATATGATTTTACCGATTTAGGAATTTTAGAGACGACTGAATGGAATGGTGAAAAATTATTCCGTTTTGGTTGTAGTCATGAAGGACATCATCATCATTTTATTTGTGAAAAATGTGGGCGTACGAAAGAAATTGAGTTCTGTCCAATGACTTATTTTGAAACACAATTAGAGGGATGTGTAGTGCATTCTCATCGTTTTGAAATTTTTGGATTATGTGAAAACTGTGCTCATGCAAGTTCATAATTAAGTGTCAAAATTGAATTTTTCAGCTAAAATTTATAGTCTATCTAATTGACAATTGGACTAACATTTTCTATAATAAGAAAAGGACATTTCGTTTGTTTGGTAATTCTATTCAAAAGAAAACAGTTACTTTTAATGCTTGGAGGGAGGGAATAGGATATGTCAAAAACAGTTGTTCGTAAAAACGAATCACTTGATGATGCTCTTCGTCGCTTCAAACGTACTGTTTCTAAAACTGGAACTTTACAAGAGGCTCGTAAACGTGAGTTTTATGAAAAACCAAGTGTAAGACGTAAGAAAAAATCAGAGGCAGCTCGTAAACGTAAGTTCTAGTCAACTCTGTGTATCATATGACTAAGTAAAGGCTGGGATTTTACGTCTCAGTCTTTTTCGTATTTTAAGGAGTGAAAATCATGAGTTTAAAAGAAACATTAAATAATGATATTAAAACAGCTATGAAAGCTAAAGATAAAGAAACTTTAGCAGTATTAAGAATGATTAAAACAGCTGTTCAAGCAGCAGAAATTGATAAAAAAGAAGAATTAAATGCTGAAGAAGAATTAACGATTTTAGCACGTGAAGCAAAACAACGTCGTGAATCATTAGCAGAATTTGTGAAAGCAGGACGTGATGAATTAGTTGCTAAAACAGAAGCTGAAATTGAAATTGTAGAACGTTACTTACCAAAACAATTATCAGTAGAAGAAGTAAAAGAAGTTATTGCAACTGTAGCTGAAAAAATTGGTGCAACAACTCAAAAAGAATTTGGTAAATTAATGGGTGCTGTTATGCAAGAATTAAAAGGAAAAGCTGATGGCAATGTGATTAAAGAACAAGTAAAGGCTCATTTAGGATAAAACAAATGTTATTTGTAATTTAAAAATTCCAATTACAATTAGTGGAGGGGTAATATGTCAACTGGTTATTTATTGTCAGAATTAAGACGTGAAAAAAGATTGTCTCAAGAAGAATTAGCAAAAATAATAGGTACTAGTCAATCATCAGTAGGGCATTGGGAATCTGGTAGAAGAAATATACCTCAAGATAAATTGTTACAATTATCAAAATATTTCAATGTATCGATTGATTATTTATTAGGGATTTCTAAATCAAGAAAAAAATATTATGACCTTTCAAGAGATAACATTGTAAATAGACTTGAAAAAATAATGGGAGAAATAGAGTCTGGTATATATACAAAGGATTTAGATAAATTCGATGAGGATTCAAAAAATATTCTCATTAATTCTTTATCACTTGCGTTAAGTATAGCCAAAAAAGAAGAAAAACGTAAAAAATCATAATTTTTTTACACAGAGAAGTTAGAATACTAAGAATTATTAATTGACAAATAAATTTAATAATGCTAGTATTGTAGTAATCTTAATGAAGGGCTGAGGTTCAGCCGGCAAGGAGCTACAAGTTTACTTGTAGCTCTTTTGTGGTATAAAGGAGAAAATTATGTCAGATAAACCATTTAAAACAATAGATGAACAGATTGTTTTATTAGAGGAACGTGGGATATTCTTCACAGATAGTTCGAAGGAACAAGCTAAACATCTTCTTCAGAATTATGGCTATTATGAAATCATAAATGGATATAAAAATATATTTGTAGAGAATTCAAATCCAGATAAATTTCAAGAAGGTACAACCTTTGAAGCTATATTTACTTTATATGAATTAGATAGTAGGCTAAGAAATACAACTATGATTGCCATGCAAAATATTGAAGCAAATCTTAGAACTATAGTTGCGTATACTATTGCTGAAAATTTTGGCTACTTAGAATCTGACTATTTAGTACGAACGAACTATAAAGATGGAAAGAAATATTCAGATGGAACTTATAAACTCGATCAACTTTTAAATAAATTCAGTAAAATTATAAATGATGATACACAACCATTTAAACATTATAGAGAAGTTCATGGAAATTGTCCGCCTTGGATTTTGTTAAAGGGTACTACATTTGGTAATCTTATTAATTTTATTAAATTACAAAAATCTGATATTAAAAGAATTATTATTTCTCGTTTTTTTGGAATCCCTATTGATTTTATTAAACAAAATGATGATTTAACAATACTTTTTATGGATATGTTATTTTTATTTAGGGCATATCGTAATAGAGCCGCACATGGTGGGAGAATATTTAATTATAGACCAAATGAAGCTCATATTAGGTATACAACATTAATTCATCCTCAAATTGAAATAACAACAACAGATTATAAAAAAGGATATGGGAAAAATGACTGGGCAATATTAATATCCTGTTCAGCGTTAATTGACAATAAAATCCCATTATTAAATTTAAAGTCCACTTTAGAAGAGTTTGTAAATATTTTTTCTAAAGTATATCCTAATAAAGAGGAAAGATTATTACATGAGATGAATATTAAATCTTCCTTTTTTATTAAGCATTAGGGTTTATAGTGCTTATTTTTAAGTCATTTATAAATATATTCAAATTAAACTTTCCTTAAGAAGTTTTTATACCATTAATTATTATAAAAATATTTAATGGTTGAACAATTTAAGGAAAGTTTTTTAATTTTTCCTCACAGTAAATTCATAGAAAGAAATGGTTAAAATATGCTATAATAATGCTACATACAGTAAATGGAGGTTAACAGTGTGGTAGAAGAAAACTATAAACAAGCGTTAGAAATCCAAAATCATCCACAACTCGTTCAATTATTTGGTTCACAGGATCAACATTTGAGATTATTGGAAGAAACGTTTGAAACACTCATTACTCATCGTGAAGAACAATTGTTAATTTCCGGTGAAGAAGAGTCTGTAAAACAAACTGTAATGTTATTAGAACAATTACAAGAATTAATAGCCCGTGGAATTTCAATCTCTCAAACAGATATTGTCACAGCAATTAAAATGGCTAAAAGAGGCACTTTAGATTATTTTTTAAATTTATACAATGAGGAAATTGGTCGTACATTTTCTGGTAAACCAATTCGTGCTAAAACATTTGGACAACAACAATATATTCATGCGATTAAGAAAACAGATATGGTGTTTGGAATTGGCCCTGCAGGAACTGGTAAAACTTTCGTAGCAGTTGTGATGGCGGTTCAAGCTTTGAAAAAAGGTCAAGTAAAGAAAATTATTTTAACACGACCAGCCGTTGAAGCCGGGGAAAATTTAGGATTTTTACCAGGGGATTTAAAAGAAAAAGTCGATCCATATTTACGTCCGATTTATGATGCGTTATATGCGATTTATGGGGTAGAACATACCAATCGATTATTAGAACGTGGAGTCATTGAAGTAGCTCCTCTTGCTTATATGCGTGGACGTACATTAGAAGAAGCATTTATTATTTTAGATGAAGCACAAAATACAACAAGAGCTCAAATGAAAATGTTCCTAACTCGTTTAGGATTTGGTTCAAAAATGATCATTAATGGAGATAAAACACAAGTAGACTTACCAAAAGGGAGTCATATGAGTGGTTTAGTAGATGCTGAAAATAAACTAAAAGGAATTAGCGGTATTTCTTTTGTTGAATTTGATGCATTCGATGTCGTTCGTCATCCATTAGTATCAAGTATTATTGATGCCTATTCAGATCAAGGTGAATAAGTAAGGAGTAAATGAAAAATGAGACAGAAACTGCGAAAATTTCAGGAAGTTTTGGGCATTTTCTATTTGCCCTTACTTCTTTTTTTAACATTTATTGCATTGTTAGTGATTGGGTATAGCAGTGTGAAGCCAACAACCTACACTGTTGAATTAAATCAAGTCGCTAAAGAAACGATTCGAGCGCCAAGAACTTTGGAAGATAAAGCTCAAACAGAGAAAAATCAACAAATTGCTATGGATGCTGTCAGTGATGTATTAGTGTTTGACCAAGAACGTATGACGAAGCAATTGACAAATATTCAGCAATTTTTCCAAGCAATTAAATCAGTTGCCTCTAAAGCATCTGCTGAAATTATTAAAACAGATCAAAGTAATTCTTCTGAAGAATCCGTTACAAGAGTAGCGACAACACAAGAAAGAGTTCAATATTTTAAGAAATCACTTGAAAAAGAGAATCAATCTATTCGAGAGTTTGCAATTTTCATCCCTGATAAATACATTTCTCAATTATTACAAGCAAATAATGAACAGTTGGCTTCTTATGAGAAAACATTAAAATCAGTTGTAGAAACACAAATGAAAAATCCTATTAGTGAAAGTACCGTAACAAAAGCTCAAGAGGAAGCAAAGAAAACTTTATTCTATAGTGACTATTCTGATACTGAAAGAGATTTATTAGGTCAATTAGTGACTGTTTCTGTAATTGTGAATAATGTAGTTGATAAAGAAGCGACTCAAAAGGCGAAAGAAGCGGCAAAAGCGGCAGTTACTCCTGTAAAAATTTTGCAAGGACAAGTGCTTATCCAAGAAGGACATGTGATTTCAAATCAAGAGATTCGTTTGATTGAATTATTTGGCTTAAGTAATGGACAACGAAATTATCACGAATTATTTAGTTATTTAATATTCTTAGCAGGAATCATTATTTTCCTTGCGGTATATTTTTATAACCCTACTCAAACGGATAAACAAAATCCAAGTGATACTGCAACTGCATTGACAGTTTTTAGTTTAGTATTTGTTGCCGGAGTATTCGTCTTAAAAATACTTGCTTTAGTACAACATCGAGGAGTGGAACATATTGGCTTAGTATTTCCAATTGCTGGTTTTATTTATCTGTTGTATCGTTTAACAAAGAGTTTAAGGCTGACGATTTTTTCAATAGTTTTAATGCCAATCTTTTCTTGGTATTTCTTTTCTCAGTCGACTAATAGTTTACATTTAATTTTAACAACAGTATTTCTTTCAATGATTGCTTGGATAGGAATTTTAAATGAAAAATTGTGGAAGAATCAATTATGGTTTAAACGATTTATTAAATATTTAATCTACCCAGTATTATTAGGGGTTCCATTTGTTTTATATAGTAATTATGAGTTTCAAACGCAACAAACGATGTTAGTCTTCTTATTTTTACTATTAAGTGGATTTTTATCATTTTTATTACCAGTTATTTTAATGCCGTATTTATCCTATGTATTTGAAGATAGTTCGGTATTATTATGGGCTGAATTATCCAATCCAAATCAACCGTTATTAAAAGATCTGATTACTCAAGCACCTGGAACCTATCACCATAGCTTGATGGTTGCAAATATCTCTGCTAACTGTGTAGAAGCAATTGGTGGAGACTCTCAATTAGCAAGAGTAGCCTGTTATTATCATGACATTGGAAAATTAGAACATCCGTTTTTCTTTATTGAAAATTTACCAGGACATATGGAGTCTCCTCATAATATGATTAGTGCTGAAGAGTCAGCTCAAATTATTTTTAATCATGTTACAAAAGGAGTAGAAATTTTAATACAACATCAATTACCTCAAGCAGTCATTGATATATGTGCGCAACATCATGGAACAACATTGATGAAATATTTTTATGCAGAAGCGCTAAAAAATAATCCAGATGTAAAAGAGGAAGATTTCCGATATCCTGGACCAAAACCTCAAACAAAAGAGGCAGCGATTATTAATATCGTTGATAGTGCAGAAGCAGCAACACGTGCGATGAAAGAACCTACTTTAGAAAAGGTAGAAGCATTAGTCCATTCCATTATTATGAACCGATTAGAAGATGAACAATTCGTAGAATGTGATATTACAATGAAAGAAATAGCGATTGTAGAAAAAATGATTGTGACTTCTTTAAATGGTACATTCCATTCAAGAATTGAATATCCAACGATAAAAAAACAAGAGACAAAGTAGAGAGGAAATATTATGTTTATTGAATTAATAGACGAAACTGAAGTAGTAAAAGAAGAATATCAAAAATTAGTAGAAGATGTTGTGTCATTTGCGAGTGACTATTTACATTATCCAGAAAATCGTGAATGCTGTATTTCATTTGTATCAAGTGAAAGAATTCGTGAGATTAATCGAGACTTTAGAAATATTGATAAAGTAACAGATGTCATTAGTTTTGCTCTAGACGATGAAGACGAAGATATGGATCCAATTAAAAACTTTATGGCTTCAGATGAAAATTTTGTGACTTCCATCGGGGATATTATTATCTCGGTGGATCGTGCAAAAGAACAAGCAGAAGAATATGGGCATAGTTTAGAACGTGAATTAGGATTCTTAGCTTTACATGGTTTTTTACATTTAAACGGTTATGATCATCAAACAGAAGAAGAAGAAAAAGAAATGACAGGCTTGCAAACAGAAATTTTAACAGCCTATGGTTTAACGAGAAATGTATAAACAAGTTGGGAAAAATCATCATTTTAAACAATCCATGCAACATGCTGTGAATGGAATTCAAACGGTATTTCAAGATGAAAGAAATTTCAGATTTGATGTTGTTACTGCAATTGTAGTAGTTATACTTGGATTCTTATTAAAAATCGAAAGAGTAGAATGGTACTGGATTATATTTTGTATCTTTTTAATGTTTATTTTAGAAATGTTAAATACCGTTGTAGAACAATTAGTGGATTTAATGGTAGGACACAATTATCATTTAGCCGCTAAAAAAGCAAAAGATGTGGCAGCTGGTGTCGTATTAATGGGAGCTGTATTTGTTCTCATTATGGCTTCTGGAATTTTTATTCCAAAGATTGTACAAATATTTTTATAAGGAGAGTCATATGTCAAAACAATTTAAATCAGGTTTTGTAGCCATTGTTGGTAGACCAAATGTAGGAAAATCTACCTTTATGAATTATGTTTTAGGACAAAAAATTGCCATTATGTCGGATAAAGCTCAAACAACTCGTAATAAAATACAAGGAGTTTATACGAATCAAGATTGTCAAATTGTCTTTTTAGATACTCCAGGAATTCATAAACCGAAGCATGAATTAGGGAACTTCATGGTTGAGAGTGCTTATTCAGCGTTAAAAGAAGTAGATGCGGTATTATTTATGGTGAATGCTGCAGAAAAAAGAGGTCCTGGTGATGACTTTATTATTGAAAAATTAAAGAAAATTAAAACACCCGTCTTTTTAGTGTTGAATAAAATTGATTTAATTTCTCCTGATGAATTATTAGACCGAGTTGAATCATATCAAGAAACGATTCCTTTTGCTGGGATTATTCCAATTTCAGTTTTACAAGGAAATAATGTTCAAGAATTGATGACAACTTTAACAAATCATTTACCAGAGGGACCTCAATATTACCCAAGTGATCAAATTACAGACCATCCAGAATATTTCGTTGTATCTGAGTTAATTCGTGAGAAAATTTTACATTTAACAAAAGAAGAAATTCCTCATTCAGTTGCAGTTACAGTAGATAAAATGCAAAAAGATGAATTTGATAAAGTACATGTTTATGCCAATATTATTGTTGAACGACCTACTCAAAAAGGAATTATCATCGGTAAAGGTGGTAAATTACTAAAAGAAATTGGTGTCAGAGCAAGAAAAGATATCGAACAATTACTAGGAAATAAAGTATATTTAGAATTATGGGTCAAAGTAGAAAAAGATTGGCGTAAGAAAAAGAGCCATTTACAAGACTTTGGCTATCGTACAACAGACTATAAAGATTAAGGTGACTTTATGGAATACTTTCAAAAGTTTACCGGTATTGTTTTATTTCGACAAGAATATAAAGAACATGATATGATTGTTAAGATTTTTTCTCGAGAATTTGGGAAGCAAATGTTCTTTGTAAGAAATTTACAACGTTCGAGTCATCCTTTATCTGCAGCAACGTTACCCTTTACGAGAGCTGTTTTTATCGGAACTATTCATCAAAATGGCTTTAGTTTTATTAGGGAATGTCTTGAAGTGCAAAATCATCGACGTATTTATGAACAAATTGAAGTTCAAGCGGTTATGACGTATATGATGCAATTAGTCGATGCTGTGATGGAAGATCGTATTGTAAATATAGAGTTGTATGATTTATTAGAAAATTGTATCCGTGCAGTGGAAAATGATTTAGATCCATTTGTTTTAATGCATTATTTTGAATTGAAGATGTTAAAATATTTTGGAGTAGCATTTCAATGGCAACAGTGTTGTTTTTGTGAAGAGTCGGTTGGTCCATTTGATATTTCGTTGAAACATCATGGATTGTTATGTACGAGACATTTTGAGAAAGATGAAAAGAGACTACAATTAAGTCCAAAATCTGTTCATATTGCAAGAATTCTCGTATCGATGAAATCTCCTTTACAAATTCAATCATTGAGTCTATCTTCAGAAACAAAAGCAGATTTAAAAAGACTTTGTGACTCATTAATGGATGAATATGTAGGGATTCGATTGAAAGGTAAAAAGTTTATTGACCAAATGGAAGATTGGCAACAGCAATTACAATTTCGTAGAAATAAAGCAGAAGAAAAACGAAATAATTAACAAAGAATATGGATGATAGAATAAAAATCTATCGTCTTTTTTTCCATACAATTCATATTGTTTTCTCAGTGGATTATTAGAATTTATACCGTTTTCGTGATACACTAATTAGGAAGAAATAAAACGGAGGTATGAGATGTACGAATATCTTAAAGGAGAATTAGTGGCGATTCAACCAACTTATATTGTCGTAGAAAATCATGGGATTGGCTATCAAATTATGTTTGCAAATCCTTATCGTATCCAATCAAAATTGAATGAAGTTATTCGAGTAGAGCTTCAACAAATTGTTCGAGAAGATTCAATTACATTGTATGGATTTTTAAGTGATGAAGAAAAAGAATTATTCCAAAAATTAATTAGTGTTTCGGGAATCGGACCCAAAAGTGCAGTATCGATTTTAGCAAATGATGATGTGAATGGTTTTATCCAAGCAGTAGAATCAGGCAATATTACATATTTAACAAAATTCCCTGGTGTTGGTAAAAAAACTGCTCAACAAATTGTATTAGATTTAAAAGGAAAATTCACGAATATTGTTGTGGAAGAAATAGCTACTCCAGTAGTAGAAACTGCAATTGGATTGAAACACTTAGAAGAAGCAAGAGAAGCCTTATTAGGATTAGGATATTCTGCAAAAGAAATTACAAAAGTTTGGAAAGAGTTAGAAACAGCGGCTCCTCAAACTACTCAAGAAGCATTATCCATTGCCTTTAAATTATTGATGAAATAGAAAGGAAGAATTGTGTGGAAGAACATCGATTTGTAGATGGTAGTCCCTTAGATGAACAAGAAGTTTCAACGGAATTATCATTACGACCGCAAAATTTACAACAATATATTGGTCAGCAAAAAGTAAAAGAAGAGTTATCCATTTATATTCAAGCAGCACGTAGCAGGCAAGAAGCATTGGATCATGTTTTATTATACGGCCCTCCTGGATTAGGAAAGACAACTTTAGCAATGGTGATTGCGAATGAATTAGAAGTAGGAATAAAAACAACGAGTGGACCAGCCATTGAACGACCTGGAGATTTAGTTGCTTTATTAAATGATTTAAATGCTGGAGATGTATTATTTATCGATGAAATTCATCGCTTACCTCGTGTAGTAGAAGAGATGCTCTATTCAGCAATGGAAGATTTCTTTGTTGATATTGTAGTAGGACAAGGGCCAACAGCACATCCCGTTCATTTTCCGTTACCTCCTTTCACTTTAGTAGGAGCGACAACTCGTGCGGGTGCTTTATCTGCTCCATTAAGGGATCGTTTTGGAATTGTGTCTCATATGGAATATTATGATGAGGAATCTTTAACAGAAATCGTGAAGCGAACAGCTAGTGTATTTGAAAGTGAGATTCATGAAGAAGCAGCTAGAGAGGTTGCTCTTCGTTCAAGAGGAACCCCTCGTATTGCTAACCGTTTATTAAAACGTGTGCGTGATTTTTCTCAAGTTTATGAAGAGGGTGCTATTTCAAAAGAAATTACACAAAAAGCTTTAAAAGTCCTTCAAGTAGATGAAAAGGGATTAGATGCGATTGACCGTAAGTTATTAAATGCCATGATTGATTTATACGATGGAGGCCCAGTTGGATTAGGAGCGATTGCTGCCAATATTTCTGAAGATGCTGAAACCATTGAAGATATGTATGAACCGTATTTATTACAAATTGGATTTATGAAACGAACTTCAAGAGGAAGAATGGTGACTCCAGAAGCTTATGTTCATTTGAATAGAAGATATTAAAATAGAAAGATGGAATAAGAATGAATTATACAACTCAAGATTTTGATTTTGATTTACCAGAAGAACTGATTGCTCAAACACCTTTGAAAGATCGAACTTCATCAAGATTACTAGTCGTTAATGAAACAGAACATAGTGTAGAAGATAAACATTTTTCTGAAATTATTGATTATTTAGCAGAAGGTGATACATTAGTCGTTAATAATACAAGAGTATTGCCAGCTAGATTATACGGCGAAAAAGAGGGAACAGGCGCTCATATTGAAGTGCTACTACTGCACAATACACATGGTGATTGTTGGGAAACTCTTGTAAAGCCAGCTAAAAGAATGAAAGTTGGGACAGTAGTATCCTTTGGTGATGGACGATTAAAGGCAACTGTGACAGAAGAATTAGAACAAGGTGGAAGAATGATTGAATTTCAATACGATGGAGTATTTTTAGAAATATTAGAATCATTAGGTGAAATGCCATTACCACCGTATATCAAAGAAAGATTAGAAGACCAAGAACGTTATCAAACGGTTTATGCAAAGGAAAATGGTTCTGCAGCGGCTCCAACAGCGGGATTACATTTTACAAAAGAATTAATGGAAAAAATTCAACAAAAAGGGATTCAAATTGTTCCGATTACATTACATGTTGGACTAGGTACCTTTAGACCCGTTTCTGTAGATCATTTAGAAGACCATAAAATGCATTCGGAATATTATCATATTTCAAAAGAAACAGCAGAAGTTATTGCAGAAACTAAGAAAAATGGAAAACGAGTGATTGCAGTAGGAACAACTTCCATTCGTACATTAGAAACAGTCGGTTCTGCTAATCATGGAGAAATCGTACCAAGTAGTGGATGGACAGATATTTTCATTTCGCCAGGATATGAATTTAAAGTAGTGGATGCCTTTATTACAAATTTCCATCTTCCAAAATCAACATTAGTGATGTTAGTGAGTGCTTATTTAGGGCGAGACTTTACATTAGAAGCTTATCATCATGCCATTCATGAACGTTATCGCTTCTTTAGTTTTGGAGATGCTATGTTTGTTCATCGTTAAATCTATGATTAAAAATGGAGATGAGAAAAGTGTCTTTTGAACAGTTAAAAGAACAAATTATGCAGGATGAAGAAAATCTAATTTATACGGAGCAAGGAATTGAACCATTATTTTGGATTCCAGAAACAGCTAAAATATTAATTATCGGTCAAGCACCAGGGTTAAAGGCTCAAGAAAGTCGTAAATTTTTCTGGGATAAAAGTGGAGATCGTTTAAGAGAATGGCTGGGAATTGATGAAACAATATTTTACCAATCAGGATTATTTGCAGTCGTTCCAATGGACTTTTACTATCCTGGAAAAGGTAAAAGTGGAGATAAACCACCTAGAAAAGGATTTGCGTCAAAATGGCATCCATTAGTTTTACCATTATTGAAACATATTGAGTGTATCCTGCTAGTTGGTTCGTATGCACAAAACTATTATTTGAAAGAAACGAAAAAAGAAAATGTAACAGAAACGGTTAGAAGCTATGGTGAATACTTACCAAAGTATTTTCCATTAGTACATCCTTCTCCTTTAAATATTAGATGGATGAAGAAAAATCCATGGTTTGAAGAAGAAGTATTACCAGAATTAAAAATGATTGTAAAAAATATAATAAAAAAAGGAGAATAAAATATGTTTATTACACGACACAATAACCCATATGAATTAAAAGGAGAATTACCAACAGTAGGAGAAAAAGCTCCTCACTTTTCATTAGAATGTATTCATGGAGAAATTAAAACTCCAGAATCATTTGCAGGAAGCGTAACATTAATCAGTGTTGTTCCAGATATTAATACTCGAGTTTGCGATATTCAAACAAAAGCTTTCCATAAAAAAATGAAAGAACATCCAAGTATTCAATTAGTGACGATTAGTAAAAATAACAAAGATGAATTTAAAAATTGGTGTTCGGCAAATGATGTTGCAATGGAAATGTTATGTGATGTTGATTTTACATTTGGAGAAGCATATGGCATTTATGTGCCTGAATTAAGCGTAGACCAACGTTCGATTTTTGTGTTGGATCAAAAAGGAACAATTGTTTATCAAGAAATTGTTCAAGAAATGACAGATGAACCAAATTATGATGAAGCCATTCGAGTAGCATTAACTCACTTATAAAAAAGGGGGAGAAATAATGGAAAATGTTAGTTTATTTCCACCAATTGAGCCTTATAACGAGTTTTACTTAGAAGTTTCTTCAACACATCAAGTATTTGTGATGGAATCAGGAAATCCAAATGGAAAACCGGTGGTGATTGTTCATGGTGGACCAGGAGGAGGTTCAAGTCCAGTAACCCGTCAATTGTTTAATCCGGATGTTTATCGTATGATTCAATTTGACCAACGTGGTTGTGGGAAAAGTTTACCTTTTCTTTCATTAGAGGAGAATACAACTCAACATTTAGTTTCAGATATGGAGAAAATCCGTGAAAAGTTAGGAATTGATCAATGGCTTGTGTTCGGTGGTAGTTGGGGGACGACTTTATCCCTTCATTATGCTATTCAATATCCAGAAAGAGTTCTGGGATTGATTTTACGTGGGATTTTCTTAGGAAGACAAGAAGATACCGATTGGCTATACCAAAAAGGAGCTAGTGATTTCTTCCCAGATCAATTTGAGCCTTATTTAAATCATATACCAGTAGAAGAACAAGGGGATTTAGTAACAGCCTATTATAAAAGGTTGACAAGTAAAGATGTATCTATACGTTTAGAAGCAGCTCGTCAATGGGCAAGATGGGAAGGTGGCATTGTTACCTTATTGCCTAGAGAAACTATTGGTGAGGAATCAGATGAGGACATGCTTGCGATTTCCATTATGGAATGTCATTATTTCTACCATCATTGCTTTGTAGAAGATGATAATTATATTCTTAATCATGCAGATACACTAAAAGAGATTCCAATTAAAATTGTTCATGGTAGATATGATGTCGATTGTCGTCCGAGTGGGGCATATGATTTAAAACAAAAATTGCCACATGCTGAATTAGTCTTTTCTACTGCTGCAGGACATGCGCAAATGGAACCATCAACAGTAAAAGAATTAATGAGATTTGCAAGGGAATTTGAATAAGCTGTTTAGGACAGTTTCGTAAAACAATATACGCTTCACAACAAGAAAACGAACTTGTTGTGAAGCGTTATTTTATTTCTTAAATAATAATTGTTCTAATGCACGTCTTTGTACTTTCATCGTTGCTGTTCTTGGAATTTTATCGTATTCCATCATAATTGGTTCATTTAAATGAGGTAAGTTTTCAATGGCTTTAAACCATAATTCATCTTGGAATTTTTCTTTTTCTCTAATAGCGATGATTGGCTGAGGATAACCATGGTGATCACGAATGATTACAACTTCTTCAAGGAACGGAAGATGGTCTAATAAATAATCTTCAATCATAAGTGTACTTTCCAAAGTTTCTACTAAGTCTACTTGACGATCGTGTAGTAATAATTCTCCTTTATCATTGATTACTCCGTAGTCTCCAGTATCCCACCATTGATCGTAAACATTTTCTTGGAATCGAGCATCTTCTTTAAAGTATGTTAAAGCGCGTCCTTTAGAATATAATTGAATATTTCCTGGTGTATTTATTGGAAGAAGTGTTCCGTTATTTTTCGCAATTCTTGCTTTTGTAAAATGTTCAAATCCAATCCCCATATTACGGATATTCATTCCTGGTAATGATTCTAATGTGTGTTTACGAACGATTGCAGGGCCGCATTCGCTTTGTCCATAAATTTGTAAATAGATACCATTTTTTTTGCGATTCGTTTTTAAGAAAGTAGCTATAGTTTCCTTATTAATCGCATCAAATGTTGAGTGATAATAGCGAGTATTTTCAAATAATTCTGGATGTTTTTTAGCAAGAGTAGCCCATTGAACAAAATTGTTTGGATGCGTTTCAATACCAATTGGTTTGAATTGTTGAAGTAAGGTTTCAATATTTTTAATACTAGAATCTTTAATCGCTAAATAAGGAAATCCTAAACTCATTAATGAAGACATTCCAATATTAAAACGAGAATGGACTGGAGAAATATGGAATGCTAGCAATCCTTTTTCTTCCATTTTTGAAAAAATACTCTTTTGAAAAGCTGTTCGCCACCCCATACTGTTAGCAGAGTGTGCAATTAGTTTAGGAATACCGGTTGTTCCGGAAGTATGTGTCATATAACTAATTTCATTTGGATTAAGAGTAACCAATGGAGTCATCGTTTCACATTCTTTTTGAATTTCTAGAACAGAAATAGCTTTAGATTGGTTCTTTTCTTTTAAAAACTTTACTTTGTCCTGAGTTTCATCATCATAAATTAACCATGAGTCTTCTAAGCGTTCGAAAAATGTATCAATAATGGTAGCAGGTAGATGTGCAGAAGTCATGACAGGAATTGCGCCTAAATATGAAATAGCACAAGCTAACCAATAACTATCAACAGCAGAAGATTTATAAACCATCACTTTCTCTCCAGATTTAATACCAATCGTAAATAATTGATAGGCACGTTTTTGGATGAATGTTAAACTTTCTTGGTAAGTTGTTTCTAGTCCAAATTCAGGAAAAGCGGATAATACTTCATCTAAATATATTTTTGTATTTGGAAAATCTATAGAAGCTTTTTCATAATTTTTAAATAAATGTAGAGGTTCATGTTCATAAATGGTAAACATAGTAACATCCTTTCGAAAATAATCTTTATCTAGTATACAGGAGGGTAAGAAAACATGCAAAAAATATTTTAGTATACTAGTATGCAAACGTTTTAATATTTGGTAAAATGGATTTATGCAACCGGTTTAATACTGGTAGAAATAGGAGTTGATAAATGTGCAAATTAAAAACGAAGCGATGCTGATTACTTATTCAGATAGCTTAGGAAAAAATATGAAGGATCTAAAATTTGTTTTAGAAACTTACTTTAAAGAATCAATTGGAGGAGTACACTTACTTCCGTTTTTCCCTTCAACAGGTGATAGAGGATTTGCACCAAGTGATTATACGACAGTTGATCCAGATTTAGGAAGCTGGGAAGATGTTGATGCATTAGGAGAGCAATATTATTTAATGTTTGATTTTATGATTAATCATATTTCACGGGAATCAAAATTTTTCCAAGATTTCAAAAAGAATCATGAAAATTCACCATATAAAGATATGTTTATTCGTGTGCATGAATTTTTCCCTCCAGGACGTCCAACACAAGAAGATATTGATTTGATTTATAAAAGAAAAGATAAAGCACCATTCCAAACGGTTCATTTTGAAGATGGTACAACAGAAGAAGTTTGGAATACATTTGGCGAAGAACAAATTGATTTAGATGTCAAAAAGGACATTGTAAAAGCATTTATCCGTGAAACGATTAAAGATATGGCAAGTCACGGGTGTTCATTAATTCGTTTAGATGCTTTTGCCTATGCTGTGAAAAAATTAGATACAAATGATTTCTTTGTAGAACCAGAAATTTGGGATTTATTAGATGAAGTACGAGCAGAAGCTGCGAAATATCAAGTAGAATTGTTACCTGAAATTCATGAACATTATTCGATTCAAATGAAAATTGCGGATCATGATTATTTTGTTTATGATTTTGCATTACCAATGGTTGTTTTATATTCACTTTATAGTGGAAAATCTAACCGCTTAGCAAATTGGTTAAAAATGAGTCCAATGAAACAATTTACAACATTAGATACACATGATGGGATTGGGGTTGTAGATGCAAGAGATTTATTAACAGATGAAGAATTAGACTATACTTCAGAACAATTGTATAAAGTTGGAGCAAATGTTAAGAAAGTTTATTCTAGTGAGAAATATAATAATTTAGATATTTATCAAATTAATAGTACTTACTATAGTGCACTTGGAAATGATGATGCTAGTTACTTGCTCTCAAGAATTTTACAATGTTTTGCACCGGGTATCCCTCAAATTTATTATGTAGGATTATTAGCAGGGGAAAATGATATTGAACTTCTTGAAGCGACAAAAGAAGGACGGAATATTAATCGTCATTACTATACATTAGAAGAAATTGAAAAAGAAGTTGAACGCCCAGTCGTAAAACAATTATTATCCTTATTACGATTTAGAAATACATCAAAAGCATTTGATTTAGATGGTGAAATTGAAATTTTAACTCCAAATGAATCAACAATTGAAATTGTACGTTCAAGCGCTGATCATCAATCAAAAGCTCGCTTAGTAGCAAACTTGGCAACAAAAGAATTTACAATTGAAGAAAATGGAGTAAGAGTTCAATTATAAAAAAACATATAGAGAGGAGTACTTTCTCCTCTTTATATTCAATTTAACGAATATAAGAGCTTTTATGAAAGTAAACTTTCAAATAAAAAGAAAATATTTTCTTAAAATAAATTCGTTTTCACCTATTTACAAAATCGATGAAATAGGTTATGATAAACATGTGATAAAAATAACAAGCAACGGAGGAATTCCCAGTGAGTGAAGAGAAAAAAGTAGTAGACTCTCAAAAAGAAGTCAATGAATTAGTAGAGAAAGGGCTTGTAGCTTTAGAACAATTTAGATTGCTCAATCAAGAACAAGTAGACTATATTGTAGCGAAAGCATCAGTAGCAGCTCTTGATCAACACGGTGTGTTAGCTTTACATGCTGTAGAAGAAACTGGTCGTGGAGTATTTGAAGATAAAGCGACTAAAAATTTATTTGCTTGTGAACACGTAGTTCATAATATGCGTCATACGAAAACCGTTGGAGTTATTGAAGATGACGAAGTAACAGGTTTAACGTTAATTGCTGAACCAGTTGGGGTTGTATGTGGTATTACACCAACAACTAACCCAACATCAACAGCGATTTTCAAATCATTAATTGCATTGAAAACACGTAACCCAATCGTGTTCGCTTTCCATCCATCAGCTCAAAAGAGTTCAGCACATGCAGCACAAATTGTTCGTGATGCAGCAATTGCAGCTGGTGCACCTGAAAACTGTATTCAATGGATTGAACACCCATCAATTGAAGCTACAAATGCTTTAATGAATCATGATGGAATTGCAACTATCCTTGCTACAGGTGGTAATGCAATGGTTAAAGCAGCATATTCATGCGGAAAACCAGCTTTAGGGGTAGGTGCTGGTAATGTACCTGCTTATGTTGAAAAAACAGCAAATATTCGTCAAGCTGCACATGACATCGTAATGAGTAAATCATTCGATAACGGAATGGTTTGTGCTTCTGAACAAGCAGCTATTATTGATAAAGAAATTTATGATGAATTTGTAGCAGAATTAAAGAGCTACCACACTTATTTTGTATCTAAAAAAGAAAAAGCATTACTTGAAGAGTTCTGCTTTGGCGTAAAAGCAAACAGCAAAAACTGTGCTGGTGCTAAATTAAATGCTAATATCGTAGGTAAACCTGCTGCATGGATTGCAGAGCAAGCAGGATTCTCAGTTCCAGAAGGAACAAATATCTTAGCAGCAGAATGTAGCGAAGTAGGAGAAAAAGAACCTTTAACTCGTGAAAAATTATCTCCAGTTTTAGCAATCTTAAAATCAGAATCTCGTGAAGACGGTGTTGAGAAAGCAAGACAAATGGTTGAATTTAATGGTTTAGGACACTCTGCAGCAATTCATACAGATGATGCTGAATTAGCTAAAGAATTCGGACGTATTGTTCGTGCAATTCGTGTAATTTGGAATGCTCCATCTACATTTGGTGGTATCGGGGATGTTTACAATGCATTTATTCCATCTCTAACATTAGGTTGCGGATCTTATGGACGTAACTCAGTTGGTGATAACGTAAGCGTTGTGAATCTATTAAATATCAAAAAAGTAGGGAGACGTAGAAATAATATGCAATGGTTTA
>NZ_CAUQUN010000031.1:0-25828 GCF_963521425.1 uncultured Granulicatella sp.
CCACGGAATTCACGACGGTGTTTTACACGTTTTGGTACTAACATGTTTATTTCCCTCCTTTCTCAGAGTTGTTGTTCTTTCTTGTTGGTAATACTTCGTCACGGTAAATCCAAGTTTTAACACCTAATTTTCCGTAAGTAGTATCTGCTTCTTCCCAAGCGTAGTCAATATCTGCACGTAATGTGTGTAATGGAACTGTTCCTTCAGAATAGCTTTCTGAACGAGCGATATCTGCACCGTTTAAACGACCTGATACCATTGTTTTAATTCCTTTAGCACCTGCACGCATTGTACGTTGGATAGCTTGTTTTTGTGCACGACGGAAAGCAATACGACGTTCTAAGTCACGAGCAATTCCTTCAGCAACTAATTTTGCATCTAAATCAGGTTTTTTGATTTCCACGATGTTGATGTGTACTTTTTTACCTGTTAATTTATTTAAGTTTGTACGTAATTTATCAACTTCAGATCCACCTTTACCGATAACCATACCAGGTTTTGCAGTGTGGATTGAAACATTAACGCGGTTAGCTGCACGTTCAACTTCAATTGTTGAAACGCTAGCGTCGCTTAATTGTTTACGGATATAATCACGGATTTTTAAATCTTCATGCAAGAATTCTGCGAAATCTTTTTCTGCGTACCATTTTGAATCCCAATCACGGATGATTCCGACACGCATTCCAATTGGATGAATTTTTTGACCCACTGATTATCCCTCCTTCTTCTCTGATACCACTACAGTGATGTGGCTTGTGCGTTTTAAGATTTGTGAAGCTGAACCTTTAGCACGTGGACGGAAACGTTTCATTGTTGGTCCTTCGTTCACGTATGCTTCACTTACATATAAGTTTTCAACATCTAAGTCGAAATTGTGTTCAGCATTTGCAATTGCAGACATCAACACTTTCTCTACGATTGGTGAAGCTGCACGTGGTGTGAATTTCAAGATTGAAATTGCATCACCGATTTTTTTACCTCTAATTAGATCGACAACAAGACGAGCTTTACGAGGTGCAATACGAACTGTTTTAGCAACTGCTTTTGCAGATGTGATTTGTTCTGACATAGTTTAAGTCCTCCCCTCGTTATTTACGTTTACTCTTCTTATCATCATTTGCATGACCACGGTAAGTTCTTGTTGGTGCGAATTCACCTAGTTTGTGTCCTACCATGTCTTCTTGAATATAAACTGGAACATGTTTTCTGCCGTCATATACAGCAATTGTTTGTCCAACAAAGTTTGGGAAAATTGTTGAACGACGAGACCAAGTTTTGATCACTACTTTTTTGTCGCTTCCTTGAGCTGCTTCAACCTTTTTCATCAAATGTTCATCGACGAAAGGTCCTTTTTTCAAACTACGACCCATTATGGAAATCCTCCTTCCAAAATTTTAATAGAATCAGATTTATTTTAATAATTATTTTTTACGACCACGAACAATAAGTTTGTTTGAACGAGCTTTCTTGCTGCGAGTCTTGTATCCAAGAGCTGGTTTACCCCATGGAGATACTGGTGTTGGACGTCCGATTGGAGCACGACCTTCACCACCACCGTGTGGGTGATCGTTAGGGTTCATTACAGATCCACGAACTTCTGGACGTTTACGTTTCCAACGAGCACGACCAGCTTTACCAATGTTAATTAATTCATGTTGTTCGTTACCAACAGTACCGATTGTTGCACGGCAAGTTGCTAAAATCATACGAACTTCACCTGAGTTCAAACGAACTAAAGTGTATTTACCTTCTTGACCAAGTACTTGTGCACTTGTACCAGCTGAACGAACTAATTGTCCGCCTTTACCTGGTTTTGTTTCAATGTTGTGGATAACAGTACCGACTGGAATGCTTCCTAATGGTAATGCATTACCAACTTTGATATCAGCGTTAACGCCTGATTCGATACGTTGTCCTACTTGTAAACCTTTTGGAGCAATAATATATGCTTTCACACCATCAACATAGTGAATTAAAGCAATGTTTGCTGAACGGTTTGGATCGTACTCGATTGAGTGAACAACTCCTTCAACGTTATCTTTGTTACGTTTGAAGTCAATCACACGATAAGCACGTTTGTGTCCGCCACCTTGGTGACGTACAGTGATTTTACCTTGGCTGTTACGACCAGCGTTGTTTTTTGATGATTCTAACAAAGTTTTTTCTGGTGTTGACTTTGTAATTTCGCTGAAATCATAACCTGTCATATTACGACGGCCGTTTGAGGTTGGATTATATTTTTTAATCGCCACGTCTAATTCCTCCTATATAATAGTAGTTTTGCTTCGAAGATTATGCTTCTTCAGCGAAGATTTGAATATCTTTTGAGTCTTTTGTAAGCTTCACGATTGCTTTACGACGTTTGTTTGTGTAACCAGCATAGCGGCCAACACGTTTGAATTTAGCACGTACATTTAAGATGTTAACTTTTTCTACTTTAACACCAAAAATTTCTTCTACGGCTTGACGTACTTCAATTTTGTTTGCGCGTACGTCTACTTCGAAAGTATATTTCTTTTCGTCAGTAGCAAGCATTGAAGCTTCAGTAATGATTGGGCGTTTGATTACGTCACGTGCATCCATTATTGAAGTCCCTCCTCTACTTTAGAAAGAGCAGCTTGTGTTAATACTAATTTATCGTTGTTTACAACATCTAAAACAGTAACTTGTGTTTCATCAACAACTGTTACGTTTGGAATGTTACGTGCAGCTAATTGTGCGAATTCGTTTGAAGATTCAACAACTACTAACACTTTTGTGTCAACTTTTAAGTTAGCTAATACTTGTGCAAACTCTTTTGTTTTTGGTGCGTCGAATTGTAATGCTTCCACTACAACAAGCTTTTGATCTAATACTTTTTGTGATAATACTGATTTAATCGCTAAGCGACGTACTTTTCTTGGTAATTTGTAACTATATGAACGAGGTGTTGGTCCGAATACAATACCTCCGCCACGCCATTGTGGTGAACGGATTGATCCTTGACGAGCACGACCAGTTCCTTTTTGGCGCCATGGTTTACGGCCGCCTCCGCTTACTGCACTACGGTTTTTAACTGCGTGAGTTCCTTGACGTAATGAAGCGCGTTGCATGATTACTGCGTCGAATACTACATTTTCATTTGGTTCAATTCCGAAGATGTCTGAGTTTAACTCAATTTCTCCATTTGTTGTTCCATCTTGTTTGTATAATGTAACTTTTGTCATTCTCTCGTTCCTCCTTCCTTACTGAATTATTTTGATTTAATAGCTGTTTTAATTTCTACTAATGATTTTTTAGATCCTGGTACATTACCTTTGATTAAGATAACGTTGCGTTCTGCATCAACTTTAACCACTTCAAGATTTTGAATAGTGATACGGTTGCCACCCATTTGTCCAGGTAAAGCTTTACCTTTGAATACGCGTGATGGGAATGATGCTCCACCCATTGAACCAGGACGACGGTGGTAACGAGAACCGTGAGCCATTGGTCCACGAGATTGACCATGACGTTTAATCGCACCTTGGAAACCTTTTCCTTTAGATGTTCCTGTTACGTCAACGATGTCACCTGCTTTAAATACATCCACAGTGATTTCTTGTCCTACTTCGTACTCGCTAAGCTCGACATTGTTGAATTCACGAATGAAGCGCTTAGGAGTAGCATTTGCTTTTGCTACATGACCTTTTGCAGGACGATTTGATAAAACTTCACGTAAGTCGTCGAAACCTAATTGAACAGCTTCATAACCGTCGTTTTCGATTGTTTTTAATTGAAGAACAACGTTTGGAGTTACTTCTACAACTGTTACAGGAATAAGTTCACCTGCTTCTGTAAAGTATTGAGTCATCCCTACTTTTTTGCCTAAGATTCCTTTGGTCATGGTTACACCTCCATTTTTCTATAAATTATAATTTGATTTCGATGTCAACGCCACTTGGTAAATCAAGTTTCATTAAGGCATCAACAGTTTTTGGTGTTGGATTGACAATGTCAATCAAACGTTTGTGAGTACGCATTTCAAATTGTTCGCGAGAATCTTTGTATTTGTGAGTCGCACGAATAACTGTATATAGCGATCTTTCTGTAGGCAATGGAATTGGACCAGCTACGCTAGCACCAGTTCTTTTTGCTGTTTCTACGATTTTTTCCGCTGATTGATCAAGCGCACGGTGTTCGTAAGCTTTCAAACGGATACGGATTTTTTGTTTTGCCATTTTCTTTCCTCCTTCGTCTAATGTTGTCATAAGACTAGCTCCACGCGAATTTCCGACGTTTCCCTTTCGTGGCAAAGCGTCCGGGTGTGTCGCAACCTCTCGTTTCATAGCTACCCCTGTTTCCTTTACAGGGGGTATCGCACGTGGGCATACTTATCCCCCTGCGACACTTTTAATAGTATACATGCTAATTTATAAAAATGCAAGCTTTTTTTGTTGATTTATCAATCTTTTTTTATACAAACGCCGCCGTGTGTTTCATTTTTATTCAAAAATAGCTAGAAACATTATTATATCAACGTTTCTAGCTGTTTAGTTTTAAGTCTTAAAATTCTTGAAAACCAATACAATTTTTTCTCTCAAAAATTTATTTTAAAAAATTTTATTTTTCTTCTTTTTCTAAAATAGCTGTTACTACGAATAAAAATAAAATTGTGACTAGCGAAATGGAGTAAGGATAATTAAATTCTTCTCCAAATGAATGTTTAAAGTACAATACATTAAATAATTTAATCAAAATAGGTATTACATTTATAATAATTGCTGCCGTCCAGATTCTTCTTCCTGTAATATCTACTCTTCTTTCTTTACCATTCCCATCTTTTCTCATTGTTATCCTCCTTAAACTTCTAGCATTTTTTAACTTTCACTTTTCTCTTTCTCAATATTAGCTGTCACGAAGAATAAAAAGAAAGTCGGAAACAGTGACATAAAATAAGTAACATTAAATTCTTCTCCAAACGAATGTTTAAAATAAAACACATTAAACAGTTTAATCAGAATTAGGATTACATTGATAATGAGTACCGCTGCCCAAATTGTTCTCCCTGTAATATTCACTTGTTTTTCTTTTCCATTCTCATCTTTTCTCATTGTTATTCCTCCCTACACTTCTTCTGATATAACGCCTAATAGGATCGGAATGAAGAGTACAAACTTTTCTCCCGTTACGTATTCTATGACTGATTCTCCACCAACGAATACTTTTACCATTAATATCGTTAACACTGCAACATAAAACCAGAATAAGTTTTTAAATATTTTTTTCATTTTGTTATTTTCTTTTACTTCTGTCATCCCAATCACTTCCTTTACGTTTTTACATGTTTAGTATATCTAATTCTTCCCTTATCGTTTAGTGCCTAAAGTCACTACTTACCATGACTAAAGTCATTAAAAAAACACTCTAAGCTTTCGCCTAGAGTGTTTCTTTTCAAATTAACCTTGGATATCAAATTTACATTGACCTGTTTCTTCATATTCTTTAATATTTTCGAAACTTGTTTCAATCATGTTTAATACTGCTTCATCTGTATAGCTTCCCATATGTGGAGTAATTAGTACACGAGGATATAAATCTACTAATTTTGCAACTGCAGGATCTGCGATTTTTTGACCTTGTAAGTCTTTAAAGAATACTGCACTTTCTCCTTCTAATACGTCTAAACCTACACCTGATAAGTGACCAGATTCAACCGCTTCGATAATAGCGTCAACATCTTGTAACTCACCACGAGCTGTGTTTACTAAGATAGCACCTTTTTTCATTTTGCTAATAAATTCTTTTGTAATAACTTTTCCATTCGCTGGAATATATGGCGCATGAATACTAATCACATCTGAATTTGCTAATAACTCATCTAAAGATACTTGAGTACAAATATCGTCTACTCCTTCTTTAGGGAACGCATCATAAGCTAAAACTTTTGCACCTAATCCTTTGAACAATCTTGCAGTTGTTAAACCGATACGGCCAATCCCTACTACACCTACTGTACAATTGCGGATTTCTTTCGCAAACATTTGTGCATCTACACGGAAATCTTGTTTGCTTGTTTTTGAAACTGTGTATGCAACATTTCTTAATAATGCCATAGCTAATGTCACTGCTAATTCACTAATCGCATTTGGTGAATAGAATGGTACATATCCTAATTTAAATCCTAATTCACGTGCGTAAGCTGCATCAATGTGGTTTACCCCTACTGTACGAGTAATTACATATTTAACGCCTAACTCTTTATAAATATCTAAATTTTCTTTATTTGCCCAGCAATTTCCACGTAAAATAACTGCTTGACACCCTTCTGCTAATCGTGCTGTTTCTTCTGAATTTAAATATTCAGGTGTTGTTACTAATTCATAACCAAATTTTGCATTTACTGATTCAAAAATTGGTTTTTCTACATCACGAACTCCGTATGCTAATACTTTCACGTTTATTCCTCCAATATCGAAATGGAAAAGTATCCCCTCTTGCACGGTTCTACTTTTCCATTCCTAAAAATATTTATTTAATTGAACCTAGATTATAGACCTTTTAAAATAACTGAACCTACTACAATCCAGAATACTACTGCCGCAACACTTAATACTGTTGCTAATAATGACGCATTACTTGCTAAAATTGCTTCACGATCATATTTAATCGCATAAGCTACTGCTACTGTTGCAGGTGGTGTTGCAAGCATAATAATAATTCCCATTGCAGCTTCATAACCCATTGGTAAGAATGGACGTACCGCAAAAATAATTGCTACAAATATAGCTGGAACTACTAATAATTTAATGACACTGTAGAACCATACTGCACGTTCTTTCACAGCGTCTCCTAAAGAAATATTTCCTAATGTAATACCGATTGCTAACCAAGCTAATGGTGAACTTAAATCAGCCAAATAAGAAATAGCTTTGAATAACCATGGAGCTGTTTTATCGATACGTAAGAAAGCTACCATAACTTCTTTATCTTTATCCATTACAGCAACTTGTGGTAATGAACCTTGGAATACCCAAATTAATAAACCAGCAAAAGTTGCAATTACGATAATATTTCCAAAAATTAATTTTAAGTTTTTCTTCTCGAATTTCATACCACTCATACGAATTAATCCATATGAATATAAGAATACACGATAAGCTAAGTTGAAAATATTCGCATATAATGTACCAGTCGCTCCTAGTAATCCGTTAATAATTGGAATACCGAAGAATGTTGTTGAACCGAATGTTGTTAAAACAGAAAGAGTCGTTTTACGATCCCCTTTCTCTTTCATGAAGAACAATTCTCCTAAACCAATTAAAATAACATATGCAATAAAACCAAAGATAAATACATTTAGACCTGTTGTAAATGTTTCTTGTTTGATATCTTGCATAAATGCTTTAAACGCTAACGCAGGAATCGCAACCGTTAAAACTAAGTTACTAATAACTTTCCCACTATTTGCATCAACAATTCCTTTTTTACGGATAATATATCCGACTAAAATAATAGAAATTGTTGAAAAGATTGCTGCCACAAATGTTGGCGCTGTTAAAACTTTTAGAATTTCAGCTGATGACATCTAAAAATTAACCCCTTTTCTATTGATATTTTTATGTACTCTTGCACATACCCCAGTATTTTACCATATTTTTCATTTTATTTGCAAAATATTTTCTTGTTATGAAAACATTAATTCGTTATGAAAAAACATTTCATTCAGATGATAAATTCGTATATCAAACTTCACTTCTATTTCTCTGTACAAATTCGAATTTCTGGTTGTTCAGAAGACACCTTTAACAGCACTGCTAACAAATCCGCACTACTCGTGACAGCTATTGCTTGATTTCCCCATTCTACAAAATAATATTGATGAGCATTTAGCGGTTCTACCTCAAACACTCTTGCAACTAATTTTCCTAATGGAGAAAAGCTCTTTTTCACTTCACTTAAATGACCCTCTTGCAACGCTTCTAATATTCCTTTAAATTCATCTGATGGCAACTTTATTTGATTTGCATTCAATACATGCGTCAATATTTTGAAAGCATAATAGGATCGATTCACTTCTCTCGCCTCCTATTGATTTTCCTCTAACCATTGTTTAGCTACTTTCAAAATCGGCAATTCACGATTCGTTAATAATCTTCCCAGTTTTTTGTCTGTTTGTGTTTCATAAAGTTTCACCGCTTCTTCATATCCAAGCATTAATACCTTCATTTGAAGATCATTTTTTTCATAATCTATTAATTCTTGTTCACCACGACTCTTCATTTTACACAAATAATAATGGTTAATATTATGACGATTTACTGCGTGATAGTAGTCACTTACAATCCCGATTTTACATAACAGTTCACTCTCAATCCCTAATTCTTCTTTTACTTCTCTTACTACCGCTTCTTCAGCATTTTCATTTTCTTCTAAACCTCCACCGGCAGTTTCGATATAAGTTCCTAGTCCGAATAAATCATCTCTAGTAATTTGAACAAAATAAAAGCAGTCTTCATCATCCACAACAATTGCTCTTGCACAATGACGGTCCTTCTGTTCGCCTGTTCTTTCCCATTCCTTATCTTCTAATTCTAAATAAAATTGTAAATCTTTCATGTATCTTCCTCCAATCGCACTCACTATTATATCTCTTTTTTTCTGAAACACAAAAAAGAGAAGATCCGTTAGACCTTCTCTCATACATTCAAAATAAGTTCCTCTAATTTTTCTTTCGATTTAATACAGTATTTAAGAAAATTGCTACGACACTCGCTACTACAATCCCATTTGAGAAAAACATTTGAACTGCAGTTGGCATGCTAATAAATAAATTACTATTATTAAATCCCACTCCCATACTAATGGAAATCGCTGCGATTAAGAAGTTATGTTCATTATTAACAAAATCGACTGTTGATAATACTTGCATCCCTTGAAGCGATACAAAACCAAACATCACAACCATCGCTCCCCCAATAACAGGACTAGGAATAATTTGCGCTAACGCTCCAAACTTCGGCAATAAACCTAAAATAATTAAAAAGATTGCAGCGTAGTAGATTGGAAGACGATTTTTTACTCCAGAAATTTTTACTAATCCAACATTTTGAGAAAATCCTGTGTATGGAAATGTATTAAACAACCCACCAAGTAACACTGCCATCCCTTCAGCACGAAGCCCATTACGAAGACGAGTTGCATCAATTGTTTCACCAGTAATATTTGATAAAGCCATATAAACTCCAGTAGACTCCACCATTGAAACTGTGGCAATAATACACATCATTGCAATAGATGACAATTCAAAAGTAGGCATTCCAAAATAAAATACAGACGGAACATGAACAACAGCTGCTTGCTGTACCGGTGAAAAATCAACTAAGCCCATACTTGCTGCAACAACTGTTCCAACAATCAGCCCAATTAAAATCGAAATCGATTTGATAAATCCTTTTGTAAAAATATTAATCAAAAGAATAATAACAACTGTAATAATTGAAAGTAATAAACTTTGCGCAGTTGGCTCTGGAGAATTATTTCCCATATTTCCAATCGCTACTGGTATTAATGTTAATCCAATTGTTGTAATAACAGAACCCGTCACAATCGAAGGGAAATAGTTCGCTAATTTAGAAAATATTCCCGAAACTAAAATGACATAAATCCCTGAAATGATTAAAGCACCAAACATCGCTCCACTACCATGACTCTTACCGATCATAATTAAAGGCGCCACCGATTGAAACGCTACCCCCAACACAATCGGAAGACCTACACCAAAGTGTTTGTTTAATTGAAGTTGTAACAATGTAGCAACTCCACACATGAAAATATCTGTAGAAATCAAATACGTTAATTGTTCACTAGAATATCCTAAAGCTGTAGCAATCATTAGAGGAACAAGAATAGAACCTGAATACATTGCTAATAAATGTTGTAACCCTAAAACTGCTGCTTGCGAGTGCTTTTGTTGTTGCATTATAAATCTGCCTCCTTAAAAATAACATTCCCATTTTCAAAACGTTCAATACGAGCTAATGATAATACTGGATAGCCAGCCCCTTCTATCAATCCACGACCATCTTGGAATGATTTTTCAATGACAATTCCTACCGCTTCTACTTTAGCACCTGCTTGTTCAATGATTTCAATCAAACCTTTAGCAGCTTGACCATTTGCTAAGAAGTCATCAATAATCAATACTTTATCTTCCGTAGAAAGATATTTACCGGCAATAGATACCGTATTACTTACTTTTTTAGTAAAGGAATATACTTCAGCAGTTAGCACTCCTTCATTCATCGTAATATTTTTAGATTTCTTTGCAAAAATCATTGGAACATCTAGTTTGTCAGCTACATAAACCGCCGGAGCAATACCAGACGCTTCAATCGTGACAACTTTTGTAATTCCCGCATTCGCAAATTGTTCTGCAAAAACTTCTCCAATTTTATGCATCAGACGAATATCCACTTGGTGAGTTAAAAAGGAATCCACTTTAAGAATATTCTCACCTAAAACATGACCATCTTTCAAAATACGTTCTTCTAGTAATTTCATAAGTCCTCCTATAGCCAAAATAGTTTTCTTACTTCCTCACAACAGTTCACCCCAAACAAAAAGCATACATTTCTTTTACCACCTGTTCGGAATATATGTATTTTAATACTAAACGTTTATAAAATCAATAGTTTTCATTATGAAATTTCAATCAAAAACGAACAATAGTGATAGACCTTAATAAAAATATTCATTTTTAGGCAACAAAAAAGGCCGGACATAATCGTCCGACCTCTAAATAGTCATTAAAAATTATTTTAATGTTACAGAAGCTCCAACTTCTTCTAATTGAGCTTTTAATGCTTCTGCTTCTTCTTTAGCAACGCCTTCTTTTAAGATTCCAGGTGCGCCATCAACTAAAGCTTTAGCTTCTTTTAATCCTAAACCAGTAGCTTCACGAACAACTTTAATTACTTTAATTTTGTTGTCGCCTGCAGATGTTAATTCTACATCGAAGTCTGATTTTTCTTCAGCAGCTTCACCAGCGCCACCAGCTACTACAGCTACAGGAGCTGCTGCTGTTACGCCAAATTCTTCTTCGATTGCTTTTACTAAGTCGTTTAATTCTAATACAGTTGCTTCTTTAATGTCAGCAATGATTTGTTCAATGTTTAATGCCATTTTAAAATTCCTCCATTTTGGTTAATTAATTTTTATTATTTTTTGATTAGCTAGCTAGCCTTAAGCAGCTGCGCCATCTTTTTGATCTGCAACGGCTTTGAATGCCAATGCAGTGTTGCGAACTGGTGCTTGTAATACTGATAATAGCATTGATAGTAAGCCTTCGCGGTTTGGTAATTTTGCAAGAGCTTCGATTTCTTCTTTAGAAGAAACTTTACCTTCGATTACACCTGCTTTAATTTCTAAAGCTTCAACTTTTTTAGCAAAGTCAGCTAAGATTTTAGCAGGAGCTACTACGTCATCGTTACTGAAAGCTACAGCTGATGGTCCTTTGAAAATGTCATCCATTCCTTCTAAACCAGCTTCTTTAGCTGCACGTGATAAGATGCTGTTTTTTACAACTGCAAATTGTACACCTGCGTTACGTAATTCTGTACGTAAGTTTGTTGCTTGTTCTACTGTAATTCCTAAATAATCCACAACTACAACAGATGTTGCGTTTTTGAATTGTTCAGCAACTTCAGAAACTTGTTGCGCTTTTTTAGCAATAATTGCTTCACTCATCTTCGTGTTTCACCTCCTGAATTTTAGGTAGGGCATAAAAAAACTCTATGCCCACAAAGACATAGAGAAATAAGATCAACTTGTTCTCCCTCGGTAGGATATTAAGGCTAACGCCCCCTACTGTCTTCGGTCGCATTCAACTAGAAAATAGTTTACAGGAACCAAAAGCCCTTGTCAACTATTTTTTTGCAATTGTGTGTGTCTAAAAATTAGTTAGCCTGTAAGAATGGAAATAATTTTGTGATTTAAACTAATTAATCACAGTTATATTTTACTACATTTTTGTATAAAACTCAATGTTTTTGTTATAAAACCAGCTGTTTTGGACTGTTAAATTTCAAAGATGAAAATCACTTTTTACGAATGACGTAAAGTTATTTTTTAAATTGTTCTGGATTGTCTCAAAATCTACTGCCGTATTTCATTTTATTTTTTGTCATCGACATATTCCAAATACACTTCCAATCTTTCCATCTTTTCTTCTGTATGTTCAATCGTTTCACGATACAATGCTTCTCCAGACTCCCATTTTTCTAACAAAATAATACGTTCTTTGCCGTCTGGCATATGAACTACTATATTTTCATTTCCTTTTTTGCTGATTCTAATCTCAGTTTTAAGATTATTTTCTTCAACATACTGTTGAAAAGGCATTTTTATAAATTCTGTATGAGGTGTTTTTCCTTTGATAAACTTAGTATCTACAATCTTATAAGAGCCTTGAATTAATTCTTCTAGTTGTTCTGGAAATTTTGAAATAGATGAAATATCTAATGATTTACTTGTGTTGAATATAAATTTAACATTTTTAAATCTATTCAATCCTTTTTCTTTTGTAAAAAATCCCTCAACTTGATTTTCTTCTAATTTCTTAATGAATTCTTTATCTCTAGTTGCCGAACGGACACCTAAATTCAAAACTTTGCCAATTTTGTAATTTGAATAATCCGCATCCGAACGTAATCTCTCGTATCTAATTAGCTTATTTTCTTCAATCGGTTGATTAGATATTAATTCATGAAGTTGTTCAACATGCAACTTATCTTCATCTGTTAATTCATGATACATTCCCTTACCATCTCTATCCCACAAAAGCAGTGGATAGAATTGAGTTTCATCTGTAATAAATTGCGAGTAATCGCAGAGTATATCATAACAACCTATTGTATACTCGTATAATCTATCTTGTAATTCTTTTGGCAATTTTCTGACGTCTGTTTTAACTGAGGTTGTTGGGTTATTCTCTATATTCATAATATCGTACACTTCTTTATTATATTTAATCATTTTAAAAATTCGACATTATTTTTTATCCACTCTAAACGATTTAGTCTTCCGGCTGGAATTTCTTCATTTTTTGTAGAAATAAATTTCATTTCCATTTTTGTTCCGTCGATAGAAATTTTTAAAAATCGTTTTTCTTGATTTCCGTCGGCGTCATAATGCCAACTAATTTCTCCAACAACTTTTTCTGGGTGCTCGATTAACCACTTGTTCAATTCTTTTTTTTTGTAAATATTGAAAAATGTTAGAAAATTCATTTCCAATTTAATATTAGAAATATAGTATTCCGTTTGAGCTAATGAGATTAACATTAGTTCGTACGGAGTGAATAGATCGTTCATCATTTTAGATACTCTTAAGGAACGCATGGTTTCAAGTGGCGTATCGCCATTTTTAAATTTCATCCAATTATTTGGAGGGAATTTAATACCCCTCTTTCTATAAAAATCTTGTTCGTAAGTATAATATTTATTCACATTTTCTAAAATTAATGCTGTTAAATCGTTGTATATAATCATGTTTTTTCTCCTTTTCCCCTCGTTTAACTTACATGTATATAATACATTATACACAGGTGTAAGTCAAGTGGTTTTAGAAAAAAAGTTAAAATTTTTTCAAAAAAAATAAAAAAAACTACCAGCCCTCTTAGTTCATTAACTTTTATAAAGTTTAAAATTGTTTTTTTAACCCGTTATGCTGGTTAATGAATCTTACACTTGAAATTTCAGATTTATTCTTAGGTTCATTTAAAAAATAACTGACTGGCAATAGGTATTTTAATTGCATTTTTTGGTACTCTTTTCTCCACTTTCCCATAAATAAAGACTGTAGTTCATCGTTTTTAGAATCTATTATCATTTTCGCCATTGCTTCCGCACCTGTTTTTGACCAATTCATTTTTCTATTCTTCATACGGTTCGTTATTTTACAATGTTGCGATTCCATGATTCCGATACAAGTTTCATCAATTCCTCTTAATTTTGCTTCTTTTGTAAATGCAAAATTGTTCAACAATTTCTTTTTAAATAAAAGGATTTGATTTAAATAGGCTTCATCTAAAACTAGTGATTCTATAGTTTCTAAAACTAATGCTGTTTGCTTTTTATCGTGTGCTTGTATGGATTCTTTAAGTAAAATCACTAATTCTTTCGTTTCAAAACGATTAAATAGTAAATCTATTTCAGCATACAAATGATATTTGTCCCAAAAATGTTCGTGATGTATTTTAAATACTTTAGAAATTTCATGAAATACATATGCTGTATAACCATGCCCCATATCACTATTAGAAATTAAACAACTTTCTTTTTTAAACGTATAATGCTGATCAATATAATGGATTAATTTTTCTCTCGCCTCACTGTTTTTTAATGAAATAAATTCTTTCTTATTAATCAATTTATATCTTCCACCATAATCAATCTCTTTTCCTTCATGAACAACAAAATGAGTTAAATCTGTTCTTAGATTTTCGCCCGATTTCGTTTTTATCATTACACCATCGCCTTCAATATAAAGTGTTTCGATTTCTTTCTTCTCTGCAGCAATTTCTTCTTGATAATATTCATAATCTTCTTTTTCTTCATATAATTTTTGAGCCAATTGTACGGATTTTAGAACAGTATCCTTTGTAATATAAACACCTTTTAACAATCTTATTGTTTCCACTACTTCTCTATAACTCATTTTTGTGGATAAATTGGCGACTTGATATAGAAAACCATTCGAAAACCTTGACTTTTTCTCAAGATTTAAATAAAGATCTAACGGATAAATATATTCATTATTTTTCTTATAACATTTTCTATAAAGAGTCATTTCGCCAAATGGAAAAATGACTGTCCTCTTTGCGGTCTTAACATATTTCCAATTCATCGCTTGATACTGCATTTGTAAACTGTGTTCTATTTTATTTATTTCTTCAAAAAAGACTTTTTCAAATTCATCTCTAACTTTTTTTTCAAACTCAAATTCGTCAAACATTTTTTTCTCCTTGATTATGACTTCATATTTGAGTATATAAATTTATCTTTTAATTGCACAATTTATTTTTTGTTTTCCTATATTTTTTGAGAATGAAAAGTTCAATCGACTTTTCGCCTTGAAGGCAAAAAGTAATTTTTTCCGTCACAAGTGACGGATTATAATTTGCTGAAGAAATTATCAATTCCATTGTGTGAGATAAATTTCATTGATGAATTTTTACAACTTGCTTCAGAAGAAAGTGTAGAATTTATTTGCAAAAATTTTAAAACTTTTTCCAAAACTACTTGACTTACACCCATGTATAATGTATTATATACATGTAAGGTGAATCAGCTAGAAAGAGGGGATTAAAATGGCATATAATTATTATAGAAAAAGACACTATCATTTATCTGACACAAAAAAACGTCAATATACTGAACAGATGAGAGAATTAGAATCTTACTTTGATTCATTGGAAGATTGGTCAATTTCTTCTCATTTGGATTCAGCTTATAAATTTTATCCAACTTTTGAATTACGATTATCTAATCATTCAGCCGATAATCAATATCATAATTTAATGGATTCACCAATAGTTATTGTAAACGTAAAATGTTCAAAATTGGATTTTGTAGATATTATTGAAAGTAAAGTTGAATCAATTGTTCAATTTGTTGAAACGTTAGAAATTGAAAAATATAGATTCATCAATATTGTTGGCGAGAAAGTTAATTGTTTTTACAAAGGCTATAAAACAAAGAAAGATATTTTTGAAATTTAAATAAAAAAATCTGCTTAAAATACCATCAACTAACAGAACGATTTTGAATACTGGAACATATCCCTTCATAAGTGAAAGGATATGTTCCTCAGTTTTAAATTTTTTTAACAGATTCTACAATTTCTTTAAAAAATGATTGTATTCCAATTGATTCAATGTGTTTTTTTAGACTTTCGGCTTCTTCTAATGTTGCACATGAAGCGATTGGTTCGTACTTATATACATTATTTTTATCTTTCCTTGAATCTTTTGTCATAATTTTTAATTCACTCGTATTGTTAATTGTATCTGATACTATTACAAATAAATCCATTTTTCATACCCCCTTCCTTATTATAAGCATTTATGATTTTTATTTTCTTCAACTTCATACTGATGAGAAACGTATTTAATCTTTTTATATTCTTCAATATCTTTTAATGTTTCTTTAAATTCAGCCTGTAATAAACCTCTTGTTTCTTGATAGCTTTCAATTTTTTCAATCAAACTATCGTATGTTGTATTTTTTCCTAAGCCATTTTCTAATAAACGATTTTGAATATCATCATTAGTTAAATTATTTTTTTCAAGTAACAATAACTCTTTTGCAATATTTGTCAAATCGCCAATTTTATTATCTAATTCTTTTAAAGTATTATATGCTTCTTCAGATGTTTTTTGTAATTTTCTTTCAAGATTCTTTAGTTGATTTCCGTCATAAATTTCATTTTTCGCAAGAAAATTAATAGCGTCCACAATGTCATTTAATCGTTCAATTACAGGTTCTCTATACAGAGCTTTACTGCCATTATTAATAGTAATTTGTTTCATCAAAATATCTGCTGGAATATATTTATTGCTTTCAGGATTATTAGTACTTGTATAAAAAAAATAATCTTTCGTTTTAAGATAAAGATAACAACCATTTTCAATAGGATCTATTTTAAAAGCAGGAATAAAAACTTGTCCTCTATCGTGTACTCCAAAATCTAAATCAATATAATAGCCTTTTTCTGTTTTGTGGCTAATTTGCCAATCACTAATTTTAATTTGATAATCATAACTATCTACTTTAACTGAAATATTTTCTATATATAATTTTTTTACCGATTCTTTCGAATACACTAAATCATTCTCTTTCAATTTTTCTTCAATGTATTGCTTACTATATTTTTTCGGTTGATTTTTATCTAAAGTTCTTCCTCTAGTGAATCTTATTTGAGGTTCATCTAACAACTTAAAACGTGAATGTTTTTGATTAAAATCCACTTTTAAATCTAATGCTTCTGCTTTGTCAATAAAATCATCAAGGTCTTTAGAATGTTCGATTAGAAAATCAATCCGACTTTTGATTTTACTCTTATAAATATTTTCTACTTGCCATTGCGTGTATTTTTTTCTATTTAACTTAGGTTCTTTGTCAATTATTTTTGCTCCATATTTAGAAGCATGTTTATCTGAAATTTTTTCAAATGTATCTTTACTCAAGTCTTTCGTCACACCATTTTTTTGAGTAACAATTTTCCATGGAAAAGATTTTCCTGTCAAGAAATTAGTAGAGTTCATTATAATATGATTATGTAAATGTTCTTTATCAACATGTGTAGCAATGATATATTCATATTCGCCGTTGGTAAAATCGTCCATTACTTTCCTTCCAATTTCATGAACTTGTTCAGGTGTTAAATTATCTTCAGGTGAGAATGATTGGATTAAGTGATGAGCAAGAACAGACTTTCCACCTTTAAAATTCTCTTCCATTAATTTTTTATTTAAAACCATTTGTCCTGTTGTAGGATCAAATTCAAGTTTTGTTCCTCTTCTTCTAATTGCCATTTCCTTAGTCGTATAAAACTCTTCAATCGCATTATATACATTAATAATGTGATAACCAGATACTAATTGTTTGGAAATTGTTTTATCATCATTCGTCACATATGGAAATAATTGTTCTAAATGAGAATCTACAGAACTGACTAATGTCTTTTCTGCATTCTCTATATATCGTTTCGCAATCCTTAAATTATTTTCACTACGAATAGTAAAATGTTTCGTGTATACCATTTTATTTTCCTTCTTTATAAATTTCTTTTTTTAATTTATTGGTTACTAAAATTTCAACTTTTTGGATAGTTTCAAGTAACTCCTCAATATCTTCTTGAGAGATTTCTTCAAACTGATTAGCAAGTTTAACTACTTGATTGATATTATTTCCGATTTTATTAATTTCCCATTTCAATTCTTTTAACTGACTATAATCTACATAATGAATTTCTCCAGTTAACAACATATGCCTTGCATAATTTTGAAAATTGTCATACGGACTACTTTTGATCTTTAAATTTAAAAATTCATTTTCTTTTTCTGTCAAACAGACTTCTCTTCTTTTCTGTCTTGTTCTATTTGTTCTATCGCTCATTTTAATCTAAAGAGAAAAATGTATTTTTCTCTTATATCTCCTTTTCTAAAAAATTGAAATGCAGCTTTCTACCTGAGTGTCATCTATCTCTTTTCGCTTATTGCAAGCATAGTAAAAGTCCGGACTTTTACGAATTTTATAAAGAACCGTCACTCGTTTGAATGACGATTCTTTATAATTTTTGGGGAAATCCCCAATCCCCTACTTAAGAAAAAACAAAATTTTTCTTTGCCACTTTTTTTAAAAAGTGTTTTTTATTTTCTAATCTAAAAATATTTTTCAAGATATTTCCTCCATTGAAAAATCATCTTTTAATTTAATTTCTTGAAAAACATTTCTTAAAAATTGAATATATTCTTCTTGATTCATTCTGCGAATTTCTTTTAATCCTTCTTTATACATTTCAACATCTAACCCTTCGATTTGATGAATTTGGATATACTGTATCAAGTCATTTATTTCTTCAGCTAGCGTTCCTCTTTTGATTGGTTGATCTAAATCATCAATCGTTAAAATCATCATTGCTGTTCTGATTGCTTTTTCGTAATTTGTTTTTTCCATTTTATTCTTCGTCTCCTTGTTCATTTCTATTTCGTCTTCCTCTTCGAACTGCGTTTTCATTACGTTTCGTTAAACTTTGTTCATGAGGATTTTCTTCTACTTTTTTACACTAACTACCTCATTCACATTATCTTTTTTAGGAATTTGATTTAATTGTTGTTGAGCTAAATTTAATCGTTCTGTAAATTTATTTGTTTGTTGTTCAATAGTATTTTCTTTAATGATGAGTTGTTGAGATATTTCTTTATCAATTTTTACAATCATTTCTCTTGCAGTACTCGTAATTCTCTTTAATGAATTTTCAAATTCCGAAATCCTATCTCCTCTATCTGTCCAAGATGATAGATATCCAAAACTGTAATCTGAAGTATCGACACCGTAATTTTTACAAACAATATAAGCAACACTTTCTGCTTCAAATTCTTTTTGTTCTCTTGAAATAAGTTCTGAATTTTTTTGATGAAGAATTGAATGAACTACTTCATGAATTTCGGTTTTTAATGTTTGATATTGATTCATGCCTTTACGAATGACGATGGAATGAGTATCAGGATTATAAAATCCTTTTACTCCTTCACGAGAAATTTCTTGTAAAGAAATTAGTGCTGTTGTACATTTTTTTATTGCATTAAAAATCGAAAGAAAATGTTTTGGTTCTTTAAAATTTTCGGTAAGTTCATAAATTGGTTTAGGAAGTTCTCTTCCTTGAGTTTGACTAACATCAAATACTGGTGCAAAATACCACTTTTCAATTTTTCCAGTTGGAATTTTTAATCCATTATCGTCTTTTAAAAAATTACCATCTTTATCTTTTTGGTATTCAAATATAGGTGAATAAATGCGAATCGCTTTTGTTCCTTTTTTTGGAAACCGTCCTCTCTTTTTCCATTCACCAGCAGACGCAACCATTGTTGCTGTTGGTAATTGAGCAAGTAATAATCGCATATTTTTTTGAGAATAATTATTCATCGTTTTTAAAAAAGATAAAAAGTTTTTGTAAGTTTCGCTATCAAGATATGTTTCAATTCCTTTTTCTAAGTGTTCTTTTACAAATGTGTAATCTTTATTTGCAAGGGCTGTTTGTAAATCTATTTCTTCATTTACACTTTTTGTTTGTTTTATTTCTTCATTAACTTTTTCTCTGCTTTGTTGTAATTGTTTAATTTTCTCAATTCCTTCAGGGAATAACGCTACTGTTGAATATAAATAATCTTTACTACTCTTATCATAACTTTCTACTGAAAGTACATACTTTTCAAATCTTTCCTTAATTTCTTCAGAATGAATTTTTATATAGTTTGCTTGTTCATCTGGAATTTTATTTTGATTCAATATCCGAACTGATTGTACTGGAACAAATAATGATTTTTGAAAATCTAAACCCGGTTTAACAAAATGAGGACTAGTAGTCTTAAATGGTGTTTCAAAATAACTATCTATCGAACGTTTAGTACCAATCTTCGATCTCAATGGTATATACCAATTTTCTTCTTCGTTATATAATCCTACATAACTTCTATTATGTTTATCTAAAATTTCTTCACTTCCTGTACTAGCAACAAGCTCTGACAGAAAATCATCGTCAATTCTAACAAGTTTATAATTTGACATTTTCTTTTAACTCCTTTATAATAAATTCAGAAAGTCGTACAAGCAGAACACGCTTCGAGTTGTTCCGTAGAGAAGGCGACTTTCTTTTTTTATACTCTTTTTAACAGAGTTGTTTCCTTGATTCATCAAGTTTTTTTATATCCGCTTTTCTTTTCCTTCAAAAAGGAATTCTTCTCTTTCTTCCTTTGGCACTTCCCAAAGTTCTTCAATAAGTTCTTTTGTTACTTCAATTTCGATATTCTCTAACATATAAGCAGTTTCTATATCAACAAAAAAACTATTCCTAATATCATCTACATTTTCATTTACATAATTTTCTGGACTTTCCTTAAAAGTTAGTTCACGATCATAAACAAAACATTCTACAAATTCCTCATTTTTATCATAAATCGCAATTTCTTCTAAACTACCTCTGTAATAAGCTGTTACTGTATGTTCTAAAAAATAATCAATGTTTTCAATTTTTTCTTCTATATCTTTTAGATAATACAATTCCCACACATCGCCTTGAAAATATCCCCTACCAGTGTAGGAATAAACTTCTTTCCCTAACGGTTCTAAAAGACCATTAATTTCAAAAAATGTTTGTTCTTTGTTTGTTTCAATCTTTTCTACCCAATAATCCTGATAGGTCATCTCAGATTCGTCATATTTGCCCTCTACGGCATTTTTGAAGAGGTCAGGGTAATAATCCGTTAGATACTCAATAAGCACTTCCTCGTTGCTTTCTGACCGCCCATAATCGCTTATAAACTCCTCGCTCCATTCAAGATGAGGGTCAACGAATCCATTTGGTTCTATTACTGCAATAGATTGATTGATAGGATCATACGCTACAACTTCATTATCATTTCTTTTCTCATAAAAGGTACGTTTACGTATTCTTTCTTCTAAATCAGGGACAGGATATTTTAATTCATGTAACTCTTTACTATTCTTCTGCAGTTCAATAAAATTTTCTCTTGTGATTTCAATAGGTTCAGCTAATATTTCTTCTTCAGTCATTTGATACCCAAAAAAATATTTTGCAACTTTAGCGAAATCTTCAAAATCCATATGCCGTATAGCTTCTGTTACAAATATATTTTGAAACATTGCCCAATCATTTTCCTTTGCACGAAAAGTTAAATGTTCTCCCGCTTCCGCCATTAAGTCCATCAGATATTGAGGTTCTAATTTAATAATTTCAGCTATCACATCAGTAGAAAACCCAACATTGATAGCCGATTCTTCTTCTATTTCATTTTTTAAATTTTTTATCCACTGTTCTTCCATTTTAACTCTCCTAAATTGTTCTTTTTTGACTAATTTCTATTTCAGATTCTCTTTTATATTGAGTTGTTGCTTGAGCAACACGCTCATAAAACTTATTTTGAGTTGATTGTTTTGCTTGTTGTAACACTTGATTCCAATCAGATTTTATTTCTCCTAATTTCAATTTAGGTAAATGTGGTATTACAGGAAATTTATCGAAATTAAAATTTTCAATAAATTGTTTGCCCCAATTATCGTTATCTACCGCAAGAATAAATTTAAAATTATTAGTTTCATTTATATATTTTTGAACATGATCCAACGCTTTAATTCTCAATGCTTCATTGTTTGCATTAGGAAAAACTATTTCTGAAAACGTTGTCGAAATACTTTCTTTTCTCAATCCATTCATCGAAAGTAAAATACAATCCCCCATTTTATCTTTGAATATTTCGTAATAACTCATTAAATCAATTGGGGCTTCGAACACAATAATCTTCAGTGGATTTTCACTACTTCTCGCTCCTGAAATAAGTGGAGGATTTCCAATCATTACCTTAGTTCCGAAATACCCGTCCCCTAAAGTACGTTTTACATACTCTCTCTCTCCATTTTCTTCATGTTTCGTAATTCCTTGTATAGCTACACCTTTTATATTTCCATCTTTATCACGGTTTTTAAACACTAATACAGGTTCATATTGATTCGTATTTGGATTTTTATAATCTGCTTGTGCAATGATTCCATTTTTATAAAAGAAATCTACAGTATCAGAATCTAATTTTCGTTCATTCACTAAATATTGTTTTACTAAATCAATATTGTCGTGATCTTTTAAGTAATAATGGAATTCTCGTTGTTTAGAACCTTCCTTATACTCTTTAATTTCTCCTTCTTTTAAAAATTTGAGTGCTTCCATAAAGTTACACTCTTTCATCAATTGCACCAATTTAATACAATCCCCACCAAAACCTCTTGAGTTCCAATAGAATGTATTTTTTCGTGTATCAAAGACAAAACTATCATGTTCTTTCCATTTATAGCTTCTTCCAATCTTTATTAAATCCATACCTAAAGATTCTGCTACGCTTAAAATATCCTTTTTCTTCATTTCTGCAAGCAATGCTTTTCTTTCGAAATGATTCATTGGTTTAGGTTTTTCTGAGTTGTTTTTTTGTTCTAATCCATCGAACGAAACGCTATTAAGTAGTATTTTTTGAAACTTATCTTCTTTCTCAAGTTTAAGTTCTTCTTCTAAACGTACCATTTTTTCTAATGCTGTAAGTTCATTAATAAACTGGTATCCTTTTCCTTTGGGAATCTGTAAACTTCTATCAATTGCTTCATAAATGGTTATTCTATCCTGAAGATTAAAATAGAATTCATGATGAATGTTTTTATCGAGTAGAACTAAATTACATACCCCTGTTTGATTGATTTCTTCTTGAAAAGAATAGAGTTTTTTCGCAATTTCTTTGTAAGAATAGCCTTTTCCAATTTCAAGTATTTTATTAAGTTCAGATTGCGAACTTCCTTTAAATAGTATTTCCATCTTTATTCTCCTTTCTTACTTTTCGCCTTCAGGGCAAAAAGTATATTAAAAAAGACTAGAAATAAATTCCTAGTCTTACTCTATAAATCCAATGTCTTCAAAGTTTACATTGTCTTCCATTTCTTCAATTTCATTCTTGTAACGTTTATATCTATACCATCGTTCATGTGTATAGTCATCTGCTAATTCTTTAGCACGTTTATGGTTAAACGCTAGTGCTTTTTTATCTCTAAATACGTGTTCTTTAGTGACAAATACTAAACATTCATCTCCACCCAATCTTCCAATTTCGTCAGGTGTTAATAAATCTCTTGCCATTTTATTGTGGCTTTCACTACCACCATTGCGATTTTTAGATTTTGTACGGTTTCTAATATTGATTGTTTGTTTTCCTATCCTTTTTGATAAATATTCAGTAGTATCTTTTTCATCTCCACCTAAAAATAGTAATGTGGCACAGTTGTTCACTAAAGAAGCCCAATCATCTTTATACATTGCTTTTAATTGTGCTAACGCTTGAAGAACAATCACTATCCCCATATTTCTACTTCTAAATGTAGCTAAAGCTTTATCAATGTTAGGAATCCGTCCTATATTCGCAAATTCATCTATAAAAAATTGAAAGAATAGTAACTCCTTTCCTTTTTCTAACTGCACATTTCCTGTCAAGATATTATCAATTTTATACCTTAATGTTTCCATAACTGTCGAAATAAAAATGGACGCTAGAAAATTATAAGCACTGTTCGTTTCTGGAATCGCAATGAATACAGCTGTTTTTTCATCAAGCCAGCTTTCAATATCCATGGTATCTCTTGTAACTAAATCAGTTACATCTTGATGATCAAAAACAGAATATCTTGCGGCAGCTATCGCTGTAACACTTGCTCTCGTTTCTCCATCAAAACTTTGTTCGAACAATTGCCATTGTTTGGTAGCATAATTTCCTGGAATCTTCTTTTCTAACTCTTCAAACCAACTATCAATTGGTGGCTTTGACTTTTTGTTGGGTGCTTTTGCTAGCCGTACCATGTCAGCTATCATTGATAGATTAGCTTTGTATCCATTTAACCGACTGTCAAACCAAAGAAAAGCAATCATAGAACGTATAAAAATGGCTTCTGCATGTATCCAGAAATCTTCTCCTGTTTTATCAGATTTCTTTGTTCCTTCTGTAATTTGTTCTAAAACTCTATCAACGTCTGTTTCTTTTTTGATATAGTCAAATACATTAAATTGATCACTATTCATCAATGTGTTAAGGTCGAATATTTTTATTTTATATCCATTATCTTCGAGCATTTGACCTGTTTCATGTACAAGTAGTCCTTTTGGATCTGTACAAAGAAATGAACCCGCCATCTGCATGATATTAGGCTTAATAAATCCTAATGTTTTTGAAGAACCAGGATCTCCAATAACGCAAACGTGTTTGTTTCTTTGAACATTATGCGGTAATCGTTTATTCCACAATCCCATTTTTACGTTTTCAGAAATAATCATATTCTTATCGTCATCTGTATCAGCGTATTTTTCCATTTCTTTTTTTGTGGAATATCTTGCTGAACCATATTCTTCATTTAAACGATAAATGCCTTTATCATTGTTGTAGGTATATCCCATTAAACATGCTAGAAAAGCAAATAGTCCTCCAAGAAATGAATAAGGATAGAATCTGAAAATATACATATAAAACGTTCTAAGGTATACTAGATAAGTTTCTTCTTGATATAACAATATATTCAAACTATCATTTGTTTGTTTTTGATAACTCATTATAAAATTTAGAAAATTAAATGTTATTAAACCTAAAATTAATCCAGTTATAAGATAAGGCTTAATTTTCTTTTCATATGGACGAGTTACTTCCATTCTTCTATCTTCCTTTCCGTTTAATACTCTTTCCGACTTCGATTTTTTTATTCAAAAGCGTATTTTTATGCAATTGCTTGTAAGTCATGTCTAACTTTTCTTTAAATGTTTGACTATCTCTCTTGAGAATATATTTTGTAATATCAATTTTCTTTGTAATAATATCTTTGAAGATTTTTTGGCAAGCTAATTCTGTAACTTTTCTATCTTTAGAACGAACGTATAACTCCGTTCCGTTTTCAATAGGTTTGAACGCAAATGTTATATTATATTCTTTGAACACTTCTCTAAACTTCTCTAAATTAACTTTTTCATTTAAAGGAATAGCTTGAGCATATGGATTTCTACTAAGAAATTTATTTACGTCCACTTCGCCTTCTAGTGGTGTCATCTTATGAAACCACTCTACCAACTGTTCTCCTGATAGTCTTGATAGAAAAAATAGTATTCTTTTCACAGTCACAACAGAATCTGTTGTTGATTTTTGTACAATTTCTTTTTGATCCATTTTCTACCTCCTCAATTTTCGCCCTGAAGGAAAAAAGTAAAAAAGGTTAGAATACTCTAACCTTTTCCGTTATTGATTTAAATGATTAGTCGTTGGTTCTTCAGTTAATTTTGAAATATCTAATTCAGGTAAAGCTTCTGTTGTTGTTGCTTCTCCTGTAGCGTACTTCACTTCTTTTCCATCTACTACTTTAGTTTTCATAGCCAATTGTTTTTCATCTTCAGATAGTTCTTCTGAAGGTGTTCCTGGTTGTACGCTTGGTGTTGTATCATCTGAAGGTGTTCCTGGTTGTACGCTTGGTGTTGTATCACCTGAAGGTGTTCCTGGTTGTAC
>NZ_CAUQUN010000032.1:0-23159 GCF_963521425.1 uncultured Granulicatella sp.
AACAGAGCTTTACGATCCGAAGACCTTCTTCACTCACGCGGCGTTGCTCCGTCAGACTTGCGTCCATTGCGGAAGATTCCCTACTGCTGCCTCCCGTAGGAGTTTGGGCCGTGTCTCAGTCCCAATGTGGCCGATCACCCTCTCAGGTCGGCTATGCATCACGGCCTTGGTGAGCCGTTACCTCACCAACTAGCTAATGCACCGCGGGTCCATCCATCAGCAGAAGCCGAAGCCTCTTTTCCTTCTCGAGCCATGCAGCTCAAGAACCTATGCGGTTTTAGCATCCGTTTCCGAATGTTATCCCCCTCTGATGGGCAGGTTACCCACGTGTTACTCACCCGTTCGCCACTAGATTGACCAGTGCAAGCACCGGTCGCTCTCGTTCGACTTGCATGTATTAGGCACGCCGCCAGCGTTCGTCCTGAGCCAGGATCAAACTCTCATGAAAATTCATTCATAAGCTTTTGAAAGCTCATTTAATTACTGACTTATTGTTTTTCTCCTTAGAGAAAAGAAATTGTTGTTTCTTCACTTTCGTGAAGTCCCTACACATTTGGTTTGTCTTCTTTGTTTAGTTTTCAAAGGTCAACGCCGCTTATCGCGACAACTCCTATATACTAACATAGGCATTTTTCTCTGTCAACAACTTTTTAAAATTTATTTTAAATTTCTTTTTTCGTAATCGCTTTAAATGCGAACGTTCGTTAACAGTGCTTATAATTTACCATAGCTTTTTATTCTTTTCAAGTCTTTTTTAGAACTTTTTTTATATTTTCTAACTCAATAAAAAAGACTGTAGTTTTTTGCTACAGTCTTTCTTTCTTATTGTACATTTCCTGATGAAATTTCTTTTCCATCACTAACAATTTTATATTTACCTATTGGTTGAGAGTTACTTAATTTAAATGTTAAATTCAATGTAGTGTCTTCTGTAATTTCTAATGTTTTATACTCGTTAGAAATCTGATGTTTTGCATCTTCAATATATATTGAAATTTTATTAACTGTTTTTTGCCCGTTATTTTGAGTATTTTTTTGATAAGGAACTACTATTTGTTTAGTTACTGTATGTTCCTTTTTACCTTTTGATAATACAATTGTGAGTGCAGTTCCTTTTTTCACTTCTGCGCCCTCTCGTATTGATTGTCTAATCACTGTATCTATGGTTGCTTCGTTTTCTTCTTCAGTAATTGTTAATGTTAAATTATTTGAATTTGCATATTCAATAGCTCCTGCTCTTGTATAACCTGTTAGGTTTGCCATTTTTATAGAACTTTCTCCTTTACTAACTACTAATGTAATTACAGGATCTTTTCCTTCTACTTTTTGGTTTGGAGCAATACTTTGAGAGATTACTTTACCAGATTCCACGCTATCAGAATTTTCTTCTTGTTTTTCTACTGTAAATCCTAGTTTTTTTAATTCATCTCTTGCAGCTTCATATTTTTTATTACGATAGTCTTTCATTATAATAGCTTCTTTTCCTGAACTTACTTTAATCGTAATTTTTGATTTTTCTTTTACCGTACTACCAGCTTTTGGATTCGTTTCGATGACTTTTCCACTTTCAATTTCATCTGATTTTACCGGAATGACATCTGTAACATTTAATTTTGCATCTGCTAATTTTGTTTTAGCGGCTGCTTCTGTTAAATTCGTTACATCTGGCACTTGAACTTCTTTTGGACTAGATTGTAAAAATACAAAAGCCATAATTCCTACTATTGAAACTAATAAAAGTAAAATGATCCAAGGCCATTTACGTCTCTTTTTAACTGGTTTCTCTTCTTCCATTTCTACAACTGGTATTTCTTTACTCGTTTGAATTGGTTTAACTTTTTGTGTATGAATTGGTGTTAGTACTTTTGTTTCTCCTGAAAAACTTGCTGGAACAAATTTCTTTTCATATAGTCTTGTAGAGTCTAAACAAGTTTTCAAATCTTGAAACATTTCATAACAACTTCTATAGCGATGCATTGGATCTTTTGCAGTAGCTTTTAATACAATATTTTCCAAGCTCTGTGGAACCATTGCAATCGGATTTACAATTGTTGGTAATGGTTCTTGGAAATGTTTTAGCGCAATAGAAACTGCGGACTCTCCATCAAAAGGTACTTTTCCTGTTAATAGTTCATATAACACAATACCTAATGCATAAATATCTGTTTGAATGGTCGCCATACCACCTCTTGCTTGTTCTGGTGATAAGTAATGCACCGAACCTAGCAATGTATTCGTTTGAGTTAATGAAGTATCTGATAAGGCAACTGCAATTCCAAAATCTGTTATTTTAACATTTCCTTCTTTATCAATTAAAATATTTTGTGGTTTAATATCACGGTGAATAATGCGATTTTGATGCGCAGCTGCAATCGCTGATACAATTTGCATCATAATACGAACAGCTTCAATAGGATGTAGTGCACCTTTTTGTCTCACATAATCTTTTAAATCGGTTCCTTCAACATATTCCATCACAATGTAATTCATTTCTTGTGATTGTCCAACATCATATACACCTACAATATTTGGGTGAGTTAATTGAGTCGCTGACAAAGCTTCTCTTCTGAATCTTCTCATCGCATCATCATTTTGACGAAAATCTAATCGTAATACTTTAATGGCAACTAATCGATCTAAAATTAAATCCTTTGCAAGGTAAACCGCAGCCATTCCGCCAGTTCCAATTAAAGATTGAATTTTATAACGTCCATTTAATGTTCTACCAGCTTCTAGCATTAGGCTTCCTCCTCTCTAAGGTGAATTTTTGCAATCGCAACTGTAATATTATCACGACCGCCTGACTCATTAGCTGCTTGAACAGCTTTTTCTACTTGTTGTTCCAAATCTGAATAATGATTTAAAACATTTCTTATTTCTTCTAATGACAACATATCGCTGAGTCCATCACTACATAATAATAATATATCTTCTTCTTTCACAGTCATTCTGACAAAATCAATTTCGACAGCCGAAGTTACTCCTAGTGACTGTGTCACGATATTTTTATTTGGATGATGTTCTGCTTCTTCAGGAGTGATTTCCCCTGATTTCAATAATGCATTGACTAAACTTTGATCTTCTGTTAATTGCTTTAATTGGAAGTTTCTTAAAACATAAGCTCGACTATCTCCAACATTAGCAATCATTAATTGATTTCCAATGACACATGCGGCTACTAAAGTTGTCCCCATTCCGTATAAATCAGCATATTGAGTGGAACGTGAAAGAATATCATCGTTAGATTCTTCAATTTTTTTAATGAGCCATTGATATGCTTCTTCCACATCACCAAAATGAGTCTTTTCCCATGCTTGTCCAATCGCCATTAGCGCCATTGAACTCGCTACGTCCCCTGCATTATGTCCACCAATTCCATCGCAAACCATCATAAGCGGGATGTTATTTTTGCTTTCAAAGTAGCCAGCAGCATCTTCGTTTACTTTTCTTCGTTGACCAACATCACTTTTTATAGCAAATTTCATACAATCCCTCCTTAATGTTTAAGATTTTTTCACTAATTTACAAATATAAAACCCATCACTATTAAAGTCATTTGGTAATATTGTAATATCTTCTGTATCTTTATTAATCCAATTTCCAATCGGTTCAATTTCAAATGCCGGGTTCCCTTCTAAAAATCGATTGACCAGCTCTCTATTTTCTGCCTTATTAATCGTACACGTAGAATATACTAGGCTTCCCTTTGATTTTACCATTTTTGAAGCAGATAATAAAATCTCAAGTTGAATTTTTTCTAAACTCTTTAAATCTTTTAAACTTTTTGTATATTTTATATCCGGTTTACGACGAACTAAACCTAATCCCGAACAAGGAGCATCCACAAATACTGCATCAAAACTTTCAGCTGAATAAGCTTCTTGTACATTACGCGCATCTAATACTCTCATTGAAATACAATCATCCACTTGTAACCTTTTGGCATTTTCTTGTATTTTTTTTAGTTTATGTTCATATAAATCTAAAGCGTCTACACGTCCACCTTTTGATGGTTCTAAATAACTTGCAATATGAGTTGTCTTTCCACCAGGTGCTGCACATGTATCAAGCACTTTATTTGTTGGTTGTAAATTAGCAACTTGTGCTACTAATGAAGATGCTTCATCTTGAATCGTAACAATTCCTTTTTCAAAAGCTTTTGAGAGGAATACATTTCCCTCTTCCACAATTAAACATCTATTCGACAAGGTACTTTCTCTAGTTTGAACTCCTTCTTCTAATAGAAGTTGTTTTACTTGCTCTTGATTCAAATGATTCGGTTGAATACGAACACTGACACTTGGCGCTGTTAAAATAGACTCAGAAATTTGTTGTGCTTGTTCTACTCCATACTGTTGTTTAAATAATTGGTACATCCATTTTGGAATACTATACTGTACACTCATTCTTTCGTCTGCATCTTTTATTTCCTCAAAACTTCTTAAATCATTTCTTTGGAAATTTCTAAGTACGCCATTGACAAATTTAGCAATGCCTTGATGACCACGTTTTTTTGCAATTTGTACTGCTTCAAAAATCGCTGCATGATCTGGAATTTTATCTAAAAATACCATTTGGTAAATGGAAATTCTTAGCAATTGTTTCACCCATGGTTGAATTTTCTTTGCTTTTTGAATATAAGGGGCTAAATAAAAATCAATCGTCATTTTTCGCTGAATCGTTCCATAAAACAATTCGGTTAACAGACCTTTATCTTTTGCAGTCCATTTTTGTTGCTCAATTACCTTTTTCAAACTAATCGTTGAATAAGATTGATCTTGTTCCACTTGAACTAATAAATCTACAACTGCATTTCTGACCTTATCCATGATTTACCCCTTCAAAGCAAGCTTTCTCTTCAATAACAGAAGCAAAACCATTCATAAAGGCATCTGAACTCATTTTAGCTTTTCCTGCAGGTTGTAATTCAACAATTTCTAATACGGTTTGATTCCCACATGCTACATACAAATGATGATTTTCTTTAAATAATGTTCCTGGTTGTTCAGCAGTTGTTTGATCAACTACCTTCACTTGCCAAATTTTCACTCTTTCACCATTTAATACAGTAAATGAAGTTGGCCAAGGACGTAAACCACGGATAAAGCAATCTACCATTTTTGCTTCTTTTGTCCAATCAATTTGTTCTTGTTCTCGTGTAATATTTGGAGAATACGTTACGAACGCTTCATCTTGTACAATTTCAGTAATCGTTCCATCAAAAATTTTCGGTAATGTGTCTAATAATAATTCTGCACCTACCACACTTAATTTTTCAAACATAGAAGCTACATCATCAATTTGTTCAATTGGAATCGAGCGTTGTGATAAAATATTTCCCGCATCCATTTTGCTAACCATTCTCATAATCGTTACACCTGTATGAGAATCCCCATTCATAATAGCGTAATGAATCGGTGCACCCCCGCGATATTTTGGTAATAAGGATGCATGAACATTGACAGCACCTTGTTTTGGAAATTCTAAAAATTTCTTTGGTAAAAACTGACCATAAGCAGCTGTTACAATTAAATCTGCATCTAATGTCATTAATTGTTCTAATTCTTCTGAACCCGTTAATTTTTCTGGTTGATATACAGCAATATTTTGTTCTAATGCATATTTTTTCACGGGTGATGGAGTAATTACTTTTTTACGACCGACTGGTCTATCTGGTTGAGTCACAACCGCAATCACTTCATATTCTTCTGAACTAACTAAAGCATCTAATACTTTTGTTGAAAATTCGGGTGTTCCCATAAAAATGATTTTTTTCAAAATTCCACTTCCTATCTTTATAAAAAATATTGAGGTTCTACATCGATGGATACCGCTACTTTTGACTGCGATGTTGATTGAGTATTGACTAAGACCTCATGTAATAAAATATCTAACACTGGATCTTTTTTATATTTAATAATTAATTGATAATAATAACGATTATTCATTCTAGCAATTGATTTCGCACTAGGTCCTAATAAAACAGATTGAGAAGATAGTTTACCTTCCAATACCTTTTTAATGTCATACGCCTGTTTTTGTGCAGCATATTCTTGTTCACTAGAAACTGTAATCATTACTGTAAAATAATAAGGCGGATAATGAGCGAGATGTCTCATTTTCATTTCTTGAGCAAAGAAAGCCTCGTAATAGTGATTTTGTGCTAATTGAATCGCATAATGATCTGGGTTATATGTTTGAATAAATACTTCTCCAGCCTTATCTCCTCTACCAGCTCTTCCTGCTACTTGCGTTAATAATTGGAAAGTTTTTTCTGCCGCTCTAAAATCCGGAATATTTAAAGCTGTATCTGCATTGACTACTCCTACTAAAGTAACATTTGGAAAATCTAAGCCTTTTGCAATCATTTGAGTTCCAATTAAAATATCTGCTCTTTGTTCTTCAAATTGTTTTAACAATGCTTCATGTTGTCCCTTTTTACGAGTTGTATCGACATCCATTCGAATAATTCGAGCAGTTGGCAATAATTGCTCTAATTCTTCTTGAAGCTTTTGAGTTCCCGTCCCAAAATAACGAATTTGTCGACTATGACATTTCGGACAATGATTTGGAATAGCTTCTTCATGCCCACAATAATGGCATTTCATCACTTTTGTATCCATATGAAGCGTCAAGGAAATATCGCAATTTGGGCATTCCAATACATAGCCACAATCTCGACACATAATAAAGGATGAATATCCTCTTCGATTTAAGAGCAACACACTTTGCTCTCCTTTTTCTAATCGGTCTTCTAAAGCTTGTAATAATCGTTTGGAGAAACTTCCTTTTTGTGCTAGAAATTCTTGTTTCATATCTAGCACATGAACTTGAGGCAATGGTTGATGTTTCGCACGCTTTGTTAAACGTAATAAACGATAAACTCCTTTTTCCGCTCTTGCTCGAGATTCTAAACTTGGAGTTGCACTTCCAAGTACAACAGGACAATGATGATATTTTCCTCTCCAAATCGCAATATCTCTCGCATGATAACGCGGAGTATCATCCTGCTTATAAGTGCTCTCATGTTCTTCATCTAAAATAATAATGCCGATATTTTTTAATGGAGCAAATACCGAAGATCTTGCTCCAACAACAATGTCTGCTCGACCTTCTTTTATTTTTTGCCATTCATCATGTTTTTCTCCAGGATTCAACCCACTATGTAAAACAGCTACCCTATTTCCAAATCGTTCTTTAAAACGCTGAACCATTTGAGGAGTTAATGAAATTTCTGGAACAAGCATCATAGCGCTTTTTCCTTTTTGAATAGCTTCTCCAATCCATTGAAGATATACTTCCGTCTTTCCTGACCCTGTCACGCCTTGTAATAAATAAACATAGGAAGTATCATCCTTTTCTTCTTCTAACACTTGTTGAAAGACTTGTTTTTGCTCGTCATTTAGTTCAAATGGTTTAGAATGAACAATTTTTCTCCCAGCATAAGGATCTCTATCTACTGCTCTTTTTTCTAACAGAATCCAACCTTTTTCAACAGCTTTTTTCACATCTGCTTGCACAACATTAAAGCAAGTCATAAATTCAGCTTTCGCAATTTCTGTATTCTCTAAACTAGATAAACCTTCCAAAAATCTTAATTGTTTTGCCGCATTTTTCGGCACTTGCTTCATTATTTCCAAATATTCTTCAGGTAAATACGATAATACAATCCAATCTTCTGTTTTAATTTGTTTTCGGTCTTCTACTAAAGTTTTCGTTTGGACAATTCCTTTTTGTTTTAAACGTAGTAACTCTGACAAAACTTCCTTTGGCATTTCATCAGTTACTTCTATTTCTAATTGCCCATTAAAAATTCTTTGGAAAATTTCTTCTTGTACTTGGGGATTTTCTAATACAAATAACTTACTTGTCGTTGTTTTTAACATCGCTGGCAACATTGTTTGATAACAGTGAATTAAAAAAGCGAATAAATGATTGGACATATATTCTCCTAATTTAATCATTTCTTTAGAAAGAACAGGTTCAAGATCCATTAATCGTTCTATTTCTTTTAATTCTCCTTCAAAATCAGATGTTGGACGAATTGAAACAACAAAGCCTTGCACACTTCTTCCAGCAAATGGTACAACTACCCTCATTCCCACTTCGATTTCTCCTTCGAAGATTGCAGGAATTCTATATTCAAATGGTCGATTCACTTGTTTTACTGGAACATCTACAATTACTTGTGCAAACATGATTTCACCTCGCTTTAGAGGTATACTTACCCCAATTTACATCATAAGAATAGTGTATCATCTTTTCCAAAAAATAGAAAACCATTTATTCAGTCTTAAATTTTATTTATAAAATAAAAACCTTGAAGGGATTTCTCCACTTCAAGGCTTCTTTATGATTAAACTTCTTCAGGAATACTATCTTCACGAATTCCTAACTCACCAGCGATAACTTCTTCTAACGCACGACCAACATTTTTATCTGATTGGTACTCTTCTAATTTTTGTGGTTCATGATGGTGTAATTCATGAGCTCTTTTACTTGATAAAATTACTAAAGAATATTTTGAATCAATTTTGTTCAATAATTTATCAATTGAAGGATATAACATCATAATAGATTACCTCTTTCTACTCTTCTTCCAATATTTCTTCTAACTCTTCTATAGTATCTAAATTTCTAACGATTCGCAAGTGCTCCGTTTGAATAATTGCTTCGATTTTTTGAACCGCACTATCCACTGTATCGTTCACGACAGAATAATCATAATACTTCATCAACTCTAATTCTTCACGAGCTGTTTTCATACGTTTCGCAATTACTTCATCAGAATCTGTTCCTCTATTAACAATACGACTTTCTAATTCATTTAAATCAGGTGGCGTTAAGAAAATAAACACTCCCTCTGGCATTAATTCACGAACTTGAATAGCACCTTGTACATCAATTTCTAAAAATACATCTTTCCCTTTTGCTAATGTATTTTCTACATATTCCAATGGAGTGCCATAATAATTTCCTACATATTCAGCATATTCCAATAATTGTTTATTTTGAATCATTTGTTCAAATTCTTCTCTTGTCTTGAAGAAATAATCGACTCCATCTGTTTCACCTGTACGTGGTAAGCGAGTTGTTGCTGAAATTGAATAAACAAATTTTTGTTCACCCTTTGCAAAAATCGCAGCTCTAACGGTTCCTTTCCCAACGCCTGATGGTCCAGATAAAACGATTAACAATCCTCTTTTTGTCATAATCGTCTCAAAACTCCATTCTTTTTACAGCTTTTTACTATCTTATCATAAACTTTAGTCGAACAACAAGCTAAAGTAGAAAAAATATCACTCCCTCAACAAATTATAATCTTCTCCTCATTATTTGCTGTATTTTTTCTTGAACAAACCGGAAAAATAATCCGATAAAAAACGAGCATCTCCCTTTCAAGATGCTCGTTTTTTTGTTTCTTCATTATGATTTTTGACCCATATCTTTTACTTTCATAATACGAGTAATACTTGCACGTTCTTGTTCTTCTAACTTCATTTCAATATAGTAAATCGTTTCTTCTAATTGAGGAATCATACGATATTCTAAGGCGTTTACTCTTCGACGTGTCTTTTCAATCTCATCAGCTAATAGCTGACAAGTTTTTTCAATTTCTGTTAATGATAATAAATCTGGTAACACAGCAGAAATTTCTTCAATTGAATGATCAATTTCACTATTGGAGTTTAAATAACCATATTTAAAGTCACTCTCTTGATTTTGTTCTACTACGGTAAAATTCATTTCTGGAACAGAAACACTCATAATATTTTTTTCTTGTAAATTCAATGTGACACTTTGTGGCGGAATTGCTACTAGTTCTTCAATAAAAGCTTCTTCTAGCGTTGCTTTGGCTAACACAAAACTTTTCATTCCTGCTGTTAAACGTTTTTCAACTTGATCACGTAATTCATTATTTTTACGAATTAACTCAATGAATTGTCTCATTAATTCATCTTGCTTATCTTTTAATAATTTATGACCACGAACAGAAACGGTTAATCGCTGTTTTAATTTCGACAATTCCATTCTTGTTGGTTTTACATTTAATCTCACCATTTAGGAATCACTCCCCTTTAGGTAAAAATTCATCAAGCATTTCATCCTTGATACGTTTTAATTCCGTACGAGGTAAAATTGATAGTAATTCCCAACCTAAATCTAATGTTTCTTGAATAGTACGATTCGTTTGGAATCCTTGGCTGATGTATTCTTTTTCGAATCGATCTGTAAATTCAACATATAATTTATCTGTTTTTGATAAAGCAGATTCCCCTAAAACGACTGCTAATTCTTTTGCTTGTTTTCCTGTTGCATAGGCAGCAAATAATTGGTTCATCGTTGAAGCATGGTCTTTACGAGTTTTTCCTTCACCTGAACCTTTATCTTTCAAACGAGAAAGAGATGGCAATACATTGATTGGAGGTTGAATCCCTTGTTTATCTAATGCACGATCCAAAATAATTTGACCTTCAGTAATATAACCTGTTAAGTCTGGAATTGGGTGTGTAATATCATCTTCAGGCATTGATAAAATTGGAATTTGAGTTACAGACCCTTTACGTCCTACTAAACGTCCCGCACGTTCATATAATGTCGATAAGTTTGTATATAAGTAACCTGGATATCCACGACGACCTGGAACCTCACGACGAGCTGCAGAAATTTCACGCAATGCTTCACAGTAGTTTGTCATATCTGTCATGATCACTAACACGTGCATGTCTTTTTCATACGCTAAATATTCAGCTGTTGTTAAGGCAATTTTAGGAGTCGCAATTCTTTCAATCGCTGGGTCATTTGCTAAGTTAATGAACATAACTGAACGATCAATCGCTCCTGTTTTACGGAAGTCTTCCATAAAGTATTCTGCTTCGTCAAAGGTAATTCCCATCGCAGCAAATACTACCGCAAATTTTTCGTCACTATTTAACACAGTAGCTTGACGAGCAATTTGAGCCGCTAATTCTTTATGAGGTAAACCTGAACCAGAGAATACTGGTAATTTTTGTCCACGAACTAGTGTATTTAAATGGTCGATTGCTGAAATTCCTGTTTGAATAAATTCATCCGGATAGTCACGAGAAACTGGGTTAATCGCTTGTCCATTTACATCTAAAGATGCTTCCGGTAATAATTCAGGACCACCATCAATCACATTTCCCATTCCATCAAAAATACGACCAACCATATCTTCTGATACATTCAAGGATAAAGGTTTTCCTTTAAAACGTACTTTTGAGTCACGAATGTTAATGCCGCTAGGTCCTTCAAAAATTTGTACCATCGCTTTATCTTCATGTACTTCTAGTACTTGACCATGACGAGTTTCTCCATTTTGTAATTGGATTTCTACTAACTCATCAAATTTAACGCCTTCTACTTGTTCAACCATCATTAGAGGGCCGACAACTTCACTAATCGTACGATATTCTTTAAGCATTTGTCATTCCTCCTTTTTGAATAGTTGCTTTAACATCTTCTTGAATTTGTTCTTTAATCGCTGTAAATTGTTCCATTTGACTTTCTGGAATATATTTTGAACGAGCAATACGGTCACGAATTTCTTCTGTACCATCCATAATTTCTGCATAATAAGCTCCTACGCTCATTGCATGTCTTGCTTGTTCTTCAAATGTTAAAATTAAATCTAACATACGATATTGTTTTTCACGAGAAGTAAATGTATCCACATCGTCAAACGCATTTTGTTGTAAGTAGTCTTCACGAATGGATTTAGCAATTGTCATTGTTAAGCGGTCTTTTTCAGATAATGACTCTAACCCAACTAAACGTACAATTTCTTCTAAACTTGCTTCTTCTTGCAATGTTTGCATCGCATGTTGAACCATTGATGACCAATTTTCATGAATATGTTCATCCATATATTTTCCAACTTCTTGATTATATAGAGAATACGAAGTTAACCAGTTCATAGATGGGAAGTGACGTTTTTGAGCCAATGTTGCATCTAATCCCCAGAATACTTTAGCAACACGTAATGTATTTTGAGTAACAGGTTCTGAAGTATCTCCCCCTGGAGGTGATACCGCACCAATAGCAGTAATGGTACCTTCACGGCCTTCGCTACCTAAAGTAACAACACGTCCCGCACGTTCATAATATTCAGCAATACGACTACCTAAGTAAGCAGGATATCCTTCATCCCCAGGCATTTCTTCTAAACGTCCTGACATTTCACGTAATGCTTCTGCCCAACGTGAAGTTGAATCCGCCATAATAGCTACACTGTATCCCATATCACGGAAATACTCTGCAATTGTAATTCCTGTATAAATCGAAGCTTCACGAGCTGCTACAGGCATGTTCGATGTGTTCGCAATTAAAATTGTTCTTTCCATAATTGATTCACCAGTTGTTGGATCAATTAATTCTGGGAACTCATTTAATACGTCTGTCATCTCATTACCACGTTCACCGCAACCTACGTAAACTACGATATCTACGTCAGACCATTTTGCGATTTGGTGTTGAACAACTGTTTTACCAGCTCCGAACGGTCCAGGTACAGCTGCAGCTCCCCCTTTTGTTACAGGGAAGAAAGTATCGATTACACGTTGTCCTGTTAACATTGGAACTTCCGTATTTTTCTTCACTTTAAATGGACGTCCTTGACGAACAGGCCAACGCTGAATTAGATTGAAAGATTTTTCTCCTTCTTCTGTTTCAATTGTATAAACTGTATCTTCGATACGATACGTTCCACTTGAAATACTTGTTACTGTTCCTTTTACTCCATAAGGAACCATAATTTTATGTTGAACAACTTTTGTTTCTTGTACATAACCTACAATGTCTCCAGCTTCAACAGTTTGTCCAACTGCTACTGTTGCGTGAAACTCCCATTCTTTTTGACGATCTAATGGGGCTACTACTGTTCCACGAACTAAAAAGTCACTATTAGATACTTCTTTAAATGTATTCAATGGACGTTGAATTCCATCAAACATTTGAGAGATGATTCCGGGAGCTAATTCAACAGAAAGTGCTTCTCCTGTTGTTGTTACTGGTTCTCCTGGTCCTATTCCAGACGTTTCTTCATAAACTTGAATAGAGGCAACGCCTTTACGCATCTCAATAATTTCACCAATCAGTCCAAGGTGACCCACATGACAAATATCTTGAATATTTGCATCTTCCATACCTTCAGCGGTCACTAATGGTCCTGATACTTTTACGATTCTTCCGCTCTTCACCGAAGTACCTCCTCTTAACTAAATTTTACGAATTATAAAATGTTTTGACCTACAGCCTTTTCCACATTTTCTTGAATTCTTGATTTTCCAATGGATAATGAACCTTTATGATTTGGAATTAAAATAATTGCTGGAGAAACAACTGCATCATAACGACGAATGGTTTCGGCAATTTCAGAGGCAATCGCTTCTGTAACATAAATAATTCCATACTCTTCACTGGCTAAACGATCAATGGTTTCTCTTGCTTCTAAACTTTCATGAGCAGGAAATACATCAAAACCAAGAATCTTGAAAGGAAGGACTGAGTCTTTATCTCCAACAACTGCAATTTTATGAGCCATAAACTGGTCGCATCCTTTCTCTTAATTGTTCTTCACTAAACCCATTATCGATTCCTACTAAAATCAATCGAATATTTTTTACTTCCATTTCGCTAGCATGAATATAGGCAAGAGATGGATAAGGTCCAAAAGCATCGAATGTCGCATCTTTTAAATAACGATAAATACATTCGTCTTTCAACAATTCTAATTTCAATACAGAAATGTTTTCTTGAGATAAAATACTTTCCAATTCTTCTTTATAAGAAACACCATCAAATAATTGTAATAATGATGCCCAACCTAATTCTTGGAATGTATCAATTAATTGCGTTTTCGATACCGTTCCTTCATTCGATAATACCGTTTGTAAAAAGCTTCTGGATTGTTTTTGAGCACTTGCTCGAATTAAAGTAGCAATATTTTCTAAATCAATCATCAAATTGACAAATTCTGTCACTTTATCATCTTGCAATTGACGTTCTAACATTCTTAAATGTTTAAAATAATAAGTATCCATAAAAACGTCCGCAGTTTCTAATCGCTCAAAATTTTCAAAATCTTCATAAGCTTCTCGAACAGCTTTCACCATTACATTAGGAACATCTTGAGAATCTCTCGTTTCTACTAGTTGCTTTAAGGTTGCTAATGAATAACGACCAATAGGTACTAATAAATGTGAAAAATCTTTTTTTGCAAATTTTTCTTTTAATAACACTTTTAAATTATGATACGTATAACGAATTGAAAAAATATCTAATAATTCAGGTGTAGGCATTAATTCATATAATTCCTCATACTGATTTTTCAAATGCTTCATTAATACTGCATCAAATTGTTTCGTTTGCAATAATTCATCCGTTTGAAAACCATAAGCCGTTTTTTGTAACACTTCTAAAGCTTGTTGTAACTCTTTTGAAGCTAATAAACTATTCATGATATCTTTTGAAAGTAATTGTTGTTCTAAAATACGAACAGTAGTATTGATTCCTGAATAAGCTAAATCATTCATTGAAATCCCTCCTATCTTTCAAAAGCTTTTTTAGCTAACTCTGGTGAGTATTCTTGTTTTAAATCCTTTAATAGTGCATCGAATAAATAGTTGTATTCAATTCCTGATTGTTGTAAAACAAATCCAACTTTTTGTTTTAAAGTCGTTTGTGACACTTCTAATTCAGAAACATTCGTTAATTGGTGAATATCTTCTTGTGATAATTGACTTGCTGTTGCTTCCCCTAACACTAATGTGATTTTTTCTTGTTTAGGTAATTGAGCTACTGCCGATTGAATAAACTGTACTAATGTTACGCCACTCCATCCAGACATTAAGGAGTAAACTTCATCAAACACGCTATCGAGTAATCTTCTTTTTTCTTGTAAAATTTCTTTTTTACTCGCATTGACTAAAGATTGTTTCTCTTTATCCCAAAGCTGTTTTGCACGTTGTTTTAATTGAGTTTTCTTTGCCACTTCTTGTTCTGCTAAAGTTGCATTCATGACATTTGTACGTTCTTCTTCTTCTTTAGTAGCAACAGCCAATTGATGTGAGAAATCTTCTTCGACTTCTTTTAATACTTGTTGTTTTAGTTGCTCTAAATCTTTCAAACGTTCCAACTCCTAACCTAATTGATTGATAATTAAGAATGAAGCCAATAATCCTAAGATTGCATAAGTTTCAACCATGGCTGCAAAGATAATCCCTTTAGTAGATTCTTCTGGTTTTTTCGCTAAAATTTGAACACCAGCAGCTGCTACTTTACCTTGAGCAATACCAGATAATAAACCTGTGAATGCAATTGGTAAAGCTGCCATTAATAAGTATAAACCAGAACTTAAAGGCATTGTTGCGCTCATTTTTTGCATAATGAAGAATGCAATGATGAATCCATAAATCCCTTGAGTACCAGGTAATAATTGTAAAATTAACGCTTGAACAAATTTTTCAGGTTGTTCTTTAATTAACGATGCTGCAGCTTCCCCTGCAATCCCTACACCTTTTGCAGAACCAATTCCTGAAAAAATACTTGCTACACCCATTCCTAATGCTGCGAAAATAAAACCTCCAGAATTTTCAGTAAAAAATGTTAACCAGTTTGTCATAATAAATCTTCCTCCATCTTATTGATTTGATTTTTGTTTTGTTTCAATATATTTTTCATACGTTTTAAATGGTTTTAAAGCTCTTCCGCCACCTTCATAGAATTTACCAAAGAATTCTACAAACTGTAATCTTAATCCATGAACATATGCTCCTAAAAATGTTAAGAAAATATTTAGTCCATGAAGCGCAATTAACAGAAGAATTCCTACTGTAACTCTTGCTACTGGTGGTAAGAAAGTCACCAACATGTTAAATGCTGCTGCAATACTACCACCTGATACTGCTAAAGCCATCAAACGAGTATAGCTGACAACATCTCCCACATAACCACTAATACCATATAAGTTATATAAACCAGTTGCCAAGCCCGCAAATTTATTCGAACTTGTCAACATAGATACGATAACAATTAGTACCGCTGCAAGAATCGCTACATATGAGCCAATAGTTGCAAGAATCGGTATATTTAAAATCATCGAACCTACTAAATATAAAATTAAGCCAAAAATAATCGCTAACCATCCAATATGAGTGGTATACGCATTAGCATAATCTTTTTTCTTCCAATTACTATAAGCCCCTATAAATAGACCTACAATAATTTGAATAACCCCAAAAATGATTGATAAAATCATAATCGTCGTTAAATCTTTTGAAAGCGATAATGGTTGGAATGGCATATCCACTCCAAAGAATGAACCAAAGATAATTCCCCAAGCCACTGTTGGATAACTTAATAAATGGAAGAACATTAAATTACGTTTCATTCCTTTATCTAATACAAAGAGTTTTAACCCAATGAACGTTGCTAACCATAATACAAGTCCATATCCAATATCTGCAGACATCATTCCAAAGAACACAAGATAAAACGGCGCTGTAAATGGTGTTGGATCCACCTCTCCATATTTTGGTAAACCATACATCTCAATCATCATTTCAAATGGTTTAATGAGCGAATGATTTTTCAAAACAGTTGGAGTTTCTTCATATTCTTCTGGATCAATTTCCAATTCTACTACTGTCACTTGAGAAGCAATTCCATAATCTTCGATTTGTTGTTTTGCTTGTTCCACAACATCATCACATAAATAACCATGTAAGCAGAATAAATGCTCTCCTGAATACAATTGCTCTTTTGCAATTTCTTTTTGCCATTCATTAAACACATATTCACAATACAATTTTAATTTTCTAACAAGATCCTCTTGTTGTTGCATTTCTTGTACTAATGAATTTTTTGCTTCTTTTAATTGCTTTTGACGTTCTAAATTCAATTGCAATTCTTCTTTAGGGCTATGGTCAAATGGATACCATGTCACACTAAAATTCACTTTTGCTAATTCTTCTTTAGCTTCTTGTTGATGTTTTCTTGAATAAGTCGCAAATACTCCAACTTCTTCTCTTGTATGATACACTTCCTGAATAACAATCCACTGACTCTCTTTTAGACTTTCTAAGTAACGATTATCCGTTGTTTGAGGAATCGTCCCCATTTTTGTCTTCGTAAATGGTTGTTTAAAGATTTCCTTTGGATGGAAATCTAAATTTCCCCATTTTCTAAGTAGATTTTCAGTTTCAACGAGCTCTGCATTTCTATCTTCAAATTTTTGTAATTGTACTCGATAATTTTCAACACTCTCAATTAACTTTTGATAATCCCAATTAGAAACCGTTTGTTGAAGTTCTTCAATCGTAAAGGTTTCTTTTTTAGTTTTCAATTTTTTCATGAGTGAAGGTTGTTTTAGATATTTTTCTAAAAAGCGTATATCTTCTTGTAATCGATCTACTTTACTTTCTAACTCTTGAAGATTTTTTTGATTCGAAGGTTTTGATTCTTCTAACATGGATTGCCCTTGACTTAAGGAAATGAATTCTAATGATTGTAATTCTTGAACCGCATCCATCAATTGGCCTTGAATACGATTTGGTGCAATAAACATCAATTTTTTCATTTTAGCAATTGCCATATCGTTTTAACACCTCCTTAATTGTTTCCTGAACCAATTCTTGTCGATTGGCTTCAAATACCTGTTGTATTTGTTGAATTTCTTCTTTTTGAAGAGATGCTAATTCTTCTTGGAAATCCAATTTCTTTTGAGAATATTTATCCTCTAATTCTTTTTCATAATTCGACAAAGCGATATCTACATTCTTTTTAGATTCAGAAATCTTTTGATTCGCTTGGATTTTTGCTTCATCAATTTTCTTTTGAAAATCTTCTTTTAATTTTTGAGCTTGATTTTCAATAGCTTGAACAGATTCTACAATTTTTTGGCTCATAGTACACCTCCCATCTCATAGGTCTGAATTCGATTGTAAATCCCTACTTTTGTTATTATACCCTTCTTTATAAAATGTATCAAACTTTAATTCTACGCCTGCTTCCTTTATTATCCGTATAGTTAAATAGGAAGAAACACTACTTTTTTTAAAAAAATTTTTTATTTTTTAAAAATAATGTTTGCATTTTAGAACAAATGTTCGTATAATACAAGTACAAACATTTGTTCGGGAGGTTCTATTATGGAACAATATAAAAAACCATTTCATTCATTTATTCAACCATTATTAAAGAGTTTACAATTCCCTACTGAATCATCTCCATTTACACCTGTTATGCCATTAATTGATGTTGTTGAAACGATTCATAACAGTTACTATTTCAAAAAAGAAATTACTCTTTTATTTGAACAATACAATTCAAAAGGTGAATTACAACAATTTACTAAAAAAGGAGTTATTAAAAGCTGTATTCAACCAAACAATCATTTTGTTTTTCTAAGCGAAGACTTAACTATGATTCTAAACTTAGAACAAGTCGTTTCAGCGATACAGGTATAGAAAAAAGACTTCTGATATTGTAGTATTAGGACGCCAGTAGCCACCTGTGGTGTCTCTTGGCTAAAATTTGAGCCTAGGTCTCAAATTTTCCTGCACTAGAAGCCGATTGGCTTCTAGTGCTCATACTACAATAGGAAGTCTTATTTCTATTCTTAATAATCTAAATTATAAAATGAAGTGTACTGCAGCTAGCTATAGTAATAAAGTTTATTATAAAAAATTATAATATCGGAGAAAGGAGTCTGGAGAATTTTTGTTTTAATTTTTTCCATCGAGATTGCTTTTTAAAATACGCTTCATCTACTAATAAACAGTTCTCAATATCTTTCTCAAAAATATCTTGTAACTTACATGAAATTTCCTCATCATAAATAAATGCATTAATTTCAAAATTCAATCGGAAACTTCGCATATCAAAATTAGACGTTCCAACTGTAGATGCAACCCCATCTACAACCATTGTTTTCGCATGTAAAAAACCTTCTTCATATAAATAAATTTCTACGCCATCTTTTAATAAATTCCGACAATAATATTCAGTCGCACGATATACAAATGGGTGATCCGGTTTGCATGGAACCATAATCCGTACTTTTACCCCTGAAAGAGCCGCAACTTGCAAAGCTTCAATTACACTTTCATCCGGAATAAAATAAGGCGTTTGAATATCAATGGATTTTTTCGCCATATAAATCATTTTAACAAATCCCATTTTAATTTTTTGATAATCATTATCTGGCCCTGTTGAAACGATTTGCATCGCTGTGTCTCCTAAACATTCTAAAGTAGGAAAATATCGCTCAGAAAATGTTTTTTGATATCGTTCTGAAACTGTCGCATTCCAATCAATAAAGAAACGAGCTTGAAGAGATAATACTGCATTCCCTCTAATTCTTAAATGGGTATCTCTCCAGTGGCCCAATTTTCCCTTTCCTAAATATTCGTCCCCTATATTAAAGCCACCCACATAGCCAATTTTTCCATCAATGACAACAATTTTACGGTGATTACGATAGTTCATCCGCAAATTAATAATCCCAAATGTATATCCGAAAAAGGCTTCTGAACGACCACCCGCATCGTGAAGTTTCTTCCAAAATTTTTGTTTTGTAAAACGAGACCCTAATGCATCATATAGCACTAAAACTTCGACTCCTTGTTGCGCTTTTTCAACTAAAATCTCTAATAATTCATGGCCTAATTCATCATCATTAAAAATATAATAGCCGATATGAATATGGTCTTTAGCATTTCTCAAATCTTCTTTTAACTGTGTAAATTTCTCCTGACCAGACGTCATAATTTCAACTTGATTTCCTTTTGTAATGACAGATTCATCACTTTCTAAAAATAAAACCGCTAATTCTTTTAAATATAAATCTTCAAAAAAAGTATTATCTTGTTCTAATTCCTCTAATTGAGTTTCGGCTAGTTTTCTAATTCGAAATGTGTCTTGAGATTTCAAATCAAAAATCCGATCTTTACTAATTTTTCTTCCAAAAAAGAAATAAATAATAAACCCTAAAAATGGGAAAAAGACTAAGACTAATAACCAAGCCCATGTAGCAGAAATCTCTCTCGGTTCTCTAAATACGGTAATAATTGCTCCAAGCGTATTGATAAACACTAACCCTGAAAATATCGCTGTTAATAAATCCATTTTTTCTTCCTCCCTTCTTGCTTAGAAAAAAAGTGGGAAAACAATAACTGTTTCCCAACTCGATTCATCATTTAATCATTTAATAAGTGAGATTTTTCTTTTCTAGATAAGTATCTTGTACCTTTTGGAATATAAATATCACGTTTTACATAAATCAACGTTACTAATACTACTAGTGTTACGACTAATGTAGCAAAAAAGTTTACTGAAAATCCTAAAAATCCACTTGCTAAAGCAACTTTTTCAGTTGCAAATAATGTTGGTGCTCCAATTGCACTAGCAATAACATGGAGACCATAGCTGACAAATGTTGCAATAATACTAGCTGTTACTACATTTAAAACTGTAGAAGAAATACGAGCATTAAATGCTGTACGAACTGTATTTCTCGCAAAGAATCCAGCAAAAGCTACAAAACCATATGCCATTACAGAATCATGGAATGGAACAACAAAATATCCTGTTCCACTTGGATGTAATACTACATGTAGAAGACCAAATAAAATACTTGCAATAGCTCCCCAAATTCCTCCATGTCTTAGTGATACTAAAATTAAAGGAATAATGGCAAAGTCAATCAATACATTTCCTCCAATTGCTGGAATGTAAGAAAGTCCACTAGCAACAGCAATTGCCAACAAAACTTCTAACATAATTTTAACTGCTTTTGAACCCATGAATGTTCCCCTTTCAACAATAGAAATTAATCTTTTTTATAATTAGATGCTTCCATAATAATTGGAAGAATTACTGGGCGACGTTTTGTTTGTTCAAACAAGTAACGACTTAGTCCATCACGTACTTCTTGTTTTAAACGTGGCCATTCAAAATTATCACTTGCTAAGTTTTCTTCCACAATATCTGTCACAATTTTTTGTGATTCTTGTAATAACTCTTCACTTGTCTTCATATAGACAAATCCGCGAGAGACAATTTGTGGTCCAGATAAAATTTTTCCTAAACGCCTAGAAATCGTTACTACTGCTATAAAGATTCCATCTTCTGATAAAATCTTACGATCTTTTAGTACAATATTACCGATATCTCCAACACCAATTCCATCTACTAAAACATTCCCAGCTGGAACTTGTCCAGTAGCTGTCATTCTTCCATTTGAAATTTCAATGACATCCCCTTTACCAGGAATGAAAATATTAGAATATGGAATTCCTAATTCGTGTGCTAACTCAGCATGAGCTAATAAACTACGATATTCCCCTTGAACTGGAATGAAGAATGTTGGCTGTAATAAATTCATCATTAGTTTTAAATCATTTGGAGTTGCATGTCCACTTGCTTTAGCATTATCTGCCATTTCAACGACTTCAGCTTCCGCACGATAAATCATATCTTTCGTACGAGCAATAGCTGTTTCCATTGCAGTTGAAGGAGTTGTCGCAATATAGACTAAATCTCCTTGATGTAAATTCACTTGGCGGTGACGACCTTGTGCCATTTTTTGTAAAGCTTTAATTGGTTCGCCTACATTTCCTGTTTCTAACACAACGATTTCATCATCTGCCAAACGTTTTAATTCACGTGCTGTTACGAATAAATCTTCTGAAGGAACCGTTAATTTATTTAATTTCAACGCAATATTAACAATTTCTTCTAATTCCACACCTGTTAAGAAAATCTTACGTCCTGATTCATGAGCTGCATTAAAGACTTGTTGAATACGTAAAATATTACTTGCCACACAAGCTACAATAATACGACCTGTCGCATCTCTGAATGTATCTAGAATACTAGCTTCGATTTTACGGTCACTAACATTTTCCTCATAACTTTCAGCATCACTAGAATCACTTAATAAGGCTAAAACATATTCTTCACCAATATCCGTAATACGTCCAAAATTACTTTGATAGCCAACCGCAGCACTTTGATCAAACTTGAAGTCTCCAGTATAAACAATACTTCCTTCAGATGTTTTCAAAACAATCGCTACTGAATCTGGAATCGTATGAGTCGTTTTGAAAAACTTCACTGTTACAGACTCGAAATCAATCTCTGTATTTTCAGTGACAACGTGATAATCATCGAACCCTTTTACTTGTTTAGAAGACTCTACATAATATTTTGCTAAAGCAATCGTTAATTCTGTCCCAAAAACTGGTGCTTGAATATTTTTTAGAAAATAAGGAAGAGCTCCTACTGCATCCGCATGACCATGGGTTAAAAATACTCCTGCAATCCGATCTTTGTTTTCTTCTAAATAAGTAAAATCTGGAATCACGACATCAATTCCTAATAATTCATCTTCTGGATAAACCAATCCACAATCTAAGACGAAAATATCTTCATCTACTTCAACGGCATATAAACTCTTGCCGTTTTCTCGAACGCCTCCTAGCGCTATTATTTTAATTGAACTCATAGTTCACCTCATCTTATTTATTTGTTGTATTTTGTCTTACCAACTTGTTTACATTCTTATTCTAGAATACCATATTTACGTTTTTTTGACTAACATTTCATATTTTTTCTTGGAAATAAAAAATGAGACTAGGTTCTTTCCTAGCCTCATTTCATGAATGATTAAGCTTCTTTTTCGATTAATGCTTTGCGAGATAAGTTGATACGACCTTGTCCATCAATTTCAGTAACTTTTACTTTTACTTTATCTCCAATCGCTAATACATCTTCTACTTTTGCCACACGTTCATGCGCTAATTCAGAGATGTGAACTAATCCATCTTTTCCTTTTGCAATTTCAACAAAAGCTCCGAATTTTTCAATACGGCGAACAGTTCCTTCATACACTTGTCCAACTTCGATTTCACGTGTTAAATCTTCAATAATTTCTTTTGCACGTTGAATCATAGCTGCATCTGTTGAAGCGATTGATACATGACCTTCTTGATCGATATCAATTTTAACGCCAGTTTCATCAATAATGCTATTGATTGTTTCTCCACCACGACCGATGACTACTTTAATTTTATCTGGGTGAATAGAAATCATTTCAATCTTAGGTGCATATGGGCTTAACTCTTTACGAGGTTCAG
>NZ_CAUQUN010000033.1:0-22069 GCF_963521425.1 uncultured Granulicatella sp.
CAAATGGAAAAATGGCTACATCAGAATGGATATATGATAAAAATTATAAAGCTTGGTATTATTTAAAAGGGAATGGAGCATATGCTCAAAATGAGTGGGTAGATTTGTATTATTTAAAACCAAATGGAAAAATGGCTATTTCAGAATGGATATACGATAAAAATTACAAAGCTTGGTATTATTTAAAAGGGAATGGAGCGTATGCTCAAAATGAGTGGATAGATTCATACTATTTAAAACCAAATGGAAAAATGGCTATTTCAGAATGGATATACGATAATAGTTATAAAGCTTGGTATTATTTGAAATCAAATGGAACTTATGCTTATGATGAGGAAGTAGATGGTTACTATTTAGAATCAAATGGTAAAAGATCTTATTTAAAAAATAGAGTAGATAATTCTATTCAAATTCAACGTCAAAAAGAAGAAAAGAAAGCATTAGAGCAAGCGATTCGATGGTTAGAATCAGAAGATTCAATTTCAATAAATGAGGAATATGCGAAACGCTTAGATCAATATGGGTCAACTGCTCAAGGAAAAAATCAAGCAAATATTTCTGCTTTAAATTCAATTAGTAAAGTATTATTAAGAAAAAATCAAAAAGAAACAGGGGAAATACCTAATACATTATTGGAAAAATACAATCTTCGTTCAATGCCAGAAGATATGAAAAAATCCTTAAACTTATATGCTGCTTCATTAATTAATTCAGTAAGAAACCAAATGAAAAAAGCACCCGTAAAAGTGACAGAAACAATGCTGACCATTGCAGAAAAAATAGCTAAAGAATACATTAATGATGGAAGATTTATTGCAGATGGAAAAGGCCATGATGCGAATGCTATTAATAAAGTAGTAAAACAATATGGAATATTGACATCTTCGGATAATTCAAAAGTAGAAGGTAGCCAATATTATGAGAATGCAGTTAGTACAGATTTCCAAAATCTAGATTACTTTACAATTCGTACTGAATTAAGAGAAGCGATCTTATTATTCCTATTTAATGGAATTGAATATGATCATGCACAAAGTATAGCAGGTGTGAATTTTGGAAAAACTTATAAGGATAATTACTTTGGAGTAGGATTGGGTTCGTCTGGCCACTTTATTCAAGTAGAAGATTCTTATATAGAAAAAACAGGTGCTTTACCATTTTCAAAACAAGAAATTTCTCAAAAAGTTCGTAAAGATTATGAACAAAAAGTGATTAAACGCTTGAAAGATCATCTAGCAACTTTAAAATAACCGATTAAAAGTGGGCAATCGTAATTGCCTACTTTTTTATTCATAAATTTCGTGAACAGTATCGTAAATTCTTGCTTATTCGTACTAAAATATGCTATTCTAACAAACGTACATAAAAAAGAATTACTACGATTTAGAAAAGGAAGGAGTTAGTATGAGTTACGTTTCAGTTGAGAATTTATCATTTTCGTATGATAATGAGCCCGTTTTAGAAAACATTAGTTTTACTGTTGAGCCGGGAGAGTTTGTCATATTAACAGGTGAAAATGGTGCAGCAAAATCCACTTTATTAAAAAATATTTTAGGATTATTAACTCCCAAACACGGAAAAGCAACAATCGCAACCGTTAATACACAAGGAAAAACATTATCCATTGGATATGCTCCACAACAAATTTCTTCTTTTAATGTAGGATTTCCTTCAACCGTTTATGAATTAGTTGCTTCAGGTCGTTATCAACAAGGTCGTTGGTTCCAACGATTAGATAAAGAAGACCATGAACATATTGAAAGAGCCTTAAAATCTGTTGGAATGTGGGATGAACGCCATAAACGAATTGGGGAATTATCAGGTGGTCAAAAACAAAGAATTTGTTTAGCGCGTATTTTTGCGACAGATCCAGACTTATTTGTGTTAGATGAACCAACAGCAGGAATGGATAAAACAAGTAGAGAGCGCTTCTACCATCTCTTACATCATAGTTGTGCACATCATGGAAAAGCGATTTTAATGGTGACGCATGAGGAAGAAGATTTGGAACATTATGTGGATAAACATATTCATTTGATGAGAAAGGAGGATTCTCCATGGAGATGTTTTTCTATGGTTTCATGCAAAGAGCATTCATCACAGGATTAGCAATGGCGATGATTACACCTATTTTGGGCTTGTTTTTAATTTTAAGAAGACAGTCATTATTGGCAGATACATTATCGCATGTTTCCTTAGTGGGAGTTTCTCTAGGCTTATTATTAGGCTACAATCCTACCTTTATGACTTTAGTAGTGGTAGTTTTAGCAGCCATTGTATTAGAAGTAATTGGAAAATATTTTAAAGGTTATTCAGAAGTGACTGTTGCGATATTAATGTCCGGTGGGATGGCGATTGCCTTAATTTTAATGAATTTCCAAAAAGGTCGTTCAACCATTAGTGTGGATCAATTTTTATTTGGTTCTATCGTAACGATTACACAACAGCAAATGGGATTGATGATTGCTTTAGCGGTTATTGTAGTCGTTTTATATTTGATTTTTAGACGACCATTATATGTTTTATCATTTGATGAAGATACTGCTTATACGGCAGGATTACCTGTTCGTTTAATGACACAAGTTTTCACGATTATTACAGGTGTAGTCATTTCAGTGATGATGCCGATTGCCGGGGCTTTATTAGTTTCAGCGGTTATTGTGTTACCAGCCTCTATCGCGATTCGTTTGACGAGAAGTTTTACAGGCGTTATTGTGTCGGGTATTTTAATTAGTATTTTTGGTATTTTTACTGGTTTAAGTATGTCTTATGAATTTGATACACCACCAGGTGCCACCATTACTTGTGTATTCTTAATAATTTTAGTCATTAGTTTATTTGGAACGATTATTAAAAATCAATTGAAGAAATAAAGATGAAGTCTCGGAAAGTTTGTTTAACAGATTTTTCGAGATTTTTTATATTTTATAGGATGTTGACAGGTAGAGGAAAAGCAGAGTATAGTGACTGTACTAAGAAATTGGAGGATTAAAATGTTAGGTGAAATCTTTTCAAGTATGGCAACGATAGTCATCATGATTAGTTTAGGATATGTATTACAAATAAAGGGATGGTTTGATAAAAATTTTTCAACAAGTATTGCTTCTCTTATTATTAAAATTGCTTTACCAGCTTCAATTATGATTTCTGTTTTAAGATTTATTTCAAGGGAAAAAATGATTGAATTTGTTGGAAGTTTAGGAATTCCACTGATGAGTGTTATTATTGGATATTTTGTGGCTTGGATAATTGTTCGAGTATTTCGTATTCCTAACGAGCGTAAGGCGACGGTAATGAATACGATTGTCAATGCAAATACGATTTTTATGGGATTGCCGTTGAATTTATCTTTATTTGGTGAAGAGGCTATGCCTTATTTTTTAGTGTATTATGTAGTGAATACTTTATCGACTTTTACAGTAGGCACTTATTTATTTGCTTATTATAATCAGCAACACGTTGGAAAAGGAATTCAATGGAGTCGGATTTTCTCGCCACCATTAATTGCCTTTTTAGGAAGTATGATTTGGGTATGGTTTGGATGGACACTCCCTGACTTTTTGGATGATTCTCTGATCTATATTGGTAGTTTGGTAACTCCGTTATCGTTAATGTATATTGGAATCCATTTAGCACAAGTGGGGCTTCGTTCGTTGACATTCGACGGAGATATGCGTTTATCGATTTTTGGACGTTTTGTATTGTTTCCGGCAATTCTTTTAATCATTCAAGTGGGAGTGATTCAGTTACTTTCAATTGAATTACCAATGAAATTACAAGAAACGTTCTTCCTTCAATCAACGATTCCTACATTGGTCATTATGCCATTATTAGCAACGGAAGAAAATGCTGATATTGATTTTGCGACATCAGCTGTTACGATTACAACTTTACTCTATATCGTGATTTTACCCGTATGGATGATGCTATTTTCGATTGCATTCCAGTCGTAGAATCTAATAATGTTAACGTAAGCAAAAATAATAGAAAAACTTCTCTTGAATAGCAAGGTCGCCAGCAGCCTCGCCAAAGCGAGTCTCATGGCTAAAATTCGATCCTTGGTCTCGAATTTCCCCTTGTAAAATAAGACAAATCGGCTTATTTTACTGCTGCTATTCAAAGGGAGTTTTTCTTTTTATTTTTGCTAGATAAAAATGTTTCTTTAAATTTTGTGAAGTAATAATATTAAAACTAGTTCAAGTTACTAATGAAAATGAAGAAACAATGGAAGAAATAGTAACTCGTAATAAATGGCAAAAAATACCGTCATTGATGGATATCAATTGAATGAGAACGGTGAATGGGTTTAATCCATTTATCTACGTAAAGAAAAAAAACAGAAAAAACTTTTATTAATACCAAAAGTACATGAGACAGCATTTGCTGGCTGCTGGCGACCTTGCTATTCAAGGAAAGTTTTTTCTGTTATCTTGTGTTAATGGTTAATTAATGTGTTTCTTCTAAAAATGTATGTGTATCGAAGAAGTTGCCGAGTTCGGCTTTGATGTGTTGGTTTTCGGTGTTGATTTCTGTGATACGAATAATAGAAGAATAATCTTGTAATTGATGTCCAGAGACTCCTGATTCACAGAAAACGACTGCACCCACTGCATGAGAATCAAATTCTTGGATAAGACTTCTCATCCCATTAATAGTACCACCGGCTTTTAGGAAGTCATCGACAATCAATACATTTGATCCACTTGGGAGAGTACGTTTAGATAATTCCATTTTTTCAACACGAGAAGAAGAACCAGATACGTAATTAATACTTACAGTAGCTCCTTCTGTAATTTTTGAATCACGGCGAACGATAACAAATGGAACATTTAAATAATTGGCAACGGTTTGAGCAATTGGAACACCTTTTGTTGCTACGGTCATAATGACATCGACTTTTTGGTCTTCATAGGCAGAGGCAATCATTTTTCCTAAGTGATGAAGAATGTCTGGTTTTCCTAGTAAATCAGATAAGTAAATATATCCACCAGGAAGTAGACGAGTTGAGTCATTCATTTGGTCACAAATTTTTTGTGCTGCTTCTAATGCTTGTTCTTTTTTAATTTTTGGAGTAAAAATCACACCTCCTGCAGCTCCAGGAAGTGTATTAACGATACCAATTCCTTGAATTTCAAAAGTGCGTTTAATAATGGCAATATCTTCACTGATGGAAGACTTTGCAGATTGGTATAAATCTGTAAAAGTTGTTAATGAAATCAATGTATGAGGATTATCGAGTAATCGTTGTGTCATATCGATTAAACGTTCGCTTCTCTTTAATTTCATCGGTTAGCCTCCTTTAATTTGAATCAAAGCTTATAAGACAGCTCTGGCTGAAGAATGCTCCAGTAAAACTATTATACAGAAATTTACGAAAATTACAACAAAAAATAAGGCGAACATTCGTTAAAAATCGATTTCTCTTTCAAATTTAATCGTTAATAATCGTGTTTTGTGAAGTTTTTTTCTATATTACTGTGTAAATAAAAACCAAAGGAGAATGAAGAGTCTCCTTTGGTTTTTCGCTTTATTGTTCTTATTTTTTGAATTATAGAGAGTTCTCCGTGTTTAAAACATGAGTTTCTACAGCTACTGCAACGCCATCTTCATCACAGGTAGTTGTAATGAAGTTTGCGAGTTTTTTAATTTCGTCAATCGCATTTCCCATTGCAACGCCCATTCCTGCATATTCGATCATATCTCTATCGTTTTCTTGGTCACCGATACACATGACTTCACTGGCATCTAATCCTAATAATTCTGCTAGTTTAGCGACTGCATGTCCTTTACTTGCTTGTGGGTGTAGGACTTCTAAGTAAACAGGCATACTACGAACGATATTATGGTTTTCTTTAAATGACTCACTTAAATTTGGAATAAGATTTTCTAAAATTTCTGGTTCATCTACAAACATCATTTTTGAAAAAGTAGCGTTTGGATCAAATTGATCCAGTGGTTGTTGTACAATTGGCATACCAACAAGGTCATGTTCCATATAAGAGTATTTTCCAATATCTGGAGTTGTTACGTAAATATTTTTTTCATCGATTACGTGATAGTGAACGCCGTATTGTTGATGGTAATCATCCATTTGTTTAAAATCATCCATCGTCATTCCAAAGCGTACTAAACTTTCTCCAGTTCCTGTTTTTTGAACAAGTGAACCATTATAAGTAACGACAAAATCACGATCATTAATTAAGTTTAATTCTTTTAAATATCCTTGAACTCCTGGAAGTGGACGTCCTGTACAAAGAACAACATAGACACCTTGTTCTTTTGCTTTTGTTAATGCATCATGAACACGAGGAGTAATTTCGTGTTTTGAGTTAATCAAAGTTCCATCGATATCAATGGCAATTAATTTAATCATAGTTAGTCTCCTTTATTTTGTATCGTTGTTATTATAACATATTTCACAACTGAATGAAAAAGTACAAAAGACTTTCCTTTGTAGCTGAATTCTATGGTGAGTTCGCTAGTTTAGAAAAGTCTTTTTGCTATTATTTCATTTGATTTGAGTAGACATCAAGTTTTGAAGCTAATGCTTGGAATTCTTGATAATCTTCGCTAAATAATTCCGATGTTCCTTCTGCAAACATTTCTCGAGGGAAGTATAAGCGTTCATCTCCACGAACTCTTCCTGAAATAGCAGATACTATCGAACTAACAATAGATAATTCGACCATATTTCCATTTCGTTCCATTAATTCAATTTGAGTTCTTGGTTTCACTGAATCTGGACGATAGAAATCATATGGTAAATCATAACTATTATTAATTGCAGTATAATACTCGGTATTATAACCAACATTTTGTACTAGTTCTTTCATACGTTCAATTGTTGCCACGTCATTGACAGGGTTAAATGGTACGGATTTAAATGGTCTACGATTAATAAAACGATCGGCTAAATCACTTAAAATCGCATCGTCTTCAATTTGCCAATGAGCAAAATAAGTGTTTAATACACTGTCGTCTAGACGAAGGTAATCTTCTAATGTCCAATTTTTTTCAAAAAATGGTTTTAAGAAAGAGGCGGTATATTTTAAGGGATTAGTCGTTGAATGATAACATTCTGTAGCACGTTTTAATAAGTGATTTAGTACTACTTCCATACCTCTTGATACTGGATGGAAATAAACTTGCATATACATTTGATAACGGCTAACGACATAATCTTCTACTGCATGCATTCCTGAGAAGTTAAAGGCAATCCCACCTTTATAAGGACGAATCACACGTAAAATACGAGTTAAATCAAAGGTTCCATAGTTTACTCCTGTGAAATAAGCATCTCGTAGTAAGTAATCCATACGGTCAGCATCAATTTGACTAGAAATTAATTGAACCACTTGTGGATTTGGATGTTTCTTTTGAATGACACTGGCTACTTCCTCAGGGAAAGTAGGAGAGACTGTTTTTAAAATTTTGTTCACTTCTGTGTCTGGTGACAAAATAATATCAATCGTAATTTGTTCATGGTTTGTATCGAAAATTTTTTCAAAAGCATGAGAATAAGGGCCGTGTCCGATATCATGTAATAGAGCGGCACATAGGACAACAAGTCGGTTAGAGTCATCCCATAATCCATCTTCTGGGGTTGTAGAAGGGTAGTTACGAACAAATTTGTCGCAAATTCTTCTAGCAATTTCATAGACGCCTAGTGAATGAGAAAAGCGAGAATGTTCAGCCGTGTGGAAGGTGAACATAGAGGCACCAGTTTGTTTAATTCGGCGTAATCGTTGCATTTCTCGGCTATTAATTAAGTCTAAAATAACACGATGTTGAATGTGAATGTAATCATGAACAGGGTCACGTAATACTTTTTCACGGGATAGTTCTTCAATATACATTAATCTTTTCCTCCTTATATTGTCTGGATTTACCGTTAAACTTTTCGAAGGTTTAAACGCTCCATGGCTTTTTGATAACTTGCTTCCGTTGCAAAATTGAGTTCTGACTCTAATAATTCGCATTGCCCATCTAATAGAGCTGTTAAAATGCGTTCTTTGACTTCTTGAACCGTTAGCGTTAAGTCTAATAATTGAGATAAATTCGCCATACTATTGGCATTAACAGTTGGATAATGCCAACGAGTTTCTTCTTCTTTAATACTTTCTTCATAAAAATCATGGATTAAGTTTCCACGTTCTTCTTGATTTCCATTAATGCTAAGATAAATAGAGACACAAATGGAATTTTTGAAACGTCTTTGCGCAATTCCAGCGAATTTCTTCCCTTGGATACTTAAATCATAGTCTCCTGGACAATAGGAATCACTCACTTCAAAAGCTTGGATTTCTTTTTCCCCAATGGCTTCTGGAAAGGCACGTGTAATTAATGCTTGCATCCATTCATAGACTTCAGCAATCGTAGCGTTTTGTCTAGAAAATAATAAGCTAATATTTAAAACTCCTGAGTTACTCACAACAGCTAAGCCTCCAGCGTGTCGAACAACTGGTGTGTAGTTTCGTTGTTTTAATAAAGCAACTCCCTCTTCTAAATAGGGTGTTTTAGTATCTGTCATTCCTAAAATCACAGTATCTTCCATTTCCCAAAAATGTAGAAAAGTTTCCGATGGGAATTGCACTAGATGGTGTAAAATGGATTCATCCAATGCAAATGGAACAAAATAATCTTGTATTTGTTCTGATGAAGAGACAATCGTTTCTAGTAATTGTACTTTTTGATTTGTAATAGGTGTTTGTATCATAAAAAATCCTTTCCAATAAATTAGGAATACACTTACATTATAGCAAAAAAACGTGTATTCAGGCATAAAGAAGCGATTTTTTTGTCAAATTATTAAAGAATTTTCAAGATTTTTAAGAAATGGTGGAGTTTTTGTTGTAGATTGAGTAGGATAAAGTTGAAAATAATACGAAAAGAGGGATTTTTATGAAAATTTTAGTCGTAGATGACGATCGCGAGATTGTTGAATTATTATCGATTTATTTAAGAAATGAAAAATTTGAAATTGTAAAAGCATATGATGGAAAACAAGCATTAGAAAAAATTCAAGCTTATCCAGATATTGATATGGTGATTTTAGATATTATGATGCCACGCTTAGATGGAATTTCTGTTGTGCATGAAATTCGTAAAACGAATGATGCTTTGCCAATTTTATTACTTAGTGCCAAATCAACAGATATTGATAAAATTCAAGGATTAACAAATGGGGCGGATGACTATGTGACGAAGCCTTTTAATCCATTAGAAGTCATTGCACGTGTAAAATCATTACTACGTCGGACTTCAGTTCTAACAAAAGAAAGTGAAAGTACAGAAGAAATTACGATTGGACCATTATTAATTAATAAAGGCTCTCATCAAGTCACAACATTAGATGGTTCAGAAATTCAATTAACCGTATTAGAATTTGGAATTTTATTCTTACTAGCAAGTCATCCAAATAAAGTGTTTAGTGCAGATGAGATTTTTGAAACAGTATGGCAACAAGAGAGTATTGTTTCTACTAAAACAGTGATGGTTCACGTGAGCCATTTACGTGATAAAATTGCTGAAGCAACGGGTGGAGATAAAGTAATCGAAACCGTATGGGGAGTTGGCTATAAAATTGAAAGTAAATAGCAATTTTTTTTCTAAAAAGGTAGCTAGAGAAGAAAGGCCAGCTGCACTTTTGAAATTAACAACCAGAGAAATTAGTGAATTGTTTTTAGAAGGCGTTATTACGCTTTGTATCGTCTTTGTCTTATATTTAGGGGCATTAGTATTGTTGAATCAATTTCTAGATGCTCCTGGATATTTTGTTGACGGTAGTCGTTCGATTCGTCAAGCATGGAATGTTGAATCGAGTGAAATTCAATTATATAAAAATATTTTCTCCATTAGCTCGATTATTTTTGCGATTGGATTCACCTATTGGCGTTTAATTCGTCGCTATCATCAAATGCAATTGTCTCATGTTTTAGAGGAATTACATTTAATTGCGCAAGGGGATTATGATCGAAGAATTCCTTTCCAATTAGCAGGAGATATGGGAAAAGTAGTAACGAGTATTAATCGATTAGTAGATTCAACTGTAAGCGCTATGGAAGATGAACGGATGATTGAAAAATCAAAAGATGAGTTGATTACAAATGTTTCTCATGATATTCGTACACCTTTAACCTCTATTATTGGATATTTAGGATTAGTCATTAATGGAAAACCTAAAACACCCGAAGAAACAAAGCGTTATACAGAAATTGCATATCATAAAGCGCAACAAATGAAGGCATTAGTAGATGATTTATTTGAATATACAACAACAAGTCCAAATGGAGCACCGTTAAGATTGAATGATATTCCAGTAGCGAATTTTCTTGAACAAGTAGCAGCGGATTTTGAATTAGAAGCACAAAAACGTCAAATGACGATTGAAGTGATTCCACCAAAGAGAAAAATGGTCTTAGAAATGGATGCGGAAAAAATGGTGCGTGTCATTCATAACTTACTGTCAAATGCCATTAAATACGGTCGTGAAAATACAAAAATTACAATAGAAGTATTGGAACAAAAGGACATTATAACAATTGCTGTTCGTAATATTGGAGAACCTATTTCTAAAGAAGTGTTGGAGCATTTATTTGCAAGGTTCTATCGTGCAGAAGGTTCTCGTTCGAAAGAAACAGGTGGAACAGGTTTGGGTTTAGCCATTGCGGATAATATTGTTCGAAGTCATGGTGGAAGAATGTTAGCTGAATCTATTGGAGAAGTGATTAGTTTTTATATTTGCTTGCCGAATGATGCGGATGAGTGATAAAAAAGTGTTAAAATTATCAATTATTCTGAGATACTGATTCCAAAAAGGTAGACTAAAAATCTAACTATTGGAGGTCGGTATCTTTTTGCTAGTCATCATTTTATAAAATTGTTATGATAGAATAAAATGAACGTGGAGGAAGAAGTATGAAATTAACAACATGGAATGTGAATGGAATTCGTTCTGTTTTAAATAAAGGGGCTTTACAAGAATATGTATTAGAAGCTCAACCAGATATTTTATGTTTACAAGAAACAAAAGCACAGCCTGAACAAGTGGATTTAGGAATGGAATTTGCAGGCTATCATGCGTATTGGAATTCAGCGCTGAAAAAAGGATATTCTGGAACAGCCATTTTTACAAAGGAAGAACCGATTTCTGTTCAATATGGATTAGGAATTGAAGAACATGATCAAGAAGGACGTGTCATTACAGCAGAGTATGCAGATTATTATTTAGTGACAGTTTATACACCAAATGCAAAACGTGATTTAACTCGTTTAAGTTATCGCCAAGTGTGGGAAGATGATTTCTTAGCTTTTATTAAAAAACTAGAAGAAACAAAACCTGTTATTTTCTGCGGAGACTTAAATGTAGCACATAAGGAAATCGATTTGGCAAATCCAAAAACAAATACAAAAAATGCAGGATTTACAAAAGAAGAGCGTGAAAAATTTGATCAAATTGTAGAGAATGGCTTAGTCGATGCGTTCCGTTATCGTTATCCAGAAGCAGTAGGAGCATATACATGGTGGAGCTACATGGGTGGCGCTCGTGCAAGAAATATTGGATGGAGAATTGACTATTTTGTTGTATCAGAAGTGTTAACTTCTCGCATTCAAGAAGTGAAAATTCGTGCGGATGTAACCGGAAGTGACCACTGTCCAGTGGAAATGGAAATTATCTAAGAATTTAAAAAATGTTTGAATTTTGATAGTGATGGACTATGAAGGTTCAGACTTTTTTGTTGAGTAGGAATCTGCTCATAATCTGCTCACATTTTGCTCACATTCTGCTCAAAATTTGCTCATTTTTTTAAATTCACTTAAAATGAAGATGTATGATTGGGCAAGAACGTTTGTTCGTAATATAAAGTAAACTATGCTATACTAAGGTGGACGCCTAAAGGCAGAGTTTTTGATTTTAGATAGAAATAGAGGAAGATGGAATGGCGAAAGATCAGATTATCGTTCGAGGAGCACGCTCCCATAATTTAAAAAATATTGATGTGACGATTCCAAGAGATCAATTAGTAGTAATTACAGGATTATCCGGCTCAGGGAAGAGTTCACTAGCTTTTGATACATTATATGCAGAAGGGCAAAGAAGATATGTAGAGAGTTTATCAGCTTATGCACGACAATTTTTAGGGCAAATGGATAAACCAGATGTTGATAGTATTGATGGATTAAGTCCAGCAATTGCGATTGACCAAAAAACAACTTCTCGTAATCCTCGTTCAACTGTCGGAACAGTGACGGAAATTAATGATTATTTGAGATTACTATATGCACGTGTAGGAAAACCGTATTGTCCAAATGACGGCACTTTAATTGAAAGTCAGTCGATTGAACAAATGGTGAATCGTGTAATGGAATTGCCAGAAAGAACAAAAATTCAAATTTTAGCTCCGATTGTAAAAGGGAAAAAAGGAGAACATAAAAAAGTTTTCGAATCGATTCAAAAAGACGGCTATATTCGTATTCGAGTAGATGGCGAAATGATGGAAACAACGGATGAAATTTCATTAGAAAAAAATAAAAAACATTCTATTGAAATTGTTGTCGACCGTATTATTGTATCGGATAAGAGCCGTTCAAGATTATTTGATTCATTAGAAGCTGCGCTTCGTTTAGCAGAAGGATATGCGATTGTCGATGTCATTGGGCAAGAAGAAATCTTATTTAGTGAGCACTATGCTTGTCCTCATTGTGGATTTACCATTGGAGAATTAGAGCCACGTCTATTTTCATTCAATGCACCTTTTGGAGCTTGTCCGGAATGTGATGGATTAGGAATGAAATTAGAAGTGGATATCGATTTAGTCGTTCCAGATAAAGAAAAAACATTAAATGAAGGAGCGTTAGCACCTTGGAATCCGATTAGTTCGAACTATTATCCAGAGATGCTACGTCAATTTTGTGAGCAGTTTAAAGTTCCAATGGATTTACCTTTTGAAACATTAACTCAATCTCAGAAAAATCTAGTGCTATATGGTTCTGGAGATGCCACTTTCCATTTCCATTATGAAAATGAATTTGGTGGTGTTCGAGATGTGGATGTGCCTTTTGAAGGGGTCATTGTCAATGTGAAACGTCGTTACCATGAGACGAATAGTGATTACACAAGAGAACAAATGCGTCAATATATGACGGAGTTATCGTGTAAAGCTTGTCATGGACATCGTTTAAATGAACAGGCATTGGCAGTCAAAGTGAATCATAAACATATTAGTGAAGTGTTAGAACTATCCGTTGACGAAGAAATTGAATTTTTCAAAGACTTAACCTTATCTCCACAAGATGAACAAATTGCCGCTCCTATTTTAAAAGAAGTACAATCTCGTTTAACATTCTTGAAAAATGTTGGTTTGCAATATTTAAACCTTAGCCGTGCAGCAGGAACTTTATCAGGGGGAGAAGCGCAACGGATTCGTTTAGCGACACAAATAGGATCGAATTTATCAGGAGTATTATATATTTTAGATGAGCCATCGATTGGATTGCATCAAAGAGATAATGATCGATTAATTCAATCGTTACAAAATATGCGCGATTTAGGGAATACATTAATTGTAGTAGAACATGATGAAGACACGATGAGAGCAGCGGATTACTTAATTGATATTGGACCGGGAGCAGGAGAATTTGGTGGTCAAATTATTGCTGCTGGAACGCCAAAAGAAGTGGAAAAAAATCCCAACTCATTGACGGGTCAATATTTATCAGGGAAAAAATCAATTGCAGTTCCAACTGAACGTAGAACAGAAGATAAAGGGTGGATTCGCCTAAAAGGAGCAAGTGAAAATAACTTAAAATCTGTTAATGTGGATATTCCTTTAGGAAGATTAGTGGCAGTTACAGGAGTTTCAGGTTCTGGAAAGAGTTCTCTTGTCAATGGGGTATTGAAAAAAGCTCTAGCAAGAGAAATTTCAAAATCAAAAGAAAAGCCAGGAGCCTTTAAATCGATTGAAGGATATGAAGGATTAGATAAAATCATTGATATCGATCAAAGTCCAATTGGTCGTACCCCAAGAAGTAATCCAGCAACTTACACTAGTGTATTTGATGATATTCGTGACTTATTTGCAACTACAAATGAAGCAAAATTACGTGGCTATAAAAAAGGACGTTTTAGTTTCAATGTCAAAGGTGGACGATGCGAGGCATGTAAGGGAGACGGTATTTTAAAAATTGAAATGCATTTCCTACCAGATGTATATGTTCCGTGTGAAATTTGCCATGGTAGTCGTTATAATTCAGAAACATTGGAAGTCAAATATAAAGGAAAAAGTATTGCTGAAGTATTAGAAATGACGGTAGATGATGCGGTAGAATTTTTCCAAGCTGTACCAAAAATTAAGCGAAAACTTCAAACGATTAAAGATGTTGGTTTAGGCTATGTAACTTTAGGGCAATCCGCTACAACTTTATCGGGTGGAGAAGCACAACGGATGAAATTAGCCAGTGAACTTCAACGAGTGTCTACAGGGAATACCTTTTATGTATTAGATGAGCCAACGACAGGGCTTCATACAGATGATATTGCTCGATTATTAGAAGTATTGAATCGTTTAGTAGAGTCAGGAAATACTGTTTTAGTAATCGAACATAATTTGGATGTAATCAAAACGGCGGATTATATTATTGATATGGGACCAGAAGGTGGAAGTGGTGGAGGACAAGTTGTCGCTACTGGAACACCTGAAGAAGTGGCTCAAGTTAAAGGAAGCTTTACAGGTCAATATTTGAAGAAAGTATTGAAATAATGAAATACTTTAAAGTTTTTAGGGACTGTTTACAATAATAATGCTCCTTTTTTGAGAACTCAAGCAGAACTATTGTCATGTAAAAAAAAGTGTGGTACTCTTTGTTTATAAAATAACATTTTCGGGGCAAGGTGTAATTCCTTACCGGCGGTATAGTCCGCGAGCCGAATAGGCATGATCTGGTGCAATTCCAGAACCGATAGTGATAGTCTAGATGAGAGAAAATGGTTATATTTCACGTTCGAAGATACCAATCAATTTGATATATAAGAATGCAGCGATGAAATGTAGACCATTTTGTTGCTGCATTTTTTGGTGCAGTTATACAAATAAAATGGAACAAGAGCGTGAGAAACCATCCGATCCTTCACCCGGTTAAGGAGGAGATGTACGATGAGTACAAATGCAAAAACAGTGTCACGTTATGCGACAAAACAATTAATATTAGTAGGCTTATTTGGTGCGTTAAGTACGATTTTAATGTTATTAGAATTTAGTCTGCCATTTATTCCACCATTTGTTAAAATGGATTTTTCTGAATTGCCTGTTATTTTAGGAGGTTATTTATTAGGACCATTATATGGTGCATATATTGCGATTGTAAAAGTTGCATTGAACTTTGTTTTAAATGGAACAACAACATTTGGAATTGGCGAAACAGTGAACTTAATTGGAAGTTTAAGTTTCATGTTACCAGCGGTATTTTATTATAAATATCACCGCACATTCAAAGGGGCGATTACAAGTTTAGTCATTGGTACAGCTACTGCAACAGTAGTATTGTTAACAGCAAATTATTTTGTCATTTTCCCATTATATGCAACAGCGATGCATTTCCCAATTGAAAAAATTGTTGCCCTTGCAGCTACTACAAACCCATTTGTGACAAATCTATGGACATTAATGCTCTTTGCTTTATTACCATTTAATGTATTAAAATTTGGTTTAAGTAGTGTACTATCGTTAATGCTTTATAAAAAAGTTGAAAAAGTATTAAAATTAGAAAAACAATAAATTTAATAAACCCACTACCCAAAACTTGTTAGAAATAACTGCCATTTCTAACAAGTTTTTTTGTATGAATAGTATTATATGAATTGAGAGTAGAGATTTTATGAATAAAAGCTTAGATTCCATTAAATAGTTTTTGGGTGTACATAGAAGATTTTAAGATGTTTTAGAATTTTACTGTTTAAATAGTATATGATATGGTAAAATAATTATGCAATCTTTTGAACAAAAGGAAGTATTTGTTAAATATTAGATTAAAAAGAAATCATTTTTAAAAATAAAGGAGTCCATTTACGTATGAATTATTTTGAGGGAAATGAGTTTTTCCTTTTTTTATTAGCTGTGTTAATCATTGGTTTTATTATAAATTATTTTGAGAAAAACAAAGAATATTTTATAATATTCGTTTCACTGTTTTTAGTAGGGAATATTTATGGTAAAAGTATTACAATGTTATTGTATTTAATGTTATTTCTAATTTTTCAATATAGTTTAATTGTTTTTTCACAAAAAACAACTAAAGCTTGTCAGACTATTTTAGTAGGGTTATCAGTTGTACCATTAATTTTGAATAAGTTATTTGCTTTAACACAGTTTCATTTTATGGCATTTATAGGAATATCTTACATGTCTTTTAAAACAATACAAATCATGTTAGAAATATCGGATGGTTTAATCAAGGAAAAAATCAATTTAAAAGATTATTTACAATTTTTATTATTTTTCCCGTCAGTTAGTTCAGGACCTATTGATAGAAGTAGTAGATTTTTAGAAGATATAAAGAGTAGCATGACTAGAAAAGATTATCTAGAATTAGCAGGGACAGGAGTTTTTAGACTTGTATTAGGGATGTTTTATAAAATTGTTCTATCTACGTATGTGTATCAATTCTTGTTTTCACTCACGAATACTGGAACAATAGTATACTCCATCAAGTATATGTATTTATATACTTTATATTTATTTTTTGATTTTGCAGGTTATAGTTTAATGGCGGTTGGAACTAGTAATATTTTAGGAGTACAAACTCCAATGAATTTTAATGCACCTTTTTTAAGTGTTGATATAAAAGATTTTTGGACTAGATGGCATATTACTTTATCAACATGGTTAAGAGATTTTGTGTTTTCAAGAGTTTTAATGAGGGCTATAAAAAAACAATTGTTCAAAAAAAGATTACACAATGCAGTTTATGCTTACATAGTAAATATGTTAGTGATGGGATTCTGGCATGGTATAAGTGTTAGTTATATCTTATATGGTTTTTATCATGGTGTATTAATGGCGGCTTTTGAAATCTATCAAAAGAAAAGCTCATTTTATAAAAAGAATAAGAATAAGAATTGGTATAAATTATTAAGTTGGTTTGTAACTATGAATTTAGTAGTGATAGGATTCTTTATTTTTTCTGGAGAACCATATAAATTATTGAAAGTCATTTTAAGAAAGTAATGGTAATTAGTTTAAAGAATAGGATATAAAAAAGATGATTAAATTAAGAGCATTTTTTCTATCATTAGTGTTAGTAATCTTGACACTTGTGTTTATAAATCAAACATATGTTAAAAATGTTGAAGATTATTATAAAGTAAATGATAATAGTATTCGTTATGGCACATCATACGAAAAATATAAAAGTAGAGATATTTTAGCAAATAATATTACTCCTAATACACTTGTTTTATTAGGATCATCTGAGTTAGTTGCTACAAAGGATCAAGCATATCATCCTAATAGAATTTTTAATTATAGTGATTTTAATATTATGCAAATTGGAACAAGTTATTCTCAAAATATTGTTCAAGCTTCTACGTTAGGTTCAATAGAATCAGCAATGACTAAAAGAAAAGTAGCGATTATTGAATCTGTTCAATGGTATGAAAAAAATGGAATACATCAAGATGCATTTTTAAATAAAGCATCTCAAGAACATATTTTTAACACTTTAGCAAATGAGAAGATCAGTAAAGAAACTAAAGAAAAATTAATTAATAGAGTAATTGAGATTACTAAAGGAAATAAACAACAAAATGATATTTACAAAAAAATTAAAGAAGTTTTCGTTGAAAATAAAGGAAATATTCTTGAAAAGAATCTGTTAGAACTAGAAACTAAGCTATATGCGTTTAAAATAAAACAAAAATTTTATATGGAGAAAGGAAAAGCTGACTATCCATTGACAGGAGAATTGACGCCAAAATATAATTGGGAGCAGATGACAAATGATTTTGTAAAAGAAGTGGTGAAAAAAACAGATAATAATGATTATGCTGTAGATAATCATTATTATGATACTTATTTGAGAAATCGGTATGATTCTTTAAAAAATTCCAACAAAGATTTAAATTATCTAGAATCACCTGAATATTCAGATTTTGAAATTTTCTTAACAGTAGCTAAGGAATTAGGGATAGAAGTTGAAGTTATCATTTTTCCTGTTAACGGGAAGTGGAATGATTATACTGGAGTGTCTAAAACCATGAGAGAGCAAACTTATAAGAAAATTGAAGAAATAGCAAATCAATTTGGAGTAAAAGTGCTAAATTATGGGAATAAAGAGTACGAAAATTATTTTCTTTTTGATGTAATGCATGTTGGAGTGAGAGGATGGATGGAAGTTGAAAAAGAACTTTATAATTTTGGCAAATAAATTGACAGATAAACATCGCTTTATTTTATGGACTCTATTTTTTTATTTTATTATTTTAAGTATTATTATTTACTGTTTCGTAACAGATTTTTCGAATGTACAAGAATTTATTTATAGTGAATTTTAAGAATTAGTAGGGATGAATTAATGAAAGAGGAAAATATTTCTAGATTTATGAGGGATGGAAAAATTACTGTTCTTCCTAAAAAACAGAAAAATAAAATAGAAATTTTTGAATTTATTTATGCGCATTTAAAGAGTTATTCAGAGACTTATACTGAGAAAGAATTAAACGAAAAAATTAAGGAACTATATGATGATTTTGCTACAATGCGTCGTTATTTAGTGGACTATAAATTTGTCATTAGGGATAATTATGGTCAACATTATCAATTAAATCCAGAGATTGAATTAGAAAATTAAAAACAAAAACAGGAAACGGTAGAGGAAAAGTCTCTATCGTTTTTTTGTTGTTCTAAAGATAGTTGGTGAACTGCCATAATCTGATAGCCAATCGATAAAAGCGTCGGAAATGATAGCTTTACTAGTATTTTGGAAAAAAATACGGTAGGATGGATAGCGGAATAAATGAAAGTTGAGGAGTAGAATATGAAAAAAGAAACCCGAAGTTTGTTTCAGACGGGCGCAATCGTGTTAAGTATCCTTTTTATCGTTCTTGCAATGGTTAACTCGCATTTTGATTGGCAATTATTAGCGATACCAGGAAGTGCATTTGCCTTATTATCAATTTTTATGAGTTGCTTATTATTATGGTTATTTGTAGGAATCGACTGGCCAAGTATTTTATGTTTAGTCTTATTAGGACTTGGGTGGCTTCCAAAAGTAACGTATAGTCAAGTGTTTTCTCTTTCTTTTGGAAATAGTACATTTGTTTTCTTATTATTTACGTTTATAGTGACGTATGCTTTAGAACAGACCCCTGCTTTGAAACGGTTAGTGGGATGGTTTTTAAAAACGAATTTTGCTAAGAAAAGTCCGAGTCATTTTTTAGGAGCCTTTCTAGGAGCGGTACTAGTCATTAGTTGGTTTATTTCACCAACAATTTTATTTATGATTGTCTTTCCAATTTATGAAGAAATGATGGAAGTATTTGGATTAGAAAAAGGGAGTCGACAAGCGTCCTTTATTTTAATTACATTATTTTCGACTATTGCGATTGGAACTGCGATGACGCCGATTAATCATGTATTTGCCATTACGGCAATGGGCTTGTATCATACTGCTACTGGTGTAAGTATTTCGAATATCCAATATATGGGAATTGCGATGCCTGCAGGAATTTGTATTTTTGTTGGAATGTTGGCAAGTTTACATCGCTTATGGAAATTAGATTTATCAGAAGTGACTTTCCAAAGTCTAGAATCCTTGGAAAATTTACCAAAAGTAACAAAAAAAGAAAGATGGATTGTTTCTATTTTTTCAATTGTGATTGCTTTATGGATTATTCCGGAATGGTTAGGAATTGTTTCGCCTAGTGTGGCAGCTTTCTTAAAATCTGCGGGGATGGCATTCCCACCAATGATTGGAGCTGTATTATTAGCTTGTATCCGTGAAGATGGAAAACCGCTAATATCGATTCAAGAGGCGTTAACACGTGGCGTTTACTGGCCAAGTTTATTATTAGTAGGGGCAACTTTGAGTTTAGGAACTTTATTAACAAAACCAGAATTAGGTGTATTACCTTTAATTGAAAGTGGGTTAACTCCATTATTCCATCAATGGAGTGCAATGATGATTGTGATTGTCTTTGTCATTTGGGCGGGACTTCAAACGAATTTTTCATCGAATTTAGTAACCGTTTCGGTTGTGACGACTGTGTTAACAACGATTGCTGCTAGTACGGATTTAGGAATTCATACAGCAGTTGTCGCTTGCTTAATTGGTTTTATGGCAAGCTTAGCTTATATGACTCCACCAGCAATGCCTTATGTAGCCATCTCCGTTGGTAGTGGTTGGACAAGTTCAAAAGATGCCTTTTTATATGGTGGATGGTTATTAGTGTTAAGTATTGTAAGTGCAGTAGCGATTGGGTATCCATTAGGAACTTTATGGATGTAAGAAAGGAAGGTATTATGTTAGAAGAACAACGTCAAAAAATTGATTCTATTGATCGCCAAATTGTTGCGTTATTTGAAGAACGTACGAATGTAGTAGAAGAAGTAGCAAAAATTAAATTAGACAATGATATTCCGATTTTAGATAGTGGACGTGAAGAACAAGTGATTTTGAAAGTTCAATCGTATTTAAAAGATGAGTCTTTAAAAGATGAGGTGGCTGAACTTTATACTGAATTAATGCGTATTTCTCGTGAACATCAAAAAAATTGGATTGAAAAACAAGGATAATTGAGATAGGAATGCTCCAATCACTTTAAAGAAAGTGGGAGAAAAAAAGTATTAGGTTTATAGAAAGATTGGAGATAATAATGGGAATAAATCATAAGACTTTTGGTAAAATAAAATTTAATTACGGTTGGACAAAAGATATTTCTCTAGATATTTTCAATAAGCACCACGTTTTGGAAATTAATATTGATGCGGATGAAGATGCTGAGTTTGAAATTAATCAGGAAAAAGCGTATATATTTTTCAATAATCACTTAGACGAAATAGTAAAAGAGGTAAATTCTGCAATTATATCCTATTACAATCATGAAATATCAGATATTGTTTCAAGCTACACGAATCATAATGAAAAAAATATTATTTAGATATAAACGGAGACGAAGATAAGATTTATTCTTTATTGCAACCTAAGCAAATCATGTTTCCTTTAACTTTTGACGAAAATATTGAAGAATTTGGTTTTTTATGTGAGTGTGATTGGGATAAAGAAAATGGGATAGGAATAAAATTTGTTAATGGTGTATTATCCGAAATTGGTTATCAGGATATACTGCTATAATGATTTGTAGTTTTTATATTTATTGCATTAAGAAAAGTACGTATTGATTCCATTTTATTGGTTATTTGATTTATACTATATTGGCGAGTAATAGAATTAGTAAAGAAGGAAAAGAATTTGTATCCAAAATAACTGGATATACTCTAGAAAATGAAGATGATTTTGTTCAAGGTAATAAAGAAGAAATAACAAACATTTAGATGAAAGGTTTAGAGTAAATATGAGTCTCTTATTTGAAGAATTTAAAACCATTTGTTTCCATTTAAATCGAGTCGGAATTACACCGACACTGATGGGTTCTTTGGGATTGGAGTTTAGAACGAAAGAAAATTGGGGGCCGTCTGACATTGACATTCATGTGCCTGGTGACCCTAGAGGTTGGGAAGCACCTGATCATCTCAGAATTTATGACTGGGACAAGATAATGAAAGTGATGAAAGACTTAGGCTACGTCTTAATAGATATTCATGAGCATGAATTCCAAAAGGATAGAGTGAGTGTTGAATTTGGAAGTATCGATTCCTTACCTGATTTTGCAGGAGTTTCGGAATCGGATATAGAGCTTATTCACATTGAAGGCATTACATTTCGTCTTCCAAGTCTGGAGCAGTATCTAAGTATTTACAAAGCTTCTTCTCAAGACTCTTATCGAAATAATCACAATAACAATAAGGATTTTAAAAAGATCGAGTGGCTGGAAAGACATTTGTAAATTATCATATGA
>NZ_CAUQUN010000034.1:0-21232 GCF_963521425.1 uncultured Granulicatella sp.
AATAATAATAATGCTTTTGTATCGCCAAAACGTGGATCGTTATAAACTTGAACTAATTTATCCAATGGGATAACGTGAGCACGAACTCCTGGAGGAGCTGCTTGTTCAATTAATTTTTTACGTAAATCGTCTTTAGATACTGAATCAGAAACAACGATAATACGATTTGGATTTGTTGCTTTAGTCCAGTTAGTAGCAACTTGTCCGTGAAGTAAACGAGTATCAATACGAGCTAATACAAACTTAATTTTGCCATCCCCTAAAACTGTTCCTTCCGGAATAGCTCCTTTAGGTGCAACCGTTTGTTCTTCGGCTACTTCTTCTTTCTTTTGCAATTCTTCTGGGCGAACTTTTACCCCATCAATTGCAGTTGGAGCAATCGCTTGCGCAATTTCGTGAGCTGTATTCATTGAGAAACGACTCGCATACGCTTCGATTAACATTGGTAAGTTTAATCCAGCAACAATTGCACGGTGTTCTGGAGCTTCTTCAAACAATTTATTTGCTTGATTAAATGGACTACCGCCCCATAAATCGACTAAGAATAAAATTTCTTCTGAATCAACTTTCGCAATGGCTTCTTGCAATTTTCTTTGCAAATCATCTGGTCCTTCGCTTGGCATAAATACAACAGATTCAACTTTTTCTTGTTCTCCAAAAATCATTGAACCAGATTGCTTAATACCAGCAGCAAATTCACCATGGCTTGCAATAATAATTCCAACCATATGATTTCCTCCTATAATTCAATACTAATGCATCCTTTTTATGCACCACTCGAAGTTTAACACTAATTTTTCTATTTGTAAAAGAAAACCTTTTACAAATAGAAATAACTTTAACTAATTATATAGAATATTTCTTCATTTATTGGAAAATTGTCATAAAAAAAGAAAACTAGAATTTAAAACTCCAGTTTTCTTTACATAAATATGATTTTAAGACCAGAAAAAGAAAAGACTTTTACAGGAAAAAATTGATAAACCGCTAGGTGGCTGCTAGCGGCCTAGCTACTTCAAAGAAGTCATAATTATAAACGTACTCTCATATCTTTACTTAAAATAGAAATGACTTTTCAAAGTAGTATGTGGGTACAAGAAGTATTTTATACTTCTTGTATAGGCAAATTTGAGCCCCTGGCTCAAATTTTAGCAATGAGACACCGATAGGTGGCTGCTTGCGGCCTAATACTACTTTGAAAAGTCAATTTCTATATTTTATTCAGAATATAAATAACCGTAATTTTTTTGTCCTCCAATTCTACCAAAAGGCCAAATTGTAAAGACTGCTTTTCCTTCGATCGCTGAACGATCAATAAATCCAATCATTCGACTATCTTTAGAAACTCCACGATTATCCCCTAATACAAAATACTTCCCTTCAGGAACTTTCGCTTCACCTGTTAAACTCTCCAAAGTAAAATCATCAATAAAAACCGTTTGTTTTGCCAATGCTTCAGTATTGATAAAAGGTTGGTCCACTTTTTTACCATTAATATAAAGTATTCCACTCTTCATCTCAACTGTATCACCAGGCATTCCAATCACTCTTTTAATATATTCAACATTTTCATCTGGTGCCTTTAATATAACGACATCAAAGCGATGGATATCTCCAATTTTAGATAGCACCATACGATCACCATTATGCAATGTTGGATACATTGAAGCGCCACTCACTGTAAAAGGTCTTCCAAGGAAGAAATACACTCCCCCAACAATAATGAAGGCTACTATGAATGACCAAATCCAAGACCATATAATAGACAATATAGAAGGTTTATATTCATACTCATCTTCATAACTCATTTAAAATCTCTCCTTATCATTCAGAATATAAATAAGAATAATTTGTTTGACCACCAATACGATTTAATGGCCAAATTGTAAAGACTGCTTTCCCTTCAATCGCAGAGCGTTCAATAAATCCAATCATTCGACTATCTTTTGAAACTCCACGATTATCCCCCATCACAAAATATTTCCCTTCAGGTACCTTTAATTCTCCAGTTAATTCTTGCAAAGTAAAATCATCAATATAGACTGTTTTATTCATAAGTAGCTCTGTGTTAATAAATGGTTGATCCACAACTTGCCCATTGATATATAATTTGCCATCTTTAACTTCAATTGTATCACCAGGCATTCCAATCACTCGTTTAATATACTCTTTATCTTGATCAGGTGCTTGTAATACGACAATATCAAATCGTTTAATATCTCCTAATTTTGACATGAACATGCGATCTGAATCATGTAGTGTTGGATACATCGATTGTCCACTAACCGTAAAAGGTTTTCCTACAAATACCAAAAATAAAGCTAATATTACAAGGGATATCGCAAAGGAAGTAATCCAACTAAGTAATTCTTCCCAAATTGTTGGTTTTGGAAGTTTTCTTTTACGAATATTACGAGGAATAAATGAACTAATTTCTTCCATTTAAAAAGCTCCATCCTATTTTAGTAATTCTTTTGCTGCTTGATACTGTGTATCATTTTGTTGGATTAATGCTCTTACACTATTCATTAATTTCTGAGCAGTTTCTTCATTAACTTCTCCTGTTACAGTTAGGCCTTCTTTTTGTTGATAAGCTTTTACTGCATCTTTAGTAGCTTCATCAAAATAACCATCCACTGTAACGGAATATCCTAACCCTTTTAAAATCGTCTCAACAGATAATACATTTTGAGAAACTGATCCTACTTTTAATGTTTCTCTTGCATCAATAATTTTTAAGAATGCATAATCAGGTAAATTAACTTCTTTTGTTGGAGTAACCCCTTCTTTATGAATCCAATTTCCCTCTGGAGTTAACCATTTGGCATTCGTATATTTTAACTCACTATTATCAGTAATATCAACGACACTTTGTACCGTACCTTTACCATAAGTTTTTGTGCCTACGATTTGCGCTCCAGCACGCTCTTTAACAGCTGCTGCTAAAATTTCAGAAGCACTTGCACTTCCTTCATTCACTAAAAGAACATATGGCTGAGTAATTTTGAATTCTCCAATGGACGAAGAAGCTTTATAGATTGTTTTCTCTCCAAATCTATCTTCTACTTGAACAATTGGCTCCCCATCTTTTAAAAACATATTGGCAACTTTATAAGCTTGATCTAATAGACCGCCAGGATTGTATCGTAAATCGAACACAAAAGATTTTGCACCTTTTTCAGTTAAATCCTTCACCGCTTTTTCTAGTTCATCAGCAGTATTTTTTGCAAAACTAGTAATGCGAACATGACCAATTGATGCATCCTCTTTATCTAATTCAGCTTTTACAGTATTAATTGCAATGCTAGCTCTTGTTAATTTAACTTCTAAAGAAGTACCTGCGCGTTCAATTGTTAAAACAACATCTGTTCCAACTTCCCCACGTACTTTTTTTACAACTTCAGAAATAGTCTTACCAGTCATATCTTCGCCATCAACTTTTGTAATCACATCATCTGCTTGAAGCCCTACTTGTTGTGAAGGACTTCCTTCCATTGTTGTACTAATTACTACTCGGCTTTGATCTGATTTTAATTCAGCTCCAATTCCACCAAATGCTCCATTGACGGTTTCATCTAATTGTGCTGTTTCGTCATTTACTAAATAAGTAGTATAAGGATCTCCAACTGATTCAGCCATTCCTTTTAAAGCACCTTGAATTAATTGTTCACTTGTAACATTTTTATCTAAGTAATTTTGTTTTAAAAAATAAAATACTTTTTCAATTTGAAACATTTCATTCTTTTTTAATACACCAAATGCTAATTTATTATCTGCTTTTGGCAGTTGCGTAATCACTAATGCAACTGTTAAAAAGACTGAAATAAGCATTGTAGCAATTAATGAAACGATAAAAACCCATAATCGAATTCCTTTTTTAGGTTTATTAACAACTTTTTCTTGATTTTCTTCCATATATTTTACCTACTTATTAACCCTTATGTACAGTTTCTAAAGCAATTTCCATCATTTCATTAAATGTTTTTTCACGTTCTTCTGCAGTTGTTTCTTCACCTGTTAAAATATGGTCACTGATTGTTACAATAGCAAGAGCTTGTTTTTTATGTTGTGCCGCTAATGCATATAAGCCAGCAGCTTCCATTTCAATCGCTAGTACGCCATATTCTTGCAATTTTTGTTTGTTTAATTCAGCATTATAGAAACGATCTGAAGATAAAATATTCCCAACGTGAACAGTTGCACCACGTTCTTTTGCTAAATGATAAGCTTTATCTAATAATTCAAATGATGCTAAAGGAGCAAAGTTAACTTGTCCTTGGAAAATATTTGTAATAATTGATGAATCCGTTGTAGCTCCTTGAGCTAATACAATATCACGAACATTTACATCAGGTTGAATAGAACCAGCTGAACCAATACGAATAATCTTTTCAACACCAAATTCTGTATATAATTCATTAGCATAAATCATCATTGAAGGAATACCCATTCCACTACCTTGAACAGATACTCGTTGTCCTTTGTATAAACCTGTATATCCAAACATATTTCTTACGCTATTATATTGTTCTACATCTGTTAAATAATGTTCCGCAATATATTTAGCACGAAGTGGATCTCCCGGCATTAAAACTACCTCTGCGATTTGTCCTTTTGTTGCATTAATATGTACACTCATGTGTGATCTCCTAACTGTCTTATAGACTTTTAAATTTTTCTTACTGTAGATATTCTACTATATTGTCATTAGAAATTGAAATAGAAAAAATAAATTCATTGGATTTTAAATTAATTTTTTTTGCTTTAATCGTACTTCCTTCATGAATTCCTGATAAATTTAATAAGAAATACTGTTTGTCAGTATTTAATTGGAACCATTCTGGAAATTGCATTTGTTGTAATCTTCCTAAGGCTAAAAATACTGGTAGAGAAAAACCTCCTAATTGAACAGACTCTATTTTTAATTGAATGGTTCCTTCTTCCGTTACATAAGGAACTGTCGTCATTTTGTATGGAACAGTTACCCCTAACGCGTTAGCATCTCCAGTAATTTGAATGACTGAATCATTCATCACAAAGTTTGGAAAATTTGGATTTTCTACTTGATTCTTTTTGGAAACAATTTCTAAAATATTTTGAATTTCATTTTTACTTAATGTGACTTCCATCCAATTCTCTCCTTGTTCTACAATTTGCGTTGTTGAAACTTGATGTTTTGTTCGACTAGGAATTAATGAGGAAATCATTACAAATAAATTGATTGCAATTAAGGCCAAAAAAGCAATTTTCCAATAATTCCTTTTCTTTTTAGTTCTTCTTAATAGTGTCATTCTATCACCTCTTTCATATTCGTGAAAGCTATTATACTAAATTTGATTCTAATCTTCTAAAAGAAAAGCTTGGAATACATTATTTCCTAAAAACTTCCCTTTATGAGTTAACGCAATTCCCTCTGTTGTTAATTGGATCAATTCCTGTTCTAATAAATCCTCAATAATATCTTGATAAATATCATTCATATTTCTTCCAAATCTTCTCTTAAATTCAAGATTAGAAACACCAGACATTTTTCTCAACCCTAAAAACATAAATTCTTCCATTTGAGATTTTTGGCTTAATACATCTTTTTGTAAAATTGGAAGTTCAAAATTCCGTAATGGTTCTAAATAATGTTGAATAGGACCACAATTTTGATAGCGTTCTTGATTTAAATAACCATGAGCACCAGCACCAAATCCTAAATACTCATCTGCTTTCCAATAATGTAAATTATGTCTTGATTCATACCCTGGAAGTGCATAATTACTAATTTCATAATGATATCGTCCAAAACTTTCCATAGAATCCATTGCCAATTGAAACATATCTGCTTCCTCATCTTGACTTGGTAAAGGAAGTTTTCCTTGTCTCATTAAATTATAAAAAACTGTCTTTTGTTCTAAAATTAAAGAATAAATTGAATAATGTGGTAAATCTAAATCCATTGCTATTTTTAAACTATCTTCGAAATCTTGAATCGTTTGTTGAGGCAGTCTAAAAATTAAATCGATACTAATATTCTCAAATCCTAGTTTTCGAGCATTTCCTATGGTTTGCAAAACTGTCTTTTTACTATGTTTTCGCCCAATTCTTTTTAATAAATCATCATTAAAGGATTGAACTCCCATACTAATACGGTTAACGCCATATTCTTTCATCACTTCTAAACGTTCCATTTGCCCATCATCTGGATTTAATTCCATTGAAAATTCACAATTTTTTTCTAATGGTAAATAGCGATGAATTCCTTCAAATAACGTTTCTAATTGCTTTGGCGTTAAAGTTGAAGGTGTTCCTCCACCGATATATAACGTTTCTAAAGGAGAAATGGAATGATTTTTTGCTCGTAATTGCATTTCTCTTACTAATAAATCAACATATTCATCAACCGGTTGCCCTTCAATAAATACCTTATTAAAATCGCAATAATAGCAAATATGCGAACAAAATGGAATATGAATATAAGCTGCTCTTACTGCGTTCATTTGTTTCTCCTTATTCTTTTGGTTTATTTTCCCGAATTTGTTGAATCACTGCTTCATCTGGAGTGATATACGTATTTTGTTGCCCTTCATATACAACAAAACCTGGTTTAGCTCCATTCGGCTTTCTAATTTTCGAAACAGAAACATAGTCCACAGGAACTGTTGCTGAATGACGGTATTTTGAATAATAAGCTGCTAACATGGCTGCTTGCCCAATCGTTTCATCCGTTGGATTGGCTGATTCGACAATAACGTGTGACCCAGGAATATTTTGTGCATGTAACCATAAATATTCTTTTTTGGCTTGTTTTAAGGTTAAGGTATCATTTTGTAAATTATTTCTACCCACTAAAATTCTTGTACCATCATTTGAATAGAAAACATATGGTTTTGAAGGTTTTGTTTTTTGTTTTCCTTTTTTCATAGCGGATCGTTTTAAATACCCACTCGCTACTAATTCTTCTCGAATTATTTCTAAGTTTTGTACGTCGGCTTCTTCAATTTGATATAAAACTTGTTCTAAATATTGAATCTCTTGATGGGTAAATTCCTGTTGTTTTTCAATATGTTCAATAGAATTTCTTAATTTTTGATATTTTTTAAAATAAGCTTGTGCATTTTGAGAAGGTGTCAACCATGTAGACAATTGAATCGTCAGTAATTCATTATTATCATAATAATTCTCCACTTGAATTTCAGTTTGCCCTTTTTCGATTTTGTACAGACAAGTATTTAATAACTCCCCTTTAATACGGTATTGTTCAGCTTTCTCACTCTTTTGTAAATCTTCTTCAAATTTAACAAGTTTTTCTCGATTTTTTTTCAATTCTGATTTCAACATTTGAAGTAAATTTCCAGCCAACTGTTGAATTTTTTCTTCCTGAACTTTATGAACATAATAGGCTGTTAATAATTCAGATAATGTTTCAAATGATTGATTTTCAGCATTCTGGAATGAATAGAATGGACAAACTGTGAAATAGCTTTTTCCATTCGAAAGTTTTGATAAAGTAGGTGTTGGATTTTCATTATTTTGTTCCAAAAACTTCCATAAACTCTCAGCAATCGTTTCATCAAACATCATCGAACGTTCGACAATTTCATTTGCTGTTAACGTACTCATTCCTTGAACAAGATTCATTAATGATTTTGCAAGAGAATCTTCTCCTAATCCCTTTGTTAATCTAGCATCTAGTTCAAATAACGTCATTTCAAATGGATTCATTTTTGTTTGATGAGGAGGTAATTGATAAGTAGCTCCCGGTTGTAAAGTACGATAAGTATTTTGACTTAATGGTATTCGTTTTAAACAATCAATAATTTGTTGGCTTCTTCGATCCACTAAGAAAACATTACTATGTTTTCCCATCATTTCAAGTGTCAAACGCCATTTTGCTTCGTCTCCAAGTTCATCCCTTGTATCCACGTCTAAATGAATAATACGATCAGCTCCAACTTGAGTAAAATCTTGAATAATGGCTCCTTCAAGATATTTTCTTAAAATCATACAAAAATTAGGAGCAATTTCAGGATTATCTCCTTTTTCAGCAATAAACTGAAAACGCGCCATCATTGGATGAGCACATAATAATAATAAATAATTTTTACGATTGGAACGAATGGTTAATTGAATTTCATAAGGAAGAGGCTGATGAATTTTACTAATTCTCCCTCCTATAATTTCTTTAGAAACTTCATCCGTCATCCATTTTGTAAATAAACCATCAAATGTCATAACTTCCTCCATATAGATAAAAAAATAGATTTGAATTTATCTAATTATAAATCCAAATCTATTATATTTTGTATTGTCGCTAGATTAGATTTTACTGTTAAACTCTACTCTATTGTAACGATTTTTAAAGAATTTATCTACTGATATGATAATACAAAATACAAATGGCTTTTCTAAAGTAGCTAAGGACGGCAGCAGCTTCGCAAAGCGAATCTCATGCCTAAAAATTGAGCCTAAGGTCTCAATTTTTCCTGCACTATAAGCCTGTCAGTCTTATAGTGCTAAAGCTACAGGGAAAAGCCAATTTTATTTTTGACAGATGCTGATGATTTTTCGAAAAATACGATATTTTCAACTGTAGATAACATATTTTAACTAATCTTCTTTTAACCTCTTTTTGACTTTCAAATAGATTAATAAGAGTAAAATAAAACTCCATAATGATAATAACATATGACTAGAAGACAATGTTGATATTTTGAAACTTTCAGCAATAGTTTCAGAATAGATGTATGGTAATGCTACAGGAAATACACGTTCAATATAAGGGATAAATAATATTGGAAATAGCAACAAAGTAGCTAATGCTGTCATAGAACTCTTAAAAAATAAAGTTAAATAATATGCAATTAAGAAACACAGAACACTGCTCAATAGATAAGAGATAAAATGGATTACGCTAACTTCTTGAATAGTTCCTTTAAAAATGAAGAAACTTACAACAACGAAAAATTGTAAAATAGCTTGTAATACACAGTCTATTAACTCAACAATAATAATTTTTTGAGTACTACGATTTATGTTTCCTGTTAATAAATAGACAATTTTAGATTCTGGATACTCAACTTCCATCGAACCATTTATCAGACCACCTATGATAAGTAAATAAGAAGCAATTAACAAAATTTGATTGTTTGATAATACAATATTATTACCATTGATTTCAAATGTTATTAAACTAAGAATACAGATAAATAAAGTAAGCAATAACTGACTTAAAATTTGTATTTTCACCGCAATTAAACTATATTTTTTATACATAAGAGCATATATGATTTCATCCATATTTCTTCTCCTTCTGATTTTTATACCAAGAAATGGTATACATCAAAATAGTTAGTATTGAAGCTTGAGATAATAATAATAATAAACCATACATTTCTGAGGGATTGTTATTTTCTACTCTTCCAAAAACAAATGACTTTGCACCTATTAAAGGTAATAAATTTTCAAGCGTCGGAGAAACAACTCTCAATATGCCTGATAAAGTTATAACAAGAATACTTACAATAATAATGACAGACGGAATAGGCTTTCTTGTTATCTTTACTAAAAACATTGAAAGCAATGTCAGTGTTATGGAAAAGATAATAATTCTTAACATTACTTCTAAAACAAGACCTAAGTTAAGATAATTTTGTAATGTTTCATCTAACATCGCATAGATCATCGCACTATTTATTAAAGATAGAACAACCGTCAACATACTAGATACAATTATTCCAGAACAAATCTGACCTGTTAAAACTGTCTGCCATTTTGGTATTAATAATTTAGTGAATAATTCCTGTCCAAATTTATACTCCGTAGATACAATCAGTGCAAATAAGATTGGAAAAAATAATATACTAGATTGGTAAGGAGAAGATAATATCGCATCCCTTACTGTTTGAAACTCTGTTAATTGACTAGTCGTATCTTCAAGTATAAGAATATCTGTATTCCCATTTGCTATCGCATTGATTACTTGAATATTTTGAAAGGTAAAGAATACACTGATTCCAATCAAAATTGCTACTCCCCTCCAAAAGAGTGGCAATGAGAATATTTTGTATAATTCACTACGAATATTTTTCATAAAGTTTACCCCCCTTTAATTTGTAACAGATTTAAAATAGGCTTCCTCAAAAGAGCCATATTCTTTAAGAACATCTTTGCTACTACCATCAATTACTATTTTACCATTTGATAATCCTACAATTTTATCAACTGTAAGTTCTAATTCATTCATATAATGACTTGTGATTAAAACTATTTTACCGCCTCTAACAAATTCTCTTAGAAACTCTCTAACCCATCTAATTCCATCTGGATCGAGTCCATTAATGGGTTCATCCAAAATAAGTATTTTAGGATTCGCTAAAATAGCCGTAGCCAGCCCCAGTCTTTGTTTCATTCCAAGAGAGTAGTCTTTTATCCTTTTATTACCAACATCATGAAGACCAACTAATTTTAAACATTCTAAACATCTCTGCTTATCTATACCACTAGTTAAAGCAATCCACCTTAAGTGACTATAGGCTGTCCTTGTTGGATTGGGTTGAACACTATCTAGAAATGTACCTACATATCTGAAAGGATATTTACCTAATTCTTCATAAATTTTTCCATCAAAAGTCGCTCTGCCATCATCTGCGGAAATCAAGCCTAGTAATATTTTTATTAAAGTCGATTTACCAGACCCATTTGGACCAATTAATGCCGTTATTTCTCCCTCTTTTGCCGTAAACGAAACTTCTGAAAGAACACTCTTACTACTAAAACCTTTGCTAATTTTCTCAAATTGTATCATTTATCTTTTCCACCTTTACAAATATAATTTTTGAGACTTAAATAAATTTTTCTCTTTATCAATTGGTATACCATCAAATTCCATATATATATCGTCTACACTTCTTGTTATACAATACAAATATCAGAAAAATATCAGAAATTCTTATCATAGAAATAGATATAAAAGTAAATCAACCCAATAAAAAAATCGCCACCTTAAACAAGATGACGAAAGTAGTTATTAATTTAAAGTTTGAAGATTATCATAGTTGAAAACTAAGGGTTAGACTGGTATAGAAATAGTGACAAGAGCACCGTTCTCAAAATTACTCAACTTTACTTCTCCACCATGAATTTTCGCTACCCGATTAACAAATGCTAATCCAATTCCGAAATGATTTCCTTCTTCTGAATTTGTTTTCTGATTATCTTGATAGAAAAGTAAGCCATATTTTTCAAGTATATTCTCCGAAAATGAGGAATCGCTATTCCATATAGAAATGTAAAATTTATTATCTATTAACTGATATTTTATTCTTATGACTGGATAATTACTTGTAGAATGATCAATCGCATTATTGATAATATTTAGGATAGCTCGTAGAAATAAGTTTAGGTTAAGTGTTAAATTAATAGTGATTGGTAGGTTATTTGAAATTTGGATTTTAGCCTTTTTATCAGTAATTAACTTAATTTCCTGTTCAAATAATTCAAGTAAGTAATCCGAAGAGAAACTCTCCCAATTGGAAGTATCATTATAAAATGTTTTAGAATAATTGATTAGCTGATTAAAGTATTTATTAAGTTGTTGGCTAGCAAGTTCGATATCTCCTAAACATTGACCAATATTTCCAGTGATGTCCATAGATTGTAAAAATTGAGCATTTCCTTGAATAATTGTTAAAGGTGTCTTTAAATCATGTGCTGCTGCTGAGACTTGAAACATCAATTCCTTTTTTTGGTGTTTTTCAGATTCAATCATTTTTTTAATCGTTGACTGCATTTCCTGAATTTTTTGTCTTGTTTCAATCAGTTCAATTAAAGTTAACTTAGCTGAGGATTGTTCATTTATATCCCCAAGTAGACTTTGATTATAAACGATATTTGTTTCTTGCTTGATCTTTTCTAAAAGATTGCTAATATTTTTAGCAATAATAGAAAACAAAATAAGACTAATATAAATCCAAGAAATCGTGCTGAAATAAATGGTAAATGCACCTGCATTTTTTTCAGTAATATTAGTAAATGCAGTAAATAACATTGGTAGCAAATAAAATAGAAAAAGACTAATAAGAAATTGCCTTAAAATCTTAAAATATGTTTGTTTAATCAGTTGGTTAAAAGTTAGAGCGTTATCCACTGATAACCACCTCCCCAGATTGTTTTAATTGGATTAATTTCATAAGGTTTCAATTTTTGCCTAATTTGGTATACATACTCTGTTATTGATCTCCCTTGTGTTTCAGAATCATGAGGGTAAAGATAATCAAAGAGTTCCTCATTTGAAAATATTCTATTTGGATTGCTGGAGAGTAACAAAATTAATTGGAATTCTCTTTTGGTAGTGGGAATATGTATATCTGCAATTCTAAGTTCTTCTTTCGTTTTATCAATTGCGAGAGGTCCAAATTGTAGAATTTCACTAGAATTATTATTGCGTACTTCTCGACGGATATGCATCTGTACTCTTGCTACTAGTTCAGGGATACTGAACGGCTTTGTAATATAGTCATCTGCACCAGATTGTATTCCATATACAATATCCTCTTCTAAATTTTTGGCTGTTAAAAATATGATTGGAACAGAAATGAATTCCCGGATATACTTACAGATTTCAATTCCATCGTGGGGCATCATGATATCTAAAATAATTAAATCATAGCCGATAAAATGACAGATATCAATTTCAGGAATAGCAGTTCGTGTGTCCACGACAAAGTTTTTACTCTCTAGAACATTTTTGATAAGTCTTAAAATAGCAATATCATCATCTACGACTAGAATTTTATATTTCATAATTGACTCTCCCTTGAAAATATTCAAACATATTCTAGCATAATTTATCAGTAGTACACAATAAACTGTATAAAGAATCATTTACGGTGTGACCTTTTTTAACGAATATAGAGATAGTATGAATTTTGAAAACAAAAATTAATTCCAATAACCAAATTTTCTTTTCATTTTCGAATATTATTATTCAATATCTGTCTCAGTTCCTAAAAAATTTCAGACTATCCCCTTTAAATTTTCTCATTTTTTAAAAATTGACAACTATTAAGCAACACAACTACTCAAATGCTTTATTTCTTATTTTTTTAATTTTGAATAAACAAATCCTAATGTACATAAACAAGCCATTGTGACATATAAAGTTACTTTTTCTAATCTTCTTATCGTATGATTTTCAAACACAAAGTCTCTATATAAGTGACCATTGATTCTTTCAATGGCAGTTCTCTTATTGTAAAGTATCTGAAATTTATGTAATTGTTGGCATACTTTTGGGAAGATTTAAATATCTTCTGAACTATCTATTCTAAAAATACGGTTATCCTTATATTTTGGATGGAATCCATAACGCAATGAATCACTCAATTGATTATAACCTAAAAATCTTCTGTTCAATAAAATACTTCTCCATCTTTCCACATATATCTTGGAGGGATAACCTCGATTATTCCTTGTTTTTGAATGTATTTTCTAAAATTGACATTATCATAGCCTTTATCTGCTATCACTGCTTTTGTATTTTTTAATAGGATTTCTGATTCTGTAAGAATTTCTTCAGCGACTTCACGTTCTCCTTTACTGGTTGGAGTTACTTTAAAAGCTATCGGTAGTTCATAATTTACAATTGCTAATAAATGATCTCAGAAACCAAAATAATACTTCGTTGTTTTAGTTCCATTATTTGAATAATAATTTTTGCAGTCGTATCTGCTTGCATTTCTCTTCTACCGTCTGCTTCTTTAGTCGATACTTTTTCCACTTCAAAATAAAAATATTCCTCAAGAAAAAGAATCTAATTAAAAGTGGTTTTTAATCTAAAAAGAAAGAGAATCAATTCCTTGACTCATATCTGTTTTCCCACATACGACAAAAACTTGTCCTAAATTATTTAACGGAATTGACATGATGAAGTACCTGCTGTAAAGCCCATTCTAATTATTCTTTTCCAATTGTAATATAAAGGATATATTCTAATTTTCCTTTTCTAAGTTTTAGGATAGGCATATGTTTTATTCGTGGTGATTTAATTAACGTTAAGCTAGGAAAATTTATTATGTCATTATATTTCCTACGCTTCTACTTCTTACTTATAGTATTGAGGAAGTTCTGTTACCTCGTTATGAGATGATTACGAACATTTTGTATGCATACGGATTAAATATAAAAATAAATAAGAACTCTCCAAATAACTCGAAGAGCTCTTTTTCAATCTACAATGCTAAGAATCTTTTCATATCATTATTCAATTCTAAACAATTTATCCTCTTGGGATAACTCTACAACAATGTTTGCTTGATCCAAAAGATTATCAGGTAACTTATCTTTCAATATTGAGATAACTAATTGTAAATCTTTTTCCATTACAAAATCTGCAACTTTCGTCAATTGATTATCATGCATCAATTCTTTTTTGTCATTTAATAAAAAGTGCAAGCAAGATATTCCTTCTTCAGTTGCGAACATTATGTATGCCAAATCAAAACATAGAATTTCTCCTTGTTTTTTTCCTGAACTCATATTTGAATTAAATGTACTAAATTTGTAGATTCTCTTATTAGTCTTTTTATGTTTGATAATCTGATATGTTAAAGCATATTTTTCTCCATACAGATCATAAGATACCGAAGAAAAATATTTATTAAATTTCGTTATTTGTTTTTTTAGTTTTTCTTCAAAGGTTGATGAATATAAATATTGATCAATATTTTCAAGTTCTTTCTCAATTTCTTCGATTATTAAATCAACCTCATTTATTTGAAAAATAATATTTTCATATTCACCTTTTAATCTGTATCTTTCATTTATTTCAGAGATAATTTTTTCTAAATCATTAAAAGAATCACTTTTGGAAATTTTTAGCGATAACTCTTTTTCATCACATAACAATTCTTTTAAAGTTCTCTTTTCATTTTCAATTCTATCATTTAAAGATGGCAATTCTTTTGTGATAAATGAAATTTTTTCTACTATCATTTTATTATGATAGGCAACTAAGTCTTCAAAAGTTTTTTGCAAATTAGGAATATATTCTTTCGACTCATTATACAACAATCTTAATTGATCTATATCAATTAAAGACACATCTTTTTCCATCTCATTTTTGGCTTCAACAATCATATCCCTTCGTATTTCTAGTTTACTAATAATTGAACTTAATCTATTTATTTTGTATTTTATTTCATTTAATTTATTTAAGTCCTCTTCAAAATTTTCATTTATATTCAATAATGATTTTCTGTCATTTAACTCAACTATTTCATCTTCAATGATAGCCAATGCAACCTCATACGAATTCCTTTTTTGCTTCTTTTCAATTCTTTCTTTAAATGCAATCTCCTGATTCATTTGATAAGTAAGTGCTTGTTTTTTTGCTCCACTATCGAATCCACATCCTAAAAGGTATAAATATAAAGTCTCATATTCAACATCAGAAGTAAAAGAATTTAATGTTTTTAATGTCTTATTAATACTATTGTCATTATATCTAATGTTGTGAGATATTATTTGCTTGAAAGAAGGTTTTTCATCTTTATGTTCTGGAAATATTTTTACTAATAATTCATTTTCAAAATCTTTTTTCGACATTGATATGCCATTTATTTTCTTTATAGCCTTTTTCCCTGATAAAAAATTACGTTCGATTACTAAGCGTTCTTTATTCTCTAAATTAAAATTATTTGTCAAAGTTAATGTTACTAACACTTCTTGATTGATTAAAAAACTTTTAACTTCTTCATAAACTTTATTTCTATTTTCTTCATCGGTATATATATCCTTACCTTCTCCTCCAAGGCAAAAGTTAATTAATTTTAAAACGGTTGTTTTCCCAACATTATTCCCTGTTAATTTTAAATTTTCTGTTAAAGGAGTATTATCAATTATTAAATTCATTCCCCTATAAAATTTCATATCTCGAATTATTTCATTTTTAGTGGAAATTTTTAAATTTTCTATGAACATTTTCTTACTACACCCTTCTCACTTATTTGAGCTAATTGTATTAAATACAACCAGTCTAAACTTAATATAAATACAGAAAACGACATGTTATTGGACTTTTTTACATTATGATATAATTCAAACAACTTTTGCTCAGTTTGTTTTTCCAACTCTTCTAAAATAATAGAACCATTATAATAGATACAATGTTCTGGATGAATATTATCTGGTAGTAACATGATTATATCCCTCCGGATTCTTAAATATTTTACATCGAATAAAAGCATCTACAACTATTATGTCCGTACACATATGTAATTCTTCCATAGGAATTTCTATAAAATTTCTACTATCAGTTATAACTTTCGTAACATAACCAATTATTTCGTAAAAAATTTCCGTAGGAGCTTTGTCTGTTCTATTTAATTCTACATACTGCCTTCTAATTTCTTGTAATACTGAGGAACTTTTATTTTTCCCTTCTTTATCAAACTCACTATATATTTCATCAAGTCTTTGATAAAAGACTTTATAATCATCAATTATATCTTTAACATCCTCTAAATCATTGAATGAAATTTTATCTTCTATAGCAAAAGCGTTTATTTCTGGAGAATTTGCAGCCATATCAAGTGATTGCTCTGCTAAAATATTAATTACTTTAGCTAAATTTGACTCAATGTTAACAGAAGCAACTTCATGACCTAATTCATCTTTTATAAACTTATATAATTGTCTTAGCTTACAAACCGTTTGCGAAAAAATTTTATCAAGAAGTAACTTCACATCCCATATATCTTGTTTTGGAACAAAATTCATTCTATATGGATTTTTAAAAGTATTGTTTTTTAGAGAATTAGAGGAATTCTTAGAAATAGACAAAAATTTGTAACTATAATCTTGATAGCTAGCATATATATCTTTGCTTAGAGAATCTTCAATTTTAACTTTAGTACAAGTCGAAGAAACTTGCACAACAATTTTATTTTTGTGGTCTATTAAATCTATCCCTTCAATATTTTGAGATGAAAAATTCAAATTTTCTAATTGTAAATCAAAAATAATATTACATAAATCAGCAAAAAAATTTTCTGAATGAATATTAAGTTCCAAAAGATTTAGCCGACTTCTACGTTCTATTCTATATGCTAATGTATTTAATTTTTCTTCTATATAATTAAAATAAAACATTCTATTCAATAAATTCCACTCCCTTCCAACTTCCAAATCTTAACTAAGTATTATTATCATACTAATATTTTACAGCTCTTAAATACAATTAGTCAACATACATATCCAATCCTTCTTAGGTCAATAATCACTTTTTTAAATGCTCTCAATTTATTCATGTCAGTATTTTTACGAAATATTTAACCCAAACATCTTGTTAATATTAGAAAATACAATTATCTTTTTTAAAGTAGCTAAATTTAACAAAGACTAGTTTTAAACGTCCACTCATAAACTTTCGTCAAAATAAAATTGGCTTTTCTCTGTAGCTTTAGCACTATAAGCCAGATGGGCTTATAGTGTAGGAAAAATTGAGACCTTAGGCTCAATTTTTAGGCATGAAACAGCAAAGCTGTTTGCTGACGTCCTTAGCTACTATAAGAAAAGCCATATTTTATATTTCTTTATTTTGCTAACAATTTTGCAATTTCAATAATGACATCACGGGCTTTTTCCATTGATTCTACAGCGACGAATTCATAACGTCCGTGAAAGTTTTCTCCACCTGCAAAAATGTTTGGAGTTGGTAAGCCCATAAATGAAATTTTAGAACCATCTGTACCACCACGAATTGGTTCAATAATTGGTGTAATCGATAAGTTTTCCATTGCTTTTTGAGCAACTTCAACAGCTCTAAAGTCTTTTTCAATGATTTCAGCCATATTGTAATATTGGTCTTTCATATCAATTGAAATACGATTGCTATCTAATGATGCATTTAGACGATCTGCAACTAATTGTAAATAAGCTTTTTTCGCTTCAAATAAGTTACGATCATGGTCACGAATAATATAGACTAATTTTGCTTCTTCAACAACACCATTAGCATACATTAAGTGATAGAATCCTTCACGTCCAGCAGTATGTTCTGGTACTTCAAATTCAGGTAAAGCGTTTTGGAATTGACGAGCAATTTCTAAGGCATTCACCATTGTATCTTTTGCAGTTCCTGGGTGAACATTCTTCCCTTGGATTGTAATTTCAGCTTGAGCAGCATTGAAACTTTCGTATTCTAATTCCCCTACTGGACCTCCATCCATAGTATAGGCAAAATCACATCCAAATTCTTCAACATCAAATAAATCAGCACCACGTCCAATTTCTTCGTCTGGACCAAATGCTACACGAATTTTTCCGTGTTCAATTTCAGGATGAGCTAATAAGTAAGCTCCTGCAGTGACAATTTCACTCACACCTGCTTTATCGTCTGCTCCTAACAAAGTTGTACCATCTGTTGTAATTAATGTTTTTCCAACATAATTTTTTAAATTAGGAAAATCTTTTCGAGATAAAACAAATTTACCTTCTTTATCTAATACAATGTCTTCTCCATCATAATTTTCATGGAATTGAGGTTGTACATTACGAGCTTCAAAATCAGCTGTATCTACGTGAGCAATAAATCCAACAACTGGTACTTCTTTTGTAGTTGTAGCTGGAATTGTTGCCGTTACAAAGCTATTTTTAGGATTTAATCTCACATTCTGATATCCTAATGCTACTAATTCTTCAACTAAGTCTTTTAAAAACTCTGTTTGACTTGGTGTTGATGGAACAGTTGTACTTGCTTCATCAGAGCGAGTTTCTTTTTTTACATAACGAATAAAACGATTAATTAATTGATTTGGCATGTTACATTCCTACTTTCTTATAAAAATTCAAATGGATCTGTATCAGTCGTACTTTTAATCACTTTTACATTCCAATTTTCTTGTTGATTCCATTGTACAAACCAGTTTGCTAAATTTTCAATACAAACGACTTCAATATGATGCCCTGCATCAACTAATAACATTGGAGATTCTTGAATATCATGAGCTACATGATACGTAATATCACCTGTTACAAATGCATCTGCCCCTTTATCTACAGCAGCCTGGTAAAAACTTCCACCAGAACCTCCTAGAACGGCAACTTTACAAATCTTGTCTAACGAACGATTTCGTGGAGTGACAAAACGTAATCCTTTTAATTGGAATTGATTTTTAACATAAGTGACAAATTCTTCCACAGATAATGGTTCAGGTAATTGTCCAATTCGTCCAATTCCTAGTGTTTTTGCATCATTTTCTAATGACCAAACTTCATAAGCTGGAACTTCATAAGGATGACTTGCTTTCATAGCAGTAATAATAGCATTCACTTGATTTTCATAACAGATAACTTCTACTTTTTCCTCTGCTACTTCTTCTGCTTGATTCACTTGTCCAATGGCAGGATTTGCTCCCTCAGTTGGTGTAAAACGTCCAACTCCAGTTGTCGTAAAACTACATTCCTTATAACAATCACCGATTTGTCCTGCTCCTGCTTCATGCATTGCTTGACGAACGACGCTTGCTTGTTCTTCGGGTACAAAAACTACAATTTTCATTTGACGAAGTTTTCCTGTTGGTGATAGAACTTCTACTTTTTCTAATTGCAGTACTTCACTTAACCAATCGTTGACACCACCGCCTACAACATCTAAATTTGTATGAGCCGCATAAATAGCAATATCATGTTTCAAAATTTCTTGATACATTTTATGTTGCGGATTTGTTAAATCAAATTGTTGAACAGGTCTAAAAATTGGTGGATGATGCGCAATAATTAAATCAACATTTTTTTCAATCGCTTCTTGAATAATTGAAGGACGAATATCTAAAGTCGTCATCACTACTTGAACTTCTTGATTCCAATCCCCAAAATGTAATCCAATTGGGTCTTTTCCCATTGCTAATGATTTTGGAACTCTTTGTTCAAATTTACGGATAATTTCTCTAACAGTTGGCATGTTCAATCAATCCTTTCAATTCAAGATATTGATGGTTAAATGTTTCTACTTTCTCAATTGGTACTTCTTTTCCCTGTTTTAATTGCGCTAAAATTTCTTCAATTTTTCGTAATTGACGTTCCCATTTACGAATGACGAACTCTGTTGGGTTCTCCATTAATTTTGGACCAAATTTAATTTGCGTAGCTGTTAATGGGAAACTCTGTTCTCTTTTTTCAGCTACAATAATTTCATATAAACGGTGATGATCTTCCACTACAACTTCTTCTAAAATTTCATAGTGATGGTCCACTAACCACTGTCTTAATAAATGTTCTGCAACATTTGGTTGCAACACTAATTTCTCATTACCCGTTAAAGTACCATTTACTCGACCTTGTTCCAAAATACGAGCAATCAATTCTCCACCCATTCCACAAATAGAAATGGCTGTAACTTGATCATTAGAAGTAACCACATCTAATCCGTCCCCTAAACGAACAGAAATTTTATCGTTTAAAACATAATCTTGAACGGTTTGCCTTGCAGACTCAAAAGGACCTTTTACAACTTCTCCGGCAATTGCGTTAGTAATCAATCCTTGCTGAATGGCATAGACTGGTAAATAAGCATGATCGGAACCAACATCACATAATAAGGTAACTCCTTCTAAAAAAGAAGCTACTGTTTTCAGTCTTGGGCCTAATTCTACTGTCATTTTTTACTCCTTTCTTCTCCATTAAGAAATAAATAAAACTTTTACACCAATACTTTTTAAATAAGCTACTGTCTCAGCATCAGCGGAATAATCCGTAATCAAATGTGTAATCATAGAACAATCTGCCGTATGGAAATTCGATTCTCTTCCAACTTTAGCTCCTTCAGCTACAATGATTTTAGGGCCATTCGTGCGCTCCAAAATGACACGATTTACCGCAGTCTCAGGTAATGCTACAGTTGTAATTCCATTTTTATTAATACCACCCACTCCTAAAAAGCAAATATTTGCACGTGCTTTTGAAAAAGAGTTAATGGCAAAATCTCCAACTAAAGATTTCTTTTGCTCAAAAATTTCTCCTCCACTTAAAACAATAGAGGCTTTTGAGGAGGCCTTCTTAAAAATAGAACGACCATTATTCGTTAAGATTGTTACATTCTCGTCTGCTAAATAATTCAATAATAAAAAGGCTGTAGAACCTGAATTAATAAAGACCATATCATGTTCGCGAACTAAGCCAGATGCTCGGCGAGCAATATTTTTTTTAGTGGAATTGTATTGTTTTTGTTCAATATTTTCTTTTTCAA
>NZ_CAUQUN010000035.1:0-19261 GCF_963521425.1 uncultured Granulicatella sp.
CATGGCAAAAAGTGAATGGATTTTTGATCCTACTTATCAATCATGGTTCTACCTTACTTCAAATGGAAGCTATGCTCACAATACTTGGCAAGGTAATTATTATCTAAAAACTGGTGGATACATGGCAAAAAGTGAATGGATTTTTGATCCTACTTATCAATCATGGTTCTACCTTACTTCAAATGGAAGCTATGCTCACAATACTTGGCAAGGTAATTATTATCTAAAAACTGGTGGATACATGGCAAAAAGTGAATGGATTTTTGATCCTACTTATCAATCATGGTTCTACCTTGAAAAAGATGGCTCTTACGTAACTGGTATTCATTTAATTAATGAAACTTATCATAGCTTCAAAGATAATGGTGAGTGGATTAAAGAAAATGGTAAAGAAAAACCTTCTAATGATTTACCTTTTGCAACAAGAAACTATAATAAAGTTATTTTCCTTGATCCAGGTCATGGTGGTAAAGATCCAGGAGCAAACTATTTAGGGGTAAAAGAAAAAGACTTGACTCTTCAAGTTTCTCAACAGTTAAAAGAAAGATTAGAAAATTTAGGCTACAAAGTTATCATGAGTCGTTCAACAGATGTTTATGTAGATTTTGTTACAAAACGTTCAGAAATGGCCAATGAAACCAATGCAGATATGTTTATTAGCATTCACTTTAACGCAACAGGTCTTGGTGAAAATAGTAGTAGAAGTGGTATTCAAACATATACGTACTTACCAACAGGGAATATTGCTTCTGTTATTAACAAAAAATGGCATGATAATCCTGTTCGATTAGAACGTAGTAAAAAACTAGGTTCTTATATCCATCAATCTGTCTTAGCAACTACTCATGCAAAAGATGATGGTTTATTAGCAATGAGTTTTGCAGTTTTACGTGAAACGAATAAACCTGCTGTCTTATTAGAATTAGGATATATTGATAATTTAGAAGAATCACAAAAAGTTCGCACAAAAGAATATCAACAAAAATTAGTAGATGGTATCACTCAAGGAATCCAAAAATATTATAATAATTAAAATAAAACCCGAGACAGCAATCTAGCTTTCTCGGGTTTTATTAATATACGGAAAACTTCCCCATAGTACGACGAAATCCCGAAAAGAGCTACTGTCAGTACACATTCTTATACGTACTATTCGTCCCATCCCCACGATGATACAAATAGACTGTTCCCGTTGTACGAGCAATAAAAGCCCTAGCTTTTATTGCAGGGAAATTTGAGACCTTAGGCTCAAATTTTAGACAAGAGACAGCGCACAGCTGGCTACTGGCGTCCTAGTACAACAGGAACAGTCTATTTGTATCTATCTATTTGTATCTATCGCTGTCAATCCACTCCGCCATATCCTTTGGTAACGGAGACTTAACACACATCTTCTCTCCCGTCATCGGATGTATAAAATCCAACTGACTACAATGAAGAGCCTGCCTCACAAGTGGCTCAATCTTCTTGCCACCATATAAATCGTCCCCTAATAACGGACAACCTAACCAACTAAAATGCACACGAATCTGATGTGTACGCCCCGTATGCAAACGAATCTTCACCAATTGACTATGCTGATACGTCTCTTCTAACCAATACTCCGTTAAAGACGGCTTACCATCCGGCCTCACACAACGATTAATAATCGAATCATCCGTTCGACCAATCGGAGCATCAATGATATCATGCTCTTTTAAAACTTCCTGTTTTGTCACAATCGCATGGTACGTCTTCTGAATCGTTTTATTTCGAAGTGCTTGATCCATCCAAGCATGAACTACACGATGCTTCGCAAACATCATCACTCCCGTTGTATCACGATCTAATCTAGTTACAACATGAGTGACACAATCTTGGGTTCTCGTAGTTTGTAAATAACCTTTTACACGATTCGCCATTGATTGGTCTGGATGTAATTGTGACGGTATGGAAGCAGTTCCTTGCGGCTTATTCACAATTAGTAAGTAATCATCTTCAAATAAAATATCCAAAGGAATTTGACTTGGAACAACTGTTTCATGTTCTCCTTCTGGTGGAATCACCATTGTGAGTACATCACCAGACACTAGTGGCTTTAAAACAATTTCTTCTCGACCATTGACGAGTAATTTCCCATTTCGTTTGACATGGGCTAAAAATGTTTTTGTAATGCCCTTTTCTTGTAAAAAACTACGCATCATCATCGGTGATGAATACGGATAAGTCCATGTTAAATTCAATGATTTCCCTCATTACCTTTCTTCTAAATCTATTTCTCTTGCTCCAATAAAGGAATTTTCCACTCTATCCCAAAAATGAGTATGACGATATCGAACAAAGGAAACACGTTGTGTACTAATATGTAAGTGTACTTTGACAATATCATTGGCATCATATGTTAAATGATCCATTGATAGAACCATTCCATTTTCACTATGGGGTAATAACGTTAACACTTCTTCTGGTGAAAAAATCATTGGCGAACTTAATGTACGATACACACGATTATTAATCGAAGCCATTTCTGTCATTTGCATCACTTCTGCTCTTGGATGAACGATGGCTCCTCCTAATGACTTATTCACTCCTGTTGAGCCCGTTGGAGTTGCGACACAAACGCCATCTCCTCTAAAATTCTCAAATAATTCACCATTAATTAATACTTCACATACAAGAGTTCCGTTTACTTTCCTCAATGTTGCTTCATTTAATGCAATATGATTTTCGATTGTTCCATCTGCTTTTTCTAAAGTCACATCTAATAGAGGATAACTCACACTTTCTCCTTGATCATGCTTCAAGCTTTCAATTAATTCACCTGCTTGAAAATCACGCCAGTCTGTATAAAAGCCTAAATGGCCTGTATGAATAGCTGCGAATCGAATATGATCTAGTTGTGATTTGTAGTGGTGGACAGCACCTAGTAAAGTCCCATCTCCTCCAATTGTAATAACAACATCTGGATTTTCATCATCTCGTTCAAATTCCCTTTGGCAGCATAAGTTCAAAAATTCTTCTGCTACCTTTTGACTTTTTTCTGATTGATTATAATATAACCCTACTTTCATCCATTCACCTCACCCTCTCTTTATTGCCTAATAGATTACCTTATGATTTTCTTTTTCGTTGATTTTCTTTATTTGTAGAGAAAATATATTGAGCTTCTTGAATTTCTTCTCGAATTTGCGACATCTCTTCATCTAATAAGAAGGCTGCTTCTGCGGCTCTTTCTAATCGTTCATGAATAATTTCTGGAAATTCTCCTTTATACTTATAATTTAAAGAATGTTCAATGGTTGCCCAGAAGTTCATCGCTAATGTACGAATTTGAATTTCAACTAAAATTTTCTCTTCCCCTTCAATTCTTTGAACAGGATATTCTAATACAACATGGTACGAACGATAACCACTTGCTTTCTTTTGATGAATATAATCACGTTCAATAATAATCGTAAAGTCATTTCGTTGGCGAAGTAATCGTACGACTTCAAAAATATCTTCTACGAATTGACACATAATTCTTAATCCAGCAATATCTTGTACTCCTTCTAAAAAGTCTTCTGTCAAAATTTTTCTTACTTGCATTTTCTCACGAATACTTTCAGGAGTTTTCACACGCCCCGTTATAAATTCAATTGGCGCATGTTTTCCTTTTTGACGATACTGAAGGCGAATGCCTTTTAATTTAATTTTTAATTCTTCAATTGCTTGATTATAAGGTGCTAAAAAAGCATCCCAATCTTCAACATTTGGTAAATATTTTTCTTCCATCTACTCACCTACTTTAATCTCATCCCTCCTATCATAGCATATTTTTTACTAAGTCTAAAAGAATTTTAATAATCTTAAACTCTTCAATAGTTATTATTTGTAATTCACATTAATTTAAGCTAAAGTAGAAAAAGCTTTGTGATAGAAAGAGGTAGAAACATGGCCCATTTAGAAAAAGAATATAAAAATCTTCTAACAAAAGAACAATATGAATCTTTAAAAGAAGAATTCCAATCTATTTTCACGAAAGATATTACGCAAACGAATCAATATTATGATTGTCACCAACAATTAGAAAATAATCGTTCTGCTTTACGAATTCGTCTTATTGAAGGACAAAAAACGGGAGAAATCACATTAAAACTTCCTCAATCGGACTGTGAAGTCATTGAAATTACAGAAGAATTACCAACAGAACAATTGCAATGGTGGGTTGAAGAAGATATTTTTTTACTCCCTACAAGTATTAAATTAGCACTTGAGGAACAAGGGATTGAATTATCCAATATCGCTCCAACTGCTACTTTAACAACTCATCGATTAGAAGGAATGTTAAGCCCTGGTTGTTTACTTGTATTAGATGAAAGTCACTATGCAGGTCAAACAGATTATGAAATCGAAATGGAAGTTGAAGATTTAGAAGCAGGAAAGGAAGTCTTCTTAGAAATTTTAAATCGTCATGGTATTACTCCACAAAAACCAATTAGTAAAATCAGACGTGCATTGCTTGCTACTAACAATCTTAGCTAATTCAAGGCTTTTTATTCAGAATTTTTTCAGTTTTCTGATACAATAAAGATACAAATTAAAGAAAGGAGATTTAGTTAGAGGTGAAGAATAGTGAACTGAGTCATATTCACATTAATCCATTACCTAATGAGAGAATTTTTGACTGTTACTTATTTATTAATCCTATTGGAAAACAATGTTATCATTGTGAACAAGAAGTGATGAAATTTATTGAACGAACTCCATATAAAGTACACGTTCATTTCCTACCATTTCATAATTTTAAATCAGTAACGCAATATATGAAAAATAATCATTTAAATGATAAGAATATTGACTTACGAAACGAAATCTATACAAAAATCTATGATGCTTCCTTATCTTATAAGGCTGCCCTATTACAAGGGAAAAAATTAGGCAGAGCCTTTTTAATGGAATTGCAAACACAACTACATCTTCTTCATAAAGAATACACTCCTGAATTATTACAGGAAATTATTCAAACGATTGGACTTGATGAAAAAATGTTCTACGAAGATAAAGCTAGTAAACTCGTTCATCAAGAATATGAAAGAGATCAACAAATTGCACAAGAAATGATGGTCGAATCAAACCCTTCTCTTGTTATCTTTGATAATTTAAATCAACAATTTGGAGTTATCTTGCATGAAAATATTTCAGCAGATACGATTGAACATGTCTGTGAAAATCTACACCATGCAATAGATAAATGCCCTAAAAAAACACAAACGCATCAACCTTGCTGCGTGGTTAAAATGGTACATTAAACTATAAGAGACTGAATTTCAGTCTCTTTTTATTCATTGGAGGTTATTTATGGCAACAACCGTTTTATTATTAGATGAACAAACAATCCAACAATTAGGAGAAATTTATAAAAATTCCATCCACCAAATTCCACCTCATGCACATTATCAGTTAAAACTTCCTTCTCTTAGTGTGACAGCTTATCACTCTGGAAAAGTTGTTTTACAAGGAACTAATGTGGATGCATTTGTTCAAAAACATGATTTAACAGCTTCAACAAGTACAAAGAAACCAAAAGTTGAAACAAATGGACTTCCAGAAGGATTTTCAAACTGGAGTGTTATTGGTAGTGACGAAGTTGGAACCGGAAGTTATTTTGGCCCATTAACTGTTGCCTGTGCTTTTGTTCCTGAAGATCACATTCAAACATTACAACATCTTGGTGTAAAAGATTCTAAAAATTTAACAGATGCTCAAATTCAAGAAATCGTTCCAAAAATTAAAGAATTAATACCTTATAAACTTCTTACCCTTTGGCCTGAAAAATACAATGAAGTTCAACAAACAAAAAATCTAAACGAAATGAAAGCATTACTTCATAATCAAGCCATTAAAAGATTATACCAACAAATCAATACTAATTTGCTTCAAGCTGTATTAATTGATGAATTTTGTTCTCCATCGAACTATTATCGTTATTTGGGAGATCAATCTGCTCCTCTTAAATCAATTACATATTTTAAAACAAAAGGTGAAAGTCACCATATTGCAGTAGCTGCAGCATCGATGATTGCTAGAGATGCATTTTTAGAAGGCTTAAAAACTTTATCGAAAGAATATGGATATCCTCTACTATCTGGGGCTAACTCATCAGTAGATGAATTAGCTAGTAAAATTTTAAAACAAGAAGGCATGGATGGTTTAAGAAAAGTTGCTAAATTACACTTTGCCAACACACAAAAAGCCATTGATTTAACAAAATAATCTTATAAACAAAGGCGTACAATCAAGTTTTAACACCTGATTGCACGCCTGATTTTATGTTCTCTAATATTTTTCGATACAACGTAAAAACGGAGTTTTTATACGATTTCTCATAATTATCGTTCCAAGTGGGAATGAGTTTTTATAGTAGTACGAGTGATAGAATCTGTCACACCAGATTCTATCACAAGGAAATTTGAGACCTCAGTCTCAAATTTTAGCCAAGAGACCCGATAGGGGCTACTGGCGTCTTAGTACTACTATATCAAAAAACTCCTTTTGTACAATCATTACTTCTTAATAAAACGTGACAAGACGACACTTGCAATGACAATAACTGTTACAATAATTCCTAACACAATTCCCCAACCATGCGCAAGCCCCGTTAAAGGAACCGTAATATTCATACCAAAAAATCCCGTTACAATATTCGGAATCGTTAATAAAATTGAAATAATCGTTAATAATTTCATTGTATCGTTCAAATTATTATTCAACACATTATTATATGTACCTGATAATTGTTGCAAAATCTGAAGATTAATGGAAGTCATCTCTACTAACTGCTTTGCTTCAATTAAACTATTCTCTAATTTTTCTTCCTCAGCAAACTCTAATTCCTTAAACAATGCTTGAGTTTTCAATTGTTCTAATACAATCGCATTTTGCTTCGTTGCAGAAACTAAATACACACTCCCAATTTCTAAGTCAGACAAAGTAAATAAATTTTTCTTAGTAGTCTTATGTCGTAATTTTAGACTCACTAACTCTTGCTCTTTCTTTAAACTTTCAATCTTTGGAAAGTAATTTTCAGTAATCATCATTAAACTTGAAAATAAAAAAGTAAACAGAGACACATTCGGTCTATCTTCCAATTCTTTTCTCATTGCCTCTACAATGTATTCATTATGTTGATTCGAAATCGTAATAATTTGATCTTTTCGAACAATAAAAGTCATCGGAACGGTCTCATATCGATTCTCTCTCTTAGTTTGTTTAATGACATTATAAATCACTACTAATGTTTCTTTTGGACGACAATATTCAATATGCGCTCTTTCATTTTCATCAAGAGCATACTCCACCATTTCTTTATCAATTTGATACGTTTGATAAATTGAAGAATAATCCGTAATCTCCTCTGAGTTAATATTAATCCATGCACATGAGTGTCCAAAATTCTTTTCAACCATAAATATCTCCCTCCAGTAATCTACGTAAGTGTATCATAATTTAAAAGGTTGATACTAATAACTAAACTGGAAAAATTGAACACAACACAAGTCGAAATGAGTTTTTATACGCTCTCTCATAATTTTCGTTCCAAGTGGAAATGATATTTTATAGTAGTATAAACCATGAGACCGTAAGGGCTTCTGGCGTCCTAATACTACTGTACAAATAACTTACTTTATCATACGCACTCCCATAATTTTTGTTTCAAGTGGAAATGAGTTTTTATAGTAGTACGAGCAATAGAATCTGACTACAGATTCTATTGCAAGAAAATTTGAGACCTAGGCTCAAATTTTAGGCATGAGACCGAAGGGCTGCTGCCGTCTTAGTACTACTATATAAAAACTCACTTTCCACGCTCTTCACTTTTTCATAAGACGAGCCAATATCACACTGACTAGTATCCAAATTCCTAAAATAATTCCTAACGCAATTCCCCAACCATGAGTATGCTCCATAAAAGGAATTTGCACATTCATTCCAAAAAATCCCGTCACAATATCCGGAATCGTTAAAAGAATCGAAATAACAGTTAACATACGCATTGTATCATTTAAATTATTATTCAACACATTATTATACGTACCCGATAATTGCTGCAAAATCTGAAGATTAATCGAAGTCATTTCCACTAACTGCTTTGCTTCAATCAAACTATCTTCTAGTTCTTCTTTTTCTACATCATCTAACACTTTAAACACAGATTGAGTTTTCAACTGCTCTAATACAATCGCATTTTGTTTAGTAGCTGAAACTAAATACACACTACCGATTTCCAAATCAGATAAGGCAAATAAATTTTTCTTAGTTGTTTTTTGTCGTAACATCTGACTTAATAACCCTTGTTCTTTTTTCAATCGCTCAATTTTAGGAAAATAATATTCTGTAATCATAAATAAACTAGAAAATAAAAATGTAAACAGAGATATATCTGGTCTTTCTTCTAATTCCTCTTTCATTGCTTGAACAATATATTCATTATGATGATTTGTAATCGTAATAATTTGATTTCTACGTACAATAAATGTCATCGGTATCGTTTCGTATTGATTTTCATGTTGTGATTGTTTAATGACATTATAAATTACAATTAATGTTTCTTTTCTACGATTATATTCAATATGAGCTCTTTCATATTCGTCTAACGCATACTCCAACATTTCACTATCAATTTCATACGTATCATAGATAGATGAATACTCACTAATTAAATCAGAATTTATATTAATCCACGAACAAGAATTTCCAAAATTTACTACCGCCATAACCTTCTCCTTTAAAATATTTTTTATACCAATTTATTATATTTTAAATAAAGAGGAATAACAAATTGTATAAATAAAAAAGACTTTCCATACCAGGAAAGTCCAATTATAAACGTACTCTTATAAATATTCGTTAAATACAAAAGAGTTTTCATAGTAGCACGAGTGATAAAAGCCAGATTTGACTTTTATCACAGGGAAAATCAAGACCTTAGGCTTGATTTTTAGCCAAGAGACCGCCAGGGCTTCTGGCGTCCAAGTACCACTATATAGAAAACTCTATTCGAACACGTTCTCTCATAATATCCATAAAAATACAAAAGACTTTCCATAGCAGTATGAACAATAGAATCTGTCACACAGATTCTATTGCAGGGAACTTCGAGACCTTAGGCTCGAAGTTTAGGCATGAGACTCACATTTGCGAGGCTGCTGCCGTCCTAATACTACTATATCAGGAAAGTCTAATTATAAACGTACTCTCATAAATATCCGTTAAAAACAAAAGAGTTTTCATAGTAGCACAAGTGATAAAAGCCAGATTTGACTTTTATCACAGGGAAAATCAAGACCTTAGGCTTGATTTTTAGCCAAGAGACCGCCAGGGCTTCTGGCGTCCAAGTGCCACTATATAGAAAACTCTATTCGTAATATTTTACTCTTCGTTCATCAACGCTTCTAATTGTTCTAGTCGTTGTTCGAACACATTCATTGCATCATATAGATATTGAGTTTGAGTCATATCTACCCCAGCTTTTTTCATAACCTCAATTGGTTTGTCACTACGTCCAGCACGTAAGTAGTTTAAGTAAGCCTCTAAATCTTCAGGAGTACCATGTAAAATCTTATCTGCTAAAGCAGTTGCAGCAGCCATACCAGTTGCATATTGATATACATAGTAATTCATATAGAAGTGAGGAATACGAGCCCATTCATAAGCTATTTGCTCATCTTGAATGACATTTGCATAATATTTTTTATTAATATTTGCATAAATCTCAGAAATAGCTGCTTGAGTTAATGGCTCACCATTTTGATCAGCCACGTGAATTTGATGCTCAAATTCAGCAAATTGAGTTTGACGGAAAATAGTAGATTTAAAACGATTTAAATAATTATTTAAAATATATTTTTGACTCTCTTTATCCGTATGTTTCTTCAATAAGTAATCTGTTAATAAGTTTTCATTCGTTGTTGAAGCAATTTCCGCTAAGAAAATTGAATAATCCCCATATTGATATGGTTGATTATGACGAGTGAAATAACTATGAGCACTATGTCCTAATTCATGCACTAATGTAAAGAAGTTGCTTAAATCATCATGCCAGTTTAATAAAATATAAGGAGCAGTTGCATAACCACCTGATGAATAACCACCACTACGTTTACCAACATTTTCAGCAACATCAATCCAACGTTGATCATAGGCTTGGTTAAGAATATCTTGATATTCTTCCCCTAATGGTTTTAATGCTTCAAAAGTAGCTTTAGAAGCTTCTTCATAATTGTAAGTAATTGGAGCTTCACCAGTAATTGGAACATACATATCATACATATGTAATTCATCTAATCCTAGAGCTTTTTGTTGTAAAGCAATATAACGATGTAATAATGGTAATTTTTCATTAACTACTTTTACTAAAGCATCAAATACTTCTTCAGGAACTTGGTTAGAAGATAAGGCTGCTTGACGGCTTGATTCATAGTTACGAGCTAATGCTGTAAAGTTATGAGCTTTCACTTCTGAACCTAATGTGCTAGCAAAAGTATTTTTTAAATCAATATATGGTTTATATTTTGTTTCAAATGCATTTTTACGAACTTCAGCATTTGTTGATTCTAAGAATGTAGTATAGTTTCCGTGAGTTAATTCCACTTCTTCCCCTTTTTCATTCTTAACTGTTCCAAATTTAATATCCGCATTATTTAAAAAGTTAAATGTTTTTCCTGGTCCAGAGAATACTTCATTCGCTTTTGATAATAAAGCTTCTTCACGATCAGATAATACGTGACCTTTTTGAATACGAGCTGCTTCTAATGCCACACGGAATTCTTCTAAGCGTGGTTCTTCTTTAAAGAAGTTTTCAAATTCTTCATCTGATTTTTCTAAGATAGCTGGTTCAAACCATGATGAAGCACCTGATAATTCAACATATACTGAGAAAGCTCGTTGATTTAATACTTGATTTTCATCATTTGTAGTATCTTGGTCTGCTTTTAAGTGTGAATACACATAAGCTGTTTCAATTTTTTCTTCTACTTGATTTGATAATAATAAGTAGTTATATAAATTTTCTCCAGATTGTAAAGCTGTTTCTTTACTTGCAGCAATTACTGGAATTTTTTCTGATACAAAAGCTAAATCAGCTTCAAAACCAGAATTATCTGGATAGATTAATGTTAAGTCCCATGTTAATTCTACAGGAACTTCTTCACGAGTTAATGGTTTTTTATCACTCATTTGTTCTCCCACCTTCATTTTAAGATATGAACCCATTCTACTATGAATTTTTAAATTTATAAAGGGAAAATCCTTAAAAATTAAGACTTTCTTATATTCTCTCATTCTCAATAAGCTAATTGAGAATGAATTTCACTCTCATCTAGTTTAGAATTGTTCTAATCTAGAAAAATTTATGTTATGATTTATTCAACAAATAACTTACGAGGTGAAAAAATAATGAATATTTTAGAACAAAAACAAATTAGATATACAATTACTTGCGGAACATTGATTATCTTAGGACTAGCTGCTAGCTTCCACGGTTACAATGTAGTATCTGTACTTTGCTACTTAACAGCATTCTTAGTAGGAGGATTCCACTCTGCCATTGAAGGAATTCAAGAAACTTTCCAAGAACAACATTTAAATGTTGACTTATTAATGGTATTAGCAGCAATTGGTGCTTCTATTATTGGTTACTGGCTAGAAGGAGCTTTATTAATTTTTATTTTCTCATTAAGTGGAGCTCTTGAAGAATATGCAATGGCAAAAAGTGAAAAATCAATGACAGAATTATTAAACTTACAACCAAAAACAGCTACACGTATTCGTGATGGTCACTATGAAACAGTAGACGTTGAAGATTTAGCAATTAATGATGTAATTTTCATTAAAAAAGGGGAAGCTGTTCCAATGGACGCCATCCTAACAGAAGGTGAAAGTTTATTCGATGAAAGTATGATTAATGGTGAACCACTTCCAGCAAATAAAAAAGTAGGCGAAGAAATTTTTGCAGGAAGTATTAATTTACACCAATCTTGTACAGCAACCGTACACAAAAATGCAGATGAAACGGTTATGGCTTCTATCATTCGTTTAGTAGAAGAAGCTCAAGAACAAGAGACAAAAACAAGCAGTTTCTTAAACAAAATCGAAGACCAATATGTAAAATTTGTATTAGTATTCGTTCCATTAGCAATTGCTCTATTCTACTTTGGATTCCAATGGACTTGGCAAGAATCTTTCTATAGAGGAATGATTTTATTAACAGTAATGTCTCCATGTGCCTTAGTTGCATCAGCAAGTCCTGCGATTTTAGCAAGTTTATCCAATGCAGCCAAACAAGGAATCTTATTAAAAGGTGGAGAAGCTTTAGAACAATTATCTTCCATTGAATCAATTGTTTTAGATAAAACTGGTACATTAACAAAAGGAAAACCAACTGTTCAACATGCAGTAATTATAAATGAAAATGAAAAAGAAGTTCATGCAATGATGTATGAAATGGAAATTCGTTCCACTCACCCATTAGGAAAATCTATTACAGCATATACACAAGCTTACAAAAATTCTGATTCGATTTCATTTGACAGCTTTGAAGAAGTGATTGGAAATGGATTAGTTGCAACAGCTCAAGGTTCAACTTGGAAAATTGGTAAATTAGCTTGGATCGATGCAGAATGGAAACAACATACAGCCTTAGCTTCTGACATTGAAAAATACTTAGAACAAGGTGAAATTGTATTAGCAATTGAAAAAAATGGACAATTAATTGGTTTCTATGCCATTACAGATGAAATTAAAGAAAGTAGCCAATCTGTACTACACTATTTTAATAAAGAAAATATTCAAACAATTATGATGACTGGGGATGCTGAATCAACTGCCGAAGCTGTAGCAAAACACTTAGAAATTTCTGATTATCAAGCAAACTGTTTACCAGAAGATAAAGCAACTTATGTTAAGAAATTAGCAGATAAAGGTGTTTCTGTAGCGATGGTTGGAGATGGAATTAATGACGCTCCTGCTCTTGCAAATGCGACCGTTGGGATTGCCATTGGTGAAGGAACTGCTTTAGCAATTGAAGCAAGTGATATTGTTTTATTGAAAAATAATTTATCATTAATTAAATATGGTCACGAATTATCTAAAAAAATGAAGGGCATTATTTTACAAAACATTGTCTTCTCATTATCAGTCATTACGATTTTAATTTTAGCAAATGTCTTCCAATTCATTAACTTACCTTTAGGCGTTATCGGACACGAAGGAAGCACTATCTTAGTTATCTTAAACGGATTACGTTTACTTAAAAAATTATAAAAAAATATGACTTTTAAATAGTAGCTAGGACGCAAGCAGCCAGCGAAGCTGTCTCATTGCTAAATTTCGAGCCTAAGGTCTCGAAATTTCCTGTACTAGAAGCGGCAGCTTCTAGTACTTTTGCTACTATTATGAGTCATTTTTATTTGTTTATAAATTAGTATATCCCTGCTTAGAAGAAAATTACAGACATAAAAATTTTCCTTCAATATCTTGTTGAAAAGTTATCATAGTAGTAAAATAAGCGTATACATAGATAGGGAAATATAAGGGGGAAACTATCATGAATCGTTTACAAAAAATCTGTTTAGCTATTATTTGGAATGCTGGAACATTTGCTGGTTGTGTGATAACTTCATTTGATTACCGTTTTATAATCTTTTTCCTAATTACATTAGTTACTACTCCTCTTGTTATTAAGTTACTAGATAAATTTCTTCAAAAAAATTTTGTAGAGTAAGTTCTTATACGTTTAATTTTATTTATTCAAATACAAATAATAATGACTTTCCAATGTAGCGTAAGTATAAGAAGCCATACTGGCTTCTTATACAGGAAAATTTGAGACCTAGGCTCAAATTTTAGCCATGAGACCGCAGGTCTGCTGGCGTCCTTCGCTACATTAGAAAGTCGTTTATTATATATTATTTATTGTTTAATTTACTATTTATCCAAAACTTCGTATTCTACTTCTTCACCAAAGAATTCGTCATATAATGCTTGAATGGCACGTTGTTCGTATTCTTCTCTAATACCAAACATCATAGAAACTTCAGATACACCTTGGTTGTATAATTCAATATTAATTTGTTCACGGGCCAATGTACTAGCAACACGAGCAGTTGTACCGACCATGCTAACCATTCCTTCCCCTACTAACATGATTAAGCATAATCCACGTTCATAATACGCTTCATCCGCATTTAATTCTGCTTTCAAACGGTAAACAATACGATCTAAGACTTCATCAGCCGCATCTTCCCCACGAATAATAATGGTTGCATCATCAATCCCTGTTGGAATATGTTCTACACTTACCCCTTCATCTTCGAATAATTGTAATGTTTTTCTTAAAAATCCAATTTCGTGATTCATTAAATATTTTTGAATATAAATACTTACAAACCCTGATGAACTTGCAATTCCAGAAATAATCGAAGGAGAATTTACTTTCCCTTTCATAATATAAGTTCCTTTGGCAGAAGGATTGTTCGTATTACATACATGAACTGGGATTCCTTTTTTAATGGCTGGTAATAACGCTTCAGTATGGAACACTGAAAATCCTGCATAAGATAACTCACGCATTTCTGTATAAGATAATACATCAATTCCAAGAGGTTTATGAACGAGTTTTGGACTTGCTACAAAGATTGCATCCACATCTGTAAAGTTTTCATACTCTTCAGCTGAAACTGCATTCGCTAAAATGGAGCCTGTAATATCTGATCCACCACGAGAGAATGTCACAACTTTGCCATCTTTTGTTACTCCAAAGAATCCTGGGAATACAATAATCTCTTTTTCTAATTGTAAGTATTCTAATTCCTTATACGCTTCTTCTAATACTTGAGCATTTCCTGGAGTATCACTGACGAATAAATTTGCTTCTTTAGGGCTAATATATTTTGCTGGTAAACCTTCTCTTGTAAAATAGTCTGCAATTAATTTTGCATTATTATCTTCCCCACTTGCTTTATATGCATCCATTAAATAAGCAGGTTCTAAATCACTCTCTTTTAACACTGCAAAATGTTGACGAATGTTATCCATTACATCTGAGTTTAATTGTAATTCATCATAAATTTCTTGATAACGTTCTAAAATCACTTCTAAAACTGCTTCATTATATTGTCCTTCAATATGAGAAGTTGCTAATTGAATTAATAAATCCGTTACTTTTTCATCGTCTGAATGACGTTTTCCTGGTGCAGATACAACGACAATTCTTCTATCACTATCTGCTTGTACAATTTGCAATACTTTTTTTATTTGTTGACTATTGGCTAATGAACTTCCGCCAAATTTAATTACTTTCACTTTGACACCTCATTTAGATGATTAACTCTATTTTCTTTCATAATGGTAACAGAATAGCAAATTCTTTTTTGAACTGCAATCATTTTTACTCGATTTTCACAAAAAAGTGTATTTATTTTATACACAAGTGTTTACATTTTGGATTACACTGCATATTCCACACTTCCTCCTTTTAAGGTGTATATTTCTTGCATTGACACTTATAATCCGTTATGCTAATAAGACAAAAACACTAAAAGGAGAGAATACTATGTCAAAAATGTTACACACTTGTATTCGTGTTAAAAACTTAGAAGAGAGTTTATCTTTCTACCAAGAAGCATTTGGATTTAAAGAAACTCGTCGTAAAGATTTCCCAGAACACAAATTTACAATCGTTTATTTAGCTTTTGAAGGAGACGATTACGAATTAGAATTAACATATAACTACGGACATCCAGGATACGAAATCGGAGATGGATACGGTCATATTGCAATTAGTAGCGATGATTTAGAAGGATTGCATGCAGAACACGTAGCTAAAGGGTATGATGTTACAGAATTAAAAGGTCTTCCTGGAAACCCTGCAAACTACTATTTTGTAAAAGATCCTGATGGATACAAAATTGAAATTATTCGTCAAAAATAATCCCATTTAAGGAGTCCTTTTATGAAACCTGAAGAATTATATGTACATGCAAAAAATGCATTGGAACATTCCTACTGTCCATACTCTAACTTCCCAGTAGGTTGCGCTATTTTATATAAAGATGGAACAGTAATTACTGGAGTTAATGTGGAAAATGTTTCTTTTGGAGCAACAAACTGTGCAGAACGTACAGCTTTATTCACTGGAGTAACAAAAGGCTATCAAAAAGAAGATGTGGAAATGCTTGTAGTAGCTGGTAAAACAGACTACTTCCTACCTCCATGCTGCTTATGCCGTCAAGTATTAGTTGAACTATGCCCTGCTGATACTCCAATTTACCTTTCTAATAATAAAGGCGAATTAAAAGAAACAATTTTACGTGATTTAGTTCCACTAGCATTTACTGAAATGTAATCAACTGAGCACCATTTACGGTGCTTTTTATATTGAAAAATTTTAGATATTTAGTATTTTTACGTGACAGCTACTCTCTTGTCTGCTATAATGTTATCTATGCGATGAGGCGACAAGCAGACAAAGAAGTCTGCTAAGTCAAGTGGAACAGATGTGCTTGCACACTACCGGATGTAGCTGTTTGTTCATGTGTGATGTGAACACCATGACACATATATTAGTATATGCCACTATAAAAGGATTAGAGATTTCTAGTCCTTTTTCTTTTGACCACTTGCATTCTATGATACAATACAACAGAGAAAATCAATTTTGATTGATAAAGGAGAATTTACGTGAAACATTGCCCTTTCTGCCACGAATTAATTGAAGAAAAAGAAACTTTATGTCCTTTCTGTGGCACTATTCAAGAAGAACAGTTAGATGAAAATTCTACAACGATTCAAACATCTTTATTTGATGAAGAAAATAAATCTACTCAACCAAATTCTATAGAAAACAGAAGTGATCAAGAATACCGTATTAAAAATAACCAAGCGATTTATTCAAGCTTTTGGAGAAGAATTACTCGTTTCTTTAGCTTTTTCTTTGGAAAACTAATCCATCCAACAAATAATTATTCAAGAAAACGTCAAAATAGTCGATTATTTGGTTACATTATGATCATCATTTCGACATTATTATCAGCTTATATTACTACACATGGTATTCGAGCAGTTTTATCTCAATATCAATTACTAGCGGATATTTCTATCCTACCAAGTTTAACAGTAACACCGAATTATATTTTAGTTTTCTTAAAACTATTATTATTCTATGCTGTATTTTATTTTGGATTTCCAGTCATTGCTTTTGGAGTAAAACATATTTTCTTAAAACGACAACATGTATTCCATTATTGGTTAACACAATATGAATCGATGAATGCTCTAGCGATTATTTTATTATTCATTACAGCATTTATGACGTTTGTATCTCCAATTGCCTTATTGGTGGTTATTTTATTCTTCTTTACATTACATTTATTTACTTTTATCGTAACATTTGTAATTTCCATTGCTCAAGAACAAAATGATACTCGTTTAGATACGCCATATATTGCTTTAATTGGTTTATGTATTCAATTAATTATTGTTCTAAGTTTATTGTTTATTTTATTTTAGATAGTAAAAAGTCCATAGATTTGCTCTATGGACTTTTTTGTTGCTCTCTATTTAGAATTGAATATAGCACTAAATATTTCTTTAAAGAATGCCACGATTTTATCAAACCAACCTTCACGATTTGCCTGATCCACTAATTGTCCAATCTTTCCTTTTACAGTATTAGATAATGAATTTAATTGTTCTAACACTTGCTTGGAATCAATCGCACTTGTTTGTTGATAACTTAAGGCAAACTGAATAATATTATTCACTTGAGTCGGACTAATCACTTTGTCTAACCCATATTTTTTCAATGCATCATTTACAATTCTCTCAACATCTTCTTTTGTCGCAACTTGACCTTGTTTTTCTTTAATTTCTGCTAAAGATTTCTTAATATCAATCATAGCTTGATCTAATTTTGCCGCATCAAAGCCTTTTTCTTTTGACTGTTCTTGAGCAATTTGATTTGTTAATTCTAATTCTTGTTGTGCGACTGCTGTACGTTTGCCATCTAATACCACTCCATTTGCTTCAAAAGCTTTATATACACCTGTTAAAGCAGATTCACCTGTTACTTTTGACACGGCAGCTACTTCAATTTCTGCATCAGCTACCCCTGCTGTAATCGCAGCATTGGCATATTGTTCAGAAGTAACAAGAGTAATATTTTTCGGAGTAGCAATATGAACTTTTACCCCTTCCCCCTTATTTCTCTTTTGAACCATCACAGACGAAATCATTACAGAAGTATTCGCTTCACCAGCTCCTAAGTATTTCACTAAGTCTTCCCCTGTAGCTTTTGTTGTCGTTACAGTATTTTCATCTTTAATTCCTAATAATTGAGATGTTTCTTTAATTTGTTGGTCATTTAAACCTCCACCGTAAACAACGGTTGGTTTTCCCCATTTCTCGTTAATAGCTGTTGTATCAATCGCATACACTTGCTGAGAAGCAAGTCCTAATAGCATTGTAGCAATAACTAAAGGGCGAACTATTTTTTTCATGTCATTTACCTCCTTTGACATTACTATCTTACTTTATTTTCTTGAAGATTTGTGGAGATTTTCTATAAATTTCAATTGCATTTTTATTAAGATTTTATAAATTTCCAAACTTTGAATAATTTTCTTCATAAAAAAGAGACGACCGAAGTCGTCTCTAAAAACTCTAATCTATTCGATTATTCGATAAAGTAATTTTACTCTTCATCTTGTTTCTTTTTATTTGGAGCCATCATACCTAATCCTGCAAGAATAGCTGATGCTGCAATACCAAATACTGCTGCTTCATTTCCAGTTCCTGTTTGTGGTAATTCTTGACGAACCACTTTTTCTTGAGGTGCTGGTGTAGCTGGCATCTCTGAATTTAAACTCACTTTTTCGTATACATGCTCGATATCGCCATTTGGTAATTTCTTCGTTTCTACGAATTTGTATCCTGGAATATCTTTCTTAGGTTGTTCTCCTTCTTCCGTTGGATAATTTGGAATTTCATTTCCTTCTTTATCTTTATGACTTGTTTTAACTTTTTCATATACGTGCTCGATATCACCGTTTGGAAGTTTCTTAGTCTCTACGAAGCGGTAGCCTGGAATATCTTTCTTAGGTTGTTCTCCGTCTTCTGTTGGATAATTTGGAATTTCGTTTCCATCTTTATCTTTGTGACTTGTTTTAACTTTTTCGTATACGTGCTCTGTATCGCCATTTGGAAGTTTCTTAGTCTCTACGAAGCGGTAGCCTGGAATATCTTT
>NZ_CAUQUN010000036.1:0-17771 GCF_963521425.1 uncultured Granulicatella sp.
CGCTTCGATTGCTTTAATCTTCTCAGCTAACGCATCTTCTACTGCTTTCTTAGCTTCTGGCTTCGCTGCTGGTTGTGGATTTACATTGTTTACTTCTGTTGTTCCATTTTCCTTAGCTTGCGTTACTGCGTCATTTGTTCTCGCGTTGTTGATTGCTTCTTTTGCTGCATCAGCTTTGGCTTTCGCATCTTCCTTAGCTTTTGCTTTTTCTTCATCAGTTAAGTCGTTGTTTGCATCAATCGCTGCTTCCTTAGCTTTCAATACATCATCTACAGCATTTTTTGCATCAGTTTTCTTTTGACTAGCTTGTGGATTAACGCTTTCCACATCAGCAACACCTGATATTTTAGCACTGTCTACAGTTGCATTTGTTGTTGCATTGTCGATTGCTGCTTTTGCTGCAGTTGCTCTTGCTTGTGCATCTACTTTTGCTACAGTTTTTTCTTCGTCTGTTAAGTCTGTACGAGTATCAAGTTGAGCTTCTTTTGCTTTAAGAGCTTCATCTATTGCGTTCTTTGCCGCTGGTTTTGCCGTTGCTATTGGTGTTACTGAACTTACACTCGTTGTTCCCTCCATTTTAGCTGAGTCTACAGCTGCGTTTGTTGTCGCTTTGTCAATAGCTTGTTTTGCTACATCTGCTTTTGCTTTTGCATCTGCTTTTGCTGCATTCTTTTCTTCAGTCGTTAAGGCATTATTCGCATCAATTGCTGCTTCTTTCTCTCTTAAAGATGTATCAATAGCTGCTTTTGCTGTATCTTTCTTCGTTACTACAGGATTATCATTGCTAATCGCAGTTGTTCCTGATGTTTTTGCATTATCTAATGCTGCTTTTGTCGTTACCGAGTTATCATTAATTGCTGTTAAAGCTTTCGTTTTATCAGCATTAACTTTTTGGATTGCAGCTGCTTTCTCTTCTTCAGTTGCGTTTGTATTCGCATTTATCTCTGCAATTTTATCTTCAGCAGCTTTGTTAACTGCATCAATTGCAGGTTGTTTATTTAAACTTGTGAACTCTGATAAAGGTTTTGTATCAGTTGAACCATCTTTATAGGTCACAACAAGATTTCCATTGGCATCTTTTGTAATCGTAGAAATTCTTGTTTCCTGATTATCTACAGATTGTCCTCTCTTACTAATAAAGTTCGCATCATTATTTGTCTGTGAATATTCAATTTTCACTTTTTCTTTAATTTTTTCGAACTCTTCAGCAGTTACATTCGCAGGATCTACTACACTAACGGTTCCTTCAGGAGACTTAATATCATATTTTGAAGTTTGATTTTTTACAATAAATTCTACATAACCTTCAATTTTTTGACGTTCCGCTGGATTTGTAGTTGCATTTATTCTTCCATCAAAAGGTGCACTTTCTCCATTATTGTCATCTTTAGCAACGATTATACTTGTCCACTTTTGACCATCTTTTAAATTCGTAGTTCCTGTCATTTTAATCGTTGCAGTTTTCTTATCATCTGAAACAGAACCTTCTCCACTTGATAGAGCACTATCTGTTACTTTTCCAACAGCTAAACCAAAACTAGTTGCATTATTATAATTAATATCACCAGGTCCACGAAGTTTTAAATCCTTAATTTTAGATTCATCCGTTGCTGTAAATGTTAAATCCGTTTCTTCTCCAGAATAAATATAAACATTTTTGTTAGCTACATCTGAATAAGGTACTGTTACTGTTGGAGGGGTATTTTTTTGCACAATTTCACCCACAGGTTTTGTTTTTGTAGAACCATCTGTAAATGTCACGACAATATTATTTCCAACAATATTTACTGACTGAATAACATCCTCAGGATGTTCTACTAAAGTTCCACGTTTATCAGCAAATCTTGCATCTTCGTTTGTTGTTGAATATTCTAATTGAATGCTATCTTTAATTTTCTTTAAGTCTTCCGCTGTTGGATTTGTCAAACTACTTACAGAAATTTTTTCATCTGTAGGTTGAGATCTTAGAGCATATTTCTTAGATTGAGCTTTTAGCACTAAGTAGAAATAACCCGGATCTGCAATACTATCACCTTTTTTAAGATTTTCTCTACCTTGATCATCAACTACCTGAATATAACGAGTCCCAATATTAAGTGTTTGAGTCTCTTGTTTTGTATAGTCTCTATGCTTTTTCAGTACATCATTTGGACGACCTGTAATGACAATTTTTGCAGGATTTGCTTGACTCGCTTCCGATGTTACTCCTGCTGTCTCCGCACGATTTATTACTGTTGCTGTGAATCCAAATTCAATATCCAAGTCATTATCTGTACCTGCAACATTAGGAAATCTTTGTCTAGATCCTTTCTTAATCGTTGCATAACGAATCTTTCCTGTTTCAGAATATACTGGAATTTCTAACGAAAAATGCTCTTCGTTATAAATATAGATCTCTTTTTTTGATGGAATAGAGAATGTGAAATCTACCTTTGGATCTTGATTCACAGCCGCACGGAAAGTAGTATCTTTGTCAATTTTACTTCCATTACGTGAATCATTTACACCCGTATTTTCAATCGCATTAGATTCTGATTTTTTCTCAGTATTCTCTGCTTTAATTCCAACTGTTTCTTTACCTTCAGTCGTATCTTTAGCAGGAGTTTCTTTTTTCTCTACAGCTTTATTACGTAATTTTGTATTGACTGTTGTAATTAACTGAGCATAAGCACTCTCTACTTCAGAAATATTATTTGAAGATTTCGCATTATTCGCTAAAGATAAAGATTCTCTTACTAATTGAACACTCTCTTCACTTTTATTCGAAAAAGCTCCATTTGCTAATTTCGATTCAATTTCTTGAATATAATTTTGTAACTTTTCTTTAACATTTAATAATTGTTTATTTTCATTTTCTGTTTCTTTCTTTTCAGTTAAAACTTTTTCTTCTTTTCTAGTTATCTCATCAACCTTTGTGTTTGCTACTGGAATTGAATTTTCTTGAATAACTACTTCATTTGCAGCAACTGCACCATTACCCATAAACAGTAAATAGCTAGCAATTGCTACAGAAGCAGCACCAAAACTATATTTTCTTATAGAAAATTTTTGAATTTTATTATAATTATTTTTAAAATTTCTCTTATGCATATTGACTCCTTCTTATTCTAGATATTCACATTTATAATAGCATATTTTAGTAATAACAACAAACTCTATGTTTAATTTTTTCACATAAAAATTACTTTAAAATCAGTATTTTACAAAATACTTTTCACAAATTTAGAAATATGACATTTTCATTAAAATATCATATTTAATATTGCAAAATTATTATTTTTTCCATCTTATCAATGATTATTTTTATACATAATAAAAAAGTCGTTTGCGAAGAATTACTCCTTCCATAAACGACTCATCTTTATAAAAAAATAAACCTACACATAAAGTGTAGGCTTTAATGTTAAAATTATGCTTCTTGAGAAACAACTTCTTTTCCATCGTATTGTCCACATGATGGGCAAACATGGTGGCTTTTTCTTAATGAACCACAGTTAGGGCATGCGTTTAACCCTGGTACTTCTAATTTGAAGTGAGTACGACGTTTAGCTTTTCTAGCTTTTGATGTTTTACGTTTTGGTACTGCCATTTTGTACACCTCCTAATCAATCTTCTTTACATAAAATGCTTTTTACTTTTCAGTCTCATCGGAATCGAAGAAAGACTGTAGAGCCGCTAACCTTGGATCAATTTGTTGTTCTTTTGCAACTGTTCGTCTTAAAGACAACTCTTCTTGAGAAATGACTTCCCAATCTTGACCACTAGGCATTCGGTCTTCACTCAATTCCTCTGGCGATAAGACTTGTAAAGGAATTGAAAGTAAAATATGATCTTCCACAGCAGGTTGTAAATCTATCCAATCAGTTTCTAACGGAATGACAATTTCTGTTAATTCCTGTTCTTCAAATGAAGTTCCTTTTGGAATATATCGTTCAACAATTTCTATTGACAATGGCACAACCACTGGCTCTAGAGACCTGGATGAAGGAAGTGTTATATCGACAGCACAAGTAAATTGCGCAATGACTGTTTCATTTTGATAAACTAGGAAACCTTTCGCTACAGCAGGCGAAACAGCTAGTATCGTATCGTCACGACTCTTTAAGTTGTCCTCTACTTGCATTTCCTCTTCAAAATAAACAGGCATTCCTTGAGAATTTTCAAGTTGTTTTAATGATATTTTCACATTTTTCACCCCTAAAGCAACATAGAGAATTATACTAAGGAATCTCTTGTTTGTCAATGTTTTCTACTTGACAATTGTATATTTCTCCATCATTTTATTTTATAAGCTGATTCTACAGATTTCTTACCAAGATTGCAATCATTATTTATGAGCAACTTTTTCCACAACTATAAATGGTCCGCCTAATTCATTATCTCCTTCATCGAAACTTCTTTGATTCCAAAGATTATCAATATCAAACCATCTACTATTCCCATTATTTTCAGGATCTCTGACAAATGTTTTTCCATCTTGGTAGCCACTCAATACAATGGCATGCGTAGCATTTGCTGCTCCTACAAAATGTCCTTGTCCAACACAAGCTAAAATGGTTTTCCCTTCTACTAAAGCTTGTTTTACTGCTCCTCTTGTATTAATAATTTTATAATCATATCCCCATGCTTTCAATGCTGCTGCTGAACCTTTTGCACTAGTTCCTACATAACCATTTGTATTCATATATTCTGTATTTTTACTAATCCAACGTGCAACTTCAATTGGTGTTGTATTCTCTCCAAAGCCATTAAAAATCATTGAAAGTGAAGTTGGTACACAGCCTGATACACCCATTGTAATTCCTCTTAATAATTCAGCCCCCCATTTAGAATCTCTTTGGAAATACCATGGCGTGTTTAATGGTTTAACATACTCTACCCATTTTCCATTTCCATCTACATAATATTTTTCTGAATCAACCCAAGCATTTTTAGCCATTTTACCATCTGCTAGCAAATAATAATTACCAGCCCATTGAGAACGAGCATAGCTTCCACCATTGTTTAAATAATACCATGATTGATAATTTGGATCATAAATCCATTCAGCGTCCGCCATTTTACCATATTGTTTTAAATAATAGTCACCAACCCATGTTGCGTTAGCATACGCACCACTTTTAGTTAAATAATACCAACCATTATAAGCTGGATCAAACAACCACTGACTTGCTAACATTTTTCCATTAGAACCTAAATAATAATCCGTTACCCATGCATTTTTAACATATTCTCCACTTTTAGAAAGATAGTACCAACCGTTATAAGATGGATCAAACAACCATTGACTTGCTAACATTTTTCCATTGGATCCTAAATAATAATCTGTTACCCATGTATTTTTAACATATTCTCCACTTTTAGAAAGATAGTACCAACCATTATAAGCTGGATCAAACAACCATTGACTTGCTAACATTTTTCCATTGGATCCTAAATAATAATCCATTACCCATGTATTTTTAACATATTCTCCACTTTTAGAAAGATAATACCAAGCTCCTTCTTTAGTATCAAATATCCATTCTTTTGTAACAATTTTTCCTTTTTTATAGTAACGCCAACCATTTGAATCTAATTGCCAACCATTTTTTTGGTTTTCTTCAGTCTTTTGGATTACTTTTTCTGACTGATTATTTTCCCCTTTTGGCTGTTCATTTTTTTCTTTTGGTTGCTCATTTTTTTCTATTTTGTTTTCTTTTTTTACTGTCTTATTTTTTACTTCTTCTACTTCTTTTAGACTATTTTTTTCTTTTGCACCCTGAATATTTTCTACAGTAGTTATTTTTTTTTCGATTGTCTGAACCTTATGTTTCTCAACAGGTTTTACTTCTTCAGCAAATACACTTGTAACTGGAAGTAGCCCTAATCCTAATAATGTTATTACCTTTTTCTTCACGTACTTCCTTCCTTTCTTTATATGTTATTTCATCTCTGGCTTAATCTGCTGAGCAGATTTATAACCAGATGGATTCATTATATCATAAATGTTGTCAAATTTCTTTTGTGCTTCTATGGACGAATCTGCATAATTTGTAATAAATAGAGTCTCTTCTCCTCTTAAAGTTTTTAAATATTCTCTTCCTTTTTCATTAAATCCTAAAACGGTCACTTCTTTTGGTTCACGAATACTCTCAAAATGTTTTTCCATTTGTTTCTTTGTAATTCCTAATAACACATATAAGCATAAACGTTGTAATCTTGCCCAAGTCCATCGTTTATTTTTCAATAGTTGAATAAAATCATGAAACGAATTTGCTTGCGGCAAAATTTTTTTGAATCGATATTCAATCCCTTCATCCATTTGATAAATCATTCTTAATTCTTCTACACTACTTCTTTCTAATTGGTACTTTAATAACAACCAATATTGTTCCCAATGATTACGGTATTCGGCTGAAGAAACTTCTTCTAAATAAGCTAATTGAGAATATAATTGATAATTTCTTTCAGATTTTAATAGTTGCTTCCGCAATGCAGTTCCACTAGCAAACTGTTCGTCTTGGATTTTCTCATCTAAATGTCCATTTCCCATTCGTTCAATGGTTAAGAATTTCATCGGTACATTTCTCGACAATATTTCTTTTACATATGCAAATCCCAATTGTTGATTCGGCTGTTGCATTAATCGATATAACGGACTATTTTCTCCAAAATGCTCTTTTGCAATGAGTGAAAGTCGATTTGCATACGTGAGAGATTTCATCTCGTCATTTGTGACGTGTTCTTTTATTTGTCTTTGTAATGTACTCCATTCCTGAAACGCTACTTGATAATCGATTCTTGTATCTTCTACTCCAAAAGCAATTTGTGAGCATTTTGCAGCATGCAAAATACCAACGCCTCCAGCCGCAAACCAATCTGTGGCTTGTGTGCTTGAAAGTGTTGGTAATTCTAATATTAAATCCGCCCCATTTTCTAGAGCCATTTTTGCACGATGCCATTTGTTCTCAATGGCTGGTTCTCCTCTTTGAACGAAATTTCCGCTCATCGCAACAACAATAACATCTGTATCTGTTTGCTTTCTAATTTGTTCGATTTGATAATGATGACCTTTATGAAATGGATTATATTCTGCAATAATTCCACAAGCTTTCATGTAATTCCTCATTTCAATGCAATAAAAAACCAACGTGGAGAAGTTTCTTTCACTTCTGATTCACCAAAATTGGATTTTATCCATACTTTTTTAAATCCTACCATTTCAAGTGCTTCTTGATACCATTCCATAGGGAAAGTTTGCTCCACATGTACTTCTTGAAAATGCTCAAATAATGTTTTACTCGTTTGAGATTCATCACGAATAAACATATCGATGACATGTTCTACACTTCCAGGTTCCTCTAATTCATAACTTTGCCATAAAAACGCTAAATTTTCACTCGTATAATGATATTGATATCCTGGAAATACTTCTTGCATTTGATACAGAGAATGCACATCAAATAAAAACAATCCACCCTCTTCTAAATGCTCGTAAACAGTTTTAAATACTTTGATTGTATCTTCAAACTCTGTTAAATAACAAAGTGAATCAGAATATAATGTAATAGCGTCAAAAGTCTCTAATCCTTTTAAATCACGCATATCTTTTTGAGCCCAATCAATCGAAGAGTAATCTTGTTGATATTTTTCTTTGGCAATATCTAACATTTCGTTCGACAAATCAACTCCGGTCACTTGATAGCCTACTTCTGTTAGTAAAGTCGAAACTTCTCCCGTTCCGCAAGCTAATTCCATGACTTTCTGGATTTTTCTGCTCGTATACGTGTTAAAAGAATCTTTTGTAAACTTCACCCATAATTGGTATTGTTCATGATCCATTACTTCATCATATACATGCGCAAAGGTTTGATAGGTCATTCTTTTTCACTCGCAATATTGACGATTGGTGCGTCATTCCATAATTTTTCTAAATTATAATATTCACGGTCTTCATAGTAAAATACATGTACAATTACATCATTTAAGTCCATTAAAATCCAACGTGCATTGTCTTTTCCTTCGATGCTTTTCACCTCAAAGCCTTCTTTATGTACTTCTTCTTCAATTGCATCTACAATGGCTTGTACTTGTTTTTCATTTTTCCCATGAGTAATGACAAAGTAATCTGCCACTGGTGTTAAGTGTCCAACTTCTAATGCAACGATTTCTTGAGCTAATTTATCATCTGCTGCTTTTAATACTACATCTAATAATTGTTTACTACGATTTTCTGTCATACGTTTCCTCTTTCTATTACTAAATAATTATAAACTTCTAATGTTCCAGGATAAATATATACTTCTTTTTCAATTAAATACTGCAAAGTATGTCTTACTAAATACCGAACTGCTTCATCTATATTATGATGAGCAATTTGTCTTGCTTCTTCTACTCCTGGATAATTTCTTCCATCTTCAATAGCATCTGCTACAAATAAACATTTAGATAACAGAGTCATTTTAGTGCCACCAATCGTATGCTCACGAATAGCGTCTAAAATTTCTTCATCTTGAATGTCTAATTCATCTTTTAAAATTTCTGCTCCCACAGGACCATGTAGAATTTCAGAAGATTGATTTTTTAGTTGATATGACAACTGTTTTTTGACCACTAATTCTTGTAATTCTTCTAAGGGTCTTTCTTTTGCATAATCATGAATTAACGCTGCTAAAGAAGCTTTTGTGATATCTACTCCATATAATGTCGCTAATTCCATAATTTTCTTTTCCACTCTTAAACAATGGTCAAATCTTCTTTGACTCATTTGAGAGCGAACTTGATGTAAAATTTTGTCACGACTCAAAGAAGAATACGGGGAAAAATCTAAAACTGTCATTCTTGATACAGTCCTTTCTCAAAAATATATTCTTCTACACTTTCTGGAACAAGGTAACGAATACTTTGTCCCCATAACACATTTTTACGAATTTGTGTTGAACTAATTTCCATTTGGGGCGCTTCAATCCATAATACTGGATATGGAGTTTCTTTTGGATAACCTGGACGACACACTCCTACAAATTGAACTTCATGAACTAATTCATCGATTCGATGCCAAGTCGGTAAATAATCCACCATATCGCCACCGATAATAAAGTAATAATCTATATCTGGATTCTTTTCTTTTAATAGTTGAATCGTATCAAAACTATAACTTTTTTCAGTACGCTCTAACTCAATCGTTTCAAGTTGAAAATGATAATTATCTTGTATCGCTAATTGTGTCATTTCTACTCGATAGTTGGCATCAATCGTTTTCTTTTCATCTACATGAGGTGGAATATGGCTCGGCATAAAATAGATTTTATCCAAATTCAACTGAACTCTAGCTTGCTCTGCCATAATTAAATGTGCCACATGAGGAGGATTAAAACTTCCTCCTAAAATTCCAACACGCTTTTGTTTTCCACTAAAATCATTCTGTTTTACTTTTGGACAAAGCTTGATGGATTGCATCATATTATCGCCCTCTTTTTACAAATTCTGCAAATCGAATCGAAATATCACGATTTTTTGGATTTCGAGCTTGTTTATACAGTACAATGGTATGTCCAATCACTTGAATAATCGTGCTACCGGTTTTTTCTGCTAATACTTCAGCAGCTTCCTGAGGTTCTTCCATTGTATTTTGCAATAAACTCACTTTAATTAATTCACGTTTTTCAATCGCAAATTGGATTTGTTGAATCATTTCTTCACTTAAACCGCCTTTTCCAATTTGAAAAATCGGCTTAATACTATGTGCTTCTTTTTTGAAAAATTGTCTTTCTTTTCCTTTTAATTCCAATCCAATCCCTCCTTCTTATATAATCGATGGACGTTTAATAACATCTACTTCTTTTGGACTCCAAACTTCAATAGTCCCTGGTTTTTGAATCGTTACCCATCCTAAACCTGCAATCACAATATCTGATTTTTCTTTTACTGAAAAGACTGTCTTATGTAAAGTTGGATATTGTTTAACATAATCTCCTGTAGGAGGTGTTAAAATCGTCCCATTATGTCTTACATAAAACTCATCTGCTTTTTCTAATTTTGTACGATGTAATTCAATGGTTTGTGGAGTATAAAATGTTAAGGAATTTCTCTCTCCTTTTGTATAATCCACTCGTACAAGTCCACCAATAAAAATCGTTTGTTCTGCATTTAATTGGAAAGTTTTTGGTTGTAATTCCTTTTGAGGTAACACCTTTTTCACTTCTTTTTCTGCTAAATAGTGTGCAATTTGATGACGGTGAATAATCCCAGGTGTATCAATTAAGCTTGAGTGTTCATCAAATGGAATATCAATTTGTCCTAATGTAGTTCCTGGGAATTGAGAAGTTGTAATCACATCTTTCGTTCCACCAATACTTTGAATTAATTTATTAATTAAAGTAGATTTCCCTACATTCGTTACCCCGACTACATAGGCATCTTTACCTTGGCGATATTCATTGATTTTATCTAACAATTCATCTATTTGAATACGTTTATTGGCACTCACTAAAATTGTATCTACTGGACGAATGCCATATTCTTTTGCAAAACGTTCAATCCAGTTTTTCAAGCGATTACGATTCACTGATTTTGGATATAAATCCACTTTATTTGCAACAAATAATACCGGATTATCTCCAATAAAACGTTTCAACCCTGAAATCATACTTCCATATAAATCAAATAAATCGACTACATAAACAACTAGTGCATCTTTATCTGCAATCGAAGATAACATTTTTAAGAAATCGTCATCACTTAAAGAAGCAGGTTGTAATTCATTATAATTTCTTAATCTAAAACAACGCTGACAATAAACGGGTTGTGCTTGCTCTAACATTTTCGTCAATACACTTGTAGGAGTATAGCCGATTTCTTCATGATTTTCTGTTTGAATCGTTGCGCCACATCCCATACAAAAGTAGTGGTTTTCAGTCATGGATTTTCTCCTCCCATTTCTCTGAGTAATTTTTTCCATATAATACAGTTAGAATTAAATTTTCAAAAAATCGATTGATTCTTGTTTTCTTAGCATCGGATAACTTTAAAGGTTTTACTAGTATTGTTTTAATACCAAAAGTTCCTGCACCTAAAATGTCTGTCAATAACTGATCTCCAATCATCACAATTTCATCTTTTGTTGCAGTCGTTTGACTCAGTGCTTCTTTGAATCCTTTATGCAGTGGTTTTAGTCCTGGAAAAACGTACGGTACGCCTAATTGTTCTGCGACTCTTTCAATACGATGTTTTCGATTGTTAGATACTAAGATGATTTCAATCTTGTTTTCTTTTAACTCTTGAACCCATGCTTGTAATGTATCATTTGTATCTAATTCATCCCACTCCACTAATGTATTATCAATATCTGCAAAAATTGTTTTGATTGATTGTTTTTTTAAAAATTCAATGGAAATGGATAAATAATCTTTGATAAACCACGTTGGTGTTAGTGTAATGGACATATTTCTCCTCTATCTTTATTATCTTTTTTCAACTCGAACGCCTAATGGATCGACGGTTAATACTTGAATGGTATAGTTTCCTAATTCGCTTGGTAATTGTTCTTGTAAATGTTGAACAATACTTGTTGCTTTATCTTTGGACGATAACACCATCACAGTTGGACCCGCTCCACTTAAGTACGTACCAATCGCTTCTTTTTCTTTTGCAAGCTTACGTACCGGTGTTAAAAATGGAATTAATGTTTCACGATAAGGTTCATGGAATAAATCTTTTTCTACGATTCTAGAAACATTTTCCCAATCTTCTTGCCACAGTGCTGCAACTAATACATTCGAACGACTACTTGCTTGTACCGCTTTTGAATATACAAATTCACTAGGAAGAACTTGTCTACTTGCTTTTGTAGATAATTCAAAATCTGGAATTAACGCAATCCCTTGAATCTCTGATTGAATTTCTTTTTGTAAATAGTCAACTTCTTGACTTTCTTCATCATAAGTCGCAACGACTAATCCACCTAAAATAGCAGGAGCTACATTATCTGGATGCCCTTCTAATTTTGTTGCCCACTCAACTTTTTGTTGCGGAGTTAAGTTCAATTCCCCTAATTGATTCGCTAATTCAATTCCTGCAACAATCGCACTAGAACTACTTCCTAATCCTCTTGTCATTGGAATATCACTTTCACATACTAAATGGTGAGGTTGTAAGGTTGGACAAACTGCTAAAGCAGTTTCAATAATTAAATTCTCTTGATTGCTTGGTACGACTTCTCCAAATGGATGTTCAATTTTCCATTCATTACTAGGTTCTACAACCGTTAATGTTAAATATAAATCAACTGCAATCCCAATGGAATCGAATCCTAATCCAATATTAGCAGTTGTTGCGGGTACAATAATTTTCATTTTTATGCCTCCAACACAGGATAGATTCTAACCGCTTCTACACCATCTACTTGTTGATATGCGGAAACTTTTTCTTCTAACTCAGCTTCTGAAATTTGAGTAAATCTTGTTAATACTGCTTGATTTGGTAATACAACTTCGTCAAAATCTTCTGGTTTACTTGTTTCAATTACAACAGCATAATCTTTTAATGGAGCTGTTGTTGTATGAACTTTAGTCACTTCTGTCAATGGTTCAAACGGAACAACTTTTGCATTACGATTTTGTTGCGTTGCAATCATCATGACATCAGCTACCACACTTGTTGCAGTTGGATGTGAGCCTGCACCTTTTCCGTATAGTAAAATTTCTCCTAAAGCATCACCTGTTACAGAAATAGCATTATTTTCATAAGCAACTTGAGCTAATAAGTGGTTTAAACTTACAAAATAAGGACGTACTTCTAAGTATACTTCTTCACCATTTGCAACAACACTTGCTAATAATTTAATCGTATAGCCTGAAAGTTTAGCTAATTGTAAATCTGTTTTAGTCACTTGTGTAATACCTTTTTTAGGAATCGCATCGAATGAAACATTTGTTCCAAATGCTAATCTTGTTAAAATGATTAATTTATAAGTAGCATCATAACCTTCTACATCACTTGTTGGATCTGCTTCAGCAAACCCTTTTTCTTGAGCAGTTTTTAACACTTCTTCATAAGATAATCCTTGTTGGCTCATAGAAGTTAAAATAAAGTTTGTTGTTCCATTTACAATTCCGTAAATCGCTTCTACTTCATTACTTGAAACATGTTCTACTAAAGGACGTAATACAGGAATTCCGCCCCCAACACTTGCTTCATAATATAAATAAACATTATTTTTTCTAGCAATTTGAGATAATTCAACACCATGCTTTGCTAATAAATCTTTATTCGCTGTTACGACATGTTTTCCTGATTCTAAAGCTTTTTTCACACAGTTATAAGCAAAATCCACTCCGCCTAAAACTTCTACAATAATAGAGATTTCTTCATCATTTAAAATATAGTCTACATCCGAAGTAAATGTAATGCCTGAAATTTTATCAGCAAATAGTTCTGGTTCTTTTACAAGAGCTTTTTCAATTTGTAATGAAACTCCTGTTTTCTTTTCAATCGATGCTTGATTTTTTGTTAAAATATGATAAACACCACTTCCAACTGTTCCAAATCCTAATAAACCAATTTTTTCTACTTTCATCGTAATCCCCACTTTTTCTTATGTATAAATATTGAAAAACCACAGCACACATTTTATAGGCGCCGTGGTTTATCACAAAGTCATTAATCTTGTAATAGTTCAAAAATTTCAATTGCGACTAAATCGATATCATCAAATTGGAATGTTTGTTTTGTCTCACAATCTTCTAACTCAAAGCTATCTGCTTCTTGATTAAATGTCACAACACATTTTTCAACACCATCTTTTTCAAAACGACGAATTTCAATATCCGTGCTTTGATCCGCCATTGTTTGTAGACGTTGCACAATTGCAACTAGTTGTGAAGGTTTCATGTTGCTTTACCCCTTTCAGCTTTCTTAATTTCTATTCTACCATAAAACTTTTTTAGATTATATGAAAATCCCTTTAAAAAACATACTTTTTTATAAATTTATTCAGGAAGTGTCCAATATAAATGAATAAGAGCTTGAGTTCCTAAATCGCCGTAACCATCATCACAAACTGTTTCATATAATTTTCTTGCTTGTAAGGTGGCTGGTAAAAATAATCCCATTCTTTCAGATTCTTCCACTGCAATTCGTAAGTCTTTTAAGAAATGTTTTGCAAAAAATCCTGGACTATAATCTTTCTTTAAAATTCTTGGTCCATAATTCGATAATGACCAGTTAGCTGCACTTCCGGCTCCAACTGTTTGAAGTACTTTTTCTAAATCTAATTCCGCAGCTTTTGCATACACTAACATTTCAACTAAGCCTGTCATTGTTCCAGCAATCATAATTTGATTCGCCATTTTAGTATGTTGACCAGCTCCATTGGTTCCTTGTAACGTAATTGTTTTTGAAAAAGTCTCTAAAATTGGACGCACTTCTTCTAAAACAGACTCCTTACCACCAACCATTGTGGATAATGTTCCATTTTTCGCTCCTAAATCTCCACCAGAAACTGGAGCATCTAGTGCCTCACAAGATAATTTTTCAGCTTCTTCTGCAATTTTTTTCGCTAAAGAAGGAGTACTTGTTGTTAAATCAATAAGTACTTTTCCTTTTTCTAACCCTTGAAAAATCCCTTGTTCACCAAAATAAACTTCCTCTACATCTGTTGGATAACCTACAATCGTTAACACGACATCAGACTGACTAGCTACTTCTTTTGGAGTATCCGCCCATTTTGCACCTGCATCGATAACTGCTTGTGCCTTTTCTTTTGTTCGATTATAAACTGTAACTGGATAACCGGCATTTAATAAGTGCTTCACCATAGAAGACCCCATCACGCCTGTTCCTATAAATCCTATTTTTTTCATTCTTCAGTCTCCTTATCATCATAGATTTTGAAGAAATTCATCTTTTCTAACCATGTTTTCGTATTTTCTTTATCATGTTGATAATTACTAATAGCATCTTCATAAAATGCTTCTACTCTTTTAGCAAAAGTTACAGAAGAAATCTCTTCTAATAATTGATTTTGTAATTCTTCAACTTGATGAGAAGTTTGATTGCTACATTCTAGATATGCTAACACACTAGAAGCAATATCTGCATCTTTTTCATATAACATTCCTAATTCTGGTTTAGTAATAAATTGTTGTAAATAATCATTTTTCTTCGCAATAACTGGAATTTTATTCACTAAAGCTTCTAAATAAGTCAAACCTTGACTTTCTGACTCAGAAGCGTTCACGTATAAATCCGCCATTTGGTAATATTGTGATACTTGTTGATGATCCACTTCACCAGCAAACTGTACATATGGTGTTATCCCTAAACTTTCCACTTGTTTTTTAAGTTCTTCTTTTTCTGGTCCTCCACCAACAATACAGCATTTTACAGATGAATCTTTTTCTAAAATTGTAGGCATTGCATCTAAAATCGCAGCAATATTTTTTTCTTTCGATAAACGACTTAACGATAAAAGTACTTTATCCTCTTTTGTATACCCTAACTTCTCACGTAATTCTTCTGCAGCCTGTGGATTTAATTTTGGAATTTCAACACCTGTTGGAATAACACGAACTTCTTGAGTTACTCCATAAGATAATAACTTATCTTTGGTCATTTGACTTGGTGCAATCACTCCACGAGTTTGATTACAAAAGTTTTTAGAAATATATGCCACATGACTTGGTCTTAAAATTTTTCCATTCGCAATATAGTGTAAATATTTTTCATACATTGTATGATATGTATGGATTGTTGGAATCCCAAGCATTGCTCCTAAAATTTTCCCAAGTAGTCCTAAACTAAATTCTGTTTGCGTATGAATAATATCTAATTCGTATTCTTGAGAAACTTTATAAGCTTCAATAAAGCCTTGAACAGCAATTCTTCTTTCTTTAAATGAAAACAATGGAATACTTCCCAAGCGAACGATATTCCACTCAGGCATCGTAGCATTTGGATCAGTTGTTGTAAAAATAATAACCGTATGACCGAGACGTTCTAATTCTTCTTTCAACACTCGAACAGACGTAGCAACACCACTAACTTGAGGGAAATAGGTGTCTGTAAAAATCCCTACTCGCATAAGTTCCTCCTTAAATATCTCTATTTGTCTTTTTATTCGTTCTAATTTATTTCACACGTATCCCTATTATATACGATAGTGCAATATCTGTCACGGACTACAAGAAAAATCAGTGTCAAACACAAATGATAATGTCTCAATTAAACACAAGTAAAAAAAGGAGGACTTCTACACTTAGGTATACGAAGTCCTCTAAAACGGAAGAATAAGAATACTTCTTTAGCTACACTTGCATATTTCAGCTTGCATCTGAAACAATAACCTACTATAGAGATTATATAAAAGAGGAGTATTTTATTTCTTTGGTATTTCTAACATTAGATGTTTAGATTCTTCTATATTCGTTTCCTCCATTTTATCAATAATCTAAATAGTCAGTATCTTTATCTTCTTCACACATAATTGATTTTTATTCATTTTTTAAATTTCTATTCTATCAAATAGTTTGATAATCTCAGAATCCGAAAATCCTAAGTCATATAGTTTTTCAAACAATATTTTTGTTAGCCTGTTAAAATTCTGATTTCTTAACTCAATTATTTTCTTCTCACTTTCAATAACAAAAAATTTTTTACTTCCACAACTAACAATCAACCCCTGTTTCTCAAGAACTTTTAATGCTTTTTGGATGGTTGCAGGATTACATTCTTTCCTCTCTGCTAAAGTTCTTATGGGAGGCATCTGTTGCCCCAGTACATACGTATTTCTTAAAACAGTTGCTCTTATCACAGATGCTATTTATAAATATGGATAAATATTCACTTAACCTTTTTATTTTTCCTTCCTCGTATAAATTTCCAATAAGCAGAATACGGAACAACCGTAGCAAACAGAAGATAATATTTATTGGCAAACATATCTGCAACTCCTTTTGCATTGAAATGAACAGGAATTTTCTCTGGGAGAAATATGCAAATAATAAATATTACAACAATCATGAATATCAACACCAAGACATCTTTTAAAAGTCCATCTTTCATACCATTTTCCCTCCTTGAACTAAATAAAATTTAACTTACTAACTTTTATATAAACTTCGCTTGAAATAACAAGTAAAGTAACTGATATTATCTGCAAAACTGGTGTTATCGAAAGACTTAAAAACCAATTAAGAAGAATTGGTGTAATAAGTGCAATTATCCCAACAAGTCCAGACACAATAACAGGCATGCTCTGCTTTACAACCATCATCTCGCTTTCCCATTCATAATTTGGATACTTTTTATTTAGGGAAATTCCTATCACTGTTATAAAGATCGAATAGCATATAGGAACAATTATTAGGTTAATAACTTGAATAAAGTTCATATCAAGTTTTAGCATAAATGCAAATATGGAAATCATATACCCCATCAAATGAAGTGTAAGGTTTACAGCTATCTTAGAATTTAAGATCATTTTTACCTTAACAGGAGAGCTTTGCAAAATCCAAATGTTTTTTCCTTCTAAAGATATCGCTGAAGCTGCCGGGCAACTGAGCGAGAGCATAGATGCAATAAATAATGGAGCAAAATTTGAGAGATATTCATTTATATTTTCTATTCCTGAAGACTCTCCTATTTGTTCTACAGAATTAAAAAGCAAAAATATACTAAAAACACATAAAAGTATTACACCAAGGCCTGCATTCAAGACCGCCATGTACGAGCTTAAAAAGCGTCCCATTTCTTTTTTATACAAGGCAAGAAATATCGATTTTCTATTATAA
>NZ_CAUQUN010000037.1:0-12600 GCF_963521425.1 uncultured Granulicatella sp.
TGAATTACAACAACAATGGACTGCAGCAGTTCGTGCTAAATTAAATGCAGACGCTAATGTTTATGACCCACGTAAAGTTATCAAACCTGGTTTTGATGCAATCGTTAAAGTAACAAAAGAAACTATGGATATCTTCGGTTCAACTGGTAAAGCTTAATTTTAATCAGAGAAGAGATTCAAAAGGCGAGAGAAATCTCGCCTTTTTTGTTCGAAAAAAGTAGTATTTTAAGAGTATTTAGAGTAAAATATTGCTAAATGAAACGAAATTTTACAATAAAAAGGAGTTAGAAATGAAAGTAAAAAAAAGAATTACAAAAGGGGCAAGATTTTATTTACTCTTTAGTTTGGTTACCATTTTCATATCTTCTATTACTATGCTAAAAAATGTTGGTAGTTATACTGAACCAATTGAAGAGATTTATATGAATCAGCCTTTTAATGAAAAGGAAACAGATGAAGTTCAAGTAGTTCGAATTTATGATATCGAAAAAGTAGAATTACCAAATGAACACGAAGTCTTTTATATCATTGAAGATGAATTAGGTTATCATATGTTAAAATCAGTAAATGATAAATTAGACGAGCTTGCAGAGGAAGCAAGCAAATTGTCAAAAGTAAGACCATTTGATAATAAATTAATTTTATTAAAAATAAGAGTCGTTCCTGAAATTACACGGGGAAGAAGAGGAAGAAAGATTGTAAAGATTTCTCCAGAAATGCAGCAGGATTTTGAAACTGTTTTTCAACAAAGTAATTTAGCGAAGAAAAAAGAAAGAGAAGCGAAAAATGATACAATTTTAGGTGATATCTATAAGTTTTCATTGCTAAGAACAGACATCTATTTTGATGAATTTGATAAGTTTGATTTATGGATTGAAATGGGAAAAGATTTAATTTTTCTTATTGTGGGATTAGGATTTTTAGTAGCAGCTGGAAAAATTATTTATCATAACTATAAGAGTTATAAAGAATTATTCGAACTGTTCCCAGAAGTTCAAGGTCATATGAATCTGTTAGTGGAAAATGCCGAGTATGTTTCAAAGGATTTTGCTTTATTAGTTTATAAAGGGCATATTATTATTCATGCGGATGAATTTTATGTGGAATCATTGAATAAAATTCGTGGAATTCATAAGTTTAAGAAGAGTTATAAAGGAATTTCAGAATATTATTTACGAGTGAAATATAAAAACTCTGATGTTCCTTATGAATTATCGATTGGAGTCTTCGCAAGTAAGAGACATGTTGATGACGAAAACTGGTTAGAGGAGAATTACAATATTCTTGCGGAGTTCTAACGGTAAGATTTTCCTATACTCGTAAATAAAGGTTATATAAGAATATAAAAGAGACAATTGGTGGTTGAAGGACAATTATCAATTAGCCAATTATTTTTGTAAGTAATTAAGGCCATGAGTTACTAATGAGTGACTTATGGCTTTTTTGTAAAAAATATATAAAATTAAATATAAAATTCGAGAGTTTTGACAAATAAGTACAAAATCGTGTATGATAAATCATGTTTCTGAAAATAAATTGCTAAGAAAGGTAGCAACATAGGATAGCGCCAGGCTTATCATGATAGAGGATAAGTGACGAGGATTGAGTTTATCGAACGATTCGGCGGGTGACTCAAGGCAGTGCAGTCTACAGCAATATACAAAAATCTCTGCGGGGATACAAAAAAATTGCAAGCACCAGAAACATAGAAAAATTTGTTTGAAGGAATCCCCTTCAGTAAAGGAGACTATATATATGTGTGGAATTGTAGGATGTATTGGAGATAACCGTATTCAAACGGTCATTTTAGATGGATTAGAAAAATTAGAATATCGTGGATATGATTCAGCAGGATTATTTATTGCAGATGCTGATGGTACAACACAATTAGTAAAAAAAGTAGGACGTATTGCAAACTTACGTGAAGCAGTTGATGAATCAGTTCCAGCTTTTGCAGGGATTGGGCATACTCGTTGGGCAACTCATGGACCAGCAACAGAAAATAATGCTCACCCACATCGTTCTCAAAATGGACGTTTTACATTAGTTCATAATGGAGTAATTGAAAACTTCTCTGAATTAAAAGAAACTTATTTATCACATGTAAACTTCCAATCTCAAACAGATACAGAAGTTGCAGTGAATTTAGTAGAATATTTTGCAGAAAAAGAAGGCTTATCTGGTAAAGAAGCTTTCCGCCGTGCTTTAAAAGAAATTCGTGGATCATTTGCATTCGGTTTATTAGATGAACAAGCTCCAGGAGTATTATATGCCGCAAAACATAAAAGTCCATTATTAGTAGGAGTAGGAAATGGATTCAATGTTATTTGTTCAGATGCGATGGCAACTATTTCTCAAACAGATACTTATTTAGAAATTAAAGATGAAGAATTAATTACCATTACAAAAGATAAAGTAGAAATTGAAACGATTGATGGAAAAGCAGTAGAACGTGCACCATTTAAAGCAGAATTAGATGCAGATGATATTGAAAAAGGTGCTTATCCTCATTATATGTTAAAAGAAATGGATGAACAACCTGCGGTTTTACGTCGTATTATTAAAGAATATACGAATGAAGCTGGTGAATTAGACGTTCCTAGCGAATTATTAGAAGAAATTAGACAAAGTGATCGTGTTTACGTTGTAGCTTGTGGAACAAGTTACCATGCTGGTTGGATTGGAAAATATTTATTAGAACAATTAGCAGGAATTCCTGTTGAAGTATTTTTAGCAAGTGAATTTGCATATCATCAACCAATTTTATCTGAAAAACCATTCTTCATTTTCTTAACACAAAGTGGGGAGACAGCAGATAGCCGTCAAGCATTAGTAAAAGTAAATGAAAAAGGATATCCTTCATTAACAATTACAAATGTTAAAGGTTCAACTTTATCGCGTGAAGCAACCCATACATTATTACTTCATGCAGGTCCAGAAATTGCCGTTGCTTCAACAAAAGCTTATACAGCACAAATTACAGTAATGGCAGTATTAGCAGAAGTATTACGTCGTACAAAAGGACGTCCTCAAACATTTGATATGAGTCATGAATTAGCCGTTATTGCTTCAGCTATCGAAGGTGTATTAGATGAAAAATCTGTTGTAAAAGAATTAGTGGATCAAAACTTATTAGATACAGCGAACGCCTTTTATATTGGACGTCATTTAGATTATTATGTAGCAATGGAAGCAGCATTGAAATTAAAAGAAATTTCATATGTACAAACTGAAAGTTTCGCTGCTGGAGAATTAAAACACGGTACAATTGCCTTAATCGAAGAAGGAACACCTGTTATTGCTTTATTAAGCGAACCAGTAGTTGCAAGCCATACAAGAGGAAATATCGAAGAAGTGAAAGCACGTGGAGCTAAAACAATGGTGATTGCCATGGAAGGAAGCGAACGTGAAGGAGACGATATCGTATTACCAAAAGTACAAATGGAATTAGCACCAATTTTAAGTGTTGTTGTAACACAATTGATTGCTTACTACACATCTCTTGGTAAAGGATTAGATGTTGATAAACCAAGAAACTTAGCAAAATCTGTAACAGTAGAATAATGAAAATTTATCGCCTTTTCATTTTGAGAAAAGGCGATTTTTAAATTCCATGACAAGGATATTATTGTTAAAAATAGAAAAAAACATTACAATAAGATAAAAGTAATAGAGGGATGGAGGGATGAAATGTCCAATGTAACTTTAAAAGATATTGCTAAACTTGCAAATATTTCGCCAGCTGCGGTTTCTATTATTTTAAACGATAAACCCTCAAGAATATCTGAAACAAAGAAACAAGAAGTAAAAAAAATAGCAAAAGAATTAAATTATAGACCAAATAAAATAGCTAGAAGTTTATTAGGGACACCTACAAAAACAATAGGAGTACTAATTCCAGATATTGAAAATCCATTTTTTTCAAGATTAGTTAGAATTATTGAGCGTGAAATGAGTATTAAAGGTTACTCAATATTAATTGCTAATAGTAATGATATTTTTAAGAATGATATAAATCATATTAATGAATTTCTCGAAAGACAAGTAGATGGAATTATTATTTGTGTAGCAAATGAAACCTATTTACATTTACAAGAATTTAGAGATTTTATAATGACAATAGATTCTTCAATAGTTTTTGTCGACCGTTTTGTAACAGGTGTTTCTAAAGGGCAAGTTGTTTCAGATAATAGATTAGGCGGATTCTTAGCAACTAGTTTATTGTTAAAAAAAGGAATTAAGGAAATATCAATAGTAACTGGGAAAAAAACATCTTTTATTTCTAATGAACGTTTAAAAGGAGTAAAAGATGCATTGGAAGATTCAAATAAGGAAATTAAAGTTAATTATTTCGAAGGTGATTTTCATTATGAGTCTGGAATGCAAATAGGAATGGAAACAGATATTTTAAAAGAAGATAGTGGAATTTTTTGTTTTAATGATTTAATGGCATATGGAATATTAAGTGCTAATAAAATAAAAAAAATAAGTAATTTTCAGATAATTGGATATGATAATTTAAAGTATGCTGAGATGTTTGGAGTACAATTGCTTTCTGTAAATCAAAATATAAATCAACTCGCAGAAGAAGCGGTAAAAATGTTACAGAGAACTATTGAAGAAGGTGATTATACAGAGACAATTTATTTAAAACCATATTTATAAAAAAATGAGTGCATAAATTTGCACTCATTTTTTTATTTTGAATTGACAACGCTAACAAAAAGGTGCATAATAAATTTAAAAGTAAGGTTAAACGTTTAACCAGCAAGTTGGAGTTAGGAGTGATAGGGTTGGAAATTATATATAATACTTTGACTGCAATCGAATATTTAGAGATGCATAAATTGGTTAACTTTTATCCGTATGAATATAATGATGTGAGGTCTGCTTTAGAAAAGGATATTATTAATATAAAAATTTATTCGAGCAATAAATTAGTTGGAATAGGAAGAGTTGTTGGAGATGGAAGAATTGTTTTCTTTTTAAAAGATATAATTGTCCATCCAGAGTTTCAAAATAAGGGGGTAGGTACATTACTAGTAACGAATTTGTTAAATCAAATTAAAAAGATAGGATGTGATCATGCATATATTGGTTTAATGAGTACGAGTGGAACAGAGAGTTTTTATGAACGATTTGGATTTATAAAACGACCGAATGGTACGTTTGGAAGTGGTATGGTGATGTTTGTTGAAAAATAAAATATATGTTGTAGGTAGTATTAATATTGATGAAAAGATTAGTATTGATAGCATACCAAAAGCTGGTGAAACAAAACATGGTAAAAATTATCATATTAGTTTTGGCGGTAAAGGAGCAAATCAAGCGATTGTTGCAGCTTCACTAGGAGCATCAACTCTTTTTTTTGGAAGAGTAGGTTGTGAAATTCAAGGTGAAGAAGCAATTAATGAAATGAGAAAAAATGGAGTTAATGTTGATAGCATTATTAAGGATACAACTGCATATACTGGAAGAGCAATTATTATATATGAAAATATGGATAATAGAATATTGCTAGCCCCTGGTGCTAATAATAATGTTTCTGTACAAGATGTTGAGAAATTTATTGATGGGAATAAGAATGATATTTTGTTAGTTCAATTTGAAATTCCGCTAGAAACTATTTGGTATGCTATAAAATTAGCTAAAAAGAAAAATATGATAGTAGTAGTTAATCCAGCTCCAGCTAAAAGAATACCAAAAGAAATATTAAAAGAAATTGATTATTTAATTTTAAATCAATCAGAAGCAGAATTATTAACAGGAGAGTATCCCGAAAAAATAGAAAATTGTAGAATTGCATCTAACAAACTTCATGAGTGTGGAGTGAAAAATATTGTTATCACATTAGGTGAAAAAGGTGCATTCTATTCAACTGAAAATTTAAGCGATTTATTACCTTCGATTAGAGTGAATGTAGTAGATACAACTGGTGCAGGAGATACCTTTCTTGGAATGTTTGTATATAAATTGTTAGAAGAAGAAACTATTGAAAAAATTATACAATATTCGGTAGTGGCTGGTGCTTTAGCATGTGAAAGAGAAAATGCACATGATTATGTACCAACATTAGAGGAAATAGAGGGGAAAATGTAAAATGACAAGAAAAATTATTATTGATACAGATCCTGGGATAGATGATGCAGTTGCGATTGCAATAGCATTATATGCGAAAGAATTGGATGTTCAATTAATTACAACGGTAGCAGGAAATGTTGGATTAGAAAATGTAACTACTAATGCGTTGAAATTATTAAAATTTTTAAACAAAAAAGTTCCTGTAGCTAAAGGTGCAAAAAAACCATTGTTAAAAACAGCGATGTCAGTTGAATCTGTACATGGAAAGACGGGAATGGAAGGGTATGACTTCCCAGAACCTGATACAAGTTTATTGATGAATATAAATGCAGTTGAAGCAATGCATCAAGTAATTCAAAGTAATAAAGAGATTACACTAGTTTGTATTGGACCATTAACAAATATTGCATTATTAATAAATTCCTATCCAGATGATTTAAAAAAGGTAAAGGAAATCGTTATTATGGGTGGAGCCATTGGAAGAGGAAATTCAGGGGTATATTCTGAATATAATTTTCATTTTGATCCAGAATCAGCAAAAATTGTTATGGATTTCCCAGTATCAAAAGTAATTTGTCCTTTAGAAATTGGTAAGGAAGCATTAATTTATCCTGAAATTTCAGAAAAAATAAAAAATTTAAATCCTACAGGGGATATGTTTTATTCCTTATTTAAACGATATAGAGGAGGAAGTTTTTCTACAGGATTAAAGATGTATGATAGTACTGCTATTGCATATTTGTTAGCTCCAGAAATATATCAATTGTCTAGTGAGTATGTTGCAATAGAAACTAAAGGAGAATTTACTCAGGGGGCTTCTTTAATTGATATAAATAAAAAAATGGGTAAAGAAGAAAATGCTACTGTTGCAATAGATGTTAATGCTGATGAATTTAGAAAGTGGTTTGTATCAGCAGTAGAAAAATGTAAAGTAGGATAAGGAGGAATATTATGAGTACAATTGTTACAATTTTATTAGGAATTTGTTCAGTGGGGTTAGTTACTTATTTATTATTAAAAAAAGCAGACATTAAGGTTGCAATGTTAGGGATAGGTATATTACTTTTATATATCGCTTCATTAACAGGAATTCCAGTTATTAAAGAACCTGTTAATGCATTTATTGACCCACTTACTTCGGTTGTAAACCAATTTAAGTCAACTCTTTCTGGAGCGGGATTAGTAATTTTGATTTTGGGTGGTTATACTGCTTATATGAATAAAATAGGAGCGAATGAAGTAACAGTTAATGTTTTAACATCTCCATTAAAGCATGTAAAATCATCTTATTTCTTAGTTCCGGTAGTATTCTTGTTAGGTAATCTATTATCTTTAGTAATTCCAAGCGCTTCGAATTTAGCTATAATATTATTAGCTACTTTGTATCCGGTATTAGTAAAATCAAAAATGAGCCCATTAACAGCAGCTGCAGTTATTGCAACAACTGCAACAGTGATGCCAACACCATTGGGATCAGATAATGTTGCTATTGCTCAAGAATTAGGAATTCCTGTAGCTGAATATGTTTTTAACTATCATGCAATTATTTCTGTTCCAACACTATTAGTTATGGCTCTTGCACATTACTTATGGCAAAAATATTGTGATAGATCAATCCAATTTAGTGAAATTGATTATGTTCTAGATTCTTCTGTAGATGAATCTAAAAAAATGTTTACAGGATTTACTAAATTTATTTATGCATGTTTACCATTATTACCAATTTTAATTATGTTAGTGATTTTTGGAGTTAACTCATTACTAGGAATAAATTTAAAAGTTTCAGTTGAGATTGTGGCAATTATTTCCTTTGTTATTGCAATTATTTGTGAATTACTAAGAACAAAAAATGTTAAAGAAACATTTGATAATGTAGATTTCTTCTTTAAAGGAATGGGTAATTCTATGGGAATCGTAATATTATTGATTGCAGCATCTGTTTTTGTTAGTGGATTAAAAGGAATTGGTATAATTTCAGTACTTCAAAAATCAATGGAAAATACTAGTGCATCAGGAATATTATTACCATTAATTTTAGTTGTTTTCACAGCAATCATTGTATTGTTAAGTGGTAGTGGTACAGCACTTTTCTTTGCGATGGTACCTCTAATGGTTCCTTTAGCTACGGCAGCTCATATTAGCCCATATGCTGTTACAGTTCCAATGGGATTAGCAGGGAACTTATTACGTGCAGTATCTCCTGTTGCAGCAGTTGTTATGATTGTTGCAGGTAGTACTAAACAAGAACCATTAGATATTGTTAAGAGAACATCTGTACCAATGATTGTTGGTGTAGTATTTATGCTAATCATGTCATTTATCTTATTTTAAGTTAGATTAATATATAGCGCACGAAAGATAACAAAAATATCTTTCGTGTGCTTTTTGTTATGGAATTGAAAAGGACAATTTTTCTAAAATATGATATACTGTCAGAAAGAGAAAAGGAGAGTTGCAGATGAAAGTTGTATTTGTATGTTTAGGAAATATTTGCCGTTCACCAATGGCAGAAGCCGTGTTTAGACAAATGGTGAAAGATAAAGGTTTGGAACAACAAGTTATCATTGATTCTGCAGCAACAAGCTCTTGGGAACAAGGTAATCCTGTTCACTCAGGTACTAGAAAACAATTAGCAAAAGTAGGAATTTCGACAGATGGAATGTATTCTAGACAATTATCTTTAGTAGATGCCGATGCAGATTACATTATAGGAATGGATTCGGAAAATATGAAGAATATTAAACGAATGATGCAAGGAAAGACTGCAGCAACAATTGCTTCTTTATTAAGTTTTTCAGGAAGTAATCGAGATATTGCAGATCCATGGTATACAGGAGATTTTGAACAAACGTATCAAGATGTTTGTCTAGGTTGCGAAGCTTTAATGCGAGAAATTCAAGAGAAATTACAGAAAAATGGAGACAAGTAATGGAGAAAAATTTTAAACAACAATTAATATTAATTGCAGTTGCGGCTACGTGTTTATTTTTCGTATTAAATATTAGCCATTTATATACAGGGTTGAATGCTTTTTTAGGAATGCTATCTCCGATTGTTTTAGGATTATTATTGGCGTTTATTTTTAATGTTCCAATGAAACATATGGAAAAACAATTAGAAAAGATTAAAGTTCCAAAGTCTTTCAGAAGAGGGATTGCTATTTTAGGAGTATTATTCATTTTTATTGTGATTGTGGTAGCTATTTCCTGGATTATTGTTCCAACTTTAGCGAAAACTGTTGTTCAATTAGGAGAAAGTTTTAATTACTTAATGGATTTTTGTGTGAATTGGATACAAAATTCTGGATGGTTACAAGCAGCTGATGTAGAACGAATTACAGGATTTATTAATCAAAGTAATATTGTTTCTAGTGTAGTTTCTCTACTAGGTGGTTTTACTTCTAATATTACAGGAATATTCTCTAATGTATTTACGATTTTAATGGCAGTATTTTTAATGTTAAATATTTTAGGAAGCAAAGAACAATTACAATATTTAATCACTCGATTGTTAAAAGTATGTATTTCTGAAAAAAGATTTAAACTTATTCGATATATAGGAGAAATCACTTTAGAAACGTATGATAAATTTTTGATGGGACAATTAATTGAAGCGATGATTATTGGATCATTAGTGTTTATTACTTATAGTGTATTTCAATTACCTTATGCAGCGATAACAGGTGTATTAGCTGCTGTTTTATCTTTTATTCCATATATTGGACCGTTTTCAGCTTGTATGTTAGGAGCTATTTTCATTTTTACAGTAAGTCCTATCCAAGCGTTAATTTCAATTGGAGTCTTTTATGGATTGCAGTTAATTGAGGGGAATTTTATTTATCCTCGTGTAGTAGGAAATTCTATTGGATTGCCAACTGTGTTAACATTAGCAGCGGCTCTGATTGGTGGGAATTTATTTGGAATTTTAGGGTTAATTTTCTTCACACCATTGTGTGCAGTCATCTATCATCTTGTAAAAGAATTAGTTATTAAACGAGAAGAAACGTTGAAACTTTTGGATAAATGAGGTGAGAATCATCGGACAAAAGGAAAAAGAAATGTTCATGAGAGAAGCTTTAAAGGAAGCACAAAAAGCGTATGATAAGGAAGAAGTTCCTATTGGAGCAGTTGTGGTTTTAAATGGAGAAATTATTGGACGTGGTCATAATTTACGTGAGAAGGAACAAGATGCAACTTTACATGCTGAAATCAAAGCCATTCGGCAGGCGAACCAAGTTCTAGGTAGTTGGCGATTAGAAGATTGCGAATTATTTGTTACATTAGAACCATGTCCGATGTGTAGTGGAGCCATGATTTTATCTCGTTTGAAAAAAGTAACATTTGGAGCTTTTGATCCAAAAGCGGGGACAGCAGGAACATTTATGAATTTATTACAAGATGAACGGTTTAATCATCAAGTAGAAGTAGAATATGGCTTGTTAGAAGAAGAATGTCAACAAATCTTAAAAGACTTCTTTAAAGGGTTAAGAGAACGAAATAAAAGACGAAAAGAACAAAAGAAATTAGAAAACGATGAATGCCTTTAGGATATTCATCGTTTTTTGTTACCTTTCTATTGTAATGAATTATTCTATTATATTGAACTTGATAAGTTGGAATCTGTATTCTTACGGTATTCCATTAGTTTATTTTCATTTTCTTTTAAAAGTTCTCTAGAATAAATTTTTTCATTTGTCGAATTTCTAACTTCTTTCCAAAGAATAGATGCAACTTTTAATTTATTAGAATAAACATTGCTACATTCATCTGAGCAAAAATCTTTTAGAAACTGATTCCATTGACAAGCTGAGCTATCATATTTGGCATAATTTGATTCACCATAATATATTTTAATCATATCTTGAATCGTGAATGTTATATCTTTATCTTTTTTTACTTTTCGCCAAGCTGTTGCCATATCAGCATTAAATTTAAACGGACTAATACCTGTAACAGCTGAAAAATAATCACGAAATTTTTGGTTGAAAGAAAAACCACAGTGAAGTAATGGAGTATTTAAAGTTATAACTTCGACTTGTTTTTGGTTTCTTTTGTTCACACTTTTCTCTATTTTATTTCCTAAAAAATATTGATGAATGATATCGTTTAATTCTTGTTTTGTACCTCTATACTCTAATCCAAGGGATTTGCAAATTTGTGATAGTTCTTCTCGGTACCAATAGTAGAGATTAAATTCTTCAAATGAATGGATATCTTTAAAATCAGGTCTTTCTTCTTTCATAATGTTCTCCTAAATCAATTTACTTATTCATTATTATAAATGTAATGAGTAAGAATGTACATTTTAGGTGATTGAATAATCTGAACAATTAAGAACTAATTTTTTATTTGGAGAACTTCAATTAGGGGTAGAGTTATTAAGAAGTTTTATAATGGTTTTACAAACTAAAAACTCAAAAACTTTACATTAAATCTCTGTATTGTTATACTGTGTTCAAATGAAATGAGAGAACATTTGGGGTGCCTTTATGGCTGAGATGATACCCATTGAACCTGATGCAGTTCGTACTGTCGAAGGGAAATGATTCGCTATTTATGTCTAGTTCATCGGAAAGATGAAGGAAAAAGACTCATATTTGAAAGATCATCTAATATCCTCTTTTGTTTGTCTTATCATTTAGCAAATGAAAGAGGATTTTTTTGTCCTCTAGACAAAATATGGAAAAGGAAAGGAATGGTTATATATGGAAAAATATGCTTTTAAAACGGGAGATGCTGTGGGAGAATTGCTAAAAAATAGTCAGAAAGATTGGCAAGCTGCAATCAATCATCGTTTTATACAGGAGCTTTTTGAAGGAACAATGGAGGATGAAGTCTTAACAAAATATCTGATTCAAGATTATCATTTTTTTGATGCTTTTTTATCAATGCTAGGAGCTTGTGTGGCACATGCTGACACACTTGAAGCAAAACTACGATTTGCAAAACAATTAGGCTTTTTAGAAGCGGATGAAGATGGGTATTTTCAAAAAGCATTTAAAGAATTATGCCTGACAGAAAACGAATATTTAGAAGTAACGTTACATCCTGTGACAAAAGAGTTTCAAAAACTAATGTATTCAGCGGTAGATTCATCTGATTATGCTCAGCTTTTAGTGATGTTAGTTATTGCAGAAGGTTTATATTTAGATTGGGGATCTAAGGAATTACCTCTTCCAGAACGATATGTTCATCTGGAGTGGATTCATCTTCATAGAGGAGAATTTTTTAAAGAATGGGTTCAATTTCTCGTTGATGAGTTGAATCGGATTTGTAGGGATAAAGTAACGATTTCAGCACTTCAAGAACGTTGGAATCATGCGGTATCTTTAGAGTTAGCATTTTTTGAGATTGGATATGAAGGTTAGTTGTTTAGAGTATAAAAATAAACTGTTAGAATTCTAGAGAGAAGTTGTTCCGTCTTTTCATTTGACAGTAGATAAATGAATTCAGTATACTGAACATGTAAATCGGTAGGTGAGACTACCATGGAGATACGGATGGCTACCGCAAAGTAGTG
>NZ_CAUQUN010000038.1:0-11128 GCF_963521425.1 uncultured Granulicatella sp.
CATTTAGAATCCGCGCAAGAGACTGAGCTAAGTATGTTTTTCCAGAACCAGTTGGTCCAATTAAACAAATATTACTTTTTTGTAACTCTACTTCATCCTCGTCTTCATTTAACAAATGATTAATCCGTTTATAGTGATTATACACTGCTACCGCTAATGATTTCTTTGCATGCTCTTGACCAACAACATATTCATCTAACACTTTACGAATTTCTTGCGGTTTCAAGACATCAATCATTTCATCCATTGTTATAGATGAAAATTCTTCATCAATGATTTCTTTACATAAATCAACACATTCATTACAAATAAATACATCAGGACCAGCGATAATTTTTTTTACTTGTTCTTGCGATTTTCCACAAAAAGAACATCTTACTTGTTTTGTTTCATCTTTATACAATCTGAAACCCCCATTCTATTTCCTGATTTCTTCTATTAAGAGTACCATAAGTCTTAATTTTCAACAAGAAAAGTTGTTTCAAAAAAAGCGCTGATTTCATATTGAAACCAGCGCGGTAAACTTTCTTCTATTAAGCTTCTTTTGCAGACTCTGTAATTACTGCTAATGCTTTTTTCATTGCGATATCGTTTTTCAACATATCTACAGAAACAGCTGCACGAACTGCATCTTCTTCCATACCGTATTGAGCAGCTAATTCTTTCACTTCGTTAGCTACATCTTCATCAGTTGCTTCAATGCCTTCTTCTTTAACGATTTGTTCTAATACTAAGTTAGTTTTAGTACGTACATCAGCATCTTTTTCCATCATTTTGTGTAAGTCTGCTTCAGTTGTACCTGTAATTTGGTAGTACATTTCTGGTGTAATACCGTTACGACGCATGTCGTTTAAATAGTGTTGCATTTGACGGTGTACTTCTTCGTGAACCATTTCAGCTGGTAATTCAACGATTTCAGCATTTTCAACTGCTTGACGTAATGCTAAGTCAGCTACAGCTTCATCAGCTGCTTCAGCTTTAGCTTCTTCTAATTCTTTACGGAATTTTTCTTTTAATTCTGCTAATGTTTCAACTGAATCATCCACATCTTTAGCAAATTCATCTGTTAATTCTGGTAATTCTTTTGTTTTAACTTCATGAACTGTTACTTTGAATACAGCATCTTGACCTTTTAAGTTTTCTGCATGATATTCTTCTGGGAATGTAACTTTAACTTCAACGTTGTCGCCTTCTTTAGCGCCTACTAATTGTTCTTCAAATCCAGGAATGAATGAACCTGAACCTAATTCTAATGAGTAGTTTTCACCTTTTCCACCTTCAAATGCTTCTTCACCTAAGAAACCTTCAAAGTCGATTACAACTGTATCTGCTAATTCAGCAGCACCTTCTTTAACAACTAATTCAGCTGATTTAGCTTGTTCTTGTAATAAACGATCTTCTACATCTTGTTCAGAAACTGTACGATCTTGTTTTTCAACAGTTAATCCTTTGTATTCACCTAATTTAACTTCAGGTTTAACAATTACAGTTGCTTTGATCACCCATGGTTGACCTTTTTCTAATGATTCGATATCAATTTTTGGTTGAGTTACTGGGAAAATACCAGTTTCTTCTACTGCATTGTCATATGCATCAGGTAATAAGAAGTTTAATGCATCTTGATATAATGCTTCTTCACCATACATTTTGTTGAAGACTTGACGACTTACTTTACCTTTACGGAAACCAGGAACGTTTAAGTTCTTTTTCACACGGTTAAAAGCAACTTCTAAACCTTGTTTAATTGATTCTTCTGAAATTTCAAATGTTAACACAACTTCATTTGTGTTGATTTTTTCAAATTTTGCTGTCATAGCTTTCCTCCAAAAAATTCTTACTTCATCAAATTTAATTGATGAGCGTTTTACATACTCATTTATTTTACAACACCTTTGTAAAATTGTAAAATATTTCTGATTATTTTTTTGAATATTCTTCTACATTTTCATTTAGAAATCAAAATGAAATCTAGTTTTTGTTAATCTTAATAATATTTTTAGCTTTTAAAGTATAATAAATGGTATAATAGATAAAGATTAGAGGTGATATTATGATTCAATACCCAAAAGGACAACAGAGAAATCCCTCTCCTCAAACTTCAACTGTTTCATATGGTAGTCGTGGAATGTTCTTAGAAACTTTATTGAATCAAACAAACGATTATTATCGATTAAAAAAAATAGCTGTTATCCATAAAAAGCCTACACCGGTACAAGTCGTTAAAGTGGATTATCCTAAACGAAGTGCCGCAGTTATTAAAGAAGCATATTACCGTCATGCTTCTACTACAGATTATAATGGGGTTTATCGTGGATGCTATATTGATTTCGAGGCTAAAGAAACGAAAAATAAAACTTCGTTTCCATTTATAAATATACATGAGCATCAATTACAACACATGGAAGATTGTATATACCAAGGTGGAATTGTATTTATTATTTTTTATTTTTCTTCATTAAATGAATATTACTTACTAGAAAGTCAGTATCTAATTTCATTTATCAGAGATAACAAGAATGGTAAAAAATCTATTCCTTTAAATTATATTCGTGATAATGGAAAACAAATTTACTTAACAGTACAATCTATTTTGGATTATATTCCAATTATTGACAATTTAATTGATAAAATTTAGGAGGTTTTCTATGACAGAGACACGCCAAAAAAGACGTAATCAACAATCAAAAAAAAATACAAATGGGAAGAAAAAGAATATTTTTAAGAGAATACTCCTTGTTTTATTCTCAATTTTTGTAATTGGATTTACAATCCTAACAGGTTTATTCTTCTACTACGCTTCCACTACGCCGGAAATAACTGCTGCAGATTTACAAGGAGCAACTGAAACAGAAATCCTTGATATGAATAAAGAACTAATCACAAAATTAGGTGGAGAAAATCGTGATTTAATTGAACCTGAAGAAGTTCCTCAAGGATTAAAAGATGCGATCACCTCTATTGAAGATAAACGATATTATTCTCATTTAGGAATTGATCCAATTCGAATTATCGGTTCTTTTGTACGTAATCTTCGTGCTGGTCATATTACTCAAGGTGGTAGTACCATCACTCAACAATTAATTAAATTATCTGTCTTCTCTACAAAAAAAGAAGATCAGACTTATAAACGTAAAATTCAAGAAATTGTACTTGCTTTACAAATAGAACGTGAATTTTCAAAAGAACAAATACTTACTTATTATTTAAACAAAGTATATATGGCTAATAACACTTATGGGTTTGGTACAGCTTCTAATTATTATTTTGGAAAAGAATTAAATGAATTAACCATCCCCCAATTAGCCCTTTTGGCTGGTATGCCGCAAGCTCCAAGTTCTTACGACCCATACGCTCATCCTGAACAAGCAAAAGAACGTCGTGATTTAGTTTTAAAAACAATGAAAGAAAATGGGAAATTAACCGATTCTCAATTTCAGGAAGCAACAGATACTCCAATTACAGAAGGATTAGTAGCAGAACATGAACAAGTTTCAACAGATGATAACCGTTTAATTTTCGATTCATTTTTAACAATGGTTGCTGATGAAGTAAAAGAAAAAACTGGTTTAGATGTTTATTCAGATGGATTAACGATTGAAACTACTGTTAATTCACAGGCGCAAAATCACTTATATGAGATATTAAATACAAATCGTTATATTCAATATGTTGATGACAAAGTTCAAAATGCAGTTGTTATGTTAGACTCAACAACTGGAGCTGTAAGAGCTGTTAACGGTGGTCGTAAACAAACAAATTTATTAGCCTATAATCGTGCCATACAAAATGACAGAAGTACTGGTTCAACAATTAAACCTATTATGGATTACGGCCCAGCAATCGAATATTTAAACTATTCTACTGGCCAAACAATGGTTGATAAACCAACAAAATATTCTAGTGGTTTTGAATTAAACAACTGGGATAATCAATATATGGGAACAATGACCATGCGTAAAGCGTTAGTTTTATCACGTAATACTCCTGCCTACCAAACCTTTAAAGCAGTTGGTGACGATAATGTTCAAGCTTTTCTAAAAAAATTAGATTTATCTGTTATGAATGACGGAAAAGAATCATTAGTAGAAAGTAATGCTATTGGTGCAAACATATCACCAGTAAAAATGGCAGCTGCTTACACTGCTTTTGCTAACTATGGTACTTATTCTAAACCATATACCGTTACAAAAATTACAACTCGAGACGGACAAGTTTTACAATTCAAACCAGATCAACATCAAGCAATGAAAGATTCAACAGCTTATATGATTACAAATATATTAAAAGATACTTTTACTTATGGTTTTGCTAATGACCTAAAAATGGGTAATCTTCCACATGCAGCGAAAACTGGTTCAACAAATTATACACCTGAACAAAAACGTGCAATGGGGGCTTCACTAGAAGATAATATTATTCCCGATTCATGGTTCATCGGATACTCCCCTGCCTACACAATTTCTGTATGGACTGGTTATGATAACCCTTATACAGCAGGAAGTGGCTTAACATTAACAGAACAAGCTTATTCTAAATGGATTTATGCTCACTTAATGAATTATGCCATGAAGCAAACTCCTGTTAAAGATTGGGAACAACCGTCTAGTGTTGTTGCTTCACAAATTGTTGTAGGATCTAATCCATTAGCTTTAGCTGGACCAAATACTCCTAGTGATAGGGTAAGTACAGAATTATTTGTTAAAGGTACATTACCTACACAGCAACAGTATGTTGAAGAAAGAATTGCTCCACCATCGGGATTAAACGTAAATTTTGATGCTGCTAAGAAAGAAATTACAGTAACTTGGAATGCAGTAAAATCCAATGGAGATAAACCAAGGTATACGATTAGTGTTGGAGGTCAATCACAAACAGTTGACAAGACAAGTGCAACCTTTAAAAATATTACAGGTGAATCCGTTCAAATTAGTTTAACTGTTACAATTAAAGATAAGACATCAGATCCAGTAACTTATGAGTTGAAATTAGGTACTAAAGCCGAGGAAAAACAAGAAACAAGTTCAACAACTATTCAACAAAATCCTCAGCAACAACAACCTCCACAACAGGATGGACAAAAAACTCAAGAAACTACTAGAAATGAAACGACTACTCAATCAACTGGGCAAAATAACTAAACTCCTAACCCCTTCTCTAATTGAGAAGGGGGTTATTTTTACTTTTATATATAAAAAAACACGCTAGATATCTAGCGTGTTTCTTTTTCATTATTTAGCATATTCTACAGCTCTTGTTTCACGAATAACTGTAACCTTAATATGTCCTGGATATTGTAGTTCTTCTTCAATTTGTTTACGAATTTCACGTGCTAATAAAATAGAACTTGCATCATCAATTTTCTCTGGATGAACCATCACACGGATTTCACGACCCGCTTGAATAGCAAAGCTACGTTCCACACCTTCGTGTTCATTAGCAATAGCTTCTAATCGTTCTAAACGACGAATGTAGTTTTCCAAGGATTCACTACGTGCTCCTGGTCTTGCAGCTGATAAAGCATCTGCTGCTGCTACTAATATCGCAATTGTCGAGGTTGCTTCTACATCTCCATGGTGAGATGCAATTGCATTAACCACAATTTTGTTTTCTTTATATTTTTGAGCAATTTCCGCACCAATTTCTACATGGGAACCTTCAATTTCATGATCTAATGCTTTTCCTAAATCATGTAATAAACCTGCTCTTTTCGCTAGATTTACATCTTCACCAAGCTCACCAGCCATAATTCCAGCTAGTTTTGCAACTTCAATACTATGATTTAAAACATTTTGTCCATAACTTGTACGGAAATATAAACGACCTAAAATTTTAATTAAGTCTGGATGTAATGAATGAATTCCAACTTCAAATGTTGCTTGTTCCCCAATTGAACGAATTCTTTCATCCATTTCCTTACGAGATTTTTCGACCATTTCTTCAATTCTTGCAGGGTGAATACGTCCATCTGCAATTAATTTTTCTAAGGTCATTTTAGCAATTTCTCTACGAATTGGATCAAATCCACTAAGCACTACAGCTTCAGGTGTTTCATCGATAATTAAATCAATACCCGTTAATGACTCTAAAGTACGAATATTTCTTCCTTCACGTCCGATAATTCGACCTTTCATCTCATCATTTGGTAATGTCATAACTGTCACAGTATTTTCAGCAACTAAATCAGCTGCTGAACGTTGAATTGCTTGTAAAATAATACTTTTAGCAGCTCTATCTGACTCGTCTTTAGCACGTTGTTCAGATTCTTTTACCATTACTGCACGTTCGTGACTTAATTCCTCACGTGTTTCTTGCATAATAATTTGTTGAGCTTCTTCTCTACTAATTGTTGAAATTCGTTCCAATTCAGCTTTTTGTTCTGATAACACAGCGTCAATCTGTTCCTCTTTTTCCGTCATGACTTGTGCTCTCTCTTGAAGTTTATTTTCTTTATCTTCAATAGATTGTTCACGTTTTTCAAGAACTTCATCTTTACGATCAAGATTTTGTTCTCTTTGAATCATCCGTTTTTCTTGAAGTAAAACTTCATTTCTTCTTTCTTTTAACTCATTTTCAACTTCAGTACGATATTTATGATTTTCTTCTTTAGCTTCTAATAATACTTCCTTTTTTAATCGGTCAGCATCTTTTTTTGCATCTTCTAAAATCATTTCAGCCGATTCACGAGCAGCTACAACTTTTTTCTCATAATTGGATTTGAAAACAAAATATCCAGCAACAATTCCGATTACTAAAGTTAAGATCGCGAGGCCTCCAGTTAATAGTCCTGAGTTCATTGAGTCACCTCCGTCTCATTTTTAAATTTTCAAAATTAATTGCATAAACAATCGTTGGATAGAATAATCCAACTCAATAACCATTGTATTATTCTATCCAACTAAAGTCAACTATAAGTCTTTATTTATTCAATGAAGCAAGAAATTTTTTAGAAGATTCATTCAATTCTTCAGACATTTGATGAACTTCTTCTAATGATTTTACAACTGCACCTGAAGCAAGCGGATGTCCTCCCCCTCCATGGTTAGCTGCAATTTCATTTACAATAGGTCCTTTTGAACGTAAATTACAACGATATGTACCATCTGGTTGCTCTACGAATAGACACCAACAATGAACTCCTTCAACTGTACTAGGTAATGAAATAACCCCATGTGTTTGATGTTCTTCCACTCCAAATTCTTTTAATTGTTCTTGGCTTAAAATGGTAATCGCTACACCATTTTCAGAAATTTCCATATTTTGGTAAATATAACCTGCTAAACGACTAACTGAAATAGGATTTGTAATCATATGATAAGCAATTTCAGAAATTTTCACTGGGAATTCTAATAATTTAGAAACCATTTCGAAAGTTACTGTTGTTGTTGCTGGGTATAAGAAACGACCTGTATCCCCTACAATACCTGCATACAATGCATTCGCAACTTCTTCATTGACTTTCCAAGGTGAATTTTCACTGAATACAAATTGACATAAAATTTCACTTGTACTACTTGCAGTTGTATCTACATAAGATATCTTTCCATAAACATCTCTATCAGGATGATGGTCGATTTTAATTACCTCTGATGGGTTTACTTCATATGGTGAATCAATACGAGGCGTATTTGCTGTGTCATTTACAATAATTAATGAAGCATTGAATACTTCTTGAGAAATGGTATCCATTGTACCAATATATGCTAAATCTTCATTCATTTCCCCTAAAGCATATACTTTTTTAGTTGGGTAAGTTGCTTCAATAATTTTTTTTAATCCAATTTGAGAACCAATCGCATCTGGATCTGGCAACTCATGGCGTAAAATAACGATTGAGTCTGCTTTTTGAATTTCTTTATCAATATCTAATAAATATTCTTGTTTATTCATCTTTTATATTAATTCCTTTCCATTAACTGACTAGACATTACTGCTTTTGCTACAATTGTATTTTCTAAATACACTGAAATATCTAATTTTGTTATTTTTCTTCCATTATCTAATGATTGAATTTGTAAAATAATTTCACTATCAATTGGAATCATTTTTAAATAATGTAAATCTAATTGCTCAATAACAGCATTTCTTCTTTGACTACGAGAAATAAATTCTTTTGATGCTACACTTACAACTTCACAAAGAACACCAAACGATAACATCCCTAAATTATTTGTCATTTGTGGAGTTACTGTAAATTGGAATTTGGCTTGTTGCGTATCTATGTCCAGAACATTTAAACTCTCTGCAACATCATCTTCAAAAGTATTCCCTACCTGAGGTTGACGTTGAGCTAATTGCATAGCTTTCATCACATCTTGTCTGGAAATAATCCCTAACAATTCCATATTATCTTGTACAACTGGTAACATTTCTAAGCCATTCCATATCATAGAATGAGCAACACTGGCTACACTAGCATGTAATTTAGTGACACTTGGATTTTTCGTCATCACTCTTTCAATGACAATATGATCGCCTTTTCCAATAACATCTTTTGCTGTCACAACTCCTACAAGACGATTCGAATGATTAATTACAGGAAATCTAGAATTTTCAGTTTGTTGATTCATTTTTCGATAATCTTCCACTGTATCATCAATCATTAAATAATGTGTGTGAGAAAAATCTGTAAAAATATCCGATACAATCATGATTTTTTTCTTAATTAATTGATCCGTCATTGCACGGTTAATAAGAGATGCAACTGTAAATGTATCGTAAGTTGTTCCAATAACTGGTATCGCTAATTCATCAGCTCTTCGAATTAATTCGTCAGAAGCAGTAAAACCTCCTGTAATTAATACAGCTGCCCCCTGTTCTAAAGCTAATAATTGAGCCTCTTTACGATTTCCAATAATCACTAATGATTCTGGATGAATATAACGACTCATCGCATCCTCTGTCATCGCTCCGATAACAAAGCGGTTTAAAATCTTATCTAAACCTTTAGAGCCACCATAAACTTCCCCTTCAATTATTTTAACAATTTCACCGAAAGAAAGTTTCTCAAAATTATCTTTTGATTTTCTTTCTATTCTAATCGTCCCAACACGTTCTATTGTAGAAACAACACCCAGATTTTCTGCAGCCTTTATAGCTCTATAAGCAGTTCCTTCACTTAATTGCATATTTTTAGCAATTGTACGAACAGAAATCTTTTCACCAACTGGTAATGATTCAATGTATTCAATGATTCGTTGATGTTTGGTTGACATATTTTCCCCTCCAAATCAGCATTTATTTCATGCATTTTTTAGGATTCATGTATCGTAGGGATAATTTCTCCATGCGGACAATGAGTTGGATCATCCAGAAAATCCACTAATCGATTAATTAACTCAGGTGAAGAAGCATGTTCTAAAACTTCTGCCTGAGCATGAACTTCATCTGGTGAAAAACCTAATGACTGTACTAAAAATACTTCCCATATTTTATGAGTACGAATCAAACGTTCAGCAAACAAAATTCCTTTTTCTGTCAGTCTAGCTCCTTTATATCGTACATAATTTACATAATCTTCTGTTACTAGTTTATTCAACATTTCTGTTGTAGATGCTGCAGATATTTGAAGCATATTAGTGATTGACTTATTCGAAACAATTTCATGATTACCGCCTAATTTATAAATCGCTTTAATATAATCCTCTTTATTAGGGGTCATATTGTTTCCTCCTTTAAACCTCACTAACAACTAATTTTCTTCAATAGTATACCATAAATCTGTATTAAAATAAACTGAACATCTGTATTAGTTTACAGTCAAACAGTAAAATTTTATATAAAGAAAAAAGCGTAATAGTCGAAAGACTACTACGCTTTTTCAAAATTAAAATAATTATTTTAAACGTCCTGGACGAGCTGCGTAACCATAGTATGCATCAGCAAGAATTTCTTCCATGTGAGCAACCATTGGTAAACGAGGGTTCGCTGGTGAACATTGATCTTCATAAGCTAATAATGCAATTTCATGGATTGTTTCTTTCCATTCTTTTTCATCTACACCTTGAGCTTTGAAGTTCATCTCAATTCCTACACGTTCTCCTAACTCATAAACAGCTTTTGCTAATGCATCTACTGCTTCTTCAGGAGTTGATGAAGGTAATCCTAACATTCTAGCAATGTCTTGGAATTTTTCATCAGCACGGTAGTAATTGTATTTAGGCCATGTAGAAGTTTTAGCAGGACGAGTACCATTGTAACGGATAACATATGGAAGTAAGATTGCATTTGTACGTCCGTGAACTGTGTGGAAGAATCCACCAACTTTATGAGCCATTGAGTGAGACATTCCTAAGAATGCATTTGCAAATGCCATACCAGCCATTGTAGAAGCATTATGCATTTTTTCTCTTGAAACGAAGTCTCCATTTTTAACTGAGCTTTCTAAGTTTTCAAATACTAATTTGATTGCTTGTAAAGCTAAACCGTCAGTGTAGTCATTCGCTAATGTTGAAGTATAGGCTTCAACTGCGTGAGTTAATACGTCCATACCTGTATCTGCTGTAACAAATCCTGGAACTGTCATAACTAATGCTGGGTCAACAATCGCAATTGTTGGAGTTAATGAGTAGTCTGCTAATGGATATTTACGGTTATTTGCTTTATCAGAAATAACAGCAAATGGTGTTACCTCAGAACCTGTACCTGAAGTTGTTGGAATACCAACGTATTTTGCTTTTTCACCTAATTCAGGGAATTTGAATGCACGTTTACGAATATCCATGAATTTTTGAACTAAATCACGGAAGTCAATTTGAGGTTGTTCGTAGAACATCCACATAACTTTAGCAGCATCCATTACAGAACCACCACCAAGAGCTACGATTGTATCTGGTTCAAATGATTTCATAATTTCAGCACCACGGTTAACTGTTGTGATATCTGGATCCGGTTCAACATCTGAAAATACTTCGTAAATAACTTTGTTAGGGCGTAATTCTAATTGTTCAATCACACGTTGTAAGAATCCTAAGTTAACCATTTGTTGGTCAGTTACGATCATTACACGTTCTACATTTTTCATTTTTTGTAAGTATTGAATTGAATCACGTTCGAAATAGATTTTCGAAGGAACTTTAAACCATTGCATATTATTTCTACGTCTCCCTACTTTTTTGATATTTAATAGATT
>NZ_CAUQUN010000039.1:0-11061 GCF_963521425.1 uncultured Granulicatella sp.
GTTCTTCCATTTAACGACATCCTTTCTCCATATAAAACTGTAGCATAGTTTCTAACAACTGACAACTAAATTGTCAAAATTTTCCAAACAATTTTAGGTAAATTTGAAACCAAGGCTCAAATTTAAGCTATGAGACACCGTAGGTGGCTGCTAGCGTCCTCAACTAAAACAAAAGAAGTATTTAACTCTTGGATTATTACGAAAAAAAGAAGCCTTGCGGCTTCTTCTTCATTATTTTTGAATTTCTTCTTTATAATCGCATTGGCTACATACAATTTGTTTGCCACTTTTCACTTTCTTTTCTACAAGATAGTGAGAACATTTCGGACATTCTCTTCCTACCGGTTTATCCCATGATACAAATTCGCATTCAGGATAACGATCACAACCATAGAATAAACGATTCTTCTTCGATTTTCTCTCAATGACATGCCCTTGATGACAATGAGGACAAGTTACACCAATCTCTTTTACAATTGCTGCAGTATGACGACAATCAGGAAAATTACTACAAGCATAGAATTTTCCAAAACGTCCTAATTTAATGACCATTGGACTTCCACAAACTTCACAGTTAAATCCAGCAGGTTCATCTTTAATTTGGACTTTCTCAATTTGAATTTCCGCTTTATCCACTTCGGCTTTAAACGGTTGATAGAATCGATCAATTACTTGAACCCACTCTTGTTTTCCTGCTTCAATTTGGTCTAATTCAGATTCCATTTCGGCAGTAAAATGAGTATCTACAATATTCGGAAAATAATTATTAATCATTTGATGAACGATTTCTCCCAATTCAGTTGGTTCAAAACGTTTCGCTACTAATTTAACATAATAACGTTTTTGAATCGTTTCAATGGTTGGAGCATAAGTCGAAGGACGACCAACTCCAATTTCTTCTAAAGTTTTAATTAAAGTTGCTTCTGAATATCTAGCAGGTGGTTGAGTAAAGTGTTGTTCTGGATCTAGTTTTTGTACAGATACCGTATCTCCCTCAACTAATTCAGGTAAAACATTTGATTTTTTTGAATCCGAATTATCTTGATATACTTTTTGATATCCAGCAAATTTAATAGTAGAACCATTTGCTTTGAATACTTGTTGATTTTGCTCTAATTCAACTTGAACCGTATCATAAACAGCTGCAGACATTTGACTTGCCACAAATCTAGACCAAATTAATGTATATAATTTTAATTGATCCTTTGTTAAATAAGATGCAATCGAATCAGGAGTTCTCATAACTGATGAAGGACGAATTGCTTCGTGGGCATCTTGAGCTCCTTCAGAAACTTTTGTTGAACGTGTTGAGTTTGAATACTCACTACCATACTCAGATAAAATATAAGATTTTGCTTCGTCTTTAGCCGTTTGAGAAACACGAGTTGAGTCTGTACGCATATACGTAATTAACCCGACTGAACCTTGTCTTCCTAATGATACACCTTCATACAATTGTTGAGCGACCATCATTGTTTTACGAGTTCTAAAGTTTAATTTATTAGAAGCATCTTGTTGCAAGCTACTAGTCGTAAATGGTGCAGCAGGATTTCTTCTTCTTTCTTTTTTTGTAACTTTTTGAACAGTAAATGGTGATTTCTCGTCAATTTGTTTTAAGACTTGATTTACTTCATCTTGTGATTTTAGCTCGACTTTTTCAGCTGTCGTTCCATAATAACTAGCTGAAAATTTCTTTGTTGATTTTTGGAAAGTCGCATCTAATGTCCAATATTCTTCTGGAACAAAAGATTGAATTTCTCTTTCTCGATCAATAATTAATTTTACAGCAATACTTTGTACACGACCAGCACTTAAGCCTTTTTTAACTTTCTTCCATAAAATTGGAGAAATCGTATATCCTACTAATCGGTCTAAAATACGTCGAGCTTGTTGTGCATCAACTAAATCCATATCTAAATTTCTTGGATTTTTAAAGGCTTCTTTTACAGCGTCCTTTGTAATCTCATTAAATTCTACACGAATCGGTTTAGTCGTATCTAATCCTAATAAATGCGCTAAATGCCATGAAATAGCTTCCCCTTCTCTATCCGGGTCACTTGCAAGGTAAACAGCATCGGCTTTACTCGCTTCTTTTTTCAAGGATTTGATTAAATCCCCTTTACCACGAATAGAAATATAATGAGGTTCATAGTTATTTTCAATATCGATTCCCATTTTACTTTTTGGTAAATCACGTAAGTGACCTTTACTTGCCACTACTTTAAAATTTTTTCCTAAATATCTTTCAATTGTTTTCGCTTTAGTTGGCGATTCGACAATCACCAAGTTTTTCTTAACCATATCGAAACTCCCTTCACAGAAGTATATGCTTGTTTTCAATAATCGTAATTCATCATAGCGAACGAAAGTTTGTTTGTCAAATCAAAAAACTATAAGAGTAAAAATTTTATGGAAAATAATGCAGAGAATCTAAAATATCATTCGCATTTCTTATCGGTAAGGCTCCAGCTGTAATGAGTTCATTTGTCCCTTTAGAATAGTCACTTGTGATGTTACCCGGTAAGGCAAATACTTGACGGTTTTCACTCAACGCAATATTAGCTGTAATTAAACTTCCACTATGCAGTTTAGCTTCAATCACACATAATCCATGACTTAATCCTGCTATAATTCGATTTCGATAAGGAAAATGAAATTTTAATGGTGGACTATCTAATGGATATTCTGACAGTATCAATCCTTTTCTCCCTATTGCATCATACAAAGATTGATTTTCCTTAGGATAGCAAATATTAATGCCATTTCCAATAACCGCAATCGTTTCTCCTTTTAACTCTAATGTTAGTTTGTGCGCTAAACTATCTACGCCTCTAGCTAATCCACTAATAATAGATACTTTTCTTTCCAGTATAGATGGAAGTAAATATTGTAATGCTTCCCTACTATATTCTGTATGATTTCTTGCTCCAACAATTCCAATGGATAAACGGTTAAATAACTCGAGTCGTCCTTTATAAAATAAAACAACTGGTGGTAAATAAATTTCTTTTAATCGTTTGGGATATAGAACATCTTCGTACATTAAAAAGTGAATATTTTCTTTTTTATATTTTTGTTCTAAAGCTGCAAAATCTGTATTTCTTAACCATTCAAGCTCTTCTAAACTTAACTCCTGATGAATCGTTTCTAGTGTAAATTTTCCCTCTGTCAATTCATTTTGACATAAACGTTGGTACAGTTCCCATCTTTGTTGACTACTCCCCTTATCCCTCATTGCTAAAGCAATCATTAGTGTTCGTCTTGTCCATTCCATAAAAATAACCTTCTTTCTCGAAATAACATCTCTACTTGTTATATACGAGAAAAAAGGCTAAAAATATTTTTTATTTTAAATAATCTTTAATAGGAGCAAAAGTTTTACGATGAATTGGACAAATTCCTTTTGTTTTTAATCCTTCCAAGTGTTTTGGAGTTCCATAACCTGCATTATTAGAAAAATCATATCCTGGATATAAATCATCAAATTCTTGCATCATTTGGTCACGCACTTGTTTAGCAACAATACTTGCTGCTGCAATCGTTATACTCTTTGCATCTCCTTTAATGATACCAATTTGCGGTGTATTCACATCAATTTTCATCGCATCAATTAATAAATAATCCGGTTGAATCTTTAATTCACTTACTGCTTGTTGCATTGCTAAACGACTAGCTTGATAAATATTGACTTGGTCAATAATATCTGCATCCACAATTCCAATTCCAATGGCAATAGCTTTTTCTTGAATGAGTAGATAAATTTCTTCTCGTTTAGAAGCAGATAATTTTTTAGAATCATCAAACCCTAAATCTTCAATATTTTTCGGTAAAATTACTGCAGCAGCTACTACAGGACCTGCTAATGGACCACGTCCTACTTCATCGACTCCTGCAATAAAACTAGCTCCTTCTTGATAAGCTAATCTTTCATAATATTGCATTTCAATAAAATGTTCTGCACGTTTTTGTTCTTTTTCAATTCTTTTTTGACAAGATTTTAGAGCTGTTTGAACTCCTTTTCTCATATCTAAACTTAATTGTTGAAACATAGGATCTTCCATAGAATGAATCGTACTTAGGATTTCTTTAATTTGACTAATGGTATATTTTTCAGTCATCTTAAACACCTTCCAAACTAATAGGAGCAGTATCTAATGTATAACGACCCAATTTACCACCACGAATGTCAAAAATAATACGCTCACTTGCACGTTCGTAATCATCTTTGAATCCTAATTTTTTCGTAATAAGTAATAATAAATCTACATCTGATAATTCTAAATCAGTTTCACTTAAACCATAAGGTTTTCTTAAAGCATCAGTATAGTATGTTCTAAAAATGTTAATCGCAAATAACGCTACATCATCCATATGTAATAATGAATCTTTAATAGCTCCTGTTACGGCTAATTTATTCCCTATCTCTTGATTATCAAATTTTGGCCATAAAATACCAGGCGTATCTAATAATTCAAAATCATTGCCAATCTTTAACCAACGTTGTCCTTTTGTAACACCAGGTCGATTAGCCGTTTCAGCTTGATTTTTTTGAATCATACGATTGATAAATGTTGATTTTCCAACGTTAGGAATTCCTAGTACCATTAAACGAATCGGACGAGGACGAACGCCTTTTGCAGCTAATTTTTCAAATTCTTCTGCCATTAATGCTTTGATTGCTGCTTTTACTTGATTCAATCCTTTACCATCTTTAGCTTCAACTGTCAAAACTTCAATACCTTCTTCTTGGTAATATTTCATCCATTTCTTTGTTTGAATAGGATCTGCTAAATCTGTCTTATTTAATAACATTAATTGCTTCTTTTGTCCCTTAATCTCATTTACAATTGGATTACGACTTGATTCCGGGATACGTGCATCAACTAATTCTATTACAACATCTACTAATTTTAATTTTTCAATTGCTTCTCTTTTGGCTTTTGCCATATGTCCAGGATACCATTGTATCGTTGCCATCAATTTTCACCCTTTCTTACTACTTGTAACTTTATTCTGAACTATTTTAACATACTCCCTTTTTATTTCAAAATTATTCATAGTCACAGGCAAACTTTTAGTGTATAATCACAATACTATTTTTATTTTGAAAGGAAGAAAGATATGAAAAAATTGATTCAAATGATTGATAAATTTGATGGTTCTCAATCAACATTAAGTAATGAAGAATTTTTCATTCGTGAAAAACTATTGTTCTACTTAAAATTATTTTGGGTATTTTCCATTGTTATTTTTGTCTTATTAGGAATCATTGTTAGTATTTCTTATTTTTTCTATTTCTTTTATTATGGCATTATTTTATGGATTATTACGAAAGTGTTAGATGTATTGCTATACTTTTACTTAAAAAATAAATAATACGATTATTAAGCATCAATCATTCCATTAAATAATTGTTCACACTTTTCATCTATTAAAGTTTTATTGGCTATTCTTTCTATCCATTCTTTAGGAATGGATTCAAAAGAATATTTAGCTCCAGCTAGTGTACCTGTAATGGCACCAATTGTGTCTGTATCTTCTCCAAGATTCACGGCTTTCAAAACAGCATCCTTAAAACTGTTCGTTGTTCCTATGCACCATAAACAAGCTTTCAGTGTATCCACCACATAACCTGTAGATTTAATTTCCTCACGACTTTTATGATAAAATTCTTCATCAAAAATTTCCTTAAAATGATTTTCATATTCTTCCCAGTACACAGAATTTTGGCTAAATATTTCTTCTAATTTTATTTGAACGGAATCTAATACTTTTGGAAGTGAATTATTGAATAGCATATCTTTTAATAGAAAAATATATATAATCGAGGCAACAATAGACCTTGGATGCCCATGAGTTACTGTCGTATATTTTTTAATGACTTTAACTTGATCGATTAGATTAAAATTTTTCATCAAAAGAAAAACTAATGGAGAAATTCTCATTAAAGCTCCATTACCATTAGACCTCTCATCTTTCCCACCACACACTTCTGGTAAAATCCCTGATAAATATCGCTCAATAGCTTCGTTTGTTGCAATACCTATATCAAAACAATATCCAAAAGGTGTTAAATACCCATCACGATAAGCTACAAATTTATCCATTAAGATATTAAAATCTGATTTTTCACCTAAATGTTCCATTAAGGCTAATGTCAATGAAGTATCATCAGACCATGTGCCAGTGGGTTGATGATATGTCCCATACCCTATCATTTCTGTAAGACTATAACTATCTCTTGCTTCAAATTCTACTGGAACACCTAATGCATCACCAACAGCAAGTCCATAAATAACAGCCATAATCATTTTTCTTAACGATTCTAAATTCTCAAATTTATCCATAGAACTTCTACCTCCTATTGAGTTCATTATATCATAACAAAAAAGCCTTGAAGTGAGCTATCCTACTCCTTCAAGGCTTTTTAATATAAATTATCCCATTGTTGCTTTAAATTTAACTTTCTTAATTTTAAAATCAATTCCCTTTTCTTGAATTGTCTTTTTAAAATCTTGAACAAAAACACGAGCATCATTATCAATTTGAATATATAACTCGTATCCTTCTGGAATTTTCTTCACTTCAACATTGGCAGCTTGATACTGTTTTAAATTACAATGTCGGTGAATATCATGAATAACATTCAAATGACTAATCATTCCAGTAATATTTAATTGATACATTTTTCTATGAACACTGAGTTTGCGATGTGTTAATAATTGAACTATTACCACTACAGCGCAACAAACACTACCAAAGAACCAGAATCCTCCGCCAATAGCCATTCCAATTCCCGAAGTTGCCCATAAACCAGCAGCTGTCGTAACACCACTAACACGCATATCACGCATGTAGATAATACCACCACCGATAAAACTGATACCACTAACGATTTGCGCAGCAATACGTGTCGTATCTGCAGCGTCTGGAGTTTCCCAAAAGGCTTCTTTTGAAACAATCATCATTAAAGCAGAAGCTAATGCAACAATGACATGGGTTTTCACCCCCGCTTGTTTATTGCGTGACTTACGCTCATATCCAATTGCCCATCCGCATAAACATGCGAGAATAATGGATAAAAAATGACGTAATTCTAACAACACATCAAATTGATGTAAAAATATTTGATTCATTAAACTTCTCCTTTCCATTCTTCCTGATATCGTTCTCATAGAATGCTTATTATCGTATAATTTTTACAAGAAAAAGTCAAGCTGAATGCTGCGGGTGATATAATATTTTAAGTTTTTGATAATATTAATTTAACCTCCAATACTTTGATATTTCTTTAATCCTTGTTTCCAAAAGAATTGATAAACTAAATAAAATATAATCCATCCTGAACTAAAATTGATTAATGTTTCTAAAGTAAATCGATTAGTACTTAATAATAACTCATGTACAGGAAAATATCCTATAAAACTAAATGGTATAATCATTAATACAGCTTTTAACCATTGAGGATAGATTGAAATTGGATAATTTCCAAGTTGAGAAACTTCCCAAAAAATACTTTTAAGCCCATCATTTGATACCCACCAAAATGAAGTAGTACTTAAAAATAGATAAATAGCATATCTAACAAAAATAGAAGAAAGTATAAAGAAAAGTAATTTGATAAAGAAGATACCTGTCCATAATCCAGATAATTGAGTGATTGATCCTATTAATAACAACAAAGCTACTACCGTTTCAAATACAGATTCTTCATCTAATTGAAAAATAATAAATTGAAATAAAATATTTAAGGGTCTTACTAAGAAAATATCTAGCTCTCCACTTTGAATCATATATGGAATTTCAAGTACAGTTACAAAAAATATTTCCCACAGAGCATTTACTAACATCAAATATGAATAAAAAAATAAAACTTCGTATCCACTAAACTCACCTAAAAATCCTGTATTCATAACAATAATATAAAGAACAAATAAGGTTGAAATTGTTTCTAGAAAAAAGCCCATATTTCCTAAAACAAAATCAATAGGATACATCATTATTCGTTTGATATCCATTCTTATAAATTCAGTATAAATTTTTCTATAAAATTTTAACGAACGAATCATTATGTTACCCTCCCATAATTTCAAGTTTTGAGTAGACTCTTTTTTGTACAATGAATAAAACTAAGAGAAAGAAAAGAATCCAACAGAATTGAATTAAAAGTGCAGTCGTATAAGAAAATAATTGACTTCCACTTAATATTGCACTAGGAAAATATTGTAATGCAACAAAAGGCAGTTTTAATACAATTAATTTTAAGGGGGCAGGATAAATATCTATCGGTAAAACTCCCCCTCCAAGTAATAATATTAAGCCAGAAACTAAACTTTTAGTTCCATTTATACTAATTAAATACGGAGAAAGTAATCCTATAATATGACCAATAATTAATGAAAGTATCCAACTAAAACATAAAGATAGCAATGCCAAAAAAAGACCACTATTTACAGTCATGAGATTTATTTTGAAAAAAATAATATAAATAACCCAAATTGGAATAATTCGATAAATAATCTTATAAAAACTATTTCCAATTTGAATAGAGGAATTGACTAAAAACAGCATTTGTGGACGCTGTAAATAATTAGCTATTGTTCCCTTTAAAATAATATGATTCATAAAATCAGCAGAAGAAAATAAAGGTAATAAAGACGATAATGTTAAGGCAAACATAGAATAAATAATAATTTGTTGTGTATTCATTCCATTTGTTTTTTCAACATATGTCCAAATATAATACTGAATTACAATAGCGATAAATGTACTCATAATCGTCATGACATTATTCATGCGATATTTTTTATTAGACTTAAACTGGTAAAGTATGTATGCTAATAAACCTTTCATTCTAACACCCTCTTTACCGTCATTAATTCTGATAAACTTAAATGAACAACTTCTATATTATCAGGATGATAATTATTTTGAATAAATTCAATAGCTAATTCTTCTGAAATTTCACGAGTATCAAAAAAATACTCAGTAGAAAAAATATTCTTTGCTAATACTTTTATAGTTGAATTCTCTATCAATTCATGCTGTCCTTGTTCGTGATAAATTATAACTTTTTTGAAATAAGAATATTGATTTTTAAATTCTTCAATACTTCCTTGATATGCATTGATGCCTTTGTTCAGAATAATAATTCTTTGACAAACTTTCTCAATCTCTTGAAAATCATGACTGGTAATCATGAATGTCGTATTTTTTTGCTCATTAACTTTTAAAATAATTTCCATCATTTTTTGTTTTGTTTGAACATCAATACCAATTGTAGGTTCATCTAAAATGACTAACTTAGGAGAATGAAGCAAAGCACAAATAAATTCTCCACGCATACGTTGTCCTAAAGAAAGTTCTCGAACTGGTTGATTTATATATGCTTTTACCTCTAATTCATTTATTAACCATTCTAACCATTTATCATCTTCAACAGAGGATTTAGAATAAATTTTTTGTAAAAATTTGAAAGAATCTAACAGTGGTAAATCCCACCAGAGATGAGATTTCTGTCCAAACATAACTCCAATTTCAGAAGCGTTTTTTCGACGATTCTTGAATGAGTCTTTTTCAAAAACTGTTACATTACCAGAATCTGCAGGGATAATTCCTAACAACATCTTTATTGTCGTAGATTTTCCAGCACCATTCTCACCAATATAACCAACGATTTCTCCTTCGTTAATTTCTAAATTTAAATCTTGAATAACTGTTTTCTTTGCTTTTTTTGTAAATAATTTTTCTTTAAAAGACTTTTTTAATTGTATATCTGAATCTATATATTCTTTAGATACATTTTCAAAACGAATCATACTCTTCTCCATATATCATAAATAAAATTTTATCCGTACAAACACTATATGACCACACCACCAATGACTTCTCATAGTAGTAATGATAAAAGTATCCTAATAGGATACTTTTATAGGTGAAATTTGAGACCCTAGGCTCAAATTTTAGGAATGAGACTCGGTAAAGCGAGGCTGCTTCCGTCCCTTACTACTATTTATAGAGAAGTCATTATAAAAAAATAATTTACTTTTTAAACAAATTCCTCATCGTAAACAATGGTTTACTTCGTACAATATTTTCTTTTCCAACAAATGTACGCATCTTTTTGAAATATTTTCACGTATTTTTTACTACAAAATTAAACAAACCAGCAGATTTTGTATCAATAAAAAATCCACGAATAAAAGGATTCTTAAAGAAAAGTTTCGCACGTACTTTATCAATCTTATTCCAAGGAATTTAAATATAATCTTCCGGATTTTTTTCATTATAAAACTCAAACGCAAAATCTCCAACAAGAATATCCCCATGCTTTTTTCCAATCAAACCAATAAATACATTGGCTTTCGTTATAAACATAACTTTTGTATTTAAAGACTGTGCCATAACCCTCTCCTTATTTAATAAACTATTAAATCTATTCTATCATAAAACAAAAAAAGATGAACAGACATTTAAATCTGTTCATCTAAAATTCTATCTTAATTAGATAATTCCTGTCACATGATCAAGAACACCTAATGCGAAGAATACAAAGATAATTGAAATTGGACTTAGACTTACTTTACGTTTTAATAACCACATACATGCGAATGTTAATAGTAAAGCAGCAAAAACAGGAATTAATTGGTTTAAGTTATCTTGTAATGTTGTAACTTTTTCAGGAGTTAATGAAGTACCACCTGCTAATGCAGATAAGATTTTTTGTAAAGTTGAATCATCAACTAAATTAATAACCATTGCATAACCAACAGCTACTACCATTCCCCCATCAACTGTCATACCACCAGTAAACCATGCTGGCAATGAAGCTAACGCTGCATCGGGAGCAACCGCTGCACCGATATTAGCCCAACCTAAAGCTAATAATTGTAAAGCCACATCTAAAATAATACAGTCAGATAAATGTCCTGTTGCTAATCCAATATAGAATATCCTCCCAAGATTTGCTTCCATGAGGTAGATAAGTACAATATCCTCAATCCTTGTCTGCTTCATTTTCTTTTACGAGATCTTTTTGTGAATCTTTTTCAGAGAGTTTTT
>NZ_CAUQUN010000040.1:0-10015 GCF_963521425.1 uncultured Granulicatella sp.
TGTTAAGTAATAATCACATTTCCAATTATTGTGAGCTTAACTTCAATCTTAAGTAAGGTAGAACCATTATTGATAAGTATGATCAATAATCCATTCATTTTTCGCCATGTATCCACCAGTTTTTAGGTAATAGTCGCCTTGCCAAGTATTGTGCGCATAACTTCCGTTTGAAGTAAGGTAGAAACGTGATTGATAAGTAGGGTCAAAAATCCATTCACTTTTTGCCATGTATCCACCAGATTTTAGGTAATAATTACCTTTCCAAGTATCGTGAGCATAACTTCCGCCTGGAGTCAGGTAGAACCATGATTGATAAGTAGGATCAAAAATCCATTCATTTTCTGCCATTTCACCAGAAGCTTTTAAATAATAACTATCTACCCATTCATTCTTTGCTAAACTTCCAGAAGCCTTTGCATAGTACCAATGTTGATTGATAAAAAGCCATTTGTTACTTGCCATTTTTCCATCATTATAGAAATAATAAGAATTCCAAAAAGTATTTTTTAACATAACTCCTTGTTCATTATAGTAATACCAATGATTGTCTACTTGTACCCATTGATTTTTTAAAGAATTTTCTTTTTTTTGAGTTGTTGTTTTGGTATTATTTTCTTTTTTTTGAGTTGAAACTTCTTTATTTTTCTCTTCTTTTTTAGTAGAGCGTTCTTTGTTTCCTTGTTCGGCTTGCTTAGGAGCGGTAGTAGATTCTTGAGCGAAAACTGGTGTTGAAGTGTATAAGCAAGTTCCAATTAGGAAAGATGATAAAATAATTTTCTTTTTCATAACATATCTCCTTATTAATTTATTTAATCACAGTGTAGCAAAAACAATCAATAAAATCTATAAAAATATAGACTTCAACTTGTCGAATGGGGATAAGAAAAGGTATAATCATTTTATGCAAAAAAATAATGATTAATAGAGGTGATTCGATGTCTGAAATGGCTTATGAATTTGATGAAATTTTAGAACAAATTCATCATACGTTAAAAACAGATGATAAGCAGCAATTTAAAGAAATCTTTTTAGAAAATCATACTTATGACCAAGCACAAATTTACTTGTCGTTAAGTGAGGAACAACGTCAATTGGTGTATCAATATCTGTCGCCAGAAGACATGGCACCTGTATTTGAAATTATTGAAGAAGATGTTGAAGATGTGGAAGAATATCTTCGAGAAATGGATGAGCGATATGCTGCAAGAATGTTGGCAGAAATGTATGCTGATAATGCAGTAGATATTTTGCAACAAGTACAAGAAGATGAAGTAAGAAAATATTTGCGCATGATGCCTCATAAAACTTCTAACGAAATTCGTAATTTATTAAATTATGAAGATGATACAGCTGGGGCGATGATGACAACAGAAATTATCGCTATTCATGAAAGTCAAACAGTTGGAAGTGCTATGACGACTGTAAAAAAAATGGCAGAAGAAGCAGAAACGATTTATTACGTCTATGTAGTAGATGAAGAGAATCGATTAAAAGGAGTCTTAACGCTTAAAGACTTAATTGTTCATAAAGAAGATGTGAAAATTAGTGAAATTATGGTAGATCGTGTTGTTTCTGTTGAAGTACAAGAAGCACAAGATGCCGTAGCAAAAATGATTCGAGACTATGACTTCTTAGCAATTCCAGTTGTTGATGAAGAAGAAAAACTAATTGGAATTATTACAGTCGATGATGCCATTGACGTTATCGATGAAGAAGCAACAAGTGATTACTCAGGTTTAGCAGGGGTAGACGTAGATGAACAATCTGTGAACCCATTTATTGCAGCCTCAAAACGTTTGCCATGGTTAATTAGTTTATTATTCTTAGGATTAACAACAGCAGCCTTATTAAGTCGTTATGAAGGAATTATCGGACAAGCAAGTGTACTTTCAATTTTCATTACATTAATTACAGGTACAGCAGGGAATGCGGGGACACAATCTTTAGCGGTAGCAGTTCGTAAGATTGGATTAAATGAAGATGAACCAGTTTTCGTCAAAACGATATTGTCAGAAGTTGCAACAGGGATTATTAGTGGGATTGCTACAGGATTGATTATTTTTATCGTAGTAGGTTTATGGCAAGCAAACTGGATTTTAGGTGGAATCATTGGAGTGTCAATGTTCTTTGCGATTACAGTAGCAACCATTGCCGGAAGTTTAATTCCATTATTAATTGACTCTATGGGGTTTGACCCTTCATTTGCGAGTGGTTTATTCATTACTACAGTCAGTGACTTAACGAGTGTATTTGTATATTTCACGATTGCAAGCATGTTTCTTGAGAAATTTTTAGGAAATTAACAAAAAATGGCTCCACCTCAAAAAGGGCGAGCCATTTTTAATTATTCAGAAACTTTGTAATACATTGCTTTTTTTAGTGCGTCTGAAGTTAGGGCAGATTGAGTACCGAATAAACGATCTTTTGATGTATCAGAAGTATCTTTATTTCCTTCAATAAGTCCATAAGTTACAACTTGATTTTTAGGAACAAATGTCATAATGGCACTTCCAACAGTTGGTTGATTTTCTAATGGAGTGAAAATCCAGTTTAACAACCCCTCTTGATATTGGGTTTGAGTTGGTTGTACTTTAAAAGTAGCTTCTTCAATAGAAACTGTTCCATTTTCATGGAAAGTTAATTCTTGACCATACTCATTTCTCCAAGTTCCTTTTATACTTGAAAGATTTCCTGTTTTAATTTCTTCTATATTCATTGAAGTTGGAGCAGTGTTCTTTTTAACAATCACTTTTTTAGCTTCTTGAGTAGTTGTTTCTTGTTTTGTTTCAGAAGCTGCTTTAGTGGAAGTTGGTTGTTCTTTAGTCGTTGATTCTTTAGTTGTTGAAGTAGTTGTAGAAGAAACAGTTGTTTTAGTCGTAGTTGTTTCGGAAGTTTTTGTTGATGGACTCTTACAAGCTGTTAAAATGAATAAACTTGATAATAAACATAAATACTGCTTTTTCATATAAATTCCTCCCTTTATGTACTATATTATAGAACAAATTTTATAAAAAAACGATGACCTTTAAAGAGATTTAAAAAAATCAAAATAATTTTGTAGAAAACTGTTGACAAGAGGAGAGGATTACTGTAAACTACAGAAGTTGAGAAAACAAGCAGAAGCATCCCGCTTCTCGCCTAAGTTGACTGAAGTCCTTGGGCCGATAGTAATGTTTATTTAATGAAGACATTGGCAGCGGGGATAGTTTGTTCTCGTTGCTTTTTTGCTTTTTTCTCTCAAAAATTTTGGAGGTGAACAATCATAGCAAAAGATATGATGGTCAATGATGGAATTCGAGCTCGTGAATTACGTGTTATTGACAATAATGGTGAACAAATTGGTGTTCAAACAAAAAACGATGCATTGCGTTTAGCAGAACAAGCTGGACTAGATTTAGTTTTAGTTTCGCCAAATGCAAAACCACCAGTTGCTCGAATTATGGATTATGGTAAGTATCGCTTTGAGCAACAAAAGAAAGAACGTGAAGCTCGTAAAAATCAAAAAGTCATCAATATCAAAGAAGTGCGTCTAAGCCCTACAATCGATGAAAACGACTTTAATACGAAATTGAAAGCTGCACAAAAGTTTCTTGAAAAAGGCGACAAAGTGAAAGCTACAATCCGCTTTAAAGGCCGCGCCATTACTCATAAAGAGATTGGACAAAAGGTTTTAGAACGTTTGGCAGAACAAGTTAGTGAACTTGCAACTGTCGAACAAAAGGCAAAAATGGACGGACGAAGCATGTTCTTGATGTTAGCGCCCAAAAATGACAAGTAAAAAGTAACAGGAGGAAAGTCTCATGCCAAAACAAAAAACACACCGTGGTTCAGCTAAACGTTTCAAACGTACAGGTGGTGGAGGATTAAAACGTTCACAAGCCTTCACAAGCCACCGTTTCCATGGTAAAACTAAGAAACAACGTCGTCACTTGCGTAAACAAACAATGGTTCACGCTACTGACATCAAACGTATTAAACAACAATTAAGTCAAATGCGTTAATTCAGCACGCAAAACTATTACATTTTCTAGACAGTCGCAAGAGACTGAAAGACCAAGGAGGAATTAATTATGCCACGTGTTAAAGGTGGAACAGTTACTCGTCGTCGTCGTAACCGTGTTTTAAAATTAGCTAAAGGTTACTACGGAGCGAAATCAAAATTATTTAAAACAGCTAAACAAGCAGTCATGAAATCATACATGTATGCTTACCGTGACCGTCGTCAAAAGAAACGTGACTTCCGTAAATTATGGATCGCACGTATCAATGCGGCAGCTCGCTTAAACGGATTAAGCTACAGCAAATTAATGCACGGCTTAAAATTAGCTGGTATCGAAATGAACCGCAAAATGTTAGCTGACTTAGCAGTTAACGATGCAGCAGCATTCACTGTTTTAGCTGAACAAGCTAAATCAGCATTAGCTAAATAATTATCTGAGAGATTATTTACATTTTGTAAAGGAATCACTCGATATTCCAATAAGATAAACCACCATTGAGCCCCGTTAAACTCAATGTGAAGAAATACCAAGAAGAATTTGGAGGAAATAATCGTGCGTACAACATTTATGGCAAAAGCTAGCACTACTGAACGTAACTGGGTTGTAATCGACGCTACTGATGTACCATTAGGACGTCTTTCAGCTGTTGCTGCAAGCATTTTACGTGGAAAAAACAAACCAACATTTACACCTAACGTTGACACAGGTGATTTCGTAATCATCATCAACGCTGATAAAGTTGCTTTAACAGGTAAAAAAGCATCTGATAAAGTTTACTATCACCACTCAAACCACCCAGGTGGATTGACTGCTCGTACAGCTGGTGAATTACGTGCAAACAACTCTCGTAAATTAGTTGAATTATCAATCAAAGGCATGTTACCTAAAAACTCTTTAGGACGTCGTCAATTTACTAAATTACATGTTTACGGTGGAGCTGAACATCCACATGCTGCACAACAACCAGTAGCAGTAGACATCCAATCACTAATTTAAGGAGGAAAAAGCATTGGCTCAAGCACAATACCGCGGCACTGGACGCCGTAAAAACTCAACTGCCCGTGTTATCTTAGTACCAGGGACAGGTAAAATTACTATTAACAAAAAATCAATCGAAGAATACATTCCATTTGCTTACTTACACGAAGTAATCAAACAACCTTTAAACATTACTGAAACAATCGGAACTTACGATGTATTAGTAAACGTTAATGGTGGTGGATTCACTGGTCAATCAGGAGCTATCCGTCATGGTATCGCTCGTGCATTATTAACAGTTGATCCTGATTTCCGTGGCGCTTTAAAAGCTGCTGGTTTATTAACTCGTGATCCTCGTATGAAAGAACGTAAAAAACCAGGTCTTAAAAAAGCTCGTAAAGCTTCACAATTCTCAAAACGTTAATATTTTATATATCAACATTTCAACACTCTGTGGATTTCCACAGGGTGTTTTTTGCGTTTAAGATGATAGAAATTGACTTTTCCTTGGGTAGCAATGGACGCCAGTAGCCTCGCAAAAGCGAGTCTCATTGCTAAAATTTGAGCCTTGGTCTCAAATTTTCCAGTACTAGAATCCGATGGGACGGCTTCTAGTACTCGTGCTACGGAGAAAAGTCATTTCTATTTTGACGGTTGTTTATGAGGGTGTTTAGGACAATTGACTTTTTCGAATGTAGCCTGGAGGCAAGCAGCTTTACTTTGCGAATCTCATTTCTATATTGTTATTTTTTATTGAGTAGTATAATATTTTTCCGTATAATGATGTTAAAATTACAAACATTTGTAGGATAAATCAGATATTAAAGAGGTGAAAAAATGACTTTTGAAGATAAATTTATGGAAGTTCAAGTTGGCATGATTTCGTTAGCAACGGAATATGTCCAAAATCAAGCAGAAAAAGTATATATCTATGCGATAGCGGATAGTTTGTATAGTTTTAAGCCATTTTATAAAATTAATGGTATTGTAATTGGAATGGAAAAAGTTAATGAAGTTGCGACAAAAAAAGTAGATGATTCAGATAATATGGCATTTGCTTTATTGAAATATGGAACTGAAGATATGAGGAAATTGCAAGATGTTTGCCAAGAATATAATCGTGAACATCCGACTGAGATGTGGTTGATTTATGATGCACAGAAAAATACCCTTAATAGTCGCTATAGCTATGAAGGGCGTTATGAGAAGGATGAAGAATTGCTTCCAAATTTAGAGTTTGAAAAATGGTTTGAGGAAGTAAAAAGTGAGGAACTGTAGGAGAATAAGATATGTATAAACAAGATCAATCAATTATTTATCCTTTGCCAACTGATGCGCTATTACAGGAAAGAGAAGTAGCGTGGAGAGTTAAACTGCCTGATGATTATAAGGAATTTATAAAGAGAAAAAATGGTTTTCGACCTTCTAAAAATTTATTTTCTTTAACAAATAGGTCCTTTTTGATTGAGCGATTCTTGTGTATATTAGAAAACACAAAAGACAATCCACTTGGCATGTATGACATTGATGTTGTAATGTCCCAACTGGATGAAAGATTGTTTGTCCATGAAGATATTTTGGGATTTGAGTTGATTCCCATAGTAGCATTGTATGGTGGAGATTTTCTTTGTCTAAACTATTTGGAGGATACTGAAAATCCGAGTATTTGTATTTGGTATCACGAAGAGTCCTACGAGTTAGAGCCAGCTATAGAGTTAGTAGCTATTAACTTTACAGAGTTTTTAGTTATGCTACAGGATTAGCTATGTAATGGATAATGATTTAACACGAAGCCGAATAAACGATTAAATGACTGCTTAACGTAGAAATTCTCAGATGAAAGGTTGATACAATGGTAGGATATGAAAAACATAAATTAATAGTAAATAGTAAAGTTATAAAATGTTTTGAATTTGAAATCTGAAATATAATTGAATATGGTGACGAATTTGTTGTTTTATTGGACATTCCTTTTGATAATGATATTGAAAAAATAACATTTTAAGGGTTGATGGTAGTGGAAATGTAGTTTGGACGATAAATAATAGTGGATACAGTAATAATAGTTATCCCTTTGAACAGATGACTTTGGGAGATGGGTGGCTTTATGCGACTGATTTTTATGCTAGAAGTTTAAAAGTCGATATAAAAACGGGAAAAATAGTTGATATGGCTATATCAAAATAATAGAAGTTTGAGAATTTCAGAAATATCTGGAGGGCTTATAAATGATTGAAGGTTACTTGCCTACAAGAGATAGTTTGGGGTATCAGAATGTCAAACAAGCTTTAGAGAAAATTTTTTCGATTGATCTTGATACAATTACGATTAATGAAGGAGATGATGAAAATTTTAATTTTCCGTTCACGTATAATGGTTATCATATGACAATAGGTATTTCATCAACCGGTAAAAATACGCAATTGGAAGCCGGAGAGGGTGGCTTATTTAACATTTGGTTCACTCAAACGGATAGACAGAGATTTTCAGTCACTTTTTTATCCAAGATTATTGATGATAAGAGTATAAGAAGAGTGTACGGTCGTGATAAAGAATCAGTCGAACGGACTTTGAATATATTGAAAAACTTTCTAAACTCAGATAAAGCGAAAGTTCTATTGAAGAATTGAATTAATGTCTAGATTTTATCACGGGATTTGAGAAGTTGACAGCAGTAAAATTCCATCAGAATGTATATATACTGACTGGGAAGGAAATATTATTAAATACATAGATGAATTTCCAGACTTTAAAATTGGAATCCCACCTCAAGTGAAAAAAATTTGTACTTGATAATGGTTTTGAAGGAAGAATCAAAGATTTCTCTATGGCTGGTGATGATGGATTAGGTAATACTTGGTATCATCATTAGGATAGTAAGACTCTCTAAGAGGTGGATAGTGCTATTCATAGACGTTTTACTCATAGAGGTGTCATCTCAATTCTGAAATTAGGAGGTAAATAAAATGGTATTAACTATAGACTCATTTGGGCATGCGGAAGAAAAAGATATCAACCTTATAGAAAAACGATTTGATATCAAACTTCCAGTGGACTACAAAGAATTTTTAGTTACACAAAATGGAGGAAGGAATTTATCCTATAAATTTGAAAATTCAATTAAGATTCATCAAATTGATGAAGTTATTAATATTGATACTATGTTTGGTATAAATACGGGAATTAAAAATGCTGATATAGAGCAGTGGACAGAAGAATATCGGAATGATATTTTTGAACATTCCATTATTATTGGTGACACTATTCAGCACGGATTTCTACTATTTTGGCAAAGTGATGATGAGAATGAAGGCCTATATTATTACGATGATACGTATCAATTAGAATCCTCAAATGATGAAAATAACGCCTATTTTTTAGCTAAGACATTTTCAGAATTTATGGGTTTGATACAGAACTAAGAGCATAATTGAGGGAATTATCTGAATAGATGTTCCCTTAAATTTTCATTAGAATTGAAGGGGAGTTACCAACGAAAATGACAGTTGAGAAGCAAATTCAAGATAAAATATATGAATTAATAAATAATGTTAATAAGACCATTCCTGTTGATTGGGATGAAATTTATATAAATTCTGAAATGTCGGAAACTGGTGGGAATGTATATTTTTTCTTCAAAGTAGCAGATAACGATAATTTATTTTATAGTTTATTAATTCCTGATGATTTCAAAGTTGATGAGAAGACTTTTGAAAAAATGGATTATCAGAATTATGTTTTAGCAAGAGAACTATGGAATATTTTTGAAAATAATCATATTGAGGTATGGAAAAATGCAAGTTTTATTTATAAAAATAATAAACTTAGCAGCCATTTTGACTATGTTGATTGGAATGCTTCACAATTTGGACCAACTGATCGTATGAACTATTTCAGGTATAAATACATGAAAGTTGCACCAAAAGATAATATTCAAGAACAACTTTTTCAAGAAATGGAAAAGTATCAAAGCAAATTTTTATAAAATGTTCAAGGTTAGAAAAAATTAGTCATATTTATTAAGTTTTTTTCAAAAGTAATCGATTTAAAATTAATATACAGATACTGGTATAATTGAGAAATAAGTTCCTGGAAAGTATTTGAATCAGTAAAGAAAAGAGATTACAAAACTTCGGAAACAAGGGAAGCTCACTTGGATGAATTAAATGATATGGAAACAATGCAATTAGTTCCATCTGTTGTTAATAGTAAATTTGAACATCTAGGTGGGATAGCTGAAGTTAAAAAAACTATTTGTTTTATAGAAAGAAAGGTTTAAAAAAACAATGCAAATAAATCATAAAACTTTTGGTAAAATAAAATTCAATTACGGTTGGACAAAAGATATTTCTCTAGATATTTTCAATAAGCACCATATTTTGGAAATCAATATTGATGCGGATGAAGATGCTGAATTTGAAACTAATCAGGAAAAAGCTTATAGATTTTTCAATAATCACTTAGATGAAATAGTAAAAGAGGCAGATTCGGCAATTATATCATATTACAATTGTGAAATATCAGATATTGTTTCAAGTTACACGAATAATAACGAAAAGAAATATTTTTTAGATATCATTGGAGATAAAGATAAAATTTATTCTTTGTTGCAAGCTAAACAAATCATGTTTCCTTTAACATTTGATGAAAATATTGAAGAGTTTGGTTTTTTATGTGAGTGTGATTGGGATAAAGAAAATGGCATAGGAATAAAATTTGTTAATGGCGAATTGTCTGAAATTGGTTATCAGGATATACTCCTATAAGTATATATTTTCTTATAATTATTTGTAGTTTTGAAGTTAATTATAAGATTGATGGTGAACCAAAATCTGAAATAATAAAAAGTATAAATAGAAGGAGACGAAAGATGAATAAATTCGAAGATAAATTTATGGAAGTTCAAGTTGGCATGATTTCGTTAGCAATGGAGTATGTCCAAAATCAAGCAGAAAAAGTATATATCTATGCGATAGCGGACAGTTTGTATAGTTTTAAGCCATTTTATAAAATTAATGGTATTGTAATTGGAATGG
>NZ_CAUQUN010000041.1:0-7344 GCF_963521425.1 uncultured Granulicatella sp.
TATTTTGGAGCGTTAGGAAAACGTGGTTATGGTTATGATGTGGAGTATTTATTAGACTTCTTCAGTCAACAATTAAATCATGATCGTTTAACAAATGTTGCTTTAGTGGGAGTGGGAAATTTAGGGCAAGCTTTATTAAACTATAATTTCCACCAAAGTAATCATGTTAGAATTAGTGCTGCATTTGAAGTTGACGAAAGTATGGTAGGTAAAATTGTGAGTGGAGTTCCAGTTTATTCTATGAACGATTTAGTAGAACAACTTCGTGTACAACAAATTCAAGTGGCGATTTTAACAGTTCCTCAAGAGGTTGCTCAAGAAACTGCTAATTTATTAGTGGAAGCTAATGTACGTGGTATTTTAAACTTCACACCGCTTCGTTTAACTGCACCAGATCATATTCGTGTTCAAAACGTTGACTTAACAAACGAATTACAAACGTTGATTTATTTCTTAGATAACAACAATAATAACTAATTTTATAAACATCTTGTAAATGCGAGGAGCATTTATGAGATGTTTTTTTATGCGTACATGACTTTGTCTATAGTAGCAGAAAGGACGGCAGCAAACCTTCGGTTTCATGCCTAAACTTTGAGCCTAAGGTCTCAAAGTTTCCTGTATTAGAAGTCGAAGCGACTTCTAATACTACTGCTACTATGAAAAGTCATTACTTGTTGTATCTAGGGGATAGCGCTTAGAAGTAGAATACGTAAAGCGTAAATGGCTTTGTCCATTGTCAAAATATGTCTGATGTAAAAGTTCTATTGAGAAATTTTCTAATCGTATTGTTTTTATTTTTTAATTAAACTATAATCTGAATTGGAAGTATTTTAATTTTCTAAAATTTAATGTGAAGGAGGTAACATCATGTTTTTTAATCGAGTAATGTATGTATTTTAGATTTTTATGGAGGAAATTTAATGTATCGTTATATTCGTAAAAGTATGAAACCATTTATTGCCTTTTCTTTCGTTAGTATGCTTGGGGCAGTATCTGTTGTTTTTATGGCTTATATTATTAATTTATTAGTGGAAACTATCACCGAAGGTAGATTTGAAAATTTTATATGGATTGCAGTTTTATCCTTTGTATATGTATTGATTGATTCATATTTAGATTATGCAGTAGATGTTGTAAATGAAAGACTTACGCAAGAATTAATGTATCATATTCGAGAAGATTTACTCGAATCAATTGAAAGTAAATCCATTGTGGAGTTTGAAAAATTAGGTAGAGATTACTACTTAAATATGTACACAAAAGATTTAGAAACTATTGAAAGTGATTATATTAAAGAATTGTTAAGTATGTACAATGATGTATGGGTATTTATTTTAGGATTCGTATCTGCCATAGTCATTAGTCCTTTGTTTGCTATTTTAATGATTGGATTAAGTTCGTTACCATTTGCGTTGCCATATTTTTCAAGGAAAATTTTAGGAAATGCAAAATTAAATTTATCTCAAATCAATGAAAAGTATTTATCGTTATTAACAGAAATATTCGATTCTTTTACAACTTTAAAAGTATATGATGTTTTTCCGTTATTTAATAAACGTTTAAGAAGTAAAAGTCGTGATTTAGTAGAAGCAAAGGTATACGTAACTCATACTAATAAATTTGTTTATGCAATTTCTTATGGATTGAGAATGTTTGTAAATGTATTCTCTTGGGTATTAGGAGGTTATTTTGTATTAAACCATTCGGTTACTTTAGCAGTATTTTTTACAATTAAACAATTAACACAATATGTAGCATATCCTATTCAAGGATTTGGAGCGAGTTATACGGAAGTAGTCGCTGCTAAAAGTGTGAAAGATAAAGTGTTTGAAATCATTGATCAAAGAAACATTGAAGCTGTAAAAGAAGAATCTAATATCCAGAAAATTATTTTTGAAGATTTTTCGGTAAATTTTGATGAAAAACTAATATTTCAACATTTGAATCTTCAATTAGAAAAAGGGAAGAAGTATCTTTTGATTGGTGAAAGTGGCAGTGGAAAATCAACCTTTTTAAAATCATTGATTGGTTCAATTCCTGTTAAAAATCAGTCATTGAAATTCCAATTAGAAAATGGGAAATTATTGGATAGTTCTGAATTAGAAAAAATTTCTCATCAAATTTCTTATATTGGGCAAGAAACTTCACTCTTTCAATTATCATTAAAAGAGAATATTAGTTTACAAAATTCAATTACTGATTCTGAGTTTCAAGTGTTATGTAAGCAAGTTGGATTAGAAAAATGGGCGGATCAGTCAACGGAGTTTGATAGTATTCTTTCGACTGCATCAGGTGGTGAAAAGAGAAGAATTGATTTGGCGAGATTATTATTCTTTGATAGAGAAATTTTATTATTTGATGAACCGACTGCTGGGTTGGATTCTCAGAATCGCTTGAAAGTAGAAGAAGTAGTGAAACAGTTAGAAAATAAATTAATCGTTTATAGTACACACCAATATGATGAAGAATTTATGCAACAATTTGATTATTGTTTAGAAATTAAAGATGGAAGCATTGTGATGAGGGAGATAAATGCGTAAATGACTTTATTTATAGTAGCAGAAAGGACGGTAGCAGTAATAGAAGTCAAAGTGACTTCTATTACTGCTATTTCTATGAAAAGTCATATTCTTTTAGAATACTATTTACTAAAACACTACTTTGCGATATAGTGAACAATAATGCTGAAAAAAGGGAGAAATGAAATATGCTGAGTTTATTAAAATTATTCCAATCGATTCCAAAGAAAATTCTTTTGCTCATTGTTATTGGAATGGGTATTACGGCATTGGATGGGATTGTAATTCCTTATTTTATTTCCAATTTAATCGAAGTGGGAACTTCTAAAAATGTTTCGGATTTAGTACTTATTTCGATTGTTGGGATATTAGGGTATGGTTTTGTTCGTTTTGGAGTGTTTATTTGGGATGAATTTCAACAACGACTATTAAAATTATTGACGATTCAAACGAAGGAAAAACTGATTGCGAATTATTATGCAGGCGACTTTGAACCAACTGAAGTGGAGTCCATTTTATTAACGGAATGGAATGTAATTCAACAACAAGGGATTGTTTCGTTTATTAGTTTTGTCTATTGTCTGACTTTTTCATTTGTTACCTTTATTTATATTGCAATTTTAGATTTGAAAATGACGATAATTTTCTTAGCTTTTGCGATTTTACCGTTGTTAATTCCACATTTGTTTACGAAGAAGATTAAAGTTAAGGCACAAGAGTGGTCACAGAATAATCAACAATATATTGCAAGGCAACATGAGTTCATTGATTATAAGCGTGTCATTAAAAATTTTCGAGTAGAATCGATTGCCATTTCGAATTTGGGTTGTAAAATTCGTGAAACGGAAGAAGATTATTATCAGATGAATCATTTACGTTTTCTTTCAAAAATATTAGCGAATTTAGTATCCGGAATTAGTTCTTTTCTTCCTTTAGCAATTGGAGTTTATTTTTCTATTCAAGGCGATTTAAAATTATCCGTTGTAATGGCAATTTATTTAGCAAGTGATCGTATTATTAGTCCATTATTAAATGCGATGGATTTTTATCAAAGAATAAATACGACGATTCCGATGGTTCAACGAATGAACAAATATTTGGAATTTGAACCAATGGAGGAAGAAGAAGTACTCGTTACAGATGTTTTTCCTATTCAGTTAACGAATATTCATTTGACAGTAAAAGAACATACGATTTTAAACGATTTACACTTTATGATGAATAAAGGAGAACGGGTTTTATTAATGGGGCCATCAGGAAGTGGGAAAACAACTTTATTAGATTGTATTTATGGAGATATCCATCCACAATCTGGTCAAATAAGCTTTGCAGGAGTCGAGGCATCTGAGAAGAATAATGCTTTTCAAAAAGCTAAGATTGGTTATTTTATGCAAGAAACTACAATTTTCATGAATTCATTAGCGTTTAATCTAACCCTTGGTGAAGAGTATTCTGTAGAACAGTTGGAGAATGTTTTAAAAGAAGTGCATTTGTCTTATTTACTTGAACGATATGATTTAATGGATGAAACTGTAAATTTAGTTGACAATTTATCTGGAGGAGAAAAAGCACGATTATGTTTAGCTCGATTATTGCTTCGTTCTTATGAAGTATTATTAATAGATGAATTTTCTTCTGCAGTTGATGAAGAAACCACTACTTTTATTCGAGAACTATTAAAAGACAGACAAATTAGTTTCATTGAAATTTCTCACCGTATACCGAAACATCCAGAGGACTATCATAAAATTTATGTATTGGAAGATGGGAAGTTATCTATTAAGTAGAGTGAGAAGGAGGTTATGTTATGGTAACAGAAAGTTTCACAGCTAATATTATATTTAATCATACTCATACAGATGCATTGGTTAAAGCTCTGGAAAATAATCGAAAGCCTAATTTAACCGAATTTTCTGCTGAGACTTTAAGAGGAAAAGACGAAGTATCAAATTTTGTTCGCCAGTTAAAGGAGTCTAAAAAGTGAAATATCAAATTTTAACTTTACGACAATTAATGGAAGAATTATCTGATTATGAACTGAATGAAATAATTAATAGATTTAAAAGTATTTCGCAATAAAATGGAAAATCAAATGATGTAGAATACTTTTTACATAATAAGGCAATTCATTTAGAGAAAGTAGGAGCTTCTACGACTTATTTGATGTTTGATCAAACGATAAATTTATTAGGTTATTTTTCTCTAGCAAATAAACCTTTAACTATGCCAAAAAAGTATGTAGAAAAGCTTTCTAAAACACAAAAGAAGATTTTGAGAAATCATGGTTATATAACCTCTAATGGAGATTTACAAATATATAGTTATTTATTAGGACAAATCGGAAGAAATTTTAATAATCAACATACTATTAAAGGCCAAGATTTACTGACATTAGCTTATAAGAAGTATGTATGATTGTTGGTTATAAACTACAACTATGTTCGTAATTTTTAAAATAAGAATTCATTGGAATTGTAAAAAACATTACAGTTCTTTAAAATCTCTAAAGCAAGCACTGATGAGTCAGCTAAACAATTTTTATTTTTAAATGTTATAATAGTATTATCAAGTAAAAGGAGCATATTATAATTAATTGGTAACAATATAAAATTCTACGAAAAACACATGGTCTGACAAAAACAGATTTGCTCGAATTGTATAAATTTTACGCAATAGCCCTTAGCTGTTATAAAAACGGAACAAGTACTATTTCAACAGAATTTATAGACACTATTTGCCATGAATTCATAGAAGATGTGTGTCTATGCTTTAAAAATAGATCAATGTTAAGCATCTGTCACTCTTCAATGATGCCTTTTTGGGTAATAGAGTAGGTTGAGGAATTTATGTCGAAGGTGGAAAATAACACTTAAAATTAAAACAATTGAATTTAGGAGACGAGGACAAGTAATGAAGTTAACAAAAATGGTTATTAATAATTTTAGATCTTTTGGGGAGTGTCAAGCAATTAACTTTAATAATCAAACTGTACTTATAGGGAATAATAGTTCAGGAAAGACAACTGTATTACAGGCATTGAGTAAATTATTTTCAGATAAACAAAGTGATAGAATCATTCGAAAAAGTGATTTTCATTTACCAAAAGGGTTAAGACCTGGTGAAAACACAAGAAATCTTTTTATAGAAACTATTTTTGAGTTTGATGAACTTGTTGGAACTGTCTATGGACCAGCCATTCCAACATTTTTCGAGCACTTTACAGTTTCTCAAGATGGTGCAAAACCTTTTTTACGAATCAGATTAGAATCTTCCTGGGAAGATGATGGAACAGTTGAAGGAAGTGTTGATACTCAAATCTATTATATTTCATCTGATGAAGAAATTATTAAAGATGAGGACAGGCATCGTGCTCCTAGAAAAGATTTAGATAAAATTAGGGTACTTTATGTACCAGCTTCAAGAACACCTGAGAAGGAGTTGGGGAATGCTTCTGGTAGTATGTTAAGTAGGTTAGTAAATAGTATAAATTGGACTGAAGATGAAATAAAGGAAATTACCGATAAAATTGGTGAGTTGAATAATACTTTTCTATCTGACAATGGAGCATTAGCTAAGATCAACCAAGGGATTCAAAAATCGTGGGCACTGTATCATGAAGATAAACGATTCTCTCAGGCAGAGTTAACTATTAATTCTTCTGAGTTAGCGGTAGCCCTCAGACAGATCGATTTAAAATTTTCACCAACAGCTACTGAAGAAGCATTTACGGTTTCAGATTTAGGAGATGGACTAAGATCTATCTTTTATTTTTCACTTGTTAATTCGATACTTGATATTGAATTAACAATTACAAAAGATCGTGAAGAGAATCCTGATAATCCAAGATTTAAGTTGCTACCTCCAATACTAACTATCTTAGCAATAGAGGAACCGGAAAATCATATTGCTCCTCATCATATTGGAAAACTCGTAAAAAGATTCAAACAATTAAGTAGTAATTATAACTCTCAAGTAATTTTAACATCGCATTCTCCAGCTATTGTAAAAAGAATTGAACCAGAAGAACTGAGGTATCTAAGAATTGAAAGTAATGACAAAGTTCTTCAAACCATTGTTTCTGATATAAAACTACCACAAGATACTGCTGAATCATATAAATACATTAGGGGAGCAATTCAAGCCTATCCTGAACTATATTTTGCCAAGTTAGTAATTCTAGGTGAAGGTGATAGTGAGGAACTGCTATTACCAAAGTTTTTTGATTTACTTGGGAAAGAGATTGATAGCTCTGAGATTTCAATTGTCCCTCTAGGGGGTAGACATGTCAACTATTTTTGGAAATTATTGCGTTTTCTCAGAATTCCTCATATTACTTTATTGGATTTTGATAATGAAAGATACGGAGGTGGTTGGGGAAGGATAAAATATGTTATCCAACAGTTACTAGAAATAGGCATTGATCGTAATGATTTGGTGAAATTGGAAGATGGTAGAATATTGAATGATGAAGACATTGCCAGGGTTAGTTCTTGGCAAATATGTGATATCCTCTCAGAATCATTGTTATCTTGGATAAATCATTTAGAAAAATTCGATATTTTCTTTTCTGCACCTCTTGATATTGATTTCTTAATGTTACAGTATTATAAGGATTATTATCTAGAGATTTTATCAAAAAATGAAGGACCAATTATTTCGTATAATGATTCAGATGGAAATATTAAAAAAGTGAAGTTGTCAGACTTGAATAAATCTGATCAACTACAATTAGAAGGGTTTGAAAAACGTATAGAGGAGGCTAGGAAGGCTACTTTAAAGGATAAGAGTGGACCGGGGGATAGTTTTACTAGAGAAGAGAAAG
>NZ_CAUQUN010000042.1:0-6868 GCF_963521425.1 uncultured Granulicatella sp.
AGATGTAAGTACTGGCTCTTTGTAAAATCGTGTTGGTAGAAGTAGACGATTTTTCCACCAACACGATTTTTAACTATAAAAAGACACCTCCATGTGCATTTGATTATATTGTACCAAATCCAACTTGGAGGTGTTTTTATTTAATTCTCATTTACGGGGGTCAATTCAATGTTGTTCTAGCCTTTTTTTATTGGTAAAAAGAAGGGAGTTTGAAGAAAAAATCTAAAATGTGAAGAATTTCGGTAAAATTTCATATAAAAGTTTGCTATTTTTAGGAATACGATTTTCAGAAAATCTATAATATGGTATACTTCTATTATGTGACAGTCTAGACATTGGCTGTTAGGTGATTAGATGATAAAGAAGGGAAATGAATACGGTGTTTGAAAAGTTATTAGATCGACTATCAAGTTTTAAGGGAAAAACTGAAAAAATCTATCGTCATGATTTGTTTTTAGAAGAGGAATTATCTCCAGCGCAATATTGGGAATACTCGGATAAATTAGCTTATTATTTACAGGAACGATTGCAAGATAATCGTCAGCCAATCGTTGTTTATGGACATAAGCATCCAATGATGCTTGTCTATTTCTTAGCCTGTGTTAAATCAGGACGTGCATTTTGTCCAGTTGATGTAAATACACCCATTGATCGAGTGCAAGATATTATTGCAACCGTAGAGTCACCAGTTGTATTAACAAGTGAAGGAATTGAGTTAGAAACTCCATTATTAGATGTTTCAGCTACTAAAGAAATTCTTCGTACAACTTCTGAAAGTATTGACCCTAAATATTATGTAAAAGATGAAGATATTTTTTATATTATTTTCACTTCAGGAAGCACAGGCAAACCAAAAGGGGTTTCGATTACGTATGATAATTTAAATCATTTCTTAAAATGGTATACAGGTTACTATACAAATAAAGGTCCACAAGTATTTTTAGGGCATCCGCCGTTTTCATTTGATTTGTCAGTAATGTCTTTATGGCCATCGCTTTATATGAATGCGCCATTAATACAAATTGATAAACAGCATTTACAAGATTTTAAGGTTTTATTTAACACATTAAAAGAATCAAATGCTACGGTTTGGATTTCAACACCGTCATTTGCAGAGATGTGTTTAGTCGATCCAAGCTTTAATCAAGAATTATTGCCACAAGTGAATCAATTTGTCTTCTGTGGTGAAAAATTATTTGCAACAACTGCGCAAAAATTATTAGATCGTTTCCCAAATGCAGAAGTCGTAAATAGTTATGGGCCAACAGAATCTACTGTAATGATTACATGGGTATCGATTACAAGAGAAATTTTGGAACAATATCCAAATAATTTACCAGTGGGTGTGATTAAACCAGGAACAACCGTTACGATTGATGGAGAACAGAGTGGGGAAATTATTATCCAAGGGGATACAGTAGCGAATGGATACTATCAAAATCCAGAAATGACGCAGAAAAGTTTTATTATCCCTGAAGTTGGAGAACGTAGCTATAAAACGGGAGACTTAGGTCATTTTGAAGGAGAATTATTATTCTGCGAAGGACGCATTGACTTCCAAATCAAATTACATGGACATCGTATTGAATTAGAGGATATTGATAATAATTTATTGAAAAATTCAAAAATTCGCCAGGCTGCAACGGTTCCATCTTATGCAGAAGATGGGAAAATTAAATCTATCATTTCTTATGTTGTTTATACAGAAGAAGTTGAAAGCCGATTTGCAACGGGTAAATTGATTAAAAAAGATTTAGCGCAATATGTTCCAGAATATATGATTCCTAAAAAAATCGTCTTTTTAGATGAAATGCCATTAAATAATAATGGTAAGATTGATAAGAAAAAATTAAAGGAGTTATAGAATGGAGTATTTTGAAGGCTTAGATTTCTTTGGAACATTGTTTTTTGCACTGATTCCAGTAATTCTATTGCGATTGTTTGAAAAATCAGTTTATTGGATTACTTTTGTTTTATCAATTGGAATTGCGATAGCAGTATTTAAAGAGCAACCAAACCATTTTATAAACTTAGTCATCTTCATTGTAGAAACTTATTTATTAGTTCGATTAGGCTTTCATTTTAGAGATAAGAAATCTACGAAATATCCTATTATATTTTTTGGGAGTTTATTATTGATTGCAGCAAAAACAGTGGTTATTTGGAAAGTATCCATTTTAGGATTTTTAGGTATTTCTTATATGACTTTCAAAGTATTACAAATTATATTTGAAACATATGATGGAATTATAAAAGAACCAATAGGTTTGATTGATTATCTTCAATTTTTATTATTCTTCCCAACAATTAGTTCGGGACCGATTGATAGAAGTAAAAGATTTATGGAAGATATTCATCAAATTATTCCAAAAGAAGAATATATCGAGTTGTTAGGAACAGGTTTGTTTAGATTAGTATTAGGATTAGTTTATAAAGTTGTATTGTCTAGTCTATTGTACTTAGCAATGAATCATATTCCAAATAAAGGGTTGTTATTTACAACTGTTTCTTATATGTATTTGTATACATTTTACTTATTCTTCGACTTTGCTGGATATAGTTTAATGGCAGTTGGTGTAAGTAATATTATGGGGATCGAAACTCCGATGAACTTTAATAAACCATTTTTAAGTATTGATATTAAAGATTTCTGGAATCGTTGGCATATAACATTATCAACATGGTTAAGAGATTTTATTTTTTCAAGAATTGTAATGAAGTCAATGCGTTATAAATGGTTTAAAACTCGTTTGACAACAGCAATGGTAGCCTATATGTTGAATATGATTTTTATGGGGTTCTGGCATGGACTTTCATGGAGTTATATTATTTATGGTGTGTATCATGGAGTTTTAATGGCTGGATTTGAATGGTATCAAAAGAAATCTAAATTTTATAAAAAATATAAACAGAAAACAGCTTATAAGGTTGTAAGTTGGTTTGTAACAATGCATTTAGTGATGATTGGTTTACTCATTTTCTCAGGGAAACCATATGAATTTATCATAAAAATATTGACGAAATAATAAGAGGTGAACATCATGTTAGAAGAAAAAGTTTTAGCAATTATTGAAGAAATTTGCGAAGATGATGTCATTTATGAAGAACGTGACATTAATTTAAAAGAAGAAGGTCTAATGGATTCATTAGCTTTTGTTGAATTATTAGTTCGAATGGAAGAATTTGGAATTGAAGTAGCTCCAACTGAAGTAACTTATGAAGAAATCGATACTCCAAATAAAATTATTCAATATATCGAAACTAGGGTGAAACAATAATGAAGAAAATAAAGGCCTTAGGAATAGCCTTGATACTTGCGATACTCACTCTTGTTTTATATGTTCATGTACTGAATCAAAAGTTAGCAGATTACTATCATGTGAGTGATAATAGTGTTCGATATAATTTTGAATATACAAAATATAAAGGACGAGATATATTAAAGGATAATATTGATGACAAAACTTTAGTTGTTTTAGGTTCATCTGAATTGGCAAAAGCTAGTAATCAGCCATTTCATTTTAAACAACTATTTAATTATGATGATTTTCATTTGATGCCAATCGGTGGTGGGAATTTTCAAAATATTATTCAAGCCTCAATATTAGGATCGTTGGGGGATGAATTTCCGAAGAAAAAATTTGTACTAAGCGAATCATTTTTATGGTTTGATCAAAATGCAATGCCGCCTGAAGCTTTTTTAAGTCGTGTTTCAAATGAACATGTTTATTATACTTTAAAGAATCCTAAAATTAGCCATGAAACAAAAGAAAAATTTATGAATAGAGTACTAGAATTATCTAAAAAAAGTAAGTATCACTATCATACTTTTCAAAGATATAAGCGTCGTTTGTTAGACAATAAAGGTACGATAATAGATGACTGGTTGAATTGGTTTGATGTAGAAAAGTTTGCGTTAAATAATAAAATTAAGTTTTACTTTACTGCAAATCTCACACCAATTCCTTCTAGCGGACCAATTACTCCAAATTATGATTGGGAAGAGTTGAAAACTAAATATTTAGATGATGCAAAGCTTTTAACAAACGATAATGAATTTGGGATTGAAAAAGGTTATTTTGATTCAATGATTGGTTCAGATCTTCAAAAGTTAAAAGGTTATGCTTCAAATTATAAATATGATAAGTCAAAAGAATATGAAGATTATGAATTGATTTTACAAATGATTAAAGAAATGGGGATTGATGTTGAAGTTGTAAGTTTCCCTGTGAATGGTAAATGGTTTGATTATATTGGTATTGGTCCAGAACAACGAGCAATTTACTCGGAAAAATTAACAGAAATTACAAACTCATTTGGTTATAAACTTATGAATTTAACATCAAAAGAATATGAACCTTATTATATGTATGATACGGTTCATCCAGGATGGAAAGGATGGCCTGAGGTTGCTGAAGAAATGTATAAGTTCTATCAGAAAGATTAGTGAAAAGCATCAGCTGTTTTTATGGACAATGGCATTTTATGTTTTATTTGTAGTACTAGGTTTATATCTAATTCATGCAGATTTCTCAAATGTAGCAGAATTTGTGTACAGTGCTTTTTAAAGAATATAAAAATTCCACACATTTTTGTGTGGAATTTTTTGTTTTAGAATTTGATATTTAGTAAATCTAACATTTCATGATATGCTTTTTCAATTCGTTGACGAGTTGTTTCATCAACAGTAGTAGCATATTTTGCGCCTGGTAAATAATCTTCGGCTAAAAATACTTGGTAATCATAGGCAGGGTAACCTAAGAAGGTACGATTGATTGGAGTTCTAGAAACCCATGTTGGATGAGCTTGTACACTTGTTAATGTAGTTTGATTCCCTTCTTTTTGGATAGTAATATCCATAATTACTCCACGTTCAGTCCAAATATTATCTAATGTTTCTAAACGCTGATTTGATAATAAATTTCCCATTGAGTAAATAATAAATTTCTTTTGTCCATCTTTTTCAATTGTTTCAGTAGGTTCAGCAACGTGTGGATGACCTCCAAAGATTACATCTGCACCCCATTCAATCATTTTATGATAAGTGTCGACTTGAGCATCAGTTGGTGTTAACTGATATTCTACTCCCATTTGAGGCATAATAATTGTAAAATCAGCAATTTGTTCAGCTTTTTCAATTTGTTCTTTTACTTTATCCATGTTTAAGTCATATAAATGATTATCGTAATCTTCTTTTGAAATACTTGCTTCAATTCCGTTGAATCCGTATGAAAATCCTAAAATAGCAACTTTAATGCCATTTACTTCTTTCACTAAAATTCCTTCATCAGGATTTACTTTAACCCCGAAAATATCTAAACCGGCATTTCTAAAAGCAGTAGCTGTATATTTTAATCCACTAATCCCTGTATCTAAAATATGATTATGAGCTAAGTCTAAAACATCATACCCAGCATCTTTAATACTTTTAACAACTTCCTCTGGAGCGTTAAAAATAGGATAACCTGCTAAAGGTCTATCTGGATTAATGGTACCTTCAAAGTCTCCAAGAGCTAAATCAGCAGAGGAAACGAGAGGAGTAATTTGCTCGTAATCATTCTTAAAATCATACTTTTGACCATCAAAAGCACTACCATAAACAACGTCGTGATAAAGCATATCACCACTTGCAGTAATTCTAGCCGTATGTACTTCTTGACTGTTTGAAGTGGTTGAAAAACTTTGCTGATTTGTAGATACATTTTTAGTTAATAGTTTATTTTCATTATTAATAATTGATGGAATATTTAAAATGAAAATAACAATAGCGAGTGAGGCTATTGCGATAAAAGCAAATAATAGTTTTGCTAAACGAGCTTCTCTAACAGCACGCTTATGATGTGAACTGTTTTGACGTTGGTTCATATCAATCCCTCCCAAATTGTTTATACTATCACTATTATAAAACAAATCAGGGAAATTTCTATAAAAATTTCTAAGAAAACTCTTATATTTATAGAAATGATAATAAATGAAATATCATGAAAAGAAAAATAGATTATGAAATTATTTCATAATAATGTTCTAAAAAACTAGCTATCCTATAAATTTTGGGGTATAATAATGACGTAAAAATAAATACTAGGGAACTGGTATAAGGAGGAAATTTTAAATGAGTCGTTTAGTAAGTATGACAGAAATGTTGAACAAAGCTAAAGAAGGTAAATATGCCGTAGGTCAATTCAACATCAATAACTTAGAATGGACACAAGCTGTTCTAACTGCTGCTCAAGAAGCAAAATCACCAATCATCTTAGGAGTTTCTGAAGGTGCTGGTAAATATATGGGTGGCCCATTAGTAGTTGCAGCTATGGTAAATGCATTATTAGAAACTATGGATATCACAGTTCCAGTTGCATTACACTTAGACCATGGTTCATCTGTAGATGTATGTAAAAAATATATTGATGCTGGTTTCAGCTCAGTAATGTTTGACCACTCTCATTATCCAATTGATGAAAATATTGAGTTATCTAAAGAAGTTGTTGCATATGCACATCCAAAAGGTGTTTCTGTAGAAGCTGAAGTAGGTACTGTAGGAGGTACTGAAGATGGCGTTACAGGAGGAATTAAATATGCTGACTTACACGAATGTGAACGCATGGTTAAAGAAGCAGGAATTGATGCTTTAGCAGCTGCTTTAGGTTCAGTTCACGGAACTTATGCAGGTGAACCTGTATTAGGATTTGACGAAATGTTAGCTATTTCTGAAGCTACTGGTGCTCCATTAGTATTACACGGTGGATCAGGTATTCCAGAATATCAAATCAAAAAAGCAATCGAACGTGGACATGCTAAAATCAATGTTAACACTGAATTACAACAACAATGGACTGCAGCAGTTCGTGCTAAATTAAATGCAGACGCT
>NZ_CAUQUN010000043.1:0-6213 GCF_963521425.1 uncultured Granulicatella sp.
TCTTTTTGAATCAGTAACTATTCCAATTTATCTATCTTGAAATAAATAAAATCCCTTTGTAATACTATAAAAAATAACTAACAAAGAAATAATTATAAGGCTCGGTTGCCAGAAACCTGATATATCTACTAAACTACGGCCTAAAACTTGTCCAATAAAGCTTACTAAAATTAAAATTATTAAATTGAAAACTACTGATACTAATAAAATTAACACCGAATGTATTATTGCCTCGGCTATACGTATTTTAAAAAGTTGTAATCTTGACACTCCTAGTGTCTTTAACTGTTTAATGTCCTCAATATCTTTATTAGAAGATAAAATTGTAAGAGAAATAGAACTAGTAATAATCAGAATAATTGGAGCAGACAGATAAGCAATAAAGGAAGCTCTTGCTTCGTCTACACCGTTTGCTGTATTCATGAATGAATACATATTTTGGGTGTAAAGAATAAACCCAGAAATGAGAGTTACTCCCATGCTCATTGAAGTTTGTATACTCTTTAAATAGCTAGGATTGGATAGTAGATTCCAAAATCCTGTATTGATTACATAATTTTCAGTTGGAAACATCCTCATTAAAAATTTTATTAGAAACATTTGAATTGATGGAGATAGTGATTGAATAATAAGGATGTGAATAATTAATAAAAATAATATTATGCTTGACTGTTTTGCAATTATTTCTTTATTTCTAATAAAACCTGCTGAAACAATAAAACCTATACATAGTAGCCATAGTAATAAACTAACAGAGATATTAACGAAACCCATTACTGTGACTTTTCTTTTTTTCTTTTTTGGTTTTAATATTGATGATATTTTAAGTATTCGGCTTGAATAAAAGTAAGCCCCTATCCCGACAATTGTTGGGACTATAAAAACACTCAATAAAATTGATTGAATGTTGGCTGTGATAACTAAATCAGGTAACTCATCTCTTCCTAATAAATTTTGTAAAAATTTGTAGTAACTATCTGTCATTATAAATGAAAGTATTGTGCCAATACTACTAACAATCACTGCCATTAAATAAAACTGTCCAGCTACTAATAAAGATAGCTGAGTTCTGCTTGCGCCTAAGATAGCCCATAATTGGTAATCCTTTTTAAAGATATCTATAAGCAGTCTTATATTATTTGAAATAAGGAAAAATAGAGTAGTCCCGCCAAAAATAATTAGCATTTGAAAAAGTTGTGAAGCGTTAATATTTGCAGTCTTTATTGAACTAGCAATACCAAATAAAGATGTTCCAACAATCAGGCTAGATACAAATAGTAATGGTATTGTTCCTAACCATTGTCTTTTTGAGTACTGAAATTGGTAAATGATTAATTTTAGCATAATAAATCCTCCTCAAATTAATCTTTACTACTTTCAAGTGCTTGGTAGAGCTCATCAGCTGAAGGTTTAATAATTTGTCGAGATATTTTTCCGTCTTTTAAAATGAGTGCTCTGTCAGTTTTTGAAGCCAACTCAATATCATGAGTGACCATAAAAACACATTTTCCTTGACTCGCTAAATTACGAAGTGTTTCAAAAATAAGTTTTCTTGAGACGCTGTCCAGAGCTCCTGTTGGCTCATCAGCAAAAATAATTTTACTATCAGCTATTATTGCACGAGTAATAGCCACTTTTTGCTGTTCTCCACCTGATAAGGTAGCAACTAATGATGATAGTTCTGCTTTAAAATTCAAACTATCCAACATTTTTCTTACTTTATTGCTATCAACACTCTTTCCCGAAAGTCTCAGAGGAAGTGTAACATTTTCTAGTACAGGTAGAGCAGGTACTAGATTATAATTTTGAAAAATAATTGAAATATCTTGTCTTCTAAATTTAGCAAGCTTCCCTTCTTTTAAGGTGTAAGGATTTACACCATTGATAACAACTTCGCCACTTGTTGGTTCAGATAAACTTGATAAGCAACTTAGTAAAGTAGACTTTCCAGAACCGCTGACACCAAGTATTGATACAAAATCTCCATAATTGACAGATAAAGAAATATCTTTCAAAATAGAAACAGTTTTGTCTTGTCCTAACAAAAACTCTTTTGAAAGATTTGAGACTTTAACAGCTACATTATTACCCATAACAATTCCTCCTGATCCCATTGTCATCTTTGATTTAATTATACTATATTGGGTTGATGGGAAAATCCACCAATCCTATTTGACAAAGCGCCATTTAAACACGTAACAAAAGATAGGAATAAAAATCGTTTTGTAGTGAAAGTAATGAAAGCTAGCCCCTAGCTTTCATTACAGGTAAAATTCGAGACCAAGGCTCGAATTTTAGCCATGAGACTCGCTTGCGAGGCTGCTGGCGACCTCACAAACAAATAAGATTTTTCTACCTATCTTTTAACATTAATGGCGTTTTTCCACTATAAGTTTTAAATATACGTAAAATAGGAATAACCTATTTTTTGGTAAGTTATTCCTTTTTGTCTATAAATTAGCTAGTTCAGCATTCAACGCTTGGTGAATGTGTTGGTTCTTGATTCGTAAAAATGTTCCTTTTGTTCCTAAACTTCTACTCTCAAGTACCCCTGCAGATTCTAATTTACGAATCGCATTTACAATTACCGTACGTGTAATATCAAATTCTTTGGCAATTTTCAATGCAGTAAATCGTAATTCAATCCCATCAAATAATGATAAAATAATTTTAATGGCTTCAATTTCGCTATAAGAAAGAGATTTTAAAGCTAAATGAACATTTTGCTTTTCTCGATTTTCTTGTTCAATTCGTTTTGTTTGCCAGTGCAATAATTCTGTTCCAATTACAGTTGCAGCATGTTCTGCTAAAATCAAATCGCCTGCAGAAAATGACTCTTTAGCTTTTCCCATCACAACAAATCCTAAACGGTTCCCAGAAGCATAAATCGGAATAATCGTCGTTTTTGCTTCAAGATATTCCTGTTTTAATTCCACAGGAAAAATCGTTAATTCAGCATCTACTGATATATTTTCTAAATTTGTTTCAATAGAATTCAAAGCATTCATATAAAAATCAGGAAATTGTCTTGTTGAAACATATTCATGCATCCGAGCATTATTTAATTGAAAATGATCATGAACCCCTAAAATTCTACCTTCTGGTGATGCAATAAATAAATCTACTTTCAATAAAGTTCCTAATACACCACTTAAAGTATTAAATGGTAAATCAGCTTTTTCATCTAATGTCCATAAATTATCATATTGTAAAACCGTATTGATTTTTCTTAAATCTTTAAGTACTTGTTGCAATGCTCTCTCTCCTTCCTATAAAATATAACGACTTAAATCACGATCAGCTGTAATCGTATTTAATTTTGATTCCACATATTGCTCAGTAATTTGAATACTTCCCATTTGCATTTGAGGAGCTTCAAATAATAATTCTTCTAATAATGTTTCTAGAATAGTATGCAATCTTCTTGCACCAATATTTTCCATATTACTATTCACTTCAAACGCTGTTCTAGCAAGTGCTGAAACAGCTTCTTTTGTAAAGATAACTTCAACATTTTCAGTTGCTAATAATGCTTTATATTGTTTTAATAGTGCATTCTTAGGTTCTGTTAAAATACGTTCGAAATCATCTTTTGATAAATCTTGTAATTCCACACGAATTGGGAAACGACCTTGTAATTCAGGCATTAAATCGCTTGGTTTAGCAACATGGAAAGCTCCTGAAGCAATGAATAAAATATGATCTGTTTGAATGGTACCATATTTTGTTTGAACTTGGCTTCCTTCTACAATAGGTAAAATATCTCTTTGAACACCTTCTCTAGAAACTTCCCCGCCATTATGTCCTTTTGCAGCAATTTTATCAATCTCATCAATAAAAATAATTCCTGATGTTTCTGCTAGTTTTAATGCTTCAGCATGTACATCATCTTTATTGACTAATTGATCTGCTTCTTGTTCAGTTAAAATATCTAAAGCTTCTTCTACACTAACGGTACGTTTTGAACGTTTTTTAGGTGTCATTTGGTCTAACATGGATTGAATTTGCATCATTTGCTCCATTCCATTTGAATTGCCAGTCATACGTAATGGTTTTTCTTCTACTTCAATCGTAACTTCTTGATTTTTTAATAAACCATTTCTTAATTGTTGCTCAATTTCACGTCTTGATGCAGCAATTTCCTCTGTTACTTCTTCTTTTTCCTCTTGTGGTAGGTCTGTTTTTGGTAAGCCCATTGATTGGAATAAATTCATTAGAGAATCTTGTTGTGGATTTGCTACTTTTTTCATGATACCAGGTTTTAAAATTTTTGCTAATTTACGTACAGCCTTATCATAAGCTTGCGGACGTACATCTTCTTGCTTTTGTTTCTGAACTATACTAATCGCATTTTCAACTAAGTCACGAACCATTGATTCTACATCACGACCGACATAACCCACCTCTGTAAATTTAGTGGCTTCTACTTTAACAAATGGAGCATCGACTAATTTAGCTAAACGTCTCGCTAATTCTGTTTTCCCTACACCAGTTGGTCCAATCATTAATAAGTTTTTAGGCGTCACTTCTTTTTGCATTTCTTCATCTAATAATAATCGACGATAACGATTACGTAGAGCAACTGCTAAAGCACGTTTGGCACTAGCTTGACCTACAATAAATTGGTCTAATTCTTGTACGACCTCTCTAGGTGTCTTACTAATTTTTGAATTCATTTTCCCGTCTCCTATACTACTTCTGTAATAATTGCATCATTTGTATACACATCAATTTCTGAAGCAACTTTTAAACTTTCTCTTGCAATATCTTCTGCGCTTAAATTTTCATCCCCAAAACGTAATAAAGCTCTAGCAGCTGATAATGCAAAGTTCCCACCTGAACCAATTGTTAAAATCCCATCATCTGGCTCAATTACTTCACCAGTACCTGAAACTAATAATAATTGATCTTTATTCATTACAATCAGCATCGCTTCTAATTTTTGTAAGGTACGGTCAGTTCTCCATTGTTTTGCTAGTTCAATAGCTGCTCTTTGTAAATTCCCTTTAAATTGCTTTAATTGGTCTTCAAACATTTCTTCTAAAGTAATCGCATCTGCAACTCCACCAGCAAAACCAACAACGACTTCACCACCGAAAATACGTCTAATTTTTCTAGCGCTACCTTTCATAATAATTCTTTCACCCATGGTAATTTGACCGTCACCTGCTATAGCAGATTGATTTCCTTTTTTAACGGCACATATTGTTGTCATTTCAAAACCTCCTATGGTTTATGGTTAAATTTGGATGCATCAAAAGTATCTTCCTCTTGTTTTGCTCTTGGAAAATATAATTGATAATTTTGTTGCAAAGCATCTTTTGTGACATGTGTATAAATTTGAGTAGAACTTAAACTAACGTGTCCTAATAATTCTTGAACAGTCTTCATATCTGCTCCATTATTTAATAAATGAGTCGCAAAAGTATGTCGCAACATATGCGGATGAATTTTCAATTGTAATCCACTTTCTTGTAATAATTGATTTAAAATATAGCGAACACCTGTTGTTGTTATCGGATCACCTAGATGATTCACGAATACAGAAGCATGTTCTTTTTTATATTGGCTCATTAAAGAAGAACGACTTTCTTCTAAATAAAGCTGTAAAGCTTCTGTAGCAAAATCTCCGATTGGAACATAACGTTCTTTTGAACCTTTCCCAATGACCAAAATAACGCCATTTTTTAAATCTAATTGCTGTAAAGTTAATTCAGTTAATTCACTCACACGCATCCCTGTAGCATATAATACTTCAATTAACGCGCGATTACGTTGGTCTAAAGGCTGATTTCCATCAATGGAAACAATAAATTTTTCCATCTCATCTTCATAAAAAAATTCAGGAAGTCGTTTTTGTCCTTTTTTATAAGAAACACTCGCAAATGGATTTTCTTCAACAAGTTCATGTTCTAATAAGTATTGAAAGAACGAACGAAGGCTTGATAAGAAACGTGATATACTGGAACGGTTATATTGTTGTTGATGTAATTTTCCAAGATAAATTCTTACATCCACTGCTGTAACTTCTGATAATTGTGTTAATGGAATTTCTCTTAAAAAAATCAAAAATTGTTCAATATCTCGTTGATAGGCTTCGACTGTTTTCATCGAATATCTTCTTTCTACTTTTAAATATTGAATAAATGCATGAAATTGTTCTTCCATTTAACGACATCCTTTCTCCATATAAAACTGTAGCATAGTTTCTAA
>NZ_CAUQUN010000044.1:0-5293 GCF_963521425.1 uncultured Granulicatella sp.
ACTTTAGCGTTTAATGATTCAGCCATACGTAACATATCAACTGAAGTCACTTTATCTGTGATACCACGAGGGTTTTCACCGTATGCACCTAAGCACACATCGATTTCGTGTTCGTTACCATGTTTAGCAAACATGTTTGAGTAGTGAGAGTCACCAGCATGGTATAAGTTACCACCACTTGTTTTGAATAAGTAGTTAACTGCGATTTCGTCCATATCTTGAGGCATTTTACCTTTTAATACTTCGCCATCTTTAGCAGTTACTAAAGCTGTACGGTCAAATGCTTCTAAAGCAACGATTTCGATATCTTTAATTTTAACTGAGTCTCCTGGGTGTACAACGATTGTACGTTCAGCTGGAACTCCCCAACCTAACCAAGTGTTTACTACTTCTTGTGGTCCAACGAATTTAGCTTCTGGACAGTTGTTAGCAACTGCTGCTGCTGTATTGATATCTAAGTGGTCTGAGTGAATGTGAGTTACTACTAAAGCATCTACATTTTTCACTTCAAATGGATCGATAACAAATGGTTGTGTACGTAAGTTTGGTTGTAAGTTTTGGCAACCACTCATACGTTGCATTTGGTGTCCAGTTTTCATTTTTCCGTTTCCGTGGCTACGTTTACCAGTTCCACACCATAAGTCACATAGGATGTTAGTATTTTTTTCTGATTTTAACCAGATACCTGTACATCCTAACCACCACATAGCGAATGTTCCTGGTTTAACTTCCTCACGTTCGATTTCTTCGTTTAACCATGTACCCCATTCTGGGAATGTTGATAAAATCCATGATTCTTTTGTTACATCTTTAATGTTTGCCATTATTCTTTCTTTCCTTCCTTGAGATTAGCCCCAAATTCTTCTAATTTCTTCTTTAAATTCACGAGCTGATTGTGCAGGATTTTCTGTAGCGTAAATTCCACGTCCAGCAATGAATGTATAAATATCGATACCTTCGAATACTTTCAATGTATCTTTTGTTAATCCACCAGTTGCAGAAACTTTGAATCCCATCTCAATTAAACGTTTGATTTTGTTCAAATCACTTTCTGTCCAAGTTGCTCCAGCGAATAGAGCGTCACGACTTTGGTGATAGATTACTTGGTCAATACCAGCTTCACGCCATTGCTCTGCTTGTTCAAATGTCCAGTCACCATATAATTCTACTTGTAAAGTGCCAATTTCTTTTTGAGCAGCTTTCATAGTAGGAATGGTAGCACAGCAAATGACAGTCATCCAGTCAGCACCAGCATCTTTACAGTTTTTAGCAACTGTTGATCCAGCATCGGCACATTTTGTATCTGCAATGACAACTTTATCAGGGAAAGCATTACGTAAGCATTTAATTGCTTTGTCCCCTTCATTCAAGATTAAAATTGTACCAGCTTCGATAATGTCTACTTCATTACCAACAGCAAGTGCATCTTTTAACGCATCTTCGATACGTAAATGGTCTAATGCAACTTGTAAATTTGGAATTGCCATTTTGTCATTCTCCTTTTCTCTCTCAGGGCTTTTGCCACACAAAAATTTGAAATAATCATAACTTTTAAGACGTCTCTTAATTCATGATCATTTCATAATTACTAGTAATTATTCATGTGAATATTATATAATAAACCGTTTTCTATCACAACGCTTCTTGTGTAATTAATCTTTAAGCGAGTTTTATGAACGTTTTCATTTTTATGATTTTTTTGTCAAAGTTCTTTATTTATAAGATTTTTTTAAGATTTTTTGTAAAATATTTATCGAAAATCTTGCAAAATATGAATTTCTACTTCATACTGTTTGAGTAATCAACTATTAAGGAGTTTCATATGATTTATAAAATTACTATATTTATTGTTCGTTTATTGATTATTCTTTTAAATGGATTTACGAAAGTGACAGGATTGGAGAATCTGCCGAAGGATTCTGGGTACGTAATTGTTGCTCCACACCGTTCATGGTTAGATCCCGTACTAATTGCTATTGCAGTTTATCCAAAGTCGTTAGTATTGATGGCAAAACAAGAATTATTTAAACCAAAACCTTTTGCATGGTTCATCCGTCAATTAGGTGCGTTTCCTGTGAATCGTGAGAAGCCTGGTCCTAGTGCGATTAAGCATCCGGTTACTCAGATTAAGGAACATCAGAAAGCTTTAGTGATTTTCCCAACGGGTACTCGTTACTCTAATGAAATGAAAGGTGGGGCTGTTACGATTGCTCGTATGGCAAAAGCTCCGATTGTACCGATCGTTTATCAGGGGCCATTTACTTTTATGAACATTTTGAAGCGTCAAAAGATGTTTGTAAAAATTGGAAAACCAATTTATTTACCTGAGGGGCGTTTATCTAAGGAAGAATTAGCGCAATATGATGAATTGTTAATCCAGAAATTCGATGAATTGGATAAAGAAATTAATCCTAACTTTGTATACGTGATTCCTGAGAAGAAACGTAAATAATGTTCTTATGAAATTAAAATCAAAAATCTCCACTCTTACAGTGAGGACGGCAGCAGCCCTTCGGTCTCATGCCTAAAAATCGAGCCTTGGTCTCGATTTTTCCTTTGTGATAATCATGACTGATTATCACTGCCACTGTAGAGTGGAGATTTTTGCTTTTTTAGTGCGTATATTACGTTTCTTGATGGTCGTCATTAAGATGAATCTTCATAATAACACCTCTAAATATCTACTGACTTTTTCTTCTACCTTCATGATTTTCGAGTATTCTGATAACAAGGGTATATTTTTATCTTTTCTTTTTACATATCGTTTAAATGCTTCTGCTGTTATTCCTATTTCTACTCCACTTCTTGGTTTTAATATGTCGCATAATGTTTTTTCAATATTATATACTTTTACAGTATTTCCTGATGGCGACAAGATTTCTTCTTGTCCTAATTCATATAATTCATTTTTGGTTCGGCTAGCTATAATTCCTTCTTTTTTAACTGTAGTTAAATTATAATCTTCAGGAAAAGTCATCGAATATTGGATAGGTGTTCTATCCGTTAAATCATACAAATACAAAGATGTTTCTTTAGAATAAATTCCTTTTTTAAACCGAATTTGTAAATGTTGTATTTCGTCTTCCCATATATGCGGTAATATGTATATTCCTCTTGTAGTTCTTTCTAATAATCCTTTATCAACTAATTGTTTTAAATATTGTCTCGCAATTCCTTGATGGTCAATCATTTTAGAGGTCACAGTTCCATTATTATTTTCAGCCATTTGTAAAATTATTTCTTCCGTCATATTGAATCACCTACCTTTACAATTACACCCTCTATTTTACATAAAAAGGGCATGTTTGTAAAATATTAATGACAATCTTTTAAGTATAAAAGCAAGAATCTCCACTGCCACAGTGAGGACGGCAGCAGACCTTCGGTCTCATGCCTAAAATTTGAGCCTTGGTCTCAAATTTTCCTTTGTGATAATCATGGCTGATTATCACTGCCACTGTAGAGTAGAGATTTTTGCTTTTTTAGTACGTATATTTCGTTTCTTAATTATTTATTACCTTATCAGTTTAAACTCATTTGTTATTTCATTATAATTAAGTAAACTAAAAGGAGATGATTTAAATGCAAGATAATTTTATAGAAGTTGAAATAGAGATTGATTCAACTTTAAAAGAAGATGCATGCGAAGTATTATCTAAACAAGGACTTGATTTAAATAGTGCAATTAGTATGTTCTTTGACTATTGCATTTTATATGGTAAATTACCTTTTGAAATAGAGGAAGAAAGATAACATTAAGAGGTATTAGAAGTAATAGAAGAACGTTAAAGTGTTTCTAACGATTTACATTTACATAGTTATTCATTATTAGAATAAAACCTAATTATAAAAGCAAGAATTACCATTCTACAGTGGAAGTGATAATCTTTTTTGATTATCACAAAGGAAAAATCGAGACCAAGGCTCGATTTTTAGGCATGAGACCTGAAAGGGCTGCTGCGTCCTCACTGTAGTAATGGTAATTCTTGCTTTTTATGATGTAAAAAAAGAGCAGACAATGTCTACTCTTCTACTCAATTATTTTTTAGCATTTTTCTTTGCTTGTGCTTTCATTGAAGCAGCAATTTGACGAACTTTTTGTTCGGATGGTTTTTGACCCATTTGAGTCATCATACTACGAATCATACTTTCATCAAATGGAGGATTTTCTAGAAAGTAATTCATCATTGTTTTACGTGCGATAAAGAATCCACCGATTGCTCCTAAGATAGCAGCTACAACGACGATTAAAATCCATACACCTGTACTCATGCAAGTTCTCTCCCTTCATTGATCTACATTGCTATTGTACTAAATTATACCAATAATGAAAAGGCTTTTTGAAAATTTTGTAAAATTTGTACTTTTCTTCGTTTCTTTTACAGTATATTTTATAATCCTTCTTCATCCATTGTAATAGACATTTCCTCTGTATCCACCGTTACTTTTGCTCCAATAGTAATCGTAAATAATGGCTGTGTATGAGCAAAGTCTAAGTCGTACATCACAGGGATTTGTTTTAATACTGGATATTTGTCTAATATATACAATAATAACTCTTCCGTCATACGACATTCCTTTGGAAATCTTCCAATTAGTACTGCTTTTGGATTTGGATAAGCTTGTAGTAATGCTGCCAAATTTCTGTCAAATTCAAAGTAGTCGCTATCTTCAGATTTTTCTATAAAAAAGGTATACTCTTCTGGTTTTGGAGCATAAGGAGTTCCTCTTAATAATGAAAAGGTTGATAAGTTTCCACCGATTGCTGTAGCTGTGGCTTTACCGTGGTTGTATACTTTCCATTGTGTCGGTTGAAAAATCAAAGGTGCGTCTGGTAAATACCAGGCATTACTACCCCATTTCTCACTTGGTGTTAATTCGTACTGAGTATTGCTTAATGCTTTAAGCCATGATGCTGTTTGATATTCTTGTAGTTCCTTCATTTTAAAGCTTGTATATGACGGTCCCATATACGTTAGCATTCCAGTTTTTGTATAAATCGCATTTAAAATTGCAGTCGTATCGGAATATCCGCAAATGATTTTAGGATGTTTCGCAATTAAATCATAGTCTAAATACGGAAGAAGTTCATTTGAATTAAATCCACCAATTGTTGCCAAAATAACATCTACTGTAGAATCTAAAAATGCATCATGTAAATCTTCCACACGACTTTGAATACTTGCAGAATCAAGTAAGTCGTGATCAAAATAATGTTTTGAATAGCTAACCCTAAACCCTAACTCTTCTAATCTTTCCTTAGCAGCCCTATTCGCTTCAAATCCGCCAACTC
>NZ_CAUQUN010000045.1:0-4391 GCF_963521425.1 uncultured Granulicatella sp.
GTAGCGCATGACTGTTAATCATGATGTCGTAGGTTCGAGTCCTACTTGCGGAGTTCTTTTTTTTTACCCAAAATTTGGTAGCTTGCTGCTTTAGCTCAGTCGGTAGAGCGTCACCTTGGTAAGGTGGAGGTCGCCGGTTCAATCCCGGCAAGTAGCTTACAAAAATATATAAAATTAAGTGAGACTGGTGAATACCAGTCTTTTTTGTTTTTAGGTATTTCCAACATGATTGTACAAGCTTTTTTGAAACTTTGTAGTATGGTATAATCATCGTATGTTTAAAGAGGAGTTGTAGAAATTTATGAAAAAAACATATTTTATTATTGGAGATGTTCATGGAGAGGACCAAATGCTCGATGAAATGTTAAAAAATTGGGATGAAAGTACTCAACAATTGGTTTTTCTTGGAGATTTAATTGATAGAGGACCAAATAATAAAAAAAGTGTTTTAACAGCAATGGAATATGTAAAAGAAAAAAATGCATGGTATGTGATGGGAAATCATGAAGTGATGTTTTTAGCGTGGATTGATAATCCAGAAGAACGTTTTGATCATTATATGAGAAATAACGGAAATACTACCATTAACCATTTATTAAATCGTCCTGTAGATACAGAAATTGATTCTTTAAAAGATTGCGAATTAGTAAAAGAGCAATATCCTGAGTTAATTTCTTTTTTAAGAGAACGTCCTTTATATATTGATGAAGGAGATGTTTTATTTGTTCATGCTGGAGTCGATTTAAGATTAGAGCATTGGTTAGATACAGTTCCAAAGGATTTTTATTGGATTCGTGAACCTTTCCATACTGGAAAAAATACAACAGGAAAAACGATTATTTTTGGTCATACTCCATTAAAAGGGTTAAACGAAGATGGAGATTATATGAAGTTATGGCAACATGATGGAAAAATCGGAATGGATGGCGGTGCTGTTTTTGGTGGAGCTTTACATGGTGTTGTATGGCATGATGGTAAAATTCAAAAAATTTATAGTTTAGAACATAAAGATTTCCATTAATGGAGGTAAAAAATGAAGAAAAAAGCAGTATTATTATGGTTTGTTTATTTTTCTAATTTAATGATTGTTCCTCGATTTTTTCTTACACAAGCTGAAGATGGCACATTACATGTGGATAGAAAAGTATATATTTTAGTCCAATTGATTACAGCAATGTATGCAGTTTGGTCTTATCGAGAAGTAATTCAAAGAGGATTTGAAAATTTAGTAAAGCGTAGATTTGTTCGTGATATTGCGATTGGATATGTAGTTCGAGTTGTACTGACTATGTTTTTAGCTCTTGTTGTTCCATTACAGCAAACAGATAATCAAGCGAATATTGAATCATTATTAAATTCTACATCTATTATATTAATGCTGATTTTAACTTGTGTGGTTGCACCGATTGTGGAAGAGTTAGTATTTAGGGAAGCGATTATTGGAGCTTTTAAAGATAAAATGAATTCTTGGATTTTAACGGGAATTTCTATTTTCTTTTTTGTTTTACTGCATTCAATTTCAAATAGTGGTGGAATTGATTGGAATGCTGCTTTGATGTATGTTCCGTTAACGATTCCTTTAGTAGGAATGTATCGTTATTATGACGATAATGTTGCGGCATCTATGTTAATGCATTTTGTAAGTAATGGTGTTGCGATGATTTTTTTAGTAGCTAGAGGTTTCCTATCATGAAAATAATTCAAGAAAATCAACTGAAATTTTTAATTCGTTATGGGTTGTTAATGACAGCTCTTGTAGAATGGGCATTATATCATCCGGTAAATGCCTATCATTTGCTACTATTTCTTGTTATTGTTGTTGTAGCTCAATTAGATTACTATTCGATTCAATATCCTTGGGCAATTTTAGCTCAAGGTATGGCAGTTTTAGCATTTTGTTATTTTATAGGAAATATTTTTATTACTTTAATGCTTTTATTATGTTTTGAGATTAGTTTTAGATTTTCATCTTTACATGCCATTATTCTTCAAGGGATGATTACTTTAGTGGTTATTATTTTAGGAATCAAGCAACAACAATGGTGGTCGATTCCAGTAATGATTTTTGGAAATGTATTATTTTATTATGGAGCACAGCTTGTTTTAAAATTAAATTACCAAGAAAATTTATTAAAAGAGCAAGAAAATCAATTATTTGAGCAGAAAAAGGAATTACAACAAGCACAATATACAATGGGAACGATGAAGGAATTATATACTTTACAAGAGAGAAATCGTATTTCAAGAGAAATTCATGATTCAGTTGGGCATAGTCTTTCAACGATTATTATTCAACTAGGAGCGATTAGTAAATTAAGTGAAGAAAATAGTCCTCAAGTTTCTCAAATGAGTGTACAGTTAAGAGAATTTGCAGTTAAAGGATTACAAGAAGTGCGTACTGTAGTTCACGATTTAAAACCAGAACAACTAACGAAACAACAACTAAATGTAGCTTTAGAAGAATTTATTTATGAAACAAAACAACATAGTGGAGTGGAATTTGTATTTCGACAAAATAAACCAACATTTCAACTATCTAAAGAGCAAGAATTAACCATTTTTAGAGGGGTACAGGAAGCTACGACAAATGCGATTCGTCATGGGAAAGCCACTAAAATTACGCTATTAATGATGTATTCTACAAATGAACTCATTGTTACAATTATGGATAACGGAGTAGGCTCTTCAGCTATTTCACTAGAAGGTGGATTAAAAGCATTAGAAGAGCGACTGCATGAACAACAGGCACAATTAGAAATTAAAAATACTGAACAAGGATTTACAGTGCAAATGAAATTGAAAGGAGAAGCCAATGTCTGAAAAAATTAAAGTGATGTTAGTAGATGATGAGCAATTAATTCGTTCTGGTTTAAAAATTATGCTAGAAACTTATCCTGATATTGAAGTGATTCATCAAGCTGGAAATGGACGAGAAGCGTTTGAATGTTGTCAAAAAGAAGTTCCAGATGTAGTATTAATGGATATTCGTATGCCAGTAAGTACGGGAATTGAAGGAACTAAACTTATTAAAGAAGCTTATCCAGAAGTGAAGATTGTGATGGTGACAACCTTTCAAGATACAGAATATATTGTAGAAGCAATGCAATATGGAGCGTCAGGTTATTTATTAAAAGATAGTAGTTATGAAGCTATTTATGATGGAATTAAAGTGGCTTTATCTGGGAAAGTAGTGATGGACGCAACAGTTTCTGAGAAATTAGTCATGCAACCAAAAGCACCGACTACTATAGAAAAAACAGATATTTCTTCATTAGGTTTAACAGAAAGGGAAATCGAATTAATTCGACTCATCTCTCAAGGGTTAAATAATAAAGAAATTTCAGAAGCTTTATTTTTATCTGAAGGAACAGTTAAAAACAATATTAGTACGATTTTATCGAAATTATCCTTGAGAGATCGTACGCAATTAGTAATTTTTGCTTATGACCATCATATTCGTTAATAAAAAGTATCGATAACTTTTCTTCTCATTGGAAACATGTTATACTGAACTCAATTCAATAGAGAAGCATTTGGGGTGCCGAAAGGCTGAGATCATACCCATTGAACCTGTTCTGGATAATGCCAGCGAAGGAAAATGACGATCAAGTATAGAAGAAGGATAACTTACAGTTGTTAAACTAGTATTTTATTCCAGTCTATGATTATGCAATGACTCCCCTTTTGTTTGTAATAACAAAAGGGGCTTTTTATATAGTTTTAACGGATTGTTTCTGTTAACAGGAAACATATGCTTTCGAATTGAAGTAAAACACCAATTTGTTGCCATCATTTTGGTGTGTTTTCCCTTTTCTCCACTATCAGAGTTGTGCCTGATAGTGGAGTTTCTCTTTATAGGCTATTAGTTGATTTTTATAGAAGATTCGGTACAATAACAGTAAGGAATAAAGGAGGCACTTTATGAACAAAAAAACAATTATTTCATTACTAGCAACAGTTACTTTAACAAGTCTTACTGCTGTACATGCAGAAGAAACTTCAAAAAAAGGTTGGATTAAAGAAAATAATTCATGGTATTTTTATCAAAATCAAAAACCTCTAAAAAATCAGTGGCTAGGAGAGTATTATCTAAAATCTGATGGGAAAATGGCTACATCAGAATGGGTATACGATAAAAATTATAAAGCTTGGTATTATTTAAAAGGGAATGGAGCATATGCTCAGAATGAGTGGGCAGGTTCATATTATTTAAAAACAAATGGAAAAATGGCTACATCAGAATGGATATATGATAAAAATTATAAAGCTTGGTATTATTTAAAAGGGAATGGAGCGTACGCTCAAAATGAGTGGGCAGATTTATATTATTTAAAACCAAATGGAAAAATGGCTACATCAGAATGGATATATGATAAAAATTATAAAGCTTG
>NZ_CAUQUN010000046.1:0-3844 GCF_963521425.1 uncultured Granulicatella sp.
GGAATGAAACCAACTCGTATCACAACTGCAGAAGGAAAAGTATACGAATTAGTACCAACAGCAACTAAAGGTGACGAAACTGGTAAAGTTGTTGCTGGAGAAACTAAAGAAGTAACATACGTTTATAAAGAAGTAACTGGTGATGTAGTAGTTCACTACGTTGATACAGAAGGTAACGTAATTGCTGAAGATAAAGAAGATACTAAAGGTGCTTCTCTAAACGCTAAATACGACACAACTGACAATAAACCAGAGAAAATTGAAAAAGACGGAACTGTTTACTACTTAACAGAAAAAGCTCTTAAAGATGATTCTAAACCAGAAAATGGTACTGTTGTAGAAGGTACTACAGAAATCACTTATGTATACGAAAAAGCAGGACAAGTAGTAGTTCACTACGTAGATGAAGCTGGAAACACACTTCAAGCGGATGCTGTTGATACAAAAGATGGAAAACCAGGAGCTAAATACGATACTTCTGATAACGACATGAAACCAACTCGTATCACAATTGCAGAAGGAAAAGTATACGAATTAGTACCAGCGTCAACTAAAGGTAACGAAACTGGTGGTGTTGAAGCAGGTAAGACTACAGAAGTGACATATGTTTATAAAGAAGTTAAAGAAATCGATAAAGATAAGAAAGTTGATGAAAACAAAAACTTAACTCCAAACAACCCGGCAACACCAAGTGCGCAAGCTAAAAATGCTAAACCAGGAAAAGTAAATCCAGAAGTTGCATCAGGAAGAACTGTAGCAACTAAACAACAAGAATTACCAAATACAGGTACAGGAAATGAAGTATCAATTTTTGGTGCTGCTGCAACAGCAATTCTTGCATCTCTTGGATTATTAGTTCCAGGCAAAAAACGTGATGAAGAGTAATTAGAATACTATTTATCAGTAATTGAATAAATGATTCAAATTAAGCTCAAAATTAGCGTATCGTTAATTTTGGGCTTTTTGCCTTTGGTATAGAAAATAGTAGGTATTCATATCGAAATTGATGAAATTTTGATACAATAGATTGGGAAATAGAAAGCGGGGGATATCATGCAAATTACTAAAATTGAAGTACAGAAGAAAAAACAAAATCGTTTTAATATTTATCTTAATAATGAATTTGCCTTTGGAGTAGATGAGGATACTTTATTAAAGTTCGGATTAACAAAAGGAACCGAATTAACGCAAGATACAATCCGTGAAATTGAACAGGAAACACAGTATCAAAATGCCTATCAAAAAGCGTTGCATTTTTTAAATTTTAAACTGAGAACAGCAAAAGAAGTATATGAGAAGCTTGAAAAGTTAGAAGTGTCCGATGAAGTGATTAACCAAGTTCTACAACAATTAATGGATCATGGATTTGTCAATGATCAGTTTTATGCAGAAAGTTATGTACGAGAAAATTTTGCATTACAGAAAAAGGGGCCAAAAGCTGTAGTCTTTGAATTGAAGAAAAAAGGTGTCAATGATTCTATTATTCAAAAGGCATTAGCTGAATTTGATGAGGCAGTACAATTAGAACAGGCGATTGAAATTGCACAAAAATATGTTGATCGACAAGGAAATGCACCTGTTAAAACGGTGAAACAAAAGGTGTATGGATTTTTAATGCAAAGAGGATATGATTTGGATATCGTTCAATCGGTAATTTCGTCATTAACATTTGAAAAGCAAAAAGAAAATGAAGAAGAGTTAGTGATGAAACAAGGTGAGAGAATTTTAAGAACTTTACTTTCTAAATATGCTACGGATGATTCGCAAGTATGGTATCAATTAAAAGGAAAGTTATATCAAAAAGGGTTCAGCAGTTCTGCAATTGATGAAGCGATTGAAAAATTGAAATGGGAGAGTGAAGAATGGATTTAGAAAAATATGGAATTAAAATATGGTCTGAAGAGAAAATTGCTTCATTTCAAGAAAAATTACTAGCATGGTATGACAAAGAAAAAAGAGATTTACCATGGAGACATGCGAATAATCCGTATCATATATGGGTAAGTGAAATAATGCTTCAACAAACAAGAGTCGATACGGTAATTCCGTACTATTATCGTTTTTTAGAAACTTTCCCAACAATTGAATCTTTAGCAAATGCAAAAGAAGAAGAATTGTTAAAAGTTTGGGAAGGATTAGGGTATTATTCAAGAGTAAGAAATATGCAAAAAGCTGCCAAGCAAATTATGGAAGAATATAGTGGCATATTCCCAAATACTATGGAAGAAATTCAAACATTAAAAGGAATTGGACCGTATACAGCAGGTGCGATTGCTAGTATTGCGTTTAATTTACCAGAACCAGCAGTAGATGGAAATTTAATGCGAGTGATTAGCCGCCTATTTGAAATAGGATTAGATATTGGTAATCCATCTAATAGAAAAGTGTTTCAAGCAGTTGCGGAAAAAATTATTTCAAAAGAACGTCCAGGAGATTTTAACCAAGCATTAATGGATTTAGGGTCAGATATTGAGTCTCCAGTAACACCGCATCCTGAGGATAGTCCGGTGAAAGAATTTAGTGCAGCTTATTTAAATGGAACAATGCATTTATATCCAGTAAAGATTCCTAAGAAAAAGCCAGTTCCAATGAAGTGGCAAGCATTTGTAGTACAAAATGAAAAGGGACAGTATTTATTAGAAAAAAATACGTATGCAGATTTGCTAAGTGGATTTTGGCATTTTCCATTAATAAGAGATTATACACCAACAAGAAAACAATTGAGTTTATTAGATGAAATAGCAGAAGAAGTAGAAGAGTATCCAAATAAAAATATCCCGTTAGAAACTCAATTTGAATCGATTTATCAACTAAAGATTCAAAAAGGAAAAAAATTGAAGGGGGAAGTTAAACATATTTTTAGTCACCAAAAATGGGAAATTGAAATGACAAAATACAAAGTCCAATCAAATGGTGAAATAGAGGGTTTAAGTGATAGAGAGTTAAGATGGGTAGAATCAGAAGAGTTTTATAAAATGCCCTTTTCGAAAGTGCAAACAAAATTATGGGAGCATGTATCACAACAAGAAAATAATAATAAATAGTAGATATTCACACACGCGATGAAATGTGCTATACTACAATCGAGAATGAATGTAAAGAAAAGGGAGCTTTTCTAAAATCGATATAGAAGGTTGGACTCGTGATGCAAAATCCAAGAGAAGGAGAATTCATCACTGTCAAGAGTTATAAACATGATGGTAGTCTTCATCGTACGTGGAGAGACAGTATGGTGCTAAAAACAAGTGACCAAGCAATTATCGCTTGTAATGATCATACTTTAGTAACAGAAGCGGATGGAAGACGTTGGCTAACAAGAGAACCAGCATTATTATATTATCATAAGCATTACTGGTTTAATGTAGTAACCATGATTCGTCAAAAAGGAATATCCTACTATTGTAATCTAGCTTCTCCATATGTATTAGATAAAGAAGCGTTAAAATACATTGATTATGATTTAGATATTAAAATATTCCCGGATGGTGAAAAGAGACTATTAGATGTCGACGAATATGAACAACACCGCCGACAAATGCATTATTCAAAAGAAATTGATCAAATTTTGAAGGCGAATGTTGAGATTCTAGTCGATTGGATTAATAATAAAAAAGGTCCGTTTTCACCAGAGTATGTTGACTTATGGTATGAACGTTATTGTCAACTAACCTATCGTAAACAATAACTCAAGGTAGTGTGAGTGAGAGAGTGTTTTGAAGTGAATGCTTCAAAACACTTTTTTCGTAAAAATATAAAAAAAGTTGTAAAAAATACTTGAAAAACAATTCCAGCTATGGTAAATTATAAACACTGTTAACGAACGTTCGCATTTGAAGCGATTACG
>NZ_CAUQUN010000047.1:0-3560 GCF_963521425.1 uncultured Granulicatella sp.
AGTATTCGTACAACATTAACATTCTTCATTATTAGTACGATTAACTTAAGTTTCTTATTAGTACAAATTTTAACAAATGGTGGTCCAGATGGTTCAACAGAAGTATTCTTAAGCTACATGTTTACTCAAGCTTATACAAACTCTTCATTTGGTTATGGTATGGCAATTGGGGTAGTAGTATTTATCTTCTCATTTGGATTATCAGGTATCGTTAGTCACATTACAAAACGTGACATTCTAGAATATTAGGAGGCATATTATGAAAATGCAAACTCGTTCATTTGAACGCTTATATAAAGCATTTATTTATGTAGCGTTAATTACATTAGCCATTTCCATTATTGTGCCAGTTGGTTGGGTATTTGTCGCATCCATTAAGCAAAATAGTGAATTCTATGGTAGTCCATGGACTGCTCCAAAAGGATTTTATTTCCAAAACTTTATTGATGCCTGGACAAGTGCAAAAATGGGAGATTATATGTTAAATTCTGTTATTGTAACAGCATTAGCATTAATCATTTTAGTAGCTGTTGCGATTCCAGCTGCTTATGTATTAGCAAGATTTAAATTCCCTGGAAGCAAACTCATTAATACACTTCTAAAAGGTGGATTATTCATTAACGTAAACTATATTGTTGTTCCAATCTTTTTAATGCTACTAGATTGGGATAAAGGATTAAAATCATTTGGAATCGCAAATGGCTTCTTCTTAAATAATATTTTTGTACTTGCAGTAGTTTATGCTGCTACATCATTACCATTTACGATTTACTTATTATCAAACTTCTTCAAAACTTTACCGACAACATTTGAAGAAGCAGCAGCTATTGATGGTGCAGGATATTTCACAACAATGTTCAAAGTTATGACTCCAATGGCTAGACCAAGTATTATTACAGTAATTTTATTTAACTTCTTATCATTTTGGAATGAATATATTATTGCATTAACATTAATGCCTGGTAAAAATCAAACATTGCCAGTAGGGTTGAAAAATTTATTACAAGCACAACGTGGTGCAGCGCAATATGGTCAAATGTACGCAGGGATGGTATTAGTAATGTTACCAACATTGATTCTATATATTCTTGTTCAAAATAAATTAACACAAGGAATGACCTTAGGTGGTTCTAAAGAGTAGGAGAGGAGAAACACCATGAGCAAAACGAAGGGACGTTTAACATTACCAAGTCAAGCTAATTTTTTGAAAGAAACAAAAGAATTGATTGAACGTTGGGGAGCAGATGCCATTCGAGATAGTGATGGTACTAAATTAGATGAAGCAACAAAACAATTAGATGCAAAAATTTATACAACATATTTTGTTGCAAGAAATCATAATGAATTTGCTGAAAAGCATATGGAAGAATGCCAACAAATTTATGTGATGTCTAAATTCCATCTAGCAACTTCAAGTGAATTAGAAATTCCATTCATGGATGGATATTTTACAGATCAAGTTCAACCAGATTACGTTCATGATGAAAAATTATATTGGGAAGTCATTGACCGTACAACGGGGAAAGTGGTTAGTGTAGAAAATTGGGTATTAGATAAAGAAAGAAATATTGTTACAGTTTATGGAGCAGAAGCTTTTCATGAATATACAGTATCATTTTTAGTATATGCTATTTGGGATCCAACTCAAATGTATAATCATATTACAAATAATTGGGGAAATGTTCCACACGATATTCCTTTTGATGTCCGTCAACCGGCATCTAATGAATATATGCAAACTTATTTAAAAAATTGGTTAAAAGAAAATCCGGATACAGATGTTGTTCGTTTTACAACTTTCTTCTATCACTTCACATTGATTTTCAATCAATTAGGAAAAGAAAAGTTTGTAGATTGGTTTGGATATGGAGCTAGCGTTTCTGTAGCAGCTTTAGAAGCATTTGCAAAAGAGAAAGGCTATCGTTTAAGAGCGGAAGATATTGTGGATGAAGGATATTATAATTCTACATTCAGAACACCAAGTAAAGCTTACTTAGATTATATCGACTTTATTCAAAAATTTGTTGCAACAGAAGCGAAAAAATTAGTGGATCTTGCACATGATGCAGGAAAAGAAGCAATGATGTTTTTAGGGGATAACTGGATTGGAACAGAGCCTTATGGAAAATATTTCAAAGAAATTGGCTTAGACGCAGTAGTTGGGTCCGTAGGGGGCGGAGCAACTTTACGTATGATTTCTGATATTCCTCATGTAAAATACACTGAAGGAAGATTCTTACCATACTTCTTCCCAGATGTATTTAGAGAAGGAAATGATCCAACAATCGAAGCGAATAAAAACTGGTTATCAGCAAGACGTGCAATTATGAGAAATCCAGTCGATCGTATTGGATATGGCGGTTACTTGAGTTTAGCTTATCAATTCCCTAAATTTGTTGACTATATTGAACAAGTAACGGATGAATTTAGAGAGATTTACGATGTTGTAAAACATACAAAACCATATGTTGGTTTAAAAGTTGCTATTCTAAATGCTTGGGGTAAATTACGTACTTGGCAATCTCATATGGTGGCACATGAATTACCATATAAACAAATTTATTCTTATTTAGGAATTATGGAAGCCTTAAGTGGTGCTAGTGTTGATGTTCAATTCATTAGCTTTGAAGATGTTTTAACGACAGATATCTTAAAAGACGTGGATGTAATTATTAATGCTGGTGATGCAGGAACTGCATTTAGTGGTGGGGAGGTTTGGAAAAATCCAGAACTGCTAACTAAAATTCGTAAATTTGTATACAATGGTGGAGGGTTTGTTGGAGTAGGAGAACCAACAGCTGTTCATCATCAAGGTAGATATTTCCAATTAGCAGATGTTCTAGGAGTAGAACGTGAAATGGGATATAGCTTATCTACTGATAAATACTTTACAAAAGAATTAGACACTCACTTCATTACAGAAGATATTAAAGATAAACGCAAAATCGATTTCGGAGAAGGAATGAAGAATGTCTATGGACTAACTGAACATACAGAAGTATTAGAATTCAGTAATCCAAAAGTTTCTCAAGAAGTAGAAGGTATTGTAATGCCAGCAAATGCTGAAGGAAAAGAATTTGGAGAAATTCATTTAGCAGCTAATCCTTATGGAAAAGGACGTGGAGTATATCTTGCAGGTCTACCTTATAGCCCAGAAAATACAAGATTATTACTTCGTGCATTATATTATGCAGCCGCTAAAGAACAAGAATTCAAAAAATGGTATTCTTCTAATTTATCTGTTGAAGTACATGCATATCCTGAAAAAGGCTTATATGCAATTGTTAATAACACAAATGAAACACAAGAAACAGAAGTTTTTGATGGCAATGGAAATCATGAAACAGTCATCATGAATCCAAGTGAAATTAGATGGGAGCATATGTGATGAATCCAAAAGTTAGAATATGGATACGAGTAGTCTTAATGGTGATTTTTTTAGTTGTCTTAGTGAAAGGTCATCAAATGGTTGGAAAACCAGGAGTTGCCACAATGTTAGTAGCTCTAGTAGGCTTGTTAGCTATATTATGGGATTATAACCGTCCATATAGCAACTCGTA
>NZ_CAUQUN010000048.1:0-3505 GCF_963521425.1 uncultured Granulicatella sp.
GCTACACGAGTAAATGCTGTTGTTGAAATATGTTCATAACTATCATTTCTGTATAATGTCAAATCATCTTCATTTAATTCACGAACTTCTCCATAAGGAAGTAATCCTGATTTAAGCAATGCTTGGAATCCATTACAGATTCCTAATATAAGTTTTTTCTCAGCTAAATGTTTGTGAATAGCATTTTTTACCTTTTCATTTTTTAAGAAGTTAACAATATACTTAGCACTTCCGTCTGGTTCATCTCCACTAGAAAATCCACCTGGGAACATGATAATATGTGATTTTTCTATTGCACTTACAAATTCGTCAATAGATTCATCAATATCATTTTCTCGAGTATTTCTGATTACTACTGTCGTAGGAGTTGCTCCTGCTTCAATAAATGCTTTCTCACTATCATACTCACAGTTCGTACCAGGGAAGACAGGTATAACTACTTTTACATTCTCTACATATTCTGGATAATATTTTCGTCCTTTATTTTCTGTGTGAAGATTTTCTACAGTTCCTTTATCTTCGTTTTGATACATCGGATAAATATCATTTAGAGTAGCTGTATAAGCTTCATATATATCATTATGTGTAAATAATTCATTGTTTATTATAATTCTACTGCTTACTTTACCAATACATTCAAATGGTAATTTTTCTTTTGCTTCCACTACTAATGATGCTGGATCAAAGTTTAAAACATTTTCTTTTTCTACTTCAAATCCTAAATCGTTACCTAATGACATTTTTACTAGAGAAGCGGCTAAGCTACCTTCTTCTTGAACATATGCTGAAACTACTTTACCTTCTTTAATATATTTATGAACAAGTTCATAATTTTCTAAAGTGGCTGCAATATCTGGATATCCTTTTTCATCTTTTACTACTGGCACATAGTAAAGTTTGTTTCCAACTTCTTTTAAATCTGGAGTTATAACATCATTTATTTTTACAGGCACGCAGGCAAATGAAATTAGTGTTTCTACAACATTAAGATCATTGAACGTTCCTGACATACTATCTTTTCCGCCAATACTTGGGCGACCAATTTCACGTTGAGCATAAATACTTCCTAATAAACTTTGAGTAACTTTACCCCATTTAGAACTATCTTTACCAAGTTTTTCGAAATACTCTTGGAATGAGAAGTAAAGATTTTCTCGTGTACCACCGACTGCATAAACTTTAGCTACTGATTCTAACACTGCGTAGATAGAAGATAAAAATGGTGAATAGTATGAAATTTTCGGAATAAATCCATATGTAAGGATCGTTGCCGTATCGCTTGTTGAGTGCAATGTTGGTAATGCTTGAACACTTGCTTGAACAGGTGTAAGTTTATGGCGACCTGCAAATGGCATAAGAACTGTTGAAGCTCCAATTGAAGAGTCGAATTTTGAAGCTAATCCTTTTTGGCAAGTTACATTTAATTCTCCAAGTTCTTTTAACACAGCTTCTCTAGAAAATTCTTTATCTGTAAATGGATTTTCAGCTTTATTATCTACTAATGTTGCTTTAGTATGTTGTCTTACCCCACTTGTTTCTAAGAAATCTGCACTCATATCTACTACTTTTTCATCATTGTAGTACATTTCTAAGCGGCGACGGTCTGTTACAGTCGCAACATGTGCATACTCAATATTTTCTTTTTCACATTCACGAACAAATGCATCATAATCTTTTTTGTCAATCGCAACAGACATTCTCTCTTGCGATTCACTAGTAGCAAGTTCCGTTGCATTAAGTCCTTTATATTTTGTTAGAACTTTATCAAGGTGAATTTCAATACCGTCTGATAACTCTCCGATAGAAACACAAACTCCGCCAGCACCAAAGTCATTACATTTTTTAATAAGTCTAGTAACTTCTGGTTTTCTAAACAACCTTTGTAATTTTCTTTCTTCAGGAGCATTACCTTTCTGTACTTGACTTGACATAGTTTCTAAAGAATCGTTAGTATGCTCAACACTTGAACCACTAGCCCCCTGGATACCATCACGACCAGTACGACCACCAATCATCACAACAATATCTCCAGCGACTAAAGTTTCACGTTTATAATCTCCTTCTTTTACAGCTCCTACAACAGCTCCGACTTCCATATGTTTGGCAACATAACTATCATCATAAATCTCACGAACAAACGTTGTTGCTAGACCGATTTGATTCCCATACGATGAGTTACCGTGCGCTGTTCCTTTTGCTATCTCTACCTGTGGAAGTTTATGTGCTAAAGTATCTTCACGTTTTTGGAGAATATTTCCACTTCCAGAGATACGCATAGCTTGATATACATAACTACGTCCTGATAGTGGATCTCGAATAGCTCCTCCTATACAAGTACTTGCTCCACCAAATGGTTCAATTTCACTTGGGTGATTATGTGTTTCGTTTTTAAACTGAATTAACCAACGTTCTTCTTTACCTTTATTTTGAATAGTTGTAAAGAATGAACATGCATTAATTTCTTCACTTACTTCGATATTTTCATCATTTAATATACCAACATGATATTTACCAATAATACTTGCCATATCCATAAGTGTTAATGGCTTATCTTCACGATTAAGCTCTCCACGAACTTTTAGATAGTAATCAAAAGCATCTTGCATTTCCTTTTTGAAAAGTTCAGATTCAATATTAATTTCATCAAGAACTGTTTCAAATGTTGTATGACGGCAGTGATCACTCCAATAACAATCAAGAACATAAATTTCAGTTTCCGTAGGAGCACGTCCTTCTGTTTTAAAATAACTTTGAATAAATTCTAAATCTTCTATATTCATTGCTAAAGAAAATTCTTTTTTTACAGTTTCTAACTGCAAGTGAGAATATTCTAAAAATCCATCCAGTTTTTTAAGAGGTTTAGGTTCAGAATTTAGTGAAAATTCTAATACTGATAAATCTTTAACTCTTGCTTCGATAGGATTTACTAAATAATTTTCAACTAATTTTAGTTCATCTGAATTTAATTTTTTATCAAAAATAACTAGCTTACCACTTCTAACAGTTGCTTCACTTTTTGTATTAAGCAACTTTATACACTGAGTCGCACTATCAGCTCTTTGATCGTATTGAGCAGGAAGCACTTCGTAAGCGAAATATTTCCCATCTTCTAGATTAATACTTTCAAAAACCTCATCAACAACGACTTCAGAAAATACCGAAGTTTTAGCTAGTTTATAAGTTTCTTCATCAATATTATAAATATCATAAATAACATACACCTGTACGTTTCCTAAACCTAGATTGTATTCTAGATTAAGTGCATCTTTCAGCTGTAATTCTTCCTTATTATATCCTTGACGTTTTTTTATAAAAATTCTTTTATTACTCATCGTATCCTCCTAAATGTACATCACCATAAAAGTTAATATGACCAATTTTTCTATTTTCACGAGCTTCTTTTTCGTAAAGATGTAAATAACCTTGTTTTTTAGTAATTAGATTTTTAAAATAATCTTCATCCTGACCTAGTATATTGTATAAAGTCGTCTCACGGTTTTCAATC
>NZ_CAUQUN010000049.1:0-3192 GCF_963521425.1 uncultured Granulicatella sp.
GTAAATCGGTAGGTGAGACTACCATGGAGATACGGATGGCTACCGCAAAGTAGTGGAGACACTATTCGTTGGTTAGCAGTTCCTGTCGTGAAGGCAGAAACTAATGTCATTTCATTGCTCCATGATGTTAAAGCTTGGACGGGAAAATAATAAGATTGTATTTTAAGGCATCTTGTCACGTCTAAGCACGTAATAAGATGTTTTTTCATTTGCCAAAATTTTTTAAAAGGGGTGATTAGAAATGCAGGAACCGGATAGTAAACAGAATTTAGCAGATGAACAAAGGCGATTGCATGATAATCACCATTGCTTCATCTAACTTAACAAAAGAGGTGAAGTGAAATGAAAACAGCAAAAGAAAGATTTGATTTTGCAATGACAAATTCAGTAGTAGATGTTCTAGATTCTTTAGAAACATCTATTACTGGAATTCGAAAAGAACAAGTGGAAACACTTCGTGAAATTTATGGAGAAAATAAATTAACAAAAGCAAAAGAAGTGCCACTTTGGAAGAAAATTTATGAATCGATTATTAATCCATTTACAGTTATTTTATTAGTCATTGCCGTTATTTCGTTAATGACGAATGTGATTTTAGCTAAACCTGGTGAAGAAGATCCGACAACATCCATCATTATTGTTGTTTTAGTCTTAATTTCAGGAGGTATTCGATTTGTCCAAGAACTAAAAAGTGACAAAGCAGCAAGTAATTTATCTAGTTTAATTGTAAATACGGCTACTGTAATTCGTGATAAAGTTCAGCAAGAAATTCCTATTGAAGAATTAGTAGTAGGAGATATTATTAAATTAAGTGCTGGGGATATGTTGCCTGCAGATGCTTTATTACTTGAAACAAGAGACTTCTTTATTCAACAATCTAGTTTAACGGGTGAAAGTGAATCCATTGAGAAAAAAGCAATGTGGATTCCGTCAGAAGAAGAGACTCAAAAACCTGTATTAGAAAGCGAACGTTTCGTATTTATGGGTTCGAATGTTGTGAGCGGTAGTGCACTAGCGGTTATTTTAGTGACAGGAAATGATACGATGATTGGTCGTATTGAAAAGACATTAAATACTTTTGATGAGCCAACAAGTTTTGAAAAAGAAATGAATACAATCTCATGGTTACTAATTCGATTAATGTTAGTGCTTGTTCCAGTTGTATTTGTGATTAATGGCTTAACCGATAGTGACTGGTTAGAAGCCGGAGTATTTGCACTAAGTGTTGCGGTTGGATTGACCCCTGAAATGTTGCCAATGATTATTACAGCAAGTCTTGCTAAAGGTGCAGTTATTATGGCGAAAGAAAAGGTAGTCATTAAAAAATTAAATGCGATTCAAGATTTAGGTGCTATTGATATTCTTTGTACCGATAAAACAGGAACATTAACTCAAGATGAAATTATTTTAGAATATCCACTAGATATTCATGCAAATCTTGACTTAGGAGTTTTGAAAATTGGTTATTTAAATAGTTATTTCCAAACAGGACTTAAAAATTTATTAGACCGTGCCATTATTACACGTACAGAAAAAGAAGCGATAGAGCATGAAGATTTACGAGACCTTTCAACTCGTTATCAAAAAATTGATGAATTACCATTTGATTTTGAACGTCGTCGTATGAGTGTGATTGTTAAAGAAGAAATGCAAGAGGGAGCATTATTAGTAACAAAAGGCGCCCTTGAAGAAATGCTCAGTATTTCTTCTTATGTACAAGATGGAAAAGAAATTCATCCAATAACAGAAGAGATTCGTCAAAATATTTTAGAAGCTGTTTCTAAATTAAATGAACAAGGACTTCGTGTATTAGGAGTTAGTCGAAAACAATATGATGATGCTTCACATCGATTTGAGGTAGAAGATGAAGCAAACATGATTTTAATGGGATATTTAGCATTCTTAGATCCACCAAAACCTTCTGCAGCACCAGCGATTCAAGCATTAAAAGAACATGGAGTTATGACAAAAATTTTAACGGGGGATAACGAAAAAGTAACACAAACGGTATGTGAACGAGTGGGATTACCTGTTGATTATATTTTATTAGGAACAGATATAGAAGAGATGGATGATGCAACTTTAGCTGTTGAAGCTGAAAAGACAACGATTTTTGCAAAACTTTCTCCAGAACAAAAAGCTCGGATTATTCGATTATTAAAAGCGAATGGGCATAAGGTAGGATACATGGGAGATGGCATTAATGATGCACCATCTTTAAAAGTTTCAGATGTAGGAATTTCAGTAGATACAGCAGTAGATATTGCTAAAGAAGTAGCGGATGTCATTCTTTTAGATAAAGACTTATTAGTGCTAGAAAAAGGACTGATTGAAGGACGTAAAGTATATGCGAATATGACGAAATATATCAAAATGACAGTTTCATCTAATTTTGGAAATATTTTCTCACTATTATTTGCAAGTGTATTTTTACCATTTTTACCAATGGCTCCTGTACATTTAATTGTACTTAACTTAATTTATGACTTGAGTTGTGTAGCGTTGCCATTTGATAATGTAGATGATGATTTCTTAAAAGAACCACGTGCATGGACAGCTAAATCGATTACAAGATTTATGTCATGGCTAGGGCCAACTAGTTCTATTTTTGATATTATTACATTTGCAGTAATGTTTTTTGGAATTGCACCAATGATTACAGGAAGTAGTTATTCTGAGTCAACAAATCCAGCATTCTTCTTAATGGTCTTCCAAACAGGTTGGTTTATTCAATCTATGTGGACTCAAACAATGGTAATTTATATGCTTCGTTCTCCTAAATTACCATTTATTCAATCTAAACCAGCTTTTTCACTATTAGTGACATCACTATTTGCCTTATTTATTGTGACAGTATTACCGTATACACCGTTAGCAGCTTCGTTAAAACTTGCTACTTTAAATGGAATGTATTTCTTAGCTTTAATTCTCATTACAGTAAGCTATATGTTATTAGTAACAATTGTTAAAAAGGTGTATATTAAGAAGTATCGTGAATGGTTATAGAATGGCTGTTTATATGATTGAAGACATTTTTACTTGTGTTTCATTGGGGCATTTCCACTTACGCTTGACAGGTAAAAACAAAATCTTTTTGAACTATTGCAAAATATAAAGAAATAGAGTATAATAATATCTGCCGTTAGGCCATATGGCAATAGCGAACATATGAATCGAGTCAGGTCCGGAAGG
>NZ_CAUQUN010000050.1:0-2648 GCF_963521425.1 uncultured Granulicatella sp.
TTTTATTGCAGGGAAACTTTGAGACCTAGGCTCAAAGTTTAGCCATGAGACAGCTTTAGCTGGCTGCTGGCGACCTTGCTACTATATCCACAGTATTTTCAATGTATTCTGAATCCATACGCAAAAAAACATCCTTAGATTACTAAGGATGTTGTCATAAATTTCTTTAATTATTTTTCTGGGAAATATGAACGTAAGAATTTGTTAGCGAAATGAATATCTTCTAACCAGTTTTCTTGTCCAACATACCAGAATTCACCAGTGAAACGACGAACACCAATAGATAAGAAAGTGTCCACCATTTTCTTGAAATCAATTTGTCCAGTTCCAAAAGGAATTTCACGATAATGTCCAGGAATTGTTTCTTTTAAGTGAGCAGCCACAATATGGCCTTTCCCTAATTCGATATCTTCATAAACATTTTTCGCACCAGGTTCTAAAGAAGCATTTTTTAAGTTTCCTGAATCTGGATAAACTTGTAAATAAGGTGAATCTACTAAGTTTACAAAACGCATTGATTTTTCTACTGTATTCATAAATGGAGTTTCCATTGTTTCAAATCCTAAAACGATTCCTTTTTGAGCTGCTAATAAAGTAGCTTTTTTCAAGTTATCAATAAAGAATTCTAATGTATCTGCATCGCCTTCTTCATAGTATACATCATAACCAGCTAACTGAATGACACGAATTCCTAGGTCATCTGCTAATTCAATGGCTTTTTCCATAATTTCCATACTACGTTCACGTACAGATGCGTCATGTGATCCAAATGGATATTTACGGTGTCCACTTAAACACATTGAACGAATTGAAACGCCAGTTTCGTACATTGTTTTAACAAGTTCAAGACGTTCTTCTTTCGTCCACTCTAAACGAGCTAATTTTTCATCAGTTTCATCCACACTCATTTCTAAGAAATCGAATCCAGTAGCTTTAACCGTTTCTAACTTCTCTTTGAATGATAATGTGTTTGGCATTGATTTTTCATATAGTCCTAATTCGTACATGCTTAACTCCTACCCTTGTCCATAGTATGCATTCGCACCATGTTTACGTAAATAGTGCTTGTCTAAAATTGTTTGAGACATTGGTTGCAAGTTTGGATTTAATACTAAGTTATGCCAAGCCATATTAGCGACTTGTTCTAAAACAGTAATGTTGTGAACGGCATCAAAAGCATCTTTCCCCCAAGCAAATGGTCCGTGGTTAAATACTAATACACCAGGAATTGCATTAGGATCTTTATCTTTAAATGTTTCAACGATCACTTTACCAGTTTCTAACTCATAAGCACCTTTAATTTCTGCATCAGTCATCGCACGAGTACATGGGATTGTTCCGTAGAAATAGTCCCCTTGAGTTGTACCGAATGCAGGAATTTCTTGGCCGTTTTGAGCCATTGTAGTTGCCCAAGTTGAGTGAGTATGAACTACCCCTTTCACATCTGGGAAATTACGATAAATTTCTAAGTGTGTATCTAAGTCAGAAGATGGTTTTAAAGCTCCATCAATTTTATTTCCATCGATATCTACAATAACAATATCTTCTGCTTTCATTACATCATAATCTACCCCTGAAGGTTTAATAGCGATAACGCCAGCTTCACGGTCGTATTCTGAAACATTACCCCAAGTAAATAATACTAAATTATGTTTTGGTAATAATAAGTTAGCTTCAAGAACACGTTGTTTTAACGCTTCATATGCCATGATAAAAAAACTCCTTATGAATTAAAGCTCTAAAGCTGCTGAAATTTTTTCAGTCATTTCTTTTTCTGATAATAAGTTTTGTAAACCAACGATTTTAGTATTTGGTAAATCTACTCCGTCAAAAACTTCTAATAATGCTGAAGAAACAACTACCATGTCATAGCTTTTAGCTGATGATTTTGCTTCTGAAACTGCACAGTGATGTACTTCCAATGGAATATTTAATTTACGGAATACATTTGTTAATTTCATTTTGATAATTTGGCTTGATCCCATTCCACTTCCACATGCTGCTAATACTTTCATTGATATCTCTCCTTTAGAATTTGATAACGGGTAAGTCACTCTTACCCGTTACCTATTTTACTATAAAATTTTTACACTTAAAATAGATTAAGCTTGTTTATTTTCTAAATATGTTTCGTAATCTTCAGCGATTAAGAAATAATGTTCTTTGTTACGGCTGTATTGTAATTGAGGGATTGCTAAAAGAATAACTAATACGATACCTAATCCAATGTATTGGAAGTGTTGCATTAAGAATCCGAATCCTACCCAAACTGTATCCCAGTCGAAGTTACCATGCCATCCACCAAATGCTGCTAATCCAAATGCTCCAGCTGCGATTGCTCCACCTAAAACTTGGATTAAACCAGATAAGAATGACAAGATTGAAGCAGCACGTAAACCACCTTTGTGGTTAGCATATACTGCAAATGTAGCGTTATCGAAGAATACTGGTACGAAACCTGTAATAATTAATACTGGAGATTTGAACACGATTAATCCTAAGATTGCAACTACTTGTCCTAAAACCCCGAATAAGAAACCAACTGTTACTGCGTTTGGTGAACCAAATCCATATACAGCAGCACAGTCAACGGCTGGCATAGAACCTGGTAATAATTTGTTAGAGATACCTTGGAACGCTTCTGATAA
>NZ_CAUQUN010000051.1:0-2624 GCF_963521425.1 uncultured Granulicatella sp.
GTATAGTATATTATTATAAGATAACCGTAACAAATTTAGTAAAAAGACTTTTATTTCATGTTTCTATATAGAAGAGAGTTTAATCCGTAGGCTGAAAGATTAAATATAAATGATTGAAATAAGCAACACTTTTTATAAAATAAAATATACTTTATTGAGGTATCAGTATTCTGATATGAATTAGGGTGGCACCACGAAATTAGCAATCGTCCCATGTAGTTTTAATTAACTATGTGGGACTTTTTAATTTATATAAATGGAAAAAATCTTGATAGCATTACCTAATTAATAATAGATTTTATGCTAAAATAAAGTAAATGAAAAACAATACAAAATTGGAGGAACATATGTCAACAATTACAAGAGAACAAGTAAATCATATTGCACATCTTTCAAGATTAGAAATCAAAGAAGAGGAAGTTGCAGGATACATTGAAAAATTAGAAAAAGTTGTAGATTTATTCAACGAAGTAAACAGTGCACCAACTGATAATGTAAAACCAACATATCACGTTTTAGACTTAGTGAATGTTTTCCGTGAGGATGTTGCAGAACCAGGAATGGATAGAGAAGAAGTTCTTAAAAATGCTCACGAAACAGAAGCAGGTCAATTCAAAGTACCTACTATCATAGATTAATAATAAGGAGATAATTTGATGAGTTTAATACATGAATCAATAGAAAGTTTAGAACTTAAACTGAAAAATAAAGAAATTAAACCAAGTGATTTAGTAAAAGAATCATTAGACAGAATTAAAGCAACTGAAGAAAAAGTTGGATCTTTTATTACAGTTACAGAAGAAATTGCACTTAAGCAAGCAGAAGCTATGGATAAACTCCAAGAAAGTGGAGAAGCAACTGGAAAATTATTCGGTATTCCTATGGGAATCAAAGATAATATCGTAACAAAAGATATCCAAACAACATGTGCATCAAAAATTTTGGAAGGATTTAATCCAATTTACGATGCGACAGTAATGAATAAACTTAATGCGGAAAATCCAATCCTTATGGGGAAACTAAACATGGACGAGTTCGCGATGGGAGGATCTACAGAAAACTCTTATTACAAACTTACTCGTAACCCGCATGACTTAGATGCAGTACCTGGAGGATCAAGTGGTGGTAGTGCGACAGCTATAGCAGCAGGGCAAGTTAGCTTTACACTAGGAAGTGATACTGGTGGATCAGTACGTCAACCAGCATCATACTGTGGTGTTGTTGGACTTAAACCAACGTACGGACGTGTATCACGTTTTGGTCTTGTTGCCTTTGCATCATCTCTTGACCAAATCGGGCCAATGACACGTACGGTAAAAGACAATGCACGTGTACTAGAAATTATCTCTGGATTAGATGCTCATGATATGACGAGTGCACCGGTAGAAGTACCAGAATTCAGCAAAATTATTACTGGAGATATTAAAGGTAAAAAAATTGCCCTTCCGAAAGAATACTTCGGTGCAGGAATTGATGAAGATGTTAAAAAAGCAGTTCTTGATGGTGTAAAATACCTAGAAAGCCAAGGAGCAATAGTAGAAGAAGTAAGTCTTCCAAATACTGACTATGCTATCTCAACATACTACATTATTGCATCAGCTGAAGCAAGTTCAAACCTTTCACGTTTTGACGGGATTCGCTACGGATACAGAAGTCCAAATGCAACTAACTTAGAAGAAATTTACAAAAAGACTCGTGGAGAAGGATTTGGTGCTGAGGTTAAACGTCGTATTATGTTAGGAACATACGTATTATCTTCAGGATATTACGATGCATACTACAAAAAAGCGCAACAGGTTCGTACTTTAATCAAAGAAGATTTCGATAGAGTATTCAAAGAATACGATGTAATCATCGGACCAACAGCTCCAACAGTTGCATTCAATATCGGAGAAGAAATCGGAGACCCAGTTACAATGTACGCAAATGATATACTGACTATTCCAGTTAACATGGCTGGTCTACCAGGATTAAGTATCCCATGTGGATTCAAAGGTAAACGTCCAATCGGTATGCAATTAATCGCAAAACCATTCGCAGAATCAACATTGTATGATGTAGCGTACAACTTCGAACAACACTACAATTTACACGATAAAAAAATAGAATTATAATAGGAGAAACAAGATGCATTTTGAAACAGTAATTGGACTAGAAGTCCATGTAGAATTAAAAACAGATTCAAAAATATTTTCACCATCTCCAGCTCACTTTGGTGCAGAACCGAATACTAACACTAACGTAATCGACTTAGGATACCCTGGGGTACTTCCAGTAGTAAACAAAAGAGCGGTAGAATGGGGAATGAAAGCTGCAATGGCTCTTAACATGACAGTAGCTCGCGAGTCAAAATTTGATAGAAAAAACTACTTCTATCCAGATAACCCGAAAGCATACCAAATCTCTCAATTCGATCAACCAATCGGGGAAAACGGATGGATTGATATCGAAGTAAACGGAGAAACAAAACGTATCGGTATTACACGTGCTCACCTTGAAGAAGATGCTGGTAAACTAACTCACAAAAATGGTTATTCACTAGTAGACCTTAACCGTCAAGGAACACCACTTATTGAGATCGTATCTGAGCCAGATATTAGAACACCAGAAGAAGCATATGCTTA